>CAZDWO010000014.1:6766-67871 GCA_964509175.1 uncultured Saprospiraceae bacterium
GTTCTAGCCTTCCATTTCTCTTCAGGCACAAAGTAATCAAGTGCTCTCGGCAAGAACCTATTCATAAATCCATTATACTTCATAAATACTTTTAGCTCTTGTGGCTGAGCACCGACTGAGCTCTTTATTTCTAGAGCAGTTCTAGACATATTTATGGACTTGTATCCCTTGTTTACTCCATACTCTACCATATCTATCAGGAAATTGAAGTAGGTCTGATATTGAGCATTTTTCTTATGGTTATAACCTAAAAAGTGTGCATCCAGTTCGTTATAGTTTACGAGTAGAGTGTAGTATCCGATTAGCTTTTCAACACCAGACTCATCCTTCTCAAAATATCCCCAAACTTTAAACTTATCACCAAACTCTGCTTTTAAACTCAAGTTATAATCCTTATTGAGGTGAAATAAATTAAAGCCTGCTCCATTTACCGTTTCTAAATAGTAGGAATACATGATTTCTTTATGCTGTTCTATATCTTCTATCTGTAGTTCTCTTTTAATTAGAGAAGCACTTTTTTTACGTGCTCGCTTCAGTCTGACTCTATATTTAGATTTTAAAGCTGCTAGATATCCATCAAAATTTTTCCATTCTGGCAGAAAATCCATATGCATATTTGGTTGCACCTGAAAGAGCGTATAATCGGATTGAGAGAGATCTTCTGGAACATGTACTGGAGCATAATCTTTTTTAAGATGAGCACCTACTTTTATTTTTTCCTTCTTCAGTTCTCCTTTCACCAGATCTGAGACCTCGTCTACTATTTTAAAAACCTCAGCATTATCTATCGATTGCATAAAGTGATAGCCGTATTCTCCTGTAACAAGTGTGTTACCACTTATCATCATATGAGTTTTAAATAAAGAGGCCAGACTCTTTTTTATTAAACCACTTCCCTGTAAGGAATCTGCAAGGCTTCTTTCTATTATCTGGTAATACATGACTCCTATCGCCTTTTCATTTGCCATCAGGCATACATACCTGAACTTCATACCGATAGGAGCAGCAGCTTCTAGAGCTTTTAAATAAGTAGATTCCAGGAATATGTCTTTCCTAGAATAAGAATCCCACTTTTCTTCGATTCCAACGATGGATTTACGGTATTCAATACTATATTTTCCGAAAACCTTTAAAATTTCTGACCGATTTGACTTTGCTTGCTTCAGTGAATAGCTCTTTTAAAATCTGTGCGAAATTAGTCTAATTATGGGTTACCATTTCCCATCTTATAAATTTAGAATTGCCTAATCCTCCAAAATGATTGTACCAGTTTTCCAGTGCCCATTTTACGGATCCATAATTGGTGGCTAATTCTTCAAAACTACTTACATCTAGCGATTTAAATTGTTTATCTAGGGGAACGCTAATTATGATTTTCTGTACTCGATTTTCATGATTATAGACCAATGTGGATAATTCCATAACATACAGGTTATCTCCATTTTCTATGTTCTTTCCGATAATCAGGTATTCTAGACTATCATTTTCCGCCTTACTTTGAGCTAGATTTCCGATAAGTGGTAGATACTGTATGGAATCTGCGGGCATTTCTCCCATCTGCTTGATGACTCTCACTAGTTTTCCGCCATCTTTTGAGTAATCTATGTTCTTTACTTTATCGTCAGAACGACAAGAAAATAGGAGCAAAAAAGTGAAGAATAATAGATTAGTCTTAAGCATAATATAAATATCGGGATATTAGAACACTTTTAATTTATCATATGATAAATATTTTAAATATGAACAAAGAACAGTCTTAAGCTTTATAGTTTCGATATTGTCCATGTTAGGACACCCTTTTAATCTTTTTACTTAGTACCTTGCATAAATTTTTAAACTAGAATAATGTCGTATTACAATCCAGAAGATTTAAAAAAATTCCCAAACATCACTGAGTTTCAGGAAGCCATGGGAAAGAAGTTTTTTGATTGGTATGGAGAGGTTTTTACAGAAGGAGCACTGACTGTAAGAGAGAAGTGCTTAATCGCCTTGGCTGTGGCACATTCTGAATCTTGCCCTTACTGTATCGATGCATATTCTCATTCTTGTTTAAAAAACGGTGCAGATGAGGAGCAGATGATGGAAGCAGTACATGTAGCTGCAGCTATCAAAAGTGGAGCAACTCTTGTAAATGGTGTTCAGATGATGAATCATGTTAAAAAAGTGTCGATGTAAATGGGAGTTAAACAAAAAACAAAATCTTTAAAAGCGAGAGATAGTGAGTTATCTAATTCATTTTTTCAGCTTCAAGTCCTGAATGGAAAAACAAGCAACTCATCCGAGCAGCATGAAAGTTTCAGTTCTAGAATAAAGAATCATGGCATAGATAGCCTCGTACCTGGCAAACTTGAAATATTCCAACTCAATATCGGAAAGCTCTGTAATCAGACCTGTGCTCACTGTCACGTAGATGCAGGACCAGATAAGAAGGTCGAGAATATGGACAGGGCTACTCTCGAAAAATGCTTAGATATTATTATAAAAAATGATATTCCTAAGGTAGATATCACTGGTGGAGCTCCTGAGATGAATCCACATTTCAGATGGTTTGTAGAAGAATGCTTCAAGGCTGGTAAACAGGTAATGAATAGATGTAATCTGACCATTATCAAAGCCAATAAGAAGTATCATGATCTTCCAGAATTCTTTGCAAAGAACAAGGTACAGGTAATATCTTCTCTTCCATACTACTCTAAGAGCCGTACGGATAATCAAAGAGGAGATGGAGTATTTGAAGATTCTATCGCTGCTTTACAGATGCTAAATGAGGTAGGTTATGGAAAAGAAGGAACTGACTTACAACTACACCTAGTATTCAATCCATCCGGAGCATTTCTACCAGGTGATCAAGCTACTCTTCAAGCAGAATTTAAAAGACAGCTAAAAAGAAAGTACGATATAGAGTTTAATGATCTATTTGCAATTACAAATCTTCCCATTTCTAGATTCTTAGATTATCTGATAGAGTCTGGAAACTATGATAGTTATATGGAAGAACTCGTAAATGCTTTTAATCCCATGACCTTGGATGGTCTGATGTGTAGAAATACGATATCTGTATCATGGGATGGCTATTTATATGATTGTGATTTTAATCAAATGTTGGATCTCAAGGTTGCAAATAGACGTCAGCATCTAGATGATTTTGATTTAGAAGATCTTAGTAATCGTAAAATAGTACTGAACCAACATTGCTATGGATGTACTGCTGGTGCAGGTTCTAGCTGTGGAGGTGAAATAACTTAGATAAAAGAAATAAAAATATGTGACTCTACGATTTATCGAGAGTCTAAAAGATGGAAGTTGTTCTATAATGATGTATAAGCCTTTACTTTTCGAAGTGAAGGCTTATTTTTTTTGCCTAAAACTGAAACATTCAGCAAGTAAATAAGCTTAGAATAAAAAAACAATAAAAGTGTGACCAAAGCCTTTATGATAAGTCTAAATAATGGAAGTTGTTCTATAATGATGTAAAAGTCTTTGCTTATCGAAGTGAAGACTTTTTTTTTGCTCATAACTAAAAAGCAATTGAACTAAAAATAAGTGTAAAATAAAAGGATAATAAAAAGTGACTCAAGCCTTTATTATGAGTCTAAATAATGGAAGTTGTTCTATAATGATGTAAAAGTCTTTGCTTATCGAAGTGAAGACTTTTTTTTTTGTTCAAAATCTAATCTAAGACTAGAGTATTCCTTTTAATCTTCTATTCAAGTGACTTTTTCTAAAAATTTGTATTTCAATTCATTATAAATTCCGCTGACTTAGACCAATAGTCTGGCTGCTGAACTTATATTGACTTCATAGAACTGGGCTTCTGTTTTAAATTTGTTTAGATATCTAGAGTAAGTATATGATTTAATCTTCTCCAGATTTTCGGTTCTAACCAAATTAATAGTACATCCTCCGAATCCTCCTCCCATCATTCTCGAACCTAAAACCGCTTTGTCTTCTTTTAATAGATCTACTAGAAAATCCAATTCTTCACAGCTCACTTCATATTTCCTACTGAGTCCAGTATGAGATTCATATACCGCTTTAAGTATAAATCATGTCGTCATAAGAAACATGCAAGGACAGAAAATTTTGACCTCATTCTTAGAAACACAAACGATAAATGTATCACAAATGTATCACAGTTGCCTGCAGACTTTATGTGATGGAATTTTATCAAAGCTTGTCTGAGCAACCTCTATTGAAGAAGTTGGTTGTGGAGAAATAAATTTTCTACACAACAAGCTAGATAATAAAAAGAAAAAGCTCCACAAGCCTTTGACTTGTGGAGCTTTTTTTAGTGATCGGTCTGGGGCTCGAACCCAGGGCCCACGGCTTAAAAGGCCGTTGCTCTACCAACTGAGCTAACCGATCAGTTTCTAAAGGAGTGCAAAGATAATCCCAATTATCAAAATATCAAGCTAGAATCACAGAAAAATATTAGGGATTTATAAAAAATGTTCCTCTCCTTCGATAGCTAAGTAAGTTTCATTAAAAACAGCTTTAGCCTCATCTAGTAAGGGAGTAAGATGTTTGTATCGACTTGAGTAGTGTCCGATTAGTAATTTTTTGGCTCCAGCCATACGAGCTATTGTAGCTGCCTCCTCTGCAGTGCTATGTAATCGTTCTCTTGCCTGTTGCACCTTGTCCTTTAGATAAGTGGCCTCATGATATATGAGATCCACGTTTTTAATGGTTTCCAGAAAGGTCTCTGTATAATCTGTATCTGCACAGAAGGCATATGATTTAGGAGCAGTAGGCTTCTTTAAGATGAGCTTATGATTTGCAACTGTAATTTCTTCTCTGATTAAATCCTCTCCTTTTTTGATTGCAAGAATTTCTTCTATTGATAAATCGTATTCCTTTATTTTATCACTATTAATATTGAGCTCCGATTTTATCTCCTTAAAAAGATAGCCATAGGTTGGTACTCGATGCTTTACTGGAAAGGCGGTTATTGATAAATTCTTTTCTTCTACTATTACTTCTGCTGTCTCCTCAGTAATCTCATGATAGCTGATGGGATAGTTTATGTAAGAACCAGAAATTCTTCTAAACACATTTATCCATTCTTCTAATCCAGGTGGAGAATAGATGTCTATGGCTTTGGTCCGAGAAGAGAGACTAAATGAGGAAAGCAAACCCGGTAAACCCAAAATGTGATCACCATGCAGATGGCTTATTACTATGGTGTTTATTTTATTTGGCTTTAAGCCAAATCTCTCTATCTGTAACTGAACCGCTTCTCCAGCATCTATAAGAATAGCTTGAGGTCCTAGGTCTAAATATTGTGAAGTGGTAAACCTACCATATGCAGGTTTTGCAGAGTTGCTCCCTAGGATGGTGAGTTTAAAACTCATTTTTACTCCTCCTCGTTCAGAAGCTGGCTTTCTATCTCACCCATCATAACGTAATCTATCGATTCTTTTATAGTAGGGATGATTGTAAGGATGGTTTCTAATCTAGAAATCTCGATTAGCTTCTTTACTGCTGGAGCATTAATCTCTGTGAGTATAAAGCTTCCATAATCTTTCCATAAACGATTAGCCGTAAGAATGGAACTCAGTCCCGAAGAATCTACGTACTTAACTTTTGATAGATCAAAAATCAAATTCTTAACTCCTTCGTTTCGCAAGAAGACAAATTCTGATTTTAGATTCGGGGCCAATACTGCATTTAAGTTATCTTCTTCTAGTTGAAAGATAGCATGCGATTTTTGTTTATCTAAGGAAAACTTCATAGGTCACCATTATTATAGGGATGCAAATTTATTCTTTTTCTCATTATTTCCATTTGCAAAAGCGTAAAGAGCTAAAAGAAATATAAAACCACTCGGATAAATGGCATACAAAGCCGTCATAACGGCGGTAAGTAATAGATTTACTGACAAAAGTTGTCAAAAAACGAAATGGCACGGATTTTAAGCATTCTATAAGAACAGAACCCATTTTAAAGCGTTAATTTTAAATAGGAAAAGGCCAGACATGAACAGAAAATTTTCTCCGAAAGTAAAAAAAATCATTTCGCATAGCCGCGACGAAGCCGTTAGATTGCATAATGATTACATAGGTACAGAGCATCTATTACTCGGTATTATCGAGGACAAGGACAGTCTTGCACTCAAAGTACTAGATTCTTTAGACGTAGATATCGATCAGCTCAAGTATAAGATAGAGGATCAAACCGGAAGTAGAAGATCTGACAACACAGGTCTAAATGTGGGTAACATTCCATTAAATAAGCATGCCGAGAAAGTGCTCAAAGTAACTTTTCTAGAGGCTAAGCTGTATAAAAATGAAGAAATCTCTCCTGAGCATTTGATGCTTTCTATTTTAAAACATAATGAAAACATAGCTTCTAAGATTCTTAGAAAGTTCGATGTAGATTATGAAGCCTATAAGGTGGAATTAGAATTCGTGATCCAGGAAGATGAGAATGGCTACTCAGATTTTTACTCTTCTGCAGCTCCAGGAGACTCTGATGTTCCTATGGATGATGATGATAACTTCGGTTCTGGACAAAAACCTAAAAAAGGAAAAAGTAGATCACGTACTCCAGTATTGGATAATTTCGGAAGAGATATTTCTAAGCTGGCAGAAGAGGACAAACTAGATCCTATCATCGGTAGAGAAAAAGAAATAGAGCGAGTTTCTCAAATCCTAAGTAGACGTAAAAAGAATAATCCGATTCTTATCGGTGAGCCTGGTGTAGGTAAGACGGCTATTGCCGAAGGTCTTGCACTCAAAATAAAAGAAAAGAAAGTTTCTAGAAACCTATTCGGTAAGCGAGTAGTTATGCTAGATCTTGCAGCCTTAGTTGCTGGTACAAAGTACAGAGGACAGTTTGAAGAAAGAATGAAGGCCATCATGAATGAGCTGGAAAGTACTAGCGATGTAATCTTATTTATCGATGAGATACATACTATAGTAGGTGCTGGTGGTGCGACGGGCTCTCTGGATGCTTCCAATATTTTTAAACCCGCACTAGCCAGAGGAGACCTCCAATGTATAGGAGCCTCTACCCTAGATGAGTATAGACAGCACATAGAAAAAGATGGAGCCTTAGATCGTAGATTCCAAAAAGTAATCGTAGAGCCTCCTTCTCCAGAAGAGGCAAAACACATCTTACAAAATATCAAAGGCAAGTACGAAGACTTCCACTACGTATCTTATGATGATGAGGCAATAGAGGCTTGTGTAAACATGTCAGTGAGATACATCAGTGACAAGTTCTTACCAGACAAGGCCATCGATGTGATGGATGAGGTAGGTGCTCGTACTCACCTGAAAAATATAAATGTACCTAAGTACATAGAGGACTTAGAGGCAGAAATAGAAGTTGTCAAAGACGCAAAAAATAAAGCCGTTAAGAATCAACAGTATGAGAAAGCTGCAGATTTAAGGGACAGTGAGTCTAAACTACTCAAAAAATTAGAGCAGTCTAAGCAAGCTTGGGAAGAAGAGTCACAGACTAAAAGACATCCCGTAGGTGAAGCAGAAATAGCAGAAGTAATCGCAATGATGACTGGAATCCCAGTACAAAGAGTAGCACAGAGTGAGAGTAGTAAATTGGTCGGAATGGCTGATGATATGAAAGAGATGATTATCGGACAGGACGAAGCAATCGTAAAAGTAACTAAAGCTATCCAGCGTAATCGTGTAGGACTAAAAGATCCTAATAAGCCGATAGGAACCTTTATATTCTTAGGTCCCACTGGTGTAGGAAAAACAGAACTGGCTAAATCGCTGGCAAAATATATTTTCGATTCTGAAGAGGCTCTTATCAGAATAGACATGTCTGAGTATATGGAAAAATTCTCCATCAGTAGACTTATCGGAGCTCCTCCAGGATACGTTGGATATGAAGAAGGTGGTCAGCTTACAGAAAAAGTAAGAAGAAAGCCCTACTCTGTCATTTTACTAGATGAGATAGAAAAAGCTCACCCAGATGTATATAATATACTCCTGCAGGTACTCGATGATGGTCAGCTTACAGATGGACTAGGTCGTAAAATCGATTTTAAGAATACCATGATTATCATGACATCTAACATAGGAGTAAGAGACTTAAAAGATTTCGGTCAGGGAGTAGGATTTGCTACACAGACTAGAAAAGACTCTTCAGAAGATCACTCTAAAGGAGTTATACAGAAAGCACTCAAGAAGACTTTCTCTCCAGAATTCCTAAATAGAATAGATGATATCATCATATTCAATAGTTTAGATCAAGAAGATATCTTTAAGATTATCGACATCGCTCTTTCTTCACTGATGACCAGATTGGGTGATTTAAATTATTCTCTAAGCCTAGATGCTGCGGCTAAGAAGTTTGTTTCTGAGAAAGGTTTTGACCCACAGTTTGGAGCTAGACCACTGCATAGAGCGATACAGAAATACATAGAAGATCCGCTAGCAGAGTTTATTTTAGGTAATAATCCTGGTGACGGAAGTAAGTTCAAAGCCAAAATGAATAAAGAAAAAGATGGATTAGAGATTACAATGGCCAAGAACTCAAAAGAACAAGACATCAAGGAATAGGTATAATAGTTATATATTTCACATTTTTCTCATACATTTACCAGTAATTGAAAACTTAAAAAAAGACATTTGGCAATAAGACATAAACGAAGAAAACCATTCCGACGTAATACGGAGCCCCAACATAAGATAAATGGGCTTATAAGCGTCCCTAAAATTAGATTAGTCGGAGACAACTTTGATGAGATAAGTGAGGTTGCTGGGAGAACCTTGGAGCCAGGTGTGTATAATACTAAAGAAGCTGTAAACTGGGCAAGAGCTATAGGAATAGATCTAGTAGAAATCAGTCCTAAGGCAGATCCGCCAGTATGTAAGATTATAGACTATAAAAAGTTTCTCTATCAAGCCAAAAAGCGAGAGAAGGAAATGAAAGCCAAGACCAAGAAAACGGTAATCAAAGAAATCCGTTTTGGTCCAAATACAGATGAGCATGATTTCCAATTTAAGTTAAAACATGCCCGTAAATTCCTAGAAGATGGTGCTAAGGTAAAAGCCTATGTACACTTCAGAGGTCGTTCTATTGTCTTTAAAGACAGAGGAGAACTTCTACTCTTAAAGTTGCTAAATGAGCTCGCAGAGCTAGGAGCAGCGGAGGAATTGCCAAAATTAGAGGGAAGACGAATGATTGTCATCATTTCTCCTAAAAAGTCCGGTAAGAAAAAGTAAAAATTAAATCTGTGGTATTATTGCTGAGGTATGGTTTTATACATACCTTTGCAGCCCATTTTAAAAAGGAGCATTATGCCTAAAATGAAAACAAACTCCAGTGCTAAGAAGAGATTCAAAGTAACTGGTTCAGGAAAGATTAAAAGATTCAGAGCTGGAAAGTCTCATCTTTTAAGAAAGAAAAGTAAAAAAGCTAAAGGTCATTTGACTGGATCTGTATTGGTTGCAAAAGCTGATACAAAGAGAATCAAAGACTTACTAGCTATTTAAACCCATTTTTTAACGAGCTTATAGGATTAAAAGCATTGGATGTTTCCAATCCCTATAAGGAACTAAAAACAAAAAATTATGCCTCGTTCGGTAAACGCTGTAGCCTCCAGAAGAAGAAGGAAAAAAATACTCAAAGCTGCCAAAGGATACTTCGGTGCTAGAAGTAAAGTCTATACTGTAGCAAAAAACGCTGTCGAAAAAGGATGGTCTTATGCCTATAGAGATCGTAAAAACAAGAAAAGAGCTTTTAGAAGACTGTGGATAACTAGAATAAACGCAGCTACTAGACAAGAAGGAGTATCGTACTCTAAGTTTATGCACGGACTGACTAAGTCAGGCTCTGGTTTAAACAGAAAGGTATTAGCTGATTTAGCAATGAATCACCCAGCTCAGTTTAAAGCAATCGTAGACTCTGTAAAGTAAGACAGACAAAAAACTAATTGATGGCCGATTTATCGAAAGATGAATCGGCTTTTTTATTGATTCGATTTTTGATTAAAGAATTCAATGGCTCGAATAAGCATTTTGTTATCCAAAGAAGTTAGAGCCTCGATTTCTAAATCAACCATGAAATCCCTGTCTAATTGTGAAATACGCACCGTCTCTTGGATTCTCTCATCTATCTGAAAGCCAAAATAATTAAGCTCATTATTTAATCGATTCCTATCCATGGGAAGAATAATTAAAGAATCGAGAAAAGAATCATCTCGATTTTTTATTTGAGAAGGCTTCAAATAAAAAGTGTCCAGGCGATAAGAAAATCCTTTAGCTATGACTTCTTTCATATCATCGAAGTATACTTGATAATAGTGATTATGGATAGTATCCGCTAAATTGAAATATCCGCATTCAGCTGGATATTGCACATAGCCTTCTTTCTTTAACCTACTTGTAGAAATATTAAAATTATCGTCAAACGGATTGTAATCTTTATTTTCTACACATGATAGAAAACAAATAATGATTAGGATTGTCTATAAACTCCTCACTATATGAGATACAGAAGATTAGTTAATAGTTTCCTCTAAGCCCTAATAGCAACCACCGGATCTAGTCTAGATGCCTGATATGCCGGTATCAATCCTGCCACTATTCCCACTACGATGGAGCATATCACTCCTATAGCCATAAAGGTAGGTGTAGCGGTTATCGCAAACGGAAGCACCTGAGATACGCCATATAGCACGGCAACAACTAGTACTAATCCGATTAACCCTCCTATAATACAAAGGATGATGGCTTCGATAAGAAATTCTAAAAGTATAATTCCTTTCTTAGCCCCGAGAGCTTTTTTTACTCCGATGATGCTGGTTCTTTCTTTAACGGATACAAACATAATGTTGGCCACACTTATCATTCCTACTATTAGAGCAAAGAAACCTATTACAAAACCTGCCGTGTACAAAACACCGAAAATACTATCTATGACATCATTGAGCATACTGAGCTCGTTCATTGCAAAGTTATCTTCATCTCTGGGTCGCAAGCGTCTTATTTGCCTAAGCGTACCTTGCAACTCATCTCTAAAGTCTTCAAAATTGTCCTCATCTTTTACCTTGGCATACATCAATTTGGCAGCAGCAAAACGATTATTCTCCTTTAAGTTTACATACTTAGCAGCAGTTTTATATCCTACCCAGGTAGCCTCATCATAATTAAACATATTAAAAGGATTATCTCCTTCTTCTTTCAAAACTCCGATTACCTGAAATTTCTGACCAAACATTCTAATGTCCTTGCCCAGTGGCTCTATATTTTGAAAAAGCTCTTCAGAGATTTTATGTCCGATTATGGCCTTGTTGACACCATTATGAAATTCGGCTTGAGTTAAATATCTACCACGAGCGATTTCGATATTTTGTACCTCCGGATACTCGTATGAAGTCGCCAATAGGAAACCTCCTTCTACACTACTCGATTTATATTTTATGGTTTTGCTGTCTACAAAGGCAGATAAGGCAAACTGAGCCTTATCCCCTAGTCTTTCTTTGGCCTCTTCATAATCACTATAACTGGGAACAGGTCTTTTTAAATATTTCCAAAAATTATCATCAGGATCCTCTGCCCACGGCATTACGTCAATGATTATAACATCACTTCCCATCTCTCCTAGCCCACCTTTGATGGATTGCTCCAATGAATTTACGGCAGATAGTACAGCGATTATGCAGAATATACCGATAGCTATTCCGAGTAAGGATAGGAAAGTTCTTAATTTATTTCCGATAAGGGAACTAAAAGCCTGTCTAATGCTTTCTAAGATTACTTTGAGGTATATTTTAATGTTCAATATATAAGATTATTATAATACGTTCTTTAAAGTTAAAGATAGTCTTGTGTTATGGCTATAATCATTAGACCAAAAGAATAATATTTCCTACCAATGGTTTTATTAGAAAGCTTTTAAACACTTATTAAGTAAGTTACATTATTAGCCCAAATTATTTATTTTTGCACACATTTTTTAAAGAAGTAAATATTATACATGAGGACCAAATTATCTCAATTTGACTATACATTAAACGAGAAATTAGTAGCGAGTCAGCCTTCTAAGGAAAGGGATGAGTCTAAACTGATGGTGGTCCACAGAGACACTGGCAAAATCGAACACAGAATCTTTAAGGATATGCTGGAGTATTTTGACGAAGATGACACATTTATCTTTAATAATACTAAGGTTTTTCCTGCTCGATTAAATGGTAAAAAAGAAAAAACAGGAGCTAATATCGAAGTATTCTTGCTTAGAGAGTTGAATACTGAGGCGATGTTATGGGATGTACTGGTAGATCCAGCCCGTAAGATTAGAGTCGGTAATAAGCTTCACTTTTTTGATGACAATGAAGAGGAACTGCTGGTAGCAGAAGTTGTAGACAATACTACAAGTAGAGGACGTACAATAAGATTCTTTTTTGAGGGAACTGATGATGAGTTTAGAGCAGCACTAGGAATATTAGGAACTACTCCTATTCCACCTTATATCAGACAAATAAGACCAGAAACTAAGCAGATAGATCCAGCGGACCAAGAGAGATACCAGACCATCTACGCCAAAGAAATGGGTGCTGTAGCAGCTCCTACTGCGGGTTTACACTTCAGTAGAGAACTCATGAAGCGTATGGAGATTAAGGGAATAAACCTTACTGAGCTTACCTTACATATCGGTTTAGGTACTTTTAGAAGCATAGATGTAGAGGATTTATCTAAGCATAAAATGGATGCAGAGTATTTCAGAATTCCACAATCTACTGTAGATGTTGTAAATAAAACTAAGAAAGCAAACAAAAGAGTCTGTGCAGTAGGTACGACTAGTATGCGATCTATAGAATCTGCAGTATCTGCTCAAGGCTTATTAAAACAAGCAGAAGGATGGACTAATCTGTTTATCTATCCTCCTTATGAGTTTAATATCCCTAACTGTATGATTACTAACTTCCACTTACCTAAGTCTAGTTTGATGATAATGGTGAGTGCATTTGGAGGATCAGAACTGATGAAAGAGGCATATGCTGAAGCAATGAAGAAGAAGTATAAGTTCTTTAGTTATGGGGATGCGATGCTGATTCTGTAATAAATAAAATTGAATAGATAACGACATCGATAGATAAATTACCAGAGCAATATATAGGCTTTATTTATAATATAAAGTTTTCCTTGCTTGGTAGCGAAAAAATGATACTTTTGCACAAATTTTTGGGACTTAAACGATAATAGAATATGTATTGGACATTAGAGCTTGCTCATCATCTAGAAGACGGTCCGTGGCCTGCGACTCGTGATGAACTCATAGACTATGCGATTAGATCGGGTGCACCACTAGAGGTAATAGAAAATCTTCAACAGATAGAAGACGAGGGAGAAGTTTACGATAATATGGTAGACATCTGGCCTGATTACCCGAGAAGAGATGACTTTTTATTTAATGAGGATGAATACTAATCGTTCTTACTTAAATCTTAGATAAAACATAAAAAGCTTTGCATGATATTAAGTGCAAAGCTTTTTTTATTTTCATTTCTAGAACTATGCTCAGTTTTTTCAAAAAAAGAAAGATAATAATAGCCATAGATGGTCACTCATCTTGTGGAAAGTCAACTCTAGCAAAAGATGTAGCTAAATCTTTAAAGTACATCTATGTGGACTCTGGTGCAATGTATAGAGCCGTGACACTTTACTTTATAAGAAATGAAATAGACTACACGGATGACGCACAGGTAGAGTCTGCTCTGACTAAGGTCAACATTACTTTTAAAAACAAACGGGATAAGAACCTATGCTATCTCAATGGTAAGAAAGTAGAGGACGAGATACGCACTACAGAAGTGTCTGATCAGGTCAGTGAAGTCGCAGCTATTTCTAGGGTCCGTAGTTTCCTAGTCGCTATGCAGCAGGAATACGGGAAAAATAAAGGGCTCGTTATGGACGGTAGAGACATCAGCACTGTAGTTTTCCCAGATGCTGAGCTCAAATTATTTGTCACAGCAGATCTAGGAATAAGGACTCAAAGAAGATTCCTCGAATTAAAAAACAAGGGTTATAACGTTACTTCGGAAGAAGTCAGAAAGAATCTTGCTAAAAGAGACCATATAGACTCTACAAGGGACGATAGTCCTCTTATACAGGCTGCTGATGCGATAGTTCTAGATAATTCTAATCTTACCACTAAGGAACAATTAAAGGCCGTCCTTAAGCTTTATAAGTACCTTACTTAAGTATCATTAAAGGATAGAGTCTTGCTGTAATCGTATAGATACTTTGTAGGTTTCTATTCCACTTCCTTCGCTTTGTTTATTTGTTTATTTGTTTATTCGTTGAATTGATGATAAGGTCTGATTTTCAAATCTTAAACTAATACTTCCGATACTCATAGTATTTGCAGTAGTCATAAAACATAGAAAGAGGGCTATCTGATATAACAAATAATCCCTCTTTCTAAAAAGAACTCTATTCTTGGATGCGGTCGGAGGACCACTTTGTCAGTATCGGGTTATCATCAGAAAAAACAATACTCGAGGCACTCTGATAACTAGACGGTGGAATGATATGATTACTTAATCTATACATCGAGTTGCCCGATTTATACTGTATGCTATTTACATCTAAAAAATCTGATTTATAAGCAATACATATAAAATCCCCTAGGTCTGAATTTTTGGTCTTTACTAGTGTGGTATTCCATCCTGCCTCTTTAATGGTTTTCATGATACTAGATAAAATGACATCGTCGTTTCCTTCTAGGTAACCCCCTATTTCTACTATGAGGACTCCATTATCACGGGTAAGCTCATAACATTTTTCAAAGCTCTCTAGCGTAAAAAGATTCCATGGAAGGATTACACTATTGAAAGCATTTAGGATTATCAGATCATAGGATTCTTTAGAATTATTTATGAAACGTCTTCCATCCTCGACCTCTACCTTTAAGCTAGGTGGAAGTCTAAAATATTTCCTAGCGACTTTTAAAATTCTGCCATCTAATTCTACAGCAGTTATATTCTTTCCTTTTTCTAGTAGCTTCTTGCAAAAATATCCTCCTCCTAGACCGATGTGTAGCACATCCTTATGCTGAGTAAAATGATCGACGATGCCATCCATAAAAAAGACATAGTCAAACATGGTCCCCCAGTTAGAAAGACTTACTAGGGTCTGCCAGGAGTTATTTACAATCAAGCCCCTTATGTCTCCTACTACTGTTCCATACTTTACCGTCATGTCTACAACACTTACCCGTCCAAAAAGACCTTCTGAATCGTACAAAATATTCATATTCAATAAAGGAATCCCGTTAAACGTATTGGTCGAATTGTAGATACTCTGTACTCTATTAGGAGCTAAAATCTGCTTATCGATACTGTAAGAACCCGTAACTATCAATATCCCTAAAATCGTCAATATCATTTTTCTACGTACAGAAAAAAGTATTCCTATGGTCAGTAGAATGGCTCCAAAAACGAAACATGTTTTAGAAATACCTATAAGAGGCATAAGCACAAGTGTTACAAACAAGATGGAAAGCACTCCTGAGACAGTAGACAAACCGTAAATCTCTCCAGCTACTTTTCCTGCTTGCTTCTTGGAAGCACCTATTTCGACAAGAGTCGGACTGATACATCCAAATACAAACATAAGTGGCAATAGAAAAATTGCACAACTTAATATAGTCCCTAGCAGTAAATTAAAACTTTGGAAAAAAGGCATTATGCTCTGGGCAATAATGGGCATCAGAATCAGTAGAAATCCTGCTGCAGAAACGAGTGTTCCCACTAGTTTATCAAGCTCTGCCCTTTTAGACAATCTCCCTCCGATGAAGTAGCCGGCTGCGAGGCCTAGCATAGTTATGCTAAGCACCGCAGCCCACACATATATCGATATCCCAAACTGGGTCTCTATCAGTTTTGCCGCACATATCTCTGCAGTCATAAGGCTTGCACCTTCTGCAAATGCGATAAAATAAATACCTTTCCTCAAGCTCTCTCTCTATTCGATAACTGTTATGTCTCCACTATCTACTATTCCAGATCTACCCTCTGAGCTTGTATACTCTATTACGAATACATAAACTCCCGGTACTACTGCACGTTCTTTAAATCTTCCATCCCAAATCCTAACTTCATTATCTACAAATTCTAGAATAGGATCTCCTTCTTCTACCGTAAAAATACGCTCACCCCATCTATCATAAATCGATACATACTGGATACTCTCTATTGCATTAGAACCAATGGTCCACCAATCATTATTTCCATCATCATTAGGTGAAATAATGTTAGGGTAATAAATCTGAGTCAGCTCTATGATAGAGATGGTTTCACAAGTATTAATTACACATCCATCGTTATAAACAATCGTTAGGCATACTTCTGCATTTCGTACCAGGGTATCTATAGTCACCATGTCACAATTGTCACAGATTACTGTACCATCTAGTGTCCATTCTGTAGATACTATATTATCAAGTGGCACAGATGTGTCAAAAGTGAAATCTAGTGGATTAGGAGATACTGCATTTAGCTCTCCTACAATTTCTACAGACTGCTCTAGAGCAGCTTCTACCGTCACAGTTTCTGAATAGCTACAATTATTAGCGTCAGATATAAATATCTCATATGTCCCAGGAGCATATTCTATAAACTCGTCTGTAACAACGTTTTCACCATTTATCGTAATTGTTAGTGGCTCACTGCCTCCAATAGTTTCAATAAATATGCTTCCTAAATTATTTTCGAAACATGGTGCATCTTCTACATCAACAATAGCAGAAGGGTCTTCAAAAATATTAATAGTAGTACTGATAGGGAAATCGCATCCTGACTCTGTATATAGATAATCTAATTCATATGTACCAGGTCCTATACTCGGGTCAAACATACCGTCTGGAGTTACTCCTACTCCTGTCCACTCCCCACTTCCTGGACCTTGACTTCCTTCTATAATAACTCCTATCTGATAAGAAACCACATTATCACCTACACACATTTCCTGAAGATGGTCTTCTAAATCCAAGACTATCGGAGGACAATCTGTAGCAACACATTCTACAACTACACTAAACGGACACTGACATGTGGTACTTACCATCTCCAGCGTAAACTCTACCATCTGGCCGTCAGAAAGACCATCAACCAAGTACGAAGTTCCTACCTGAGTTCCAACTATAGTTTGCCCATTAGACACCGCTGTCACTATCCAGTCTGCAGCACATGGATCATCATCCCAAGTAAAGACAATATTATCGATAGCCTCGATACAATTTGTAGTTATAGAAATCTCTTCTTCTACGGTAACATCCATCTCACCGGAGTACTCACAACCATTATCATCAATTACAAAATAAGTCAATGTATTTACACCTAATGCCGCTGCAGATGGATCAAAAAGACCATCCGTATCTACCCCAGGTCCATTCCAGGTTGCTACTGGATTATCTAGATCAACATCTGTTACCTCTCCGTCTAATTGTACTGTCCCGCCAGTCTCACAGACTGCAAAATCAGGAGTAAGTATTACGTTACCAGGTCCCAGAACTTCTACTTCTACAGTGCCATCATATTCACAGTCACCATTTATTACATTATAGCTTACATTCCATACACCCTCTCCTAGAATGGTAGGGTCTACATTTCCGTTTTGGTCAACTCCATCTCCTGATGGTGTATCTACACCCCACGTAATATCTCCAACCGCTGGGTCTACTTGTGGATTATTAGATTCTACCTCTAACTGGAAGGAAGGATCCTCAAAACATACTAACTGATCTGGACCTAATCCTAGAGTTGCTCCAGGACAGGCAATCGCCTCACACTGGAATGGCATTTCTGCATTAGGACAACTATTATCACTTATTGCTATCACAGTTATGTTTACAACCTGATTTTCATCAAGGTCTGTAACTATAAAGCTTCCCGCAGAACTATTTATAGTACCGTTTGCTGGTACTGCACTGTCATCTACATCATAGGTAACACCTGGCTCTACAGTCCACCCAAATTCTACACTACTGGTAGTCTGGTTTACACAGCTTACTTCTGGAGTAGCTACCTGCTCCTCCACAACGATATCCATTGTCGCTGCAACAGATTCACATCCGCTATCTGTAGTGATTAATGAAATCGTATATGTTCCTGGTCCAGGGAAACTTAAATCTATAGGGCCTGCTCCATTTACTGAAGTCTCGTTTGCTCCACCTGTATCCCATACAAATCCTCCATCTGGAAGAGTTGCTCCTGAGAACTCAATCTGAGCAACATCAGACTCACATATGGGTGAGGTTACCGTAAATTCTGCAACTGGCAGTGGATTTACTACTATATCAAATGAGATGGAGTTAGTACACATATCATCCGTCTCGTAATTATACATTATAGTATTGGCTCCAGCCAATACAGCTGCATCACTTGGATCAAAATTAGTTCCTGTTACTCCAGGTCCTGAATAAACTCCAGCACCAGGTAAATCAGCACTTACACATGCACTCAGGTCTACCATTCCTACTCCTGCATCTAAACAGATATCTGGAATCGTACATTCTACAGTAAGTATAGGAATTGTACAATTTTGTACCTCACATAGCTGCTGATTAGACAATACGTTATCACAGACTCCATTATCTACAGCCTCTACCTGAACAGTGACTTCTTCTAAAATATTTAAACCTGTCACTGTTAAGCATAGCTCTCCAGTTGTATAATTTATAGTACCAGATCCAGTCTGGGTAATTATGGTCGGAATATAATCATCAGCTCCTACATCATTCCAGCAGAAGGTTAGTTCATTAGTAGTTCCTCCATTACAAGTTACCTGCGGTGCAGGAAGTGGCTCTAGTACTTCTACCTGAATCTCTACTTGCTCAGAAGGACATCCTCCCTCTTCTGTAATCAGGGTAATGGTCTGCATACCTGGTGTGGCCCATTGCACACTATGTGGTCCGGGGCCTATGGATCCAGTACCAGACTGTTCTACTCCTACTCCAAAATCCCATGTATAGTCTAAGGTGGGCGACATTGCTCCATTAAACAATATATCCAATGGCTGATTTATACATATCGGTCCAGCATCTGCTATAGATGCTACTGGTTGCTCAAATATTTCTACCTCAAACTCATCCTCTGATGCTCCACAAAGTCCACCAACGATTACTACTATTACTCCACTATTAGAGTTACCCCAGTTTACTTCTATTTCTGAAGTTCCAACACCACTCATGATTACACCACCCGCTACTGTCCAGTTTATAATACCACCTGTCTCAAAATCAGGATCTATGGTATAAGTCTGAATAGTATCTGGTACACATAAGGAAGTAGCTCCCTCTATAACTGGTGGTGGAGGATTGTCTAGCATTACCTCTATCTCAAATGGGAAACAGCAGGTCTTGAAATCTTCTCCACCATGATCGTTTGGATTTAGATATGGAAGATCCGCACATACTTCTAAAATGTATGTTCCCGATGCAAATACAAAATGATCATTTTCTATACCATCTGCATCCATTTCTTCATTTGCAGGATCTACTGAGTCTAAATACCAGTGATATTCTACATTAAAATAATTGCTTAAATCTGGCCCTTCGTTTTCCCATATTAATTGTACTCCGAAATTTTGATCACATGGCTCTTGGCTCAATGAACCCTCTACTTCTAGTAAATCTATTATCACCGATACAACACTATCACAACCCATGTCTTGATAATCTAAAGGAGTATTAGTCCCGTTTTCAAAAGTTACATTTGTCAGCATGGTCGGAATCGGAACGTCCTGAGGATCATTAGGAGGAGTTTCAGTTCCTACTGTATAGAGTCCATTTTCAAACATTCCTCCTGGCTCTAGGTCTGTAGAACAAACCACATCTTGCCATATAGCAGCAGGTACAGGAAGGTCAGTAATGTCGACGCTCTGAGCTGTTTCACATCCTGCTAGTGGGAAATTAGGTATTACTCCACCGTAGTCATCTTCCTCATTTATCATTTCTGGATTAATGGGTAGAGCACCGAACCATGGGTCTAGCATATTACCATTTACATCCTCAGCAGGAATCATATAATCTGCATCTACAAAGTCATTAAGACATACAGAGATAGGTGCATAATCATTAGGCACTGGATCTGCGATGGTTATAGTCATACAGAAAGGTCCCTCACTGTCACAGCATGATCCTAGGAAGGTCATACATAGCTCATACTCACCAGGTGGGTAAGTCGCTTCATCAAAGTCTAGAGATATACAATTTTCTTCTGTAAATCCTAGATTCCCATCCATTCCAGTATTACTAGGGATGTCATCTGCTGTATCATCTAAATTCCAGAAATATTCAATATTTAAATCATCATAATCATCATCTGCGGAGTCTATACAGAAGACCTGTCCTACGGCTCCAGTACATAGGTCGTACTCATGGATAGCAGGTTCACTTGTATCTAGACAGTCCGAACATTCTGAAACCTCAACAAAAGGAAAATCAAAGGTCCCTCCTCCAGAAATTAGATTCATCTCAAAATCACACACAGAACCATTACACCCATCTAACCAGAAGTAATACTGTTCTCCAGGAATCAGTTCTCCAGATCCAGCAGGTGGATTATTAATGTCTATCACAATCGTTCCTGCAGCTACACAGTTTCCATCACATATAACTTCTTCAAATTCACAGGTCTCAACTATACCCCACTGTAGTCCTTCTGCACCTGTTGCACCAGTACAACCTGTTACAAATATTTCCAATAGGAAATCTGCAGAATCATCTCCTGCTATAAATGATACCCAAGATGTATTATGAGGTCCACCTCCATTACTACATAATGGAGAAGGTCCAGTTGCATTAGGTGGTGGTGGCATCGTACCACAATAGTTATCTAATAAGTCTACATCACAGATATAATTAAAGTCCCCAGAGAGACAATCATTTTCTTCACCAGAGATCTCACAAGTAGGATAAATCGGAGTAGTTGCATTACTACACTCAAAGAAGAATCCAAAATCTATTGTGAGCTGTGCCATCCCATTCATATCAGGTAAGGTACCGTCACAAAACATTTCTACACAGGCAGTTTCTGAATCAGGTCCAGGGTCAGAACCATTGTTTGTTCCAGCCTCATCACCTTGAGGGTCAGCAGCAGTTCCACAGGTAACATGATTACCGAGTGGTCCATTACTTACGTTAAACATACTCTCATCTATCGTCACTATTACACAATCACAAGGCGGTATTAATTCATCAATACTCCACATTCCTGTTACAGGATCTGTAATTACGGTTTGTGGTCCAAAGGTCAATCCGTTAGAACAATTTGCTTCTACGGTTACTTCTATATCTGCAAATCCGGTCTCGTTAGCACCCATGACACAATCCTCATCCTCATCATCAAAAACCACTCCTCCGATCGATAGGAGTTTATATAAACCTGCACTAACTTCTACGGATACATCTCCACAGGCATTAGTAAGATCTCCAGATTCTGCCTCTATGGGTACGGTATCTCCAGTAGCAGGATCTACATCAGAACATCCAGTTGTGGTACTAGGATCTACATTGGTCGTAAGCTCAGAAAACCTCCATGGGTCTCCAGGGTCACTAAAGTTTACGACATAATCTCCTGGAGGAAGGTCCATAAAACAATATTCTCCACCGGCAGTATTTCCATCTACAGAAATCGCAGCTACTGGATTTCCAAATACATCATTAACTGGATTACCACCACTAGTGATAGAAACATTTATGGCCGGAACGGCAAAAGGAACAGCATCCCAGGTTAAATCTATACCTCCAAAACAGTTGTCAGCATCAGCATCTTTAAATACTTTACCTGATATATTTAAAGCTTGGTAATAACCAGCTTCTACATCTTCTAATTCGTTACATGATTCTATGAAGAACCCATTAGTACATCCATTTGCATCTGGTAATCCAAAACCTGTACAGTTTGCAGGACAAGCATCACTATCAGTTCCACTAGCTAATGGGTCAGAACCCGTTCCAGCCCAGTCTGTTAAAAAGTAATCATTTCCTCCAACTGATGGAGCATCTGGAAATTCTACTTTATATTGACCTGGAGGCAAATCAGTAAAAGTATAAGTACCTCCTCCAGGAACACAATAAGGTGCACCTAGCGAATTACCCATTACATCTAAAACATCCACTGCATCTCCAGAAACAGGGTCTATTAACCATAGACAGATGTCTCCTACATCTACTGCTGCATCTCCACCATCTTGAGTTCCATTTCCATCAAGGTCTTCCCAAGTCTCTCCAGATATAGTTCCTAACCCGAAGGCTCCCATATCTACTTCTATAGGATCTGGTGGATCATCATTTAATATAGTAAAGGTCGGAGTTGTACTAAAGGACATGCCTTCTCCTCCTCCATTAGAACCATCTGCATCGTTATCATTAATAAACTCATCTACCGTACCTCCATCAGAAAATCCTGAATAAGCTCCTCCTGTAGGACATAAATCACAGAAATTATCAAACTGTACCCAGTAGTCACCAGGAGTTACATTATTTGCAAACTGATAGGTTCCATCAGTTGATGTTTCACACAATTGGTTTCCGTCACAATCCAGTGCGATTGCACCAGTCATGGCATCATACACACATACATCTACACAGGTCGTAAGAAGTGCATCAGCACCATCCATGAGACCATTATTATTTAAATCTTCATAAATCTCTCCTTCTATTGTAAATAGATTTACACCAGTAACTCCTACATCTACATCCCACTCTTCCATGGTCCAGTCTTCCTGAGGTCCAGCATTTATTTCAAATACAGGAGTGGTAAAAACAAGACCACCGTTATCCGTATCTGCATCATTATCATTAGTAACTGGATCTACTGGTCCACCATCTGACATTCCCAGCTCTGGAGGAGTCATACATGATAAATCACACCAGTTAGAAAATTGCATAAAATATTCTCCAGGTGGTACCATTTCTAAAAACTCATAGGTTCCATCGTGACCGTCTAGAAGGTCTATACATAGCTGATTTCCATCACAGTCAAAGGCTTCACTACCAGTATCATTATCCATTATACAAACCGTCAAACAGGTCGTAACCTCTATATCTGCTTGGGTATTAAGGCCATCATTATCTAAATCTTCAAAAATATCTCCACTTACTGTCGAGAGTAAATAACCATAAACTCCAGCGTCTACATCAAAATCAGGGTCTTGACTAAGAATACTGAAGGTTGGAGTAGTTCCTGTTCCATTGCTCTCGTCTACATCATTATCATCAGTATTTTGATCAACAGCTCCTCCATTAGAAAAGGAAATGATTGTAGGAAAATCTTCTCCATTACAATCTGTATCACAAAAGTTTGAAAACTCTACATAATAGTCACCAGGTGGTATGTTATTAAAAAAGTATGATCCGGAACCAGATGTAGTTTGTAATTGCATGCCATTACATTCTTCCGCAATTGACCCAGTGTTTGCATCAATTAAGGTTACATCAAAACAAGCCAGAGTTAGAGATTCTGACCCATCAAAGATTCCGTTATCATTTAAATCTTCGAATACATCTCCTTCTATATCTATAAGAGTTACTATTCCTATATTAAGTTCGAAGTTGGGGTCATCAGGTACATCAAAGGCACCCGCTTCAAAAAACTGACCGTCTTGATTTTCGTCGGCATCAGAATCGACACCCATATCTGTTGTACACCAATCAAAACCGGCAGGCAAATCTATATCATCTTGATCAATCTCAATACAGTAAGGTCCTCCAGCAGGAATACCAGTAAAAGAGTAATCTCCGTCTGCATCCGTAGTAGTTACAAATCCAGCAATAGGAGCACCTGTATTACAATCGATAAGAGTTACCTCAATATCTTCAAGCCCATCAGTTCCGGTACTAGTACCGTCCCCATCTGAGTCTTCCCATATGTTACCTGTCAAATCTTGCGATATACCGCATAGCGAAATACTGGCCATAGCCAATACTAATAGTAGAGTTCTTTTCATCATCAAACTTTTAAAAAAAGGCGGGAGCCACCTAGCTTTCGCTAAGATGATAGAAAGATAATCAAAAAATGCTCCAATTTGAGCAATAAAATTCCATTTTCTTGTGGAAAGTGAAAAAAGACGACATTTTTACCTCAGGAGCGTAATTTGTCCTGATTCTTGACGAGAAGACCCGTCTATAAGGTCATAGGTCAGTATATAGGCATATACACCCGCTGGCAGAGCTTCTCCTCTGTATATTCCATCCCAGGCAAAGGCTTCATTTTCGGGTTGGAACCCAAAATTTTCAAAGACTATATTTCCCCATCTGTCTAGGATATTTAGGGTGGATATTTCTACTATACCCTTACCTCCAAATATCATCCATAGGTCGTTACTGTCATCCCCATTGGGAGAAAATACATTGGGTACATACAGTGGAGACTCGTCCTTAATACTAATAAAGACATCATCTGAGGCTTCGCAGCCATTATCGTCTGTAATTTCTAAAAATATACGAACCGACTCGAGAGGACTGATATTTATAGAAAGGCAAGACTCATCGTTACAGCTAAAATCTGATATAGACCACTGCATATCGTTTATTCCTGCTTCTGAAATATTTCCTATTATTGCCTCTAAGTCTAAATTATCTCCTAGCTCTATTACCCTATCAGGACCTAAATCTATAGTGGGATTACGACCTTCTGCCACTGTAAAGACAGTGTCCATTGTACACCCAAAATTATCTCTAATGGTTAATGAATATTCTTCTGGAGCTAAGAACAGGAATTCGCTAGAGGAGGTAAAAAATCCATCATTTAACGAGTAAGTATAAGGAGCTACTCCTCCTTGTACCTCTGTTACATTTACAGAACCATTTAGGAAGCCTTCACAAGTTGGATTTATTACATTAAAAACTATTTCTTCTATGGTGTTTAAAAACTCTTCTATCATTATGGTATCACTACCTATGCAACCATTACGAGTATCCGTTACATTTAAAATATAAGTACCTGCTCCTTCTATGAGCGGTGTATAACTATCTGCATCTGCTAGAATCTGTCCTCCGTCGATTGCCTCCCATAGCGGCTCGTAGAATATCCCAAAATCAGAATCGGAACCATCTAATCTCATAGTCAGTACCTCACATCTAAGTTCTTCTGTTGCATTGGCTATAGCCAAAGGTGCTAACGTATCTATATCTACGTTTACGATTGCAGAATCTAAGCAACCATTATTACCGGTAACGATGAGTAAATGATCTCCATCTTCACTGGTTATAAAATTATTTTGGTCAAAATTTATTCCACTAGGTGATATCCATTCTACTGCCATATCATCAGCTACATCAGAGGCTATCAGTGTAACTTCAGAATCTCTACAAGTAATCGTCCCAGACTCAAAACCAAAAATCGGTAAAATAGGCTCATCATCTATAATTATAGTATCTCGGAATATACATCCATTTAGCCCACGAGCTACTACGATGTACTCTCCTACTTCTGTTACTTCTGGCGACTGTTCTGAACTGAAAAAATTGGGCCCAGTCCACTCAAAGGTCGTCCCTATATCTGCACTACTTACATTTAGATTTAATGAACTTCCATCACATGGTAGAGAACCATCGGTTGCCATTACATTAGGAAGGTCAAAGTTTTCTACCACCTCAAAGGTTCTGAAAGTACCACATCCGTTAGGTGTAAATACGGTCAGGGTATAAAGGCCTGGAACATTTACAACGGGGCTCTGCACATCAGAATCAAAGTTTGCAGGGCCAGTCCATACAAATTCAAAGTCAGTTACATTAGTCACAAAGCTTAGCTCTGCCTTACTGTTATTACAATCTATCTCCATACCAGTCAGCTGCACTATCGGACTGATCGTATCTAGTTCAACATTAAATTCTTGGGAACTAAAACAACCTGACTCATTAAATAAGGTCACAGTATATTGTCCCTCTACATCTACAACAGGAAACTGGTCATCGAAGGTGAAATTATTAGGACCACTCCATACCCAGTTTTCTACGGGTCCTGCAGTCTCTACACCCAGGATGACATTTTCTGAATCACAATTAAGATTTCCCTCTATTACATTTGTAATTACTGGAGATTCAAAAGTAGAATAGACATCTAGATTAGTCTGATTAGAACAACCATTTTGCCCTGTAACGCTTACGACATATGTTCCAGGTTCTGTAACAGTAAACACATCTAGTGCAGAACTAAAACCACTAGGCCCAGACCATGCATAGGTATATCCAGGAAACTCTGCCACAAGGTTTACAGTTGCTACACCATTATTATCACAGGTAATATGATCAGTAAAAATTTGGTATCTCGGTAGTTCTGCATCTTGTTCTATGATAATTACGATATCCTCAGAACACTGATTATCATCTGTAACCACTACCGTATATTCCCCACCTTGAGATAAAAATTCTGAAGAGACATTTCCCACGGTCTGTGGTCCAGTCCATTCATAGGTTGGATTATTTGCATCCGTAAATATTTCTATGAGAGATTGTGGAAAGCTGCAATCCAGTGAGGTAATACCGTCAAAGCTGACTTCTGGAAGCTCCATATTTTCTGTAAGCTCCATAGAGTCCATAGTCTCACATCCAGACCATGCACTCGTCACTGTAACAAAGTATTTTCCTAAGTCTAGAACTTGTGGATTACTCAACGTAGAATTATACCCATTAGGACCACTCCATATGTAATCTGATATTACATGAGTAGCTTCTAAGCGTAATTCTACCGGGCTATTTTCACAACCCACGAAGGTATCTCGAAGTATAAGACCTGAAGGTTTAGTAAAACTTATTATGGACACACTGTCAGTATAGACACATCCATCAGTCATATTAAGACAGAGAACATAGGTTCCCGGCAGAGTCGTACTGAACTGATTTTCGATGGTTGTAAAACCATTAGGCCCTTTGATTGTAAAATCATCATAAGGCTCATTTATAGTAAGATTTATAAGACCGTCGTTTATACAATTTATATTTCTCCAGGCCATATATTTATAAGGCAGATCTCTTACAAGCTCTGCATAATACATATGAGTTTCTGTACAAGTGCCATTTGTTACTTCTAGAATATAAAGCCCTGGTCCATCAACCAGAGGAGATAAATCTGTTGAGCTAAATCCAGCTTCATTTGACCAATTAAAGATATAATCAGATTCATTATCAATAGTTGCATTTATCTGAATCTGGTCTTCATCACATTCTAAGGTATCTACAGAAAAGACAGGAATATCTAGTGCATAATCAAAATTTACAAAGAAAGAATCTTCCTTTATACAGCTATTCTCATCAGTTACTGTTACAAAATAATTACCTGGAATTGTTACTTCAAAATTATCAACATTATCAGGAATGCTCATCGGTCCTTCCCAGTTTAGTTGTATTAAATCTACCGTACTAGTTAGTTGCAAAGTGGTTGTAGGCTCTGTACAACTTAGAATATCAGCTGTAAAACTTAACTCTGCTCCTCCTATCTGATTAGCTACTACAAAAGAAAGTGAGTCACTACATTGACTAGAGTCTAATATCAACCAGTACACCCCTGCTGACCCTGCTTGAATAATTAACTGATTAGGGTCAGAAAGAATATTACCATTATCTGTTCTCCAAGAAACCTGAGTATCACTCAATAATATCGAACTAGATCCATCTAGGGTTACCTGCGTTATTTCACAAGTTAGGTCATCACTAGTTTGTTCTATTTCTGAACGCAGCTCTATTACTTCCAAATCTAAAACCACTAGAGAATCACAACCCGCTAAGGGTATATTAACGGTATACATACCTGCATCAGTAAAACTTTCCGTCCCCACAGATACGCTCTGTCCGAGACATATTTCTTCTGCAATAAAAGTTGTGTCTATTGATGGTGATATTTCTACTACAATGCAGCCCTGACTAAACTCTCCGCATAACTGACCTGTGCTCATAAGTGCAGCTATATTACTCTGAGGTTCAGTAACAGCCGGTAAGAAATTTTCCTGCTCTGCTAAATAACTGAGTCCGCATAAAGAATATACTCCTGGAGTATAATTATTTAAATCAACACTGCTGTCGCTATATTCTACGATTTGATTTGATCCATCTGATACTACAATTGAATAATTATAATCTACTGGGTCTGCTTCTCCTTCAATAAAGTCAGGATTTATTTCTACTGAGATATCTGCATCAGATTCACAATGTTGGATAAAGTCATTTTGTATAGCTCCACCTATCGCCTCACAATCAAAGCAACTAAGTCCAACTGAATCACAAAAGATAAGTTCAAAATCTATCAACTCACCATCGCCTATCGGGGAACCATCGATAATAGACAAGGACCATACTCCACTAGCAGAACTTCCATTAAAATCTTCTAGGCATCCATTAAAAGGATAATATTCACCTGTATACGTTGTAAGACTAGCCCAGGAATTAAAATTATTCCAAACATCATCAAAAGGAGCATCAGGAATAATATTATTCCCGCAAGGTCGAAATGTTACATCCCAAGTAATCTGATCTGTCTGTGCTGAGCTAGTCGTAGGTGGCCCCATAAGAATCACCTCTTGACCAGATGGAGAATATAATCGCATGATAATATCTCCAATAAACTCATGAGTTAATTCTATTTCAACACCACATAGTGCTTGACCGTTTTCTCCTAATACATCGTTTGTCAATCCATCTACCAGAATAGTAACGGATGTTGTATCTGAATCTTCTATAATAACGGGTCCATCAAACTCACAATCTTGAGACCAAAGAACATTACAAAGCAATCCTAATGCAAGGCAGGACAATGTCTTCAAAAATGTTGTATAGGTTCTCATATCATTTTCTTAGTCAATAAATTGACACCTATCATACACTAATACCCTATTCATTTAGAAAGAGCATTACATTTATTTTGTTTAAATGTAATGCTCTAACTAAGAATATATTTTTAAATATCTCTAATCTTCTTCTATTACTGTTCCACCACAAGCATCATAGGCTATCAGATAATTGTCGACAATACCAGTTGCGGTTAAGCTAATTGTCAAATCTTGAATATCGCTAGCAACATCGTACGTATACCATACTGTAGCATCATCTCCATCTCCTCCACATGCTCCAAAAGGCTCTCCAGCCTCGGCACTTGCACAGGCATTTGTTTCTCCAGGTAAAGATCCACCACTTAAGTCTTCTGCATCCATACAATCGTCATTATCAGGAGGTGTAACCGCCAATAAATCAAAATCATAGGGCCCTTCTGTTTCCGTTTCCGATGCTACTCCTATGTAGTAAGTCGCTCCTGGAGTTAGGCCTGTAAAAGTAGTAGGTGCCGCTGCTACACAACTAGAACCACCTACGATGGCTCCTCCCATATCAGGACAGTCACTAAATAATGTTATTTCTATACTTCCAGAATTTATTGCATCGAGGATAAGTTCAGTAGCATTTGTAGGCATGGAAAACTGATGCCAGACTACAGGATTGCTATCATATTCAATCATTCCATTACAAACAGATATTCCAACTTCTGGACAAGCGTCTGTATTATCTCCTACTATATTTGTAATCGTACAATTTAAATTTAATGTTTCTACAGTAGCATCTACACACATATCATTTGCTACTGGATTAGGGGTTTCCGTTAAGATTAAATCAAATCCACCCTCTTCTGTATCTAAACTTCCTACGGCAATTACAAGTACTGTACTAGGTGGCACACATTCTAAAGTAATGTTTCCATCCATACAAATCTCTCCTACTGCTGGGTCATAAGCTGTCCCTGCACAATCTGTCCAAACACTCATTCCGATTCCTGTAGCTCCAACTAAAGCAAGATCTAAACTTATGTCAGAATATGTAGTCCCTGAGATATAATCATAATACACTACATGATCTTCTGGTGCACTAGCACAGCCAAAATTTGCATCATCTGTTGCACATTCAGTAGATCCACTTACAGTACTTCCTGATGATAATCCAATAGCACCGGTGGAGCAGATATCATTGGGTTCTTCTGCACTATTAATTGTAAAATCTATTTGAGTATCTCCACCAGCCTCGATATGCAGTCCAAGTATATAACTTTGTCCTCCAGTTAAAAGCATACAGCTTGCCGTAGTACTTCCTGTAGTAAAATCTATATTTTCCAGAATGTCTTCCATACTGGCACAATCTTCTCCAAAAGTGGCACAATACATTCCAGTTGCTCCTGCGGCCGTTCCGTCTATTACCAATTCCCAATATCCAGTAGTCGGAACATCGAAATTAAAGTGCAAATCATATAGAGGAGTAAAGCCCGTACAACTCATGGGCTCAGATGTAGTGTCATCACCTGCAGGGTTGAAAGGCTCTATAGTTATAGTGGTTCCATCTGTCATAGAAAAAGGCCCGACGATTTCTGCATCATTACAAAGATCTTCAAATAAACCTTGACCATAACTAATAGGAATAAGCGTACTACAAAGTAGTACGAGGAGTAGAATTTTTTTCATCATTTTAGCGTTAGATTATGGATAATCTAAAAACGTATTTGTAGTCGTAGGATTCTGCGGAAAATGCAGAATAAGGAGTGATAGGTCCTTGCGGACAAATCATTCTCGAAAATGGTTCTTATAAATTTAATACTATTGCCTCTAAATAGGAAATATTACAATAAATTTTAGTTGCTCATAAAAAAAGCGGAAATCATTATAATTCCCGCTTTTTATATGGTTTATCTAATTATTATCAATTTTTTCACATCTCGCTCATCTCCTCTTGTCAGAACCAAAAAGAAGGTTCCAGAATCCTCTAACTCCAAGGCTAGATTTGATAGTCCTGATTTTATTAGGCCTTTTCTATAATTACGTCCTAGTATATCAGTCACTGTATATTCAGTATCTTCTTCTAGTTTATTTTCGAAAATCACATTTATCATTCCAGTAGAAGGATTAGGAGATATATTCCATTCTCCTAAATTAGTGATGTTATTTATACTAGAAATTTCGACAATTACAGTTTTTACTAATTCTACAGTTCCACAATCATTGGTAGCAAATAGGGTTACTTCAAATTGTCCAGAAGAGGCGTACTCATATGTAGGAGCATCATCCAAACTAGTACCTCCATCTCCAAAATCCCAACTAAATGAATCGGCATTTATACTATTATTGGTAATGGTTATAATACCTGAATCTTCTACTATATCGAAATCTGGTGTAGGCAGATCTTCTACTATTACAGCATCTACAAACTCTAGCATAGAAGTACCATCTGCATTACCGATAGTAGCCATTATGCTATAGGTTCCTGCACTGTTATAAGTTACCGTAGGATTCTGCTCTGTAGAACTCGCAGGTGTTCCTCCTGGAAATTCCCACAACCATGAGGTAGGATCGTTACTAGAATTATCAGTTATTTCTACTAATAATGGAGCACATCCTTCAGAAACAGAGAAAGAAGCACTGATTCCAGGCGTAGAAAAATCTACTACCACGGTCTCGGTAGTTGTAACAGAACCACAATCATTAGTTACAGTAAGTTCTACCTCGTAAGTTCCTGGATTTACATAACCATGTGTTGGATTTTCTAAATCACTTGTATTGCCATCTCCAAAATCCCATGAGTAACTAACTCCATCTGTAGAATTATTTGTAAAATCTACTGTAGATCCCATTGGATTAGAAGCAAAACTAGCTGAGGGTAATCCTGCAATTACTATGGCATCCATATTTAATAAGGATTCCGTACCATATTGATTAGTAACCGTAAGCATCACATCATAGGTTCCTGCTGTATTATAAACTACAGATGGATTTTCTTCTGTAGAAGTAGCAGGTGTTCCTCCAGTAAACTCCCATAAATAGGTAGTTGCATTGGTAGAATTATCTTCAAAAGCTACAGTAAACGGAGCACAACCTGAACTTTGGCCAAAGCCAAAATCACTGGTAGGATATGCATCTATTACTACCTCAAAGTCTAATCTATCTTCTCCACAATCATTAGATACTATAAGCGTCACCTGATATGAACCATTTTCTTCAAAGGTATGAGAAGCAGTTGTCGTGCTATAACTTCCTCCATCACTAGTAGACCACTCGGCAGTAGTCCCTGGTGTAAGATTTTCTAAACTAATTGCATTTCCTATTACTTGTACATCATAATCAGCTGTAGGTGCAGAAATTACTTCTACAAAATTTGTCCAAGTTTGACTAGATGAGCCTGAAGAATTAGATACTTCTAGAGATACATTGTAAAAACCTGATGTAGCATATACTACTGTAGGATTTTGTAATGTAGAAGTAGAAGGATTACCACCAGGGAAAGACCAGTTCCAGCTCGTTGTATTAGAACTAGAAGCATCCATATAATTTACTGTCAGTGGAGAACATCCAGAATTTAGATTAGAAGTAATTCCAGCAGTCGGAATCGCAGAGACACTTACATTCAAGGTTTCTGTTACAGTCCCACATGCATTAGTTGCTGTTACGGTAACTACATAATTTCCTTCTGTTGCATAGGTATGGGTCGGATCATCAGCGGTAGATGTATTTCCATCTCCAAAATCCCAGTTCACTCCATTTGCGAAATTATAGGTAGAATTAAAATCAACGACTAAAACGTTATTTATAAACGAGGCAGATAATTCTGGTACGTCTTCTATAGCCACTAAATCAATACTCGTGGTCATATCACTCCCTGTAGCATTTGTTACTTCCAAGGAAACATCAAAGTTTCCTCGATTACTATATGTTACTGATGGATTTTGGTCTGTACTAGTAGCAGGATTACCTCCTGGGAAGGTCCAATTCCAAGATGTAGGATTTCCTAAAGAAGTATCTAAATAATCTACTGTCAAATCAGCACAATCCGCAGTACCACCAGCTGTAGTGAAAGATGCAACTGGCTCCAAATTAATCACCACTGTCTGTGTATCGGCTACAGTTCCACATGGATTAGTAGATTGTAAAACCACCTGATAGGATCCAGAAGCGGCATAGGTATGCATCGGATTTTCAGCACTAGAAGTATTTCCATCTCCAAAAATCCATTGAAATGCAATTGCATTTGTAGACATATTTGTAAACGTTACATCGGCCTCATCAACTACTGAAGAAAAACCTACACCAGGCACATCTGATAGAACTACAAAATCTATTTCGGTGACAGTATTAAGACCTTCAGGATTTGTAACTTCCAATGACACTGTATAAGAACCAGGATCTGCAAAAGTAACTACAGGATTTTCTAGAGTTGAAGTGGCAGGGTCTCCTCCTTCAAAGGTCCAATCCCAACTTTCAATATTTCCATAACTCAAATCCATAAATTCAACTGTATCCGGTGCACATACCCCTAATGAGGAGGCTGTGAATCCTGCAACTGGTGTATCATAAACTTCGATAACATCAGCGTAAACATCTATTCCACAGTTATTTAAAACTTCCATCGTTACAGTATAAACTCCTGGTTCTGGAAAATCATGAATAGGATTCATATCTGTAGAAGTACTTCCATCTCCGAAGTCCCAAAAATAAATCGCCCCATTCCCAGGTATGCCTGAATCAAAGAATGAAACAGTAAGTTGCTGAGAGAATATATCGAACTCTGCAAAAGGAACATCCTGAATAGTTATAATATCGAACTCTGTCAACACATCTGCTCCAGCGGCATTAGATGCCTCTAAGGTCACATTGAAAACTCCAGCACTGTTATAGTTTACAACCGGATTCTGATCAGTAGAGGTACTAGGATTTCCTCCAGGGAAAGTCCAAAACCAATTGGTCGTTCCTGAGGACATATCCGTAAACTCTACTTCTCCTACTACACAATCTTCTATCACTTCATAATCAAAAGCAGCAACAGGAGGATTACTAGTCACACAATTATCTAAACAATTTCTTGAAGCTAAGTGATTCTCTAGCTGGTTTACAGAGTTACCAGACCATGTGGTTGTATTATTTACTGATGGAGACATTATAAATCCACCGCCGGCATCGTGACTACAACTCCAGTTATGACCTAACTCATGTGCCTGTAGAACCCTCAATGCCCAAGTAGTAGAAGTATAATCCTGACAAGTGTTATATCTAGAATTTGTACAAATCACTGATAACCACGCCACTCCTACAGTACCTCCATCAAAGTTCCTATCTGTCCATAATGTTGCTACATCATGTACACTGGAAAATCCATTAGGTCCCCAATTTGTAAAACTATTTAGTAGTGTTCCCGCAGCAGTAGAACTGGTCCATGGATCACAGGTATTACAATCAGATATATAAGACTCTACATGAATGTAGCTAATCTCATCAGCAAACTCGTCATCATAGTTTCCTTGCACATCGTTTAAGACACCTGTCATCTGATTTTCTGTAGATGAGATACTTCCGTACTCATCAAACATTAACCAATCTGCCGCCAACGCAATCTCTACTTCATAACAAAGACCGGCTACGCGAGTCTCGCCATCTTTTGGTTTATCAATTATACTCTGCTCTATAAAGTCTTCGTGCTTATGAAGTGAACAACTTGCTTCTTCATCGCTTTCTAAAATTGCAGAATCGTAATATGAAACAACTTGATTTTTATCAAGTTTATCATCAAAATACCAGGCCGGCTGTATATTCAGTCGCTTACCTTCATATTTTATATATCCCATTATAAAACCATCATTGATGGTTAATCTCACATTAGAGCTCTGATCTCCGTTTACATATCCCTTGAGTGGAATCGGAGGTGAGTGATTGGTATCAGAATCAGAAGCAGATACTATAATGTAGTCTTCAGCACGTAATCCACTGTCCCATAATTCTAGTTCAAAAGTTTCTGACCCAAGTTTTAATGTTACATTATGAAATGCAGAACGATCTTGAACATTTTTATACAATGATTTAGAATCAATAGATTGTATGTTATAACTCTTAAAATTCTTCTCAAGTACAGCTTGCAGACTCGACTGAGCCTCAATTTGAGTAACGAAGGCAAATAAGATTAAAACCGTAAGAAACGTAAAAGTTTTTTTCATAGATAAGCGATAAAATGAAGCGTTAAAAAAATCGTAAATGATGTATTAAAACAATCCTAAAAGTAAATCATTTGTTCTATACAATGAAAATAGACTTGTTTTGTTGATAAGTAATGCAGGTTTACCCCTAATTTCTGACAAATTGGATAATTTTGTCTGTAATACATATTAAACTAAAGATTATGAATGTCAAGAAGTGTTTTTCGTTTGTACTGGTTTTTTTACTAGTAGGTCTTTCTATCAATGAAGCTGATGCTCAAAGAAGAGGTACTAAAAAGAGAACTTCCAAAACTGAAAAAGCGGAAGATTCCAGGAGCAGTAGCCGATCCAAAGACGTAGGTCTGGACTGGAAGCAAAATCTAGTTTATGAAATCGGATTTGGAAATCCTACATTTTTTGGAGGAGGTGGACAATCTCAATTTAATATAGCTCTTAAACCTGGTGTAGGTTATAAAATAGTAGACAGAGTAGCTGCGGGAGTTTTTATAAAAGGGGATTATACTTTTGCAAACCTAGGAGGCAATGAGTTTAGTTTACTGGACTATGGAGCTGGCTTATTTGCCAAATTCAGAGTAATAGACGCTATTTACATAAGAGCTGAAGGAACGTATCAGAATTATTCTTTTGATAGAAGACTAAATATACTTAACAGAGGCGATTTTATTGAGCCGCTTATCGGTGCTGGTTACAGATCTAGTAATGGTGGTCCTTGGGCATTCGGTGGAGAGTTACTTTTCCACATGAATAGGGAGGTTCGTGATTTTGCAGGACAGGTATTCGAGTTCTGGATTAAGCTAGATTACAACTTCTAAATAAAACAGATCTGATGATTAGATTATTGAAATCTAATCATCAGACTTAGTAAAAAATTAGTTTCTGCCTGTGGGTATAGATATCGCTCCGTAATAGTATCTCCGAAGATGAAAGTGTAGGTATATCCATTGGCAGAATATAGCTCGTTAAGCACATTATTTACGACTAGACTTACACTTGCCTTATCGGCAAAAGATAAGCCTAAATCATAGGTCAATCTCACATCGTTTACAAAATAGGCATCAATGGCCTTAGTCTCATTACTGGTATTATCTAGAAATTGTCTAGAAACATACTTAGTCCTCAGCTCGGTTTCCAAGTTTTTTATCGGTTTATAAATCAGGCTGCTCCCTCCTATTACTGATGGGGAGAAACTGATGTCTGTATCTTGGAAATTAGTTGTGATGATATCTTCTCCATTTGTATAATCATATATTAACTCATCAAAGGAGCTTATCTTATTTTGCGATAAAGTCAGATTAGGATACCATGCTAGTTTATCTGTCAGTTGTAATCCTGCAGATAATTCTATTCCTGCTCGGTAACTATCTGCAACATTAGTCCTAAGACTAGAACCTACATCATTTAGTTCTCCAGTAAGTACCAGCTGATTTTTATAATCCATGAAGTATGCATTTACTTCCCAGTTTATTTTTTCTCTTTTCGATCTCCATCCTAGCTCATAGTCTGTAAGATTCTCATGATCAGGAGTTTGTCCGATTACAGCCTGATCTATAAAATCGTTTCTGTCTGGTTCTCTATTGGCCACAGCCACAGATGCATAAATCATATCTCGATTGCTGAGATTATAACTTATTCCTAGTTTAGGATTAAAGAAATTTAAACTAGTATCAATATTCACATTTGAGAAATCAATATCCTCTCCCTCAGCAGAATAGTTTACTCCTCTATATTGTAAATCAGCAAAAACCTCTGCCTTATCTCCTACAGGAATAGTAGCTTTTACAAAGGCATTATAATCTGATTTATTTCCCTGGTTAAAGTAAAATTGTTCATCCTTATCAAATCCATTATCTCTTTCTGCCCATACAACTTGTCCAAAATGATCTCCAATGTAATGATGAAAAGCACCTCCATAAGTCAGCTCGAGTTTTTCTAAATTCTGTTTAAGATTTACTATTCCTCCAAAATAGTGATTGTCTAACCATCTCCTTCTTACTAAATCTGAGGTTGTAAACACTTCTTGCGTAAGCGGATCTACAAAATCATCTAATCGATAATCTGCAAACTCATCTTCTATTCTGAACTGCTCAAAAAATCCTTTTCCTCTTGTATAATGCAATACAGAATTCCATGTGAGATTTTCATTTATTTGTTTATCATAAATCAACTGGTAGTGAGATTGCTCATAATTGTCTACTTCATTTTCATAGGTATAGTAGTTATATCTGCGATCAGAATTGAAGAGATTTAAAGAATCCTCTACAGTCTGATATAAGCCTCCAGGAAAAGCGTTGCGATCATAATGAGCTCTCAGTTCTTCTTCTGTTCCTGATACTCTTTCTATCGGAGCCCCGAACCATGACTGATAGGTAATCTCATGTCCTGAAAAGGCATTGAGCCTTAGCATACTGTTCTCTCCTATCTTTGCTGCTGTAACGTACCACGAGGATAAATCTGAAGTCGCTCTATCGATATACCCGTCTGAGTTTATTTGAGAAAATCTAAGGTCTATGGTATACTTATCATTCATAAGTCCAGTACCAGCCTGTACATTTAGCTTAGTAGTATTAAAAGAACCGTAAGTAGAATTGAATTCTGCGTATGGTTTTAGATGAACCTGATTAGTATTTAAACTTACAGTACCTCCAAATGCTCCTGAACCATTAGTAGAAGTTCCTACTCCTCTCTGTATCTGCAGACTACTTATAGAAGAGCCGAAGTCTGGAAGGTTTACCCAAAATACACTTTGTGATTCTGAGTCGTTTAATGGAACACCATTTATCGTAACGTTTATACGACTTGCATCGGACCCTCTTATACGTATGCCTGTATATCCTATTCCAGCACCAGCATCAGAGGTCACTACCGCAGAGGGTGTATATCTGAGAAGAAAGGGAATGTCCTGCCCGAAGTTACTTTTTTCTATATCTTCTTCCTCTAGAATTACATTAGGGAAAGGTCCGTCTGCAGCAATCTGAGTTGCTTTTATTTCTATCTCATCTATATTAAAAGGTGAGCCTGCCAGAATGATATCCATATTCTCATCATCGATTACATCTATAAATTGAGTATGAGATTTGAATCCTAGATAGGTAGCTTTAAGTTCATACCTCTCCGCAGGTACATCCCTAAGAATCCAATAGCCATTATCATCAGAAATGGTAGCATGTTCTGAATCTCTCAAAAAAACAGAAGCACTCACAAGTGTTTCTCCAGATTCAGATTTAATAGTTCCAGAAAGGTCAAACTGTGCTTGTAACCCAAAAACAAAAAACAATGAAAGGAATAGCAGAATACTCTTCATTTTAATTTTTTAGACTTATTGTAATGGGACAAAAGAAAGATAGCCATAGTGAATCATAGGTATACCTTTACAGGCATCCTAAGAAGTCTCTTCCCTTTCCAGAATTATCTGGACAGGTTCTATGGGTATAATCTCAGATCTTTTAAAATACATTAAAAGAACACCCCGGAATAAAAACACAAATATATACTTATATGCTAGCCAAGTGGAAATGATCTTCAACAATTTTAAGGGCATTGTCTAATCGAGCCTGTCCGAGTCCTGACACTGCTTTGAAATTTTTCTTGTAGGTGTAAAGTTGGGTTTCGTAAAGCTTGTAAAGTTTGCTGCGATTATGAGCATTTTCTCTTAGCGGGTCATAGGTCCAAGGCAGATCGGGCTTGCACAATAAATATAAATCATAATGGCGTTCTTTTATCTGAGTCTTTATCCATGGATCACAGGATTCGTATTTTTCTTGAGACCATATTTTGATCGTAATGAGATCGGTATCTAGAAATAGAAACTCCTGATTAAAATTTTGAAGGATGGATTCTTCTTGCTGGATTTGTCCTTTGGCTATAGCCAAAAGATCATCCTGCTCATAGACTCCTTTTTTCTGATTGAGGTATTCGCGGGCATATTCCTTTATTAGAGGAGCTTTAAAATGCTTGGCAAGTTGTAAGGCAAGAGTTGTTTTACCACAGGACTCTGGGCCAGTTATGACGATGCGTTTCACGTTATTGTATTTGACACATTTACTAAATGATTTGAAATCTAATTATATGCTCTATTTTTGTGACATTAACAAAACCTTAAGGTAACCACAAGTTAACTCTATTACTCAAGTTTAAATTATGAAAGAGAAGTAATGCACGATATAGAACCACATTATGGTTGGAGAAACTCATATATTTCTTCAGAGGATAAGAGCTCTCCATTCTATGGAAAACAGTATGATGAGTTTACCTTTCGGAATAAAATCTATAATTACTTTATACATCCTCAGTGGGATTCTATAGGTACCGAATCTCTCTATGTAAAGCTTATTTTTGCAGACTATTCTGAAAACTATTGTGTAATAGAACTAATCGGAGAGTGGAATGACTGCTTGCATAATGACATCATGTTTTTAAAACGAAATCTTATCGATAGACTGATAGATGCGGGTATAACTAAGTATGTACTTTGCTGTGATCATGTGTTGAACTTTCATAGTTCCGATTCTAGTTATTATGAAGAGTGGTATGATGATATCAAAGAAGAAGGAGGATGGATATGCTATATAGAATCTCTAGACCACGTTAAGAAAGAATTAGAGACTCAGAACTTGCAATTCTATATTAACTTCGGAGAGGATTATGATGATATAAACTGGAGAAAAACGAAACCAAAAAACATCATATTACGTATAGAAGAATTACTCAGCAGACAAACAAGAGCCCTACATTAATTTCCATATGACACACAAATCAGGTTTTGTAAATATCATCGGACATCCTAACATCGGAAAGTCCACCTTACTCAATGCACTCATGGGTGAGAAGTTTTCTATTATAACCAGTAAGCCTCAGACTACAAGACATCGTATCCATGCCATCTATAACGACGATAATCATCAGATTGTATTTTCTGATACACCTGGAATCATAGAGGACCCTCGGTATAAGATGCATGAGTCGATGAATAAGTTTGCACAGTCCTCATTTAAGGATGCTGACATCATGCTCTTTATGACCGACATCTATGATGAGTATGAGGCTGATAATAAAACAATCAGTAGACTCAAAACTGCAAAGTGTATAAAGTTTCTGGTTATAAATAAGATAGACCTCGGAGAGCAAGAACAGCTCAATAAACTGGCTGAGGAATGGAAAAACAAAATAGAATTTGATGAGATATTTCTAATCTCAGCCAAAGAAAAACATGGAACCAGTGAACTTCTAGAAGCCATAAAAGGAAAACTAGAAGAAGGACCTGAATACTATCCAAAGGACCAGACTTCTGACCGTTCTATGAGGTTTTTTATCGAAGAACGTATCAGAGAAAAAATACTACAACAGTATAAAAAGGAAATTCCGTACTCAGTAGAAATTCTAGTAGAGACCTATAAAGAATCAACTAAAAGGGGAAAACCTTTTGTAGAAATACGGGCAGTGATATACGTAGCTAGAAAGACTCAGAAATCTATTCTTATAGGAAAAGAGGGAGCAGCAATAAAAAAGCTAGGAATAGCTTCTAGAAGAGATATAGAGAAATTTATAGGCAATCAGATAATGCTAGAGCTTTTTGTAAAGGTCAAAGAAGGCTGGCGTAACAATGACAATTTACTTAAACAATTTGGGTATCAAAACAAATAGAAGATGGCAGAAATAGTGGCAATAGTGGGTAGACCCAATGTTGGAAAATCTACACTTTACAATCGACTTATCGGTGAGCGACAAGCGATTATAGATAATGTAAGTGGCGTAACAAGAGATCGTATATATGGCTTCTCCGACTGGAACGGACGAGAGTTTACGGTTGTAGATACTGGAGGTTTTGTACATGGTTCTGATGATGTCTTTGAGGCTGCGATCAGACGTCAAGTACATATCGCAATGGATGAGGCTGACGTAATAATTTTTCTCACTGATGTAACCACAGGTATAACGGATCTCGATGCAGAGATTGCAGATATGCTTAGGAAAACGGATAAAAATGTAATCCTTGCTGTAAATAAGGTAGATAATGGAACCAGAGCCTTAGCGGCAAATGAGTTCTGGTCTCTCGGTTTTGAGAATACCCTATTTCTATCTAGTATGACTGGTAGTGGATCTGGTGAAGTCCTAGATATGGTAACTGAATTGCTTCCCAAAGAAAGCACTCATGAAAACAATGATGGCGATTTACATCGAATTGCCATTATCGGTCAACCGAATGTGGGCAAATCCTCATTAACAAATGCTCTACTGGGTGAAGAAAGAAACATCGTAACTGATGTAGCTGGAACCACACGAGATAGCATAGATACTAAGTATTCTAAGTTCGGAAAAGAGTTTATACTTATCGATACTGCAGGAATAAGAAAGAAGGCTAAGGTCCATGAAGACCTAGAGTTCTACTCTGTTATAAGAGCTGTAAAAGCAATAGATGAGGCAGATGTCTGTATACTCATGTTCGATGCAAGAGATGGCCTTACGAGTCAAGATATGGCAATCGTCCAACTTGTACTGCGTAGAAAAAAAGGACTAGTCGTTCTAAGCAACAAATGGGATCTAGTAGATAAGGAAACGAATACTGCCAAAGAATATGAAGAGGCCATTAAACATAAGCTTGCTCCTTTTAATGATGTGCCTGTAATATTTACGTCAGTCACAGAGAAGCAAAGAATTTTTAAGGCTATAGAAATCACACTTGAAGTAGCTGAAAATAGAAAGCAAAAAATTAAGACTTCAGAGCTTAATCAGTTCCTGGAAGAAATCTTAAAAACTTATCCACCACCTGCTCATAAAGGGAAATTTATAAAAATCAAATACGTTACTCAGCTTCCTCTATACTACCCTGCTTTTGCTTTTTTCTGCAATTCGCCAAAGTATGTGAAGGAGAGTTATCGTAATTATATAGAGAACGCTTTTAGGAAGAAATACAATTTAACAGGAGTGCCGATAAGCATATTTTTTAGAGAGAAATAGATGGGAATTATACAAACAGATTTTAAGGGATTGGTTGTTTTTGAGCCGAGGGTGTTTAATGATAAAAGAGGATATTTTATGGAAACATTTAATCAAAATATCTGGAGAGAATGTGAATTTGAATATAGTTGGGTTCAAGATAATGAGGCTAAATCCTCTTATGGAGTAATTCGGGGCTTGCACTTCCAGAGTGGCAAAATGGCTCAAGCAAAGCTAGTTAGAGTTATCACAGGAAGGGTGTTAGATGTCGTCGTCGACATAAGAAAGGAATCTTCCACATATGGCCGAACATATACCATTGTACTTTCTGGAGAAAATAAAAAACAATTACTCGTGCCGAGAGGATTTGCTCATGGATATGCGGTGCTAGAGGACGATACTATATTCTCTTATAAATGTGATAACTTCTATAGTAAAGAGGATGAAGGAGGTATAAATCTAGCCGACCCTAGTTTAGAAATCGATTGGTTAATACCTGAAGACAAAAGAATTATTTCTGAAAAGGATATCAAGCAACCACTATTTAAAAACATAAAATGAGAATATTTCTTTCCATAATTCTGCTAAGCCTCGTGAGTGCCAACATTAGTTATTCACAAAATGCATATGGAATATGGGAAGGAAAATTTGATGAGACAATGTCATTTTATTTAGACATCGTTAAATCAGATTCTGGTAGCTGCAGTGTCTTCTTAGATGTTCCATCACAAGGTGTGGAAAGGCTAGAAGATTCTACGTGTGAGATAAGAAAGGATTCAATTTATACAAGCTTCCAGATTCCATTTAGTTCTAAATATGCTAAGGTAGAACTGGCCATTATAGCGGACAGTTTGAAAGGAAGCTGGAAACAAGGAGGGACAACCCCTATCACTTTATCAAGGGCTGAGGAAGTTAAGAAGCTAGAAAGGCCACAGACGCCAAAACCACCATATAGCTACGTTTCAGAGGAAATTTCATTTATAAATAAGAGAGATTCTATCATTTTACAAGGAGCACTTACCAGTCCTGATGAGGATATTAACTCGACTGCAGTAGTCCTTATTGCAGGCTCGGGTCCACAGAATAGAAACTCTACTTTTTTTAAGCACAAACCTTTTTTAGTATTGGCTGATCATCTTTCTTCTAATGATATTACTGTCTTAAGGTTTGATGAGAGGGGAATCGGAAAATCACAAGGAGTTCATTCTATGGCCAACTCTATGGATTTTGCTCATGATGTAAAATCGGCAGTGGAATTTCTAAGAGAACGTGGATATAAAAAAGTAGGATTAATTGGTCATAGTGAGGGAGGAATGATTGCTCAATTATGCTACAGCTTAGAGGTACAAATAGATTTTATAGTTTCGATGGCGGGACCTGGAATTCCGATTAAGCAACTGATGACTATCCAGAATGAAATGGCTATCGATAAGATAATTCCTAAAGAAGAGATTCCTGCTTATCTAGAATTTATTAATAAATCCTATGACATACTCGACCCTGAAGAAGATGTACAAAACTTGTATGAGCCATTAAAAAAAGTAATCGACTCCTATTATGACAGTGTAGCAGATAAGGAATTTTCTAAAAGCTTAGCTCCTTCTAAAGAAGCGTTTTATATAAATCTCTCTTCTGCTTATCTCGGTAGATGGTTCAGGTATTTTATAAACTACGAACCAGAGAAATATATTCAAAAAATAAAATCTCCTATCCTCGTACTCAATGGGACTAAGGATGTACAAGTAACCGCTGATGAAAACCTTACAGGTTATGAGGCTGGTTTAATAAAGGCTGGAAACCAAAATTTCCAAATCATGAAACTTCCAGATTTAAACCATCTATTCCAAAAAGCAGAGACAGGTGAGGTATCAGAATATGCACTTATAGAAGAAACCATAAACGATTCTGTACTGATTATTATCAGTGAGTGGATCAATAAATTATAAGTCTAAAACAGCGTAGATAATGAAAATCATTGTTTCTGGAGCCAATGGGCAACTAGGTAAGGAATTCCAATTTCTATCTAAAAACTATAGTGATATAGCCTTTTTCTTTTTTGGTAGGGAGGAGCTAGACATCACTAATGAGGGAAAAATAAAAGACCTATTTGCACAAATCAATCCTGATGTATTTATAAACTGTGCAGCCTATACCGCAGTGGATAAGGCAGAAACAGATATAGAACTGTGTTTTAATATCAATGATTATGCAGTCTCTCTCCTAGCAGATATTTGTGCTCAACAGAACTGCAAAATGGTTCATTTTTCTAGCGATTATGTCTATCATATAGAGAAGGATTCTCCACTGATTGAAACAGATGCGACTCTGCCGAGAGGAATATATGCACAGACAAAACTTGCTGGTGAGCAAGCCGTACTTAGAACTAACTGTGAGTACCTCATCTTTAGAACCTCATGGGTCTACTCTACTTTCGGTAAAAACTTTGTGAAAACTGTATTGAGATTGGCAGAGACCAGAGAAAGTATGAGTGTGGTAGAAGACCAGATCGGTACACTGACCTATGCTAGAGATTTGGCGAAAGCCGTACTAGAAATCATAAATGGAAAGAAAGAAGGCTGGAATCAAATCTATAACTACAGTAACGAAGGAAAAAGTAACTGGTATCAGATAGCTTCATTTATCACAGAATACCTTTCTCTTCCGATGAAGATTAACCCTATTCCAAGTGTAGAATATCCTACCCCAGCAGAGCGTCCTTACTGGAGTCTGATGTCCAAGGATAAGTTTAAGAAGACATTTGGGCTAAGAATACCAGATTGGGAAGAATCCTTGAGGAAAAGTCTAGACTTAATTGTTAAGGAAAGCGGTGCTCTAAGAGAATAAGTAATACTTTTGTTACAATGCTTAATCGTCTCTTATCACTTAGTCTTATATTCCTCATCACAGCTACCGGCTTATACGCCACTCATAACCGTGCGGGAGAGATAACCTTTGAGCAAATCGGAGATCTTACTATACGTATGACCATCACTACTTATACAAAGACAAGTAGTACTTCTGCAGATAGAGATAGTTTAGAAATTTTTTGGGGTGATGATACCAGTGAGTTTGTAGCTAGGTCTAATGGCTTAGGAGATGAACTGGATAATGACGTCAAGGTAAATCTATATATAGCTGAGCATACATACCCTGGAAGAGCTACCTATACTATATTTTTTATGGATCCCAATCGGGTCGGTAGTATTTTAAATGTAAATCCACCTAACTCTGTAGATGTCCCTTTTTACTTAGAAACTTCTTTTACTTTTCTCAACACACAATTCCAAGGAATAAATAATAGTCCACAACTTCTGCAGGCTCCTTTGGATTTTGCCTGTGTGGGACAACCCTTTTTTCATAACCCCAATGCTTATGATCCTGATGGTGACTCGCTTGCTTATGAGCTAATCGTTCCATTGCAGCAAGAAGGCACTCCTGTACCCGACTATAGTCGTCCTGACCAGATAGCTCCTGGATTAGATAATATCGTTTCTCTAAACGAAGTGACTGGTGAGTTTTCATGGATTGCTCCCAAAATTCAGGGAGAGTATAATATCGCTATCCGTATAAACGAGTTTAGAGATGGATTACTTATCAGTAGTATAGTGAGAGATATGCAGATCCTTGTAATGAATTGTGATAATCGTCCACCTACCATCGAAACTGTCGATGAGATATGTGTGATTGCAGGAGAAACGATAGACTTAGAAATTCTAGTAGATGATGTAGATGAGGGTCAGCAGGTAATGTTTAGTGGAACTGGAGGACCTTTTGAGCAAGAACTAAGTCCAGCAGAAATAACTACAGAAAGTATATATCAGGATGTTCCATTTACGACCAGCTTTATATGGGAAACTAGATGTGAGCATATCAGTGAGCAGTATTATCAAGTGGTATTTAGGGCTGTTGATGATTTTCTAGGCAACACAGGACTGGCTACTTTAAAAACGATACGTATAAAAGTCGTGGGCCCTCCTCCCGAAAATCTTACTGCGGAACCCTTAGAAGCCTCGATGTTACTGCGATGGGATTTCCCATATAGCTGTATGGATACTGAGGATAATTATTTTCAAGGATTCTCAGTCTGGCGAAAATTACTAAGTAATCCGTTTCCCTTTGATTCTTGCGAAGTCGGTCTAGATGGTAGAGGATATGAAAAAATAGAGTTCAATACAAATGCTAATAATGGGTCCTTTTACGAATATGAAGATGTAGACATAGAGGATGGAAGAACTTATTGTTATAGAGTATTGGCGGAGTTTGCACTAATTTCTCCTTCTGGAAACCCGTTTAACAGAGTTGAGAGTATACCATCTAACGAAATCTGTATGCAACTAAAAAGGGATATACCTTTACTCACGACAGTGACAGTAGAAGGTACAGATGAGGCTACAGGCTCTATATTTATCGATTGGATAAGGCCTCTTGCAGTTGATCTAGATACCATTGCAAATCCAGGACCTTACAGATATGTACTAAGAGGTGGTGATAGTCCATCCACCCTTCAAGAGATTCCTGGTGCCGATTTTACTAGTACATTTTTTAATGAAGAAGTAGATACGAGTTTCTTGCATACAAACATAAATACAGTGGCATCTGCATTTTTCTATGAAGTAGATTTTTATTCTGGGAATGGGACTACTCCTTTTGGGAGTTCTAATATGGCCTCTAGTGTTTTTCTGAATATCGAGCCCAATGACCAGCGTCTAGAACTGGACTGGGAATATTTTACTCCATGGGTAAATCATACTTTTATCATTTATCGGTTTGATGAGGCTACCCAAAGTTTTGATTCAATAGGCATCACTAGTGAAGAAGTCTATGTAGATAGAGAATTAGAAAATGGAACAGAATACTGTTACTTAGTAGAATCCCTGGGATCATATGGGTTAGATGATATTCCGGATCCTCTCGTAAATAGATCGCAAGAGAGATGTGCAATTCCTGTAGATTTAGAACCGCCATGCCCTCCAGAACTTATCGTACAAAGTGTCTGTGATAAAATAGATGACATAGAAGTAGATGATGAACTCTTCAATGAGTTGTTCTGGACAAATCCTGATATAGAATGCATCGAGACTAATGATGTAAGTTTCTTTAACGTGTATTTTAGTTTAGATGGAGGAAGCTCCTATGAGATAATAGAAGTTATCCAAGGAACCACTACTCTAAATTTCAATCATATAGTAGACGATAATCTTCTGGGATGTTATGCAGTCACAGCTGTAGACATTAATGGCAACGAAAGCGAGTTTAGCAACATAATCTGTGTAGATAACTGCCCACTATACGAACTGCCAAATACCTTTACTCCGAATGGTGATGGATTTAATGACCTCTTCATTCCGATAAAAAATGTATTTATTTCTCGAGTAGAATTTAAAGTTTTTAATAGATGGGGTAATCTGGTTTTTGAAACAGAAGATCCGATTCTGAACTGGAATGGAGATAATTTTTCTAATGAGCCATTATCTGATGGCACCTATTATTATACTAGTAAAGTTTTTGAACAATTACCTTCGGGAACTGTAGAAGAGATAGACTTTTTGTCTGGCTTCATTCATTTAATAAGAGGATAATTTTAATCACATGTTTACGGGTATAATAGAAAGTCTGGGTAAGATTACTCAGATAGAAGAAGATCAAACTAATCGACATTTTACAATAGCTAGCTCTCTGGCTAAGGATTGCTATATAGATCAGAGCATCGCTCATAATGGAGTATGTTTGACTGTAGTCAAAAAAACGGCTGAGGACTACGTAGTAACAGCTATAAAAGAAAGCTTAGATCGTTCTAATCTAGGGAACCTAGAGATAAATGATTTTGTAAATCTAGAGCGTGCTATGCTTCCTGATACGAGAATGGACGGTCATATGGTACAGGGTCATGTAGATGGAATTGCAGAATGTGTAAGCATAAACGATGTGGATGGTTCTTGGGAATTTGGATTTAAGATAAATCCTAAAGACACTCCATTAATTGTAGACAAGGGGTCTGTTACTATAAACGGAACCAGTCTAACAGTTTGCAATCCTGAGAAGAATCAGTTTGAGGTTTGCATCATTCCTTTTACCTATGAGCATACTAATTTCAATAGCCTAAAAATCGGCGACCAGGTCAATATAGAATTTGATATTATCGGAAAGTATGTGGCGAGGTATATGGAAAAGATTGGGAAGTAAGTTAGGACCAATTCTAGTAAGTAATGTAAAGAATGTTCATTTTTTCCTTAGATGAAAAAACGAACCAAAAAAATCAAGTCGCCTAAAAGGCTCTGCTAATAATGCCGCTCCCACTGCCCACTATTAGGCGACGTGGCTCTGCTTCTTCTAAGTTCGTTTGAAAAAAGAAATTTTGAAATTCTAATATTGTACTTTTTATACTTGTGTTATGCAACTGAGTATTTAATACTCCGTGAAGCACTCATCATTTACCAAAAAAAAGTGAGTAACCAAATCAATGATTACCCACTTTATAATTTATACTGAGATTTATATTATTCTCCGTCTTCTAATTCTAGTACTTCTCCTTCCTCTTCCACAAATACTGGAACGGTCTGAACAGGTGTAACCAGAAGCTCGTTGTAGGCTTTTACTCCAGTACCTGCAGGAATCTTCTTACCTACAATTACATTCTCCTTAAGACCTATCAGTTCGTCTCTCTTAGCAGTTATCGCCGCTGTACTAAGTACTTTGGTCGTTTCCTGGAAAGATGCTGCTGATATCCAACTCTTAGTTCCTAACGATGCTCTTGTGATTCCTTGAAGTATAGGCTTAGCAGTTGCTGGTCTAGCATCTCTAAATTCTACAATCTTCTTATCATTACGTTTAAGCATAGAGTTCTCTTCTCTCAACTGTCTGATCGAAACAATCTGACCAGCTCTGAGATTAGTAGAACCATTAGACTCTGTAACTACTTTCTTATCGAAAATATCGTCATTCTCTTTCAAGAAATCATATTTCTCCACTGCTTCGTTTTCTAGGAAAGTCGTATCTCCTGCATCTTCTATTAACAATCTCTTCATCATCTGACGTACAATAGTCTCGATGTGTTTGTCATTAATTCCGATACCCTGAGATCTATATACTTCCTGAATTCCGTTTACGATGTACTGTTGTACAGCAAAGGTTCCTTTGATATTAAGAATATCTACAGGAGAAATTTTTCCATCAGATAATTGTGATCCTGCTCTTACAAAATCACCTTCCTGAACTAGGATATGCTTAGATAAGTTCACTAGGTATTTTCTACGCTGAGCAGTCTTCTCATCTTCTACAAACACCTCTCTATTACCCCTCTTGATACTACCAAAAGAAACTATCCCATCTATCTCAGAAACTACCGCAGGATTAGAAGGATTTCTAGCCTCAAATAACTCTGTTACCCTCGGTAGACCCCCAGTAATATCCTGAATCTGTCCTAGCTTTCTAGGTATCTTAGCGATACGTTCTCCAGCCTTTACAGTATCTCCATCATCCTTAGAAATATAAGCTCCCACAGGAAGGTTATAACTCTTAAGTTCTTCTCCTTTAGAAGAAACAATCTTAAGTGTAGGAATTTTCTTCTTCTTCTTAGCTTCTACTATAATCTTTTCGGCAAATCCTGTCTGATCATCTCTCTCTATTCTATAGGTTAATCCCTCTTCGATATCATCATACTTAATCACTCCTGAGAACTCAGAGATTATCTCAGAGTTAAATGGATCCCAAGAACAAATCAAATCCTCTTTAGATACCTTACTCTTATCTTTTACCATAAGGCTAGCTCCATAAGGAATATGTAGCGTTGTATATACCTTTTCAGTCTCTTTATCTTTTATACGAATCTCTCCAGATCTAGAAAGAACAATGTTTGTTTTCTTTCCGTCTTCTTTAAATTCTGTAGTCTTGATATTATCAAATTCTAAAATTCCATCAAACTTAGATCTGATTTCATTTTCTGTTTTAGTTACAGATGCTACACCACCCACGTGGAAAGTACGAAGTGTCAGCTGTGTTCCTGGCTCTCCAATACTCTGTGCAGCAATAATTCCTACTACATCTCCTCTCTCTGCTATTCTACCAGTAGCAAGGTTTTTACCATAACATTTACGACATACTCCTCTAGGCTCCTCACAAGTAAGTACTGATCTTATCAGTACAGACTCTATATTGGCTGCTTCTATATTTTTGGCAATAGCCTTAGTAATGTATTCTGCCTCTGCTACTATTACATCACCCGTTTCTGGATGCTCTACATCGTAAAGACTATATCTTCCTTCTATACGCTCAGATAAATCTTGAACGATTTTATCATTTTCCTTAAGAGCTGAAACTGATATACCTCTTAAAGTTTCACAATCCTCCGCTTCGATAATTACATCCTGAGAAACATCCACTAACCTTCTTGTCAAGTAACCTGCATCTGCAGTTTTCAATGCCGTATCTGCAAGACCTTTTCTCGCACCGTGAGTAGAAATAAAATACTCAAGTACAGATAGTCCCTGGACGAAGTTAGACAGGATTGGATTCTCGATAATCGCTCCTCCAGTATCTCCTGATTTTCTAGGTTTTGCCATCAGCCCTCTCAATCCACATAGCTGCTTAATCTGCTGCTTAGAACCCCTTGCTCCAGAATCCAACATCATATATACCGAGTTAAATCCTTTTTTGTGCTCCGCGAGCTCTTTCATAAGGGTATCGGTAATCTTATTATCTGCAAAAGTCCACTTATCTATAACCTGGTTATATCTCTCGTTAGAGGTGATAAGACCCATGTTATAATTTTCCCATACTTCGTCTACTTCACTCTGTGCTTCTAGTAAGGTCCTTTCTTTAATCGTAGGATCTATTAAATCTCCAAGATTAAAAGATAGACCTCCTTTAAATGACCATCTAAATCCTAGGTCTTTAATCTTATCTAGGAAAACTGCACAGATTGCAAAATTTGTTCTGGTAATTACATCAGATATAATCCTCTTCAAGTTTTTCTTGGTCAGAAGATCATTGATATAAGGTACAGTTTCTGGAACTGCCTTATTGAATATAATACGACCCATAGTAGTTTCTACGATTCCAGGTACTAACTGACCTAGTTCGTTTTCTACTCTAGCCTTCACTTTTACTGCCGCATGTAAATCTACTCTACCATCATTGTATGCTATCTCTGCTTCCTCTGCTGAGTAGAAGGTCATTCCTTCCCCTTTTACAGGATCTTCCTTAGTAGATTCGATAGGCTTAGTCAAATAGTATAAACCGAGTACCATATCCTGAGAAGGAAGTGTAATCGGAGAACCATTCTGAGGATTCAGCATGTTGTGTGATGCGAGCATCAAAAGCTGAGCCTCTAGTATTGCACCATGACTAAGAGGGACATGTACTGCCATTTGATCTCCATCAAAATCCGCATTAAATGCACCACATACTAGTGGGTGTAATTGAATTGCTTTACCCTCAATCAATTTTGGGTGGATTGCCTGAATAGATATACGGTGATGCGTAGGGGCTCTATTCAAGATGATAGGATGCCCTTTCAATATATTTTCTAAGATTTCCCAGATTACTGGATCTTTTCTATCTACTAATTTCTTAGCTGATTTTACAGTCTTTACGATTCCTCTTTCTATTAGCTTTCTAATTACAAAAGGCTTGAATAGCTCAGAAGCCATTCCTTTAGGAAGACCACACTAATGTAATTTCAAACTATGACCTACTACGATTACAGATCTACCAGAATAATCTACCCTTTTTCCGAGTAGGTTCTGTCTAAATCTTCCTTGCTTTCCTTTAAGGATATCACTTAATGACTTAAGTGAACGACCACCTTCTGCTTTTACCGCATTAGATTTTCTAGAGTTATCAAAAAGCGAATCAACCGCCTCCTGAAGCATTCTCTTCTCATTTCTTAAGATCACCTCAGGTGCCTTAATCTCGAGAAGTCTCTTAAGTCTGTTATTACGTATAATTACTCTTCTATATAAATCATTAAGATCTGAAGATGCAAATCGTCCACCATCTAATGGTACTAGAGGTCTAAGCTCTGGTGGAATTACTGGAAGGTACTGGATGATTGCCCATTCTGGATTATTAGGTTGTCTTGTATGACCATCTCTAAATGCCTCCACAACTCTTAATCTCTTAAGTGCCTCAGACTTTCTCTGCTGAGAAGTCTCGTTAGCTGCTTGATGTCTAAGGTCAAAAGATAACTGATCTAAGTCTAGTCTTTCTAGCAATCCTTTAACACCATCTGCACCCATAAGTGCTATAAATTTCTGTGGATCTTCATTAGGAAGAGCTTGGTTGCCTTCATCTAATTTATCCAAAGCTTCAAAATATTCTTCCTCAGTAAGTAAATCTTTTACTGCATACTCCTCTCCTAGTGCTCCTGGCTGAATCACTACATATCTCTCATAGTAAATAATGGTTTCTAACTTCTTAGAAGATAGACCCAATAAATATCCAATCTTGTTAGGCAATGATTTAAAGAACCAGATATGAACTACAGGAACGACTAATTTAATGTGTCCCATACGCTCTCTACGTACTTTCTTCTCAGTTACTTCTACTCCACATCTATCACAAACGATACCTTTATATCTTATACGCTTATACTTACCACAGTAACATTCAAAGTCCTTCACGGGCCCGAATATCCGCTCACAGAAGAGACCATCTCTTTCTGGTTTGTATGATCTATAATTTATTGTTTCTGGTTTAAGAACTTCTCCATATGATCTTTCTAGAATATCATCTGGCGAACAAAGGCTGATAGTAATCGAATTAAAATCAGAGTTCTTTCTATTTTCTATTTTCTTTTTAAATGGCATATGCTATTTATAATGGTCTAAGAAAAAAATTATTCAATACTTTAAAAACTGGCTTAGTCAAATTTTACATCTAGTGCTAAACCTCTCAACTCGTGAACCAGTACGTTAAATGATTCTGGAATATTAGGTCTAGGTAGATTATCACCTTTTACTATCGCCTCATAGGTCTTAGCTCTACCGATGATATCATCTGATTTCAGCGTCAATAACTCTCTCAAGATATTAGATGCACCGTATGCCTCTAATGCCCAAACTTCCATCTCTCCAAAACGCTGACCTCCAAACTGAGCCTTACCACCCAATGGTTGCTGAGTAATCAATGAGTACGGTCCGATAGATCTCGCATGCATCTTATCATCAATCATGTGTGATAATTTAAGCATGTAGATAACACCTACAGTTGCCTGCTGATGGAATCTATCTCCAGTCTCTCCATCATGTAGATAGGTCTGACCAAGTGTCGGAAGACCTGCTTCCTTAATGTACTCATCTATCTCTCCTAAACTCGCTCCATCGAAAATAGGTGTCGCAAACTTAAGTCCTAGTTTTACTCCAGCCCATCCAAGAACGGTCTCGAATATCTGACCAAGGTTCATCCTAGAAGGTACACCTAGTGGATTCAAGATTATATCTACAGGAGTTCCATCCTCAAGGAATGGCATATCCTCTAATTTTACAATACGAGAAACGATTCCTTTATTACCGTGTCTTCCTGCAAGTTTATCTCCTACTTTAAGTTTACGTTTCTTAGCAATGTAAACTTTAGCTAGTTTTAAAACTCCAGCTGGAAGCTCATCTCCGATACTGATATTGAATTTCTCCCTTTTGTATCTTCCTACCTCTTCGTTTACTTTGATAGAATAATTATGTAGAAGTCTTGCGATAAGTGTATTCGTCTCTGGAGACTTAGTCCAGTTAGTATAATCTACTTGTGAGTAGTCTATCTGCTTCAAAGTCTTATTAGTAAACTTCTTGCCTTTAGGAACTATCTCCTCGTTATAAATAGATTTAACTCCTTCTGATCCTGCTCCTTTAGTTAAGATCATTAACTTATCTACAAGTACAGTTTTCAGCTCGTTGAGCGTAATTGCATGCTTATCGTCAAGCTTAGATAGAAGTTCCTTTTCCTGAACTTTTTGGAATTTATCTTTTTTCGCTCTAGCGAAAAGTTGCTTATTAATTACTACTCCTTTAGTAGATGGAGGTGCTTTTAAAGATGCATCTTTTACATCACCTGCTTTATCTCCAAATATGGCTCTAAGTAGTTTCTCCTCTGGTGTAGGATCAGACTGTCCTTTAGGAGTAATCTTTCCGATAAGTATATCTCCTTCCTTAACCCAAGCTCCTACTCTTATTATACCGTTCTCATCTAGATTTTTAGTCGCATCCTCACTTACGTTAGGAATATCATTTGTAAGTTCTTCCTCACCTAGTTTAGTATCTCTCACATCCATCTCAAAAGATTGGATATGTAAAGAAGTAAATACATCCTCTCTTACAACTCTTTCTGAAAGTACGATTGCATCCTCAAAGTTGTATCCTTTCCAAGGCATGAAGGCTACCATTAGATTTTGGCCTAGAGCCAACTCTCCTTTTTCTGTAGCATATCCATCACAAAGTAGACTTCCTTTCTTTACTCTATCTCCTACTCTTACAAGTGGTTTTAGATTTATGCATGATCCCTGATTAGTTCTTACAAACTTGGTCAGGCTATATGATTTAGAATCATCTTCAAAAGAAACTAGTTGCTCCTCATCGGTTCTATCATACTTGATAATTACCTGATTTGCATCAACGTATTCTACTACTCCAGGTCCCTCAGCGTTTATCATCATACGAGAATCCTGAGCAACCTTCTGTTCTATTCCTGTACCTACGACTGGACTCTTAGGGTTTAATAAAGGCACTGCCTGACGCTGCATGTTAGATCCCATCAAGGCTCTATTTGCATCATCGTTCTCTAAGAATGGAATCAGCGATGCAGAAACTCCTACAATCTGATTAGGTGCTACATCCATGTATTCTATCTCCTCTGGAGCTAATACTGGGAAGTCACCATGCTCTCTACACTTAATCCTATCCGTTAGGAAGGCTCCTTTTTCAGTAAGAGGTGCATTTGCCTGAGCGATTCTTTTAAAATCCTCCATCTCAGCAGAGAGATATTCTCCCTTGTTCATATCTACTTTTCCATTAGTCACCTTTCTATATGGTGTCTCTAGGAATCCCATTTTATTTACTTTGGCATGTACACATAAAGTCGAGATAAGACCAATGTTAGGTCCCTCCGGAGTCTCAATAGTACACAGTCGACCGTAGTGAGAATAGTGAACATCTCTTACCTCAAATCCCGCTCTCTCTCTAGATAAACCTCCAGGTCCTAGAGCTGAAATTCTTCTCTTATGGGTAATCTCTGACAATGGATTGGTTTGATCCATAAACTGAGAAAGCTGCGACGTTCCAAAGAATGAATTAATTACAGAAGACAAGGTTCTGGCATTAATCAAATCGATCGGTGTAAATACCTCATTATCTCTTACGTTCATACGTTCTCTAATCGTTCTAGCCATTCTGGCAAGACCAACACCGAACTGGGCATATAATTGCTCACCTACTGTACGTATACGACGATTACTTAAGTGATCGATATCATCAAGCTCAGCCTTAGAATTTATCAACTGAACTAAGTATCTAACGATTTCTAGGATATCATCTTTGGTTAAAACCAAAGTTTCTAAACTTACATCGTTCTTAAGCTTCTTATTTATTTTATATCTACCTACTTCTCCTAGGTTATATCTCTTATCTGAGAAGAATAATTTATCAATGATTCCTCTTGCTGTATCCTCATCTGGCGGATCAGTTCCTCTTAACTGTCTGTAGATATGTGTAACCGCTTCTAGTTCAGAACTTGAAGGATCTTTCTGTAGTGTATTATAAATGATAGAGAAATCATCCTCTACACCATCTTTCTGAAGAATTACAGTTTCTGCTTCTGCTTCTAAAATCTGCTCGATGTGCTCTTCTTCTAACTCAATATCTCTCTCAAGGATAATCTCGTTTCTCTCTATAGTAATTACTTCTCCAGTATCCTCATCTACAAAATCTTCGTTCCATTTCTTAAGAACCCTTGCTGCTAGCTTTCTACCTACTGCTTTTTTAAGATTCTTTTTATCTGCTTTTATCTCTTCTGCAAGATCAAATATTTCTAATATCTCTTTATCAGAATCAAATCCGATAGCTCTCAGTAATGTCGTAACTGGGAATTTCTTTTTACGATCGATATATGCATACATCACTGTATTTATATCAGTCGCAAATTCCATCCAAGCTCCTTTAAAAGGTATTACTCTTGCAGAGTAAATTTTAGAACCATTAGGGTGGAAACTTTGAGAGAAGAAAACTCCTGGTGATCTGTGTAGCTGTGATACAACTACTCTCTCTGCACCATTAATTACAAAGGTACCTTTAGGAGTCATGTATGGGATGTTTCCAAGGAATACATCTTGTACAATGGTCTCAAAATCTACGTGCTCCTCATCATTACATGAAAGCCTAAGCTTAGCTTTTAGGGGAACACTGTGAGTTAATCCTCTCTGATTACACTCTTCTATAGAGTATCTAGGAGGATCAATGAAGTAATCTAGAAACTCGAGAACAAAGATGTTACGAGCATCTGTTATAGGGAAATTTTCTTGAAATACTCGGAATAATCCCTCTGTATTTCTGTTTTCCGGAGTTGTTTCTAATTGAAAAAATTCTTGAAACGACTTTAGCTGAATCTCCAGAAGATCTGGATATGCTTCAGCTAATTTTATCTTTCCAAAATTTACTCTTTTAGGAGCTTTAACATCAGCCTTTCTAGATGCCATTTAAATGCTTTTTATATTGATCAATACGAAGAATCTTCAATTCAAAAGTTCGGACAAAACAAAATACACCTAGGAGCTACTTGCGTAGCAATCCTAAGTGTATATATTTTGTTTTCGAGTACATTAACTGTCTGTAGAATTAGAAATATTATTTCAATTCTACTTCAGCTCCTGCACCTTCTAAAGCAGCCTTAATAGACTCAGCCTCATCTTTTGGTACACCCTCTTTTATTGCTTGAGGAGCACCATCAACAAGATCTTTTGCCTCTTTAAGACCAACGCCAAGTAGATTCTTAACTTCCTTAACAACTGCTAACTTTGCAGCACCTGCTGAGTTTAGGACTACGTCGAATGCTGATTTTTCTTCAGCACCTCCGCCTCCTCCTCCAGGTCCTGCAGCAACAGCCACAGCGGCAGCAGCTGGCTCAATTCCATACTCTTCTTTAAGTATGTCTGCAAGCTCGCTAACTTCCTTTACGGTAAGGTTTACTAATGAATCCGCTAATGCTTTTACATCTGCCATTTTAAATGGTTTTTAAAAAAAATTAATCAATAAAATAATTTATTGAGTAGCGTTAACGCTTGGAAGCCTACTCGATTAATACCCTCCTTCGGGGTATTAACTTGCTCTTTCTTCAAGAGCTTTTAACAATCCTGAAATCGTCTGTCCTCCACTCTTCAAGCCACTAACAACGTTTTTGATTGGTGATTGTAATAATAGTATTACGTCTCCTATCAACTCGTCTCTCGATTTCAATGCTGCTAAACTATCCACCTGATCATCACCAACATAAATATCGCTATCGATATATGCCGCTTTGAGAACAGGTTTATCATGTGATTTTCTAAATTCTTTTATAACTTTTGCTGGTGTATTAGCTACATCTGCAAAAAGTATAGTAGAAGGTCCTTTAAGTACATTTTTTAAATCTGTATACTTATCACCTTCATCTAATTGTTCTAGAGCTTTTACTGCAAGAGTGTTTTTTACCACTTGCATCTCTACTCCTTTCTCGAAGCATAGTGCTCTAAGTTTATTTACATCATCTACAGTTAGTGCCGATGAATCAGCAACGTAGAAAAATTCTGAAGTACTAAATTTTTCTTTTAACTGTTCGATAGCAGAGGCTTTATCTGATCTTGTCATTTTTTATCTTGTTTAAACAGTTAATTAATTAAGTGAACTTGGGTCAATTTTGATACCTGGACTCATAGTCGAAGCTATCGTAACTGATTTAAGGTAAGTTCCTTTTGCTGAAGAAGGCTTCATACCTATGATGGTAGAAAGCACCTCGTTTGCATTTTCTGCAAGTTTCTCAGCAGTAAAAGAGACTCGGCCTATAGAGTTATGAGTGATTCCATATTTATCTACTCTAAATTCTACCTTACCACCTTTTACATCTTTTACAGCATTACCTACATTAGGAGTTACTGTACCAGTTTTAGGGTTAGGCATAAGACCTCTAGGTCCTAGGATACGACCTACTTTACCTACCTGAGCCATTACATTAGGAGTTGCGATAATTACGTCGATATCAGTCCATCCATTTTGGATTTTCTGAACGTACTCATCTAGTCCATAGTAATCTGCACCAGCTTCTTTAGCTTCATTTTCCTTATCAGGAGTACAAAGCACCAATACTTTTTTTGATTTTCCAGTACCGTTAGGTAAGACTACAGTACCTCTAATTGCTTGATCCGCTTTACGTGGGTCTACGCCCAAACGAATATGAAGATCAACAGATGCATCGAACTTAGTCGTATTTACATCTTTAACCAAAGCCATAGCTTCTCCTAAAGCATATAGCTTATCAGGGTCTACCTTGGATTCAGAAACTTTTCTCTTTTTAAAAAGTTTTGCCATAATATAAATTTTGAGGTGCAAGCGTCCGCAAATGTGGACTCCCTCGTTAATAAATTAATTCTCAGAACTCTCAACTTGCCATGGAGCATCACCACTGATGGTTAATCCCATAGACCTAGCTGTTCCAGCAATCATCTTCATTGCTGATTCTATTTTAAAGGCATTTAAATCTGCCATTTTATCCTCTGCTATAACTTTTACCTGATCCCAAGTAACGCTTCCCACTTTTTGTCTGTTAGACTCTGGAGAACCTTTCTTAAGTTTAGCCGCTTCCATAAGTTGATTAGCAGCTGGAGCAGTTTTGATAACAAATTCAAAAGACTTGTCAGTAAAGACTGTTATCTGAACTGGTAGTAATTTACCTCTCTGGTCTTCTGTCTTAGCATTGAATCTTTTACAAAATTCCATGATGTTCACACCCTTAGCACCTAGTGCAGGTCCTACTGGTGGAGCTGGATTTGCTGATCCTCCTCTAACTTGTAATTTTATAAAACCTCCTATTTCTTTAGCCATTGCTTAAGCTTTATTTTTTATGATTGTTTTTCTACTTGCATGAAGTTTAACTCCACCTCTGTTCCTCGACCGAAAATCTTTACGATTACTTTCAGTTTCTTCTTCTCCTCGTTTACATCTTTAATATCACCTACGAAATCCTTAAATGGACCGTCCATGATTTTCACAGTTTCACCTACTATGAAAGGTTCTATCATTGCAGCACTTGCATCCTGCGACTCATCCACTTTCCCTAGCATTCTATTGGCCTCAGCCTGATGCATCGGAATCGGATGATTTCTTCCTAAGAAGTGTATAACGTTAGGAATATTGGCAATAGCTGTAATCATCTCCCCTCTAAAGGATTTAGAAACTGCCTCAACCAAGATATATCCAGGCAAAATATTCCTTTCTAATATTACTTTTTTACCTCCTCTGATCTTATAAACCTTTTCTGAAGGTACCAAGACCTGAGTCAATACTTCTGACCACTTATTCCTTTGAATCTCTAGTTCTATTCTTTCTTTGATTTTCTTTTCCTTTCCACTTATCACTCTTAAAGAATACCATTTCTTATTTGACTTGGCTTTCTTAACAACTACCGGTGCTTCTTCAACTTCTGCCTCATCTTTAGTTACTACATCATCTATAGATAACTTCTCTTCCTCTACTACTTCTGTTTCTACAGATTCAATTTCAGTTTCTTCCGACTGAGTTTCTTCCGCACTAGTCTCTTCTTCAAACAGATTATCCATAGAATCTTCTTTCACTTCCGGGACTTCAACAGTTTCCTCGACACTCTGAGTGACCTCAGGTGTTTCTGAAGAATCTACATTTTGTACTTCTTCTGGCATTTCTGGATTTAAGTTATCGTCCATTAACCGAATAAGTTATAAATACCTGCAAACCATGGATCATTTCCTCCTGATCCACCTAAAAAGGTATTGAATACAGAATCATATACAAAAACGATAAGAGCAAAAACTATCGAACCGATAAGAACTAAACGAGTACTACTCAATAAGCTAGTCCAAGATGGCCAAGTAACTTTATGTACTAGCTCATTATAACTCTCCTTTATATATAGAACAATTCCGTTCATCGATATTCAATTTTTAATTATTCAACCCAGCTTAAAATTCCAAACTGCAGGGGAGACAGGATTCGAACCCGCGGCCTACGGTTTTGGAGACCGCCGCTCTACCAACTGAGCTACTCCCCTATGGTTTAGCTTTCATAATCCAGAGAAATATTAATTCTTTTACTTATATATTCCCTAAACTAGAAAATTAAGCACCCCGAAGAGGTGCTTAATTTTATATTATAATAAACTAAATCTAGTCTAAAAGACCTTTCTTAGCTTAGTATCTCAGTTACCTGACCTGCTCCTACTGTTCTTCCTCCCTCTCTAATCGCAAATCTTAAACCTTTATTCATCGCAATAGCGTTGATTAACTTAACTTCTAGAGTTACGTTGTCACCCGGCATTACCATTTCTACTCCACCCGGAAGTGTAACATCACCAGTTACATCAGTAGTTCTAAAGTAGAATTGTGGTCTATATCCATTGAAAAATGGTGTATGTCTTCCTCCTTCATCTTTTCCTAAAACATAAACCTCACACTTGAAATGTGTATGAGGCTTAACTGAACCTGGAGCACAAATTACCATTCCTCTCTTGATAGCTTCTTTTTCGATTCCTCTCAAAAGTAAACCAGCATTGTCACCAGCTTCACCTCTTTCTAGTATCTTTCTAAACATCTCAACTCCTGTAATTGTAGAAGTAAGTGCTTTTTCGCCTTCAGCTTGCATACCGATAATCTCAACACCGTCACCAGTGTTAATTACACCAGTCTCAATTCTACCAGTTGCAACTGTTCCTCTACCAGTAATAGAGAATACATCCTCAACAGGCATCAAAAACGGCTTATCTACCTCTCTAGTAGGCTCTGGAATATCTGCATCAACAGCAGCCATCAAAGTATTGATAGCAGCAACAGCACCAGCTTCTCCTTCAAGAGCTTTTAACGCTGAACCTTGTACTACAGAAGCACCATCACCATCAAATTCGTACTGATCTAGAAGTTCTCTAACTTCCATTTCTACTAATTCTAACATCTCAGCATCATCAACAAGGTCTACCTTGTTCATAAATACTACGATTTTAGGAACTCCAACCTGACGACATAATAATATGTGCTCTCTTGTCTGAGGCATAGGT
>CAZDWO010000015.1:0-64751 GCA_964509175.1 uncultured Saprospiraceae bacterium
CTAAACTAGGGATACTTTCCTTCTTCATATTTTTTATTTAGGACGCTATTGATATGTTATGAATTTTTATAATAAGTTAAGAATCACTGTATTACGTTTTTGCGGCCAAATAAGACCAAACATTATTTGAGTAAAGAGTTGGAATAGGGTGGGTCAATAGAGTGAATAAGACATGGGCTACGAGGTAGTGGAAAGGAATTGGGATTTTAGTCTCACACCCATGGAGGTAAGGAAGGATTAGGGAATGCTTCATTATTGATTATTAGAGTGACAAACTAGGGTAGGGACAAAAAAAAATTGCTCGAGAAACTTTATCCTCGAGCAAAAACGAATTTTACAATTTAATAACCAAAACTTACACAACACAAATATATAACATATTAAATAAAATCATAATATGTAAATAACTAAAATAGAGTGATATATAGATATCAAATTATTTTAATATGTAAGCGACTGATGTTAAGTCCCTTATTGGACGAATATATTTTGAATATTTTTTGACTTTTTTTCGAAACTAGGGTCTTTTTCGAGAAGATATTGGACAGATTCCCGACCATCTTTACCCAAATCGATAGAATACTGATTAACATATAGTTCTATATGACTATTTATTACCTCATCTTCCAGCTCTTGAGAGTGCTTTTTAATCCACTCTTTTCCAGATTCTGGATGCTCAAAAGCATATAAAACACTTCTTTTTATGGCATTATCCAGTCTAGCTTGTAAATCTGCTTCTAAACCACGATGTACACTAAAACCTCCTAATGGAATATGCATTCCTGTACTTTCTTCCCAGTAAGCTCCTAGGTCTTTCATCAGATGTAGTCCTTTTTCCTTATAAGTAAAGCGACTCTCATGGATAATCAGTCCAAAATCTACCTCATCATTAAGAAGCATTTCTTCTATTTCTGAGAACAAGACCTCAATCTTTTGATCTTTCTTAAGAGTAGGATAGGCGGTTTGCAATAAAAAATTGGCCGTAGTATTTATTCCTGGGATGGCAATTCTAGCATTTTCCATGTCTATCGGTTCTTTGTTATAGATAAGTAAGGGACCACATCCTTTGCCTAGAGCACTACCAGCCGTGAGTAGACTATAATTATCTGCAATAAGAGGATAAACTCCATAGCTCATTTTAGATACTTCGAGTTCTTGATTCAGCACTCGATTATTGAGCTCCTGGACATCTTCTATTACCCATTCTATATTTATATCCTCGAGATTGGATTTTATTTTTCCATTGACCAGAGCATCTAGTATAAAGGTGTCATTGGGACAGGGAGAGAAGCCGAATCTTAATTTTTTCATTGATTGTAAATGTAGTTCGTATTGTATTAATAACCATAAGACTCTTTTCTTGTTTTAAATTGCATCCATGAATTACAGAGACTTAGAAGTTATATATGAGGATAATCATCTTCTGGTATTAAATAAGCCAGCAGGGACCTTATCTCATGGGGATAAAACTAAGGATCAGTCCATGGCCTCATTGGCGGAAGCCTATATACGACACACCTATGATAAGCCAGGAAATGTCTTTGTAGGGATAACACATCGTCTGGACAGACCAGTAAGTGGAACCTTCATAGTTGCCAAAACCAGTAAGGCTCTCGCTAGACTCAATAAGCAGTTCCAAGACACAAAAATAAAAAAGACCTATCTCGCTATAAGCAAAAGTAGACCTGAGGAGTTTTCAGGAACACTGACCGGATACATAAAGAAGGATGCCAGTAAGAACAAGGCAAAGCTCTATAAACAGTCTAAAAAAGGAGCCAAAAAAGCGGTCTTAGATTATGAGCTCATTTCCACCCTCAGCGGATATAATCTACTCAAGGTAAATCCTAAAACAGGAAGACCTCATCAGATACGTGTTCAACTAAACGATATCGGCTGTACCATCCTCGGAGATGCCAAGTATGGTCATTTTACCAGATGGTTAGAAGATAAGTCCATCGCCCTGCATTGTTACTCCATGGAAATCGAACATCCAGTAAAAAAAGAGAGACAATTATTTACCACATCATTGCCTTCTGGTCCACATTGGAAAGTATTTAACGATTTGGAATTGGATAGTCTTTGTCGATAGTAATAATCGTTGTAAGTTTGCCCTCGGTGAGGACGGTACGGTCCGCTCCTTTTGAATTCCCCCAGGGTGGAAACGCAGCAAGGGTAGAAGGTTGAGCGACTAGGTATTGTTCCTCACTTTTTTTATTAACTAGAGACACAAATCACCAACTATGCAGTTTTTTATCGATACAGCATCTATAGAGCAGATTCAGGAAGCTAAGGACTTCGGACTTATGGACGGAGTGACGACTAATCCTTCTCTTATGGCCAAAGAAGGTATTACAGGAGAAGCAAATGTCCTAAATCACTATAAAAAGATTGCAGATATCGTTGATGGAGATGTCAGTGCTGAGGTTATCTCTACCGATTACAATGGAATTATGGAAGAGGGTAGAAAGCTCGCTGATATCGCTCCTAATATCGTAGTAAAGGTTCCGATGATAAAGGATGGAGTTAAGGCTATAAGCCAATTTACCAAAGAAGGAATAAAAACAAACTGTACACTGGTATTCTCTCCAGGACAGGCTATCCTTGCCGCCAAAGCTGGAGCAACCTACGTATCTCCATTTATAGGAAGAATAGATGACATCACCTGGCCAGGTATGGACCTCATCGCCAATATGGCTGAAATATATGCCATACAAGGCTTTGAGACATTGATTCTAGCAGCTTCTGTAAGAAATGCCTTGCACATCGTCGATGCAGCAAAGAACGGTGCTGATGTGGTAACCAGTCCATTGTCTGCTTACATGGGATTGCTTAAACATCCACTGACAGATATCGGATTAGAGAAGTTTTTATCGGATCATAGGAAAGCTAATTCTTAGGTTTAGGATTAAATCTACTCAGCAAGCAATACGTATTTTTCTACCCATCCCTAACCCTTCCCTTGTCCAATGGAAGGGAATGAGTGCGTCTCTAGAAGATGGAAATCTCTACTATTAAATATTGTTTTGCAACGAACATATGTCGATTAACTTATGTAAAAATAAGCCGAGCCCGTCGCTCTAGAAAGGGTGAACGAATGTTTCCGACTTAGTCGGAAGTTTAGCAAGTGAATCTTGCTAAAAAAAGAGAGAACTACTCAGGTTTATCCTGAGTATTATCATTTTATTGATAAAAAGCAGCATTAGAGGCAAAGCCATTAAGGCGACTAGGGTTTTTGGTTACTTTTTGGCCAATGCAAAAAGTATCAAACCTGACGAGGTTAGTCATTTAGTTATGTCTAACTTAATTTAAGCCACAACCATAAACTGAGAATAAACCTACACCTTACTAATCAACTCCAAACTAGTATCAATCAATCTCTTTATCGTCTTCTTTGGATTTTCACTAAAGCTACCATCTACACGATTTGCAAGTATGGCACTTACAGAAATGGCTTTGTGACTGAGGAGATGAGCCAGTAAGTAGATCCCTGCGGTTTCCATTTCCATATTGGTCAGAGGAAGTTTTCCGATAGAACGGTTATGGATTTTTTTAAAATTTCTAGCAAACTTTGAGGCAAGTCGTATTACTCTTCCTTGAGGATTATAGAAACCATCAGCCGTTATGGTTATTCCTTTTGTAAATTCTTCATTGGCTATAGCCGAAAATAATTCTGGAGAAGCATTTACAAAGTAAGGTTTTATCTCAGGAGATAATTTCATTTCTTCAAACAATCGATTTACGTAAATATTACGCTTAGTATAGTTGTAAAAATGAGCGAGTCCATCAAAACCTATAGCTGACTGACTGACCACTAGACTATCTACGGGAGCCGCATCATTTATACTTCCTGAGGTTCCTATTCTATAAAAATTAAGAGACTGCAGTTTAGATTTTACAGTTCGAGTCTTAAAATTTACGTTGAATAGAGCATCCAGCTCCGTAAAAACGATGTCTATATTATCAGTACCTATACCTGTAGAGATAACAGTGATTTTCTTCTTTTTATAGGTTCCCGTAATCGTTAGAAACTCTCGATGCTGCTTCTTTACAGTGATATTATCTAGTCTCTTGGCAATGAGTTTTACCCTTTCTGGATCTCCTACAGTAATGATATCTTTTGCTACATCTCCAGGGAGTAAATGTAGATGATATATCGATCCGTCTGGATTTAGAATGAGCTCAGATTCTTTTATCTTATTCAAATTGATAATTTTATGTCCTCAATATACTCAATGAAAAAAGTATTCCATCTTAGTAGTTGCTCTACTTGTAAAAGAATTATCAAAGATATAAACTGGCCAGATGATATTCAGTTTCAGAATATCAAAGAAGACCCGATTTCTACAACAGACTTAAAGGCCATTATGGAACTTGCCGAGTCCTATGAAAGTCTATTTAGTCGCAGAGCGATGAAGTATAAATCTATGGGACTTAAGGAAATGAATCTAAATGAAAAAGACTATAAAAAGTATTTATTAGAGGAATATACCTTTCTGAAACGACCAGTTATCATTTATGATGACTTTATATCTATAGGAAATTCTAAAAAAGTTGTAGAAGGGCTAAAGGACTTTTTTAGCTAAGAATAATGGTCTACTGACAAAGTAAGGTAAAGGTACTAGTGGTAACTGTATTACTCCGATTCTTAGCTCTGTCTTCGATAAAGATATCTAGAGAGATCTCATTTGTTGGGAACTCAGCAGGAGCCTCGCAATCAGGTATATTATTAGGAAACTCACAACAGGTAGACATAAGAGTAAAGGTCAGCTGACCTGAAATTCCATTTGCGGCTCCTTGTTTAGGAAGCATAGGAACTACAAAGTCATCATAACTTTCTCCAGTTCTATTATCGATTACAAATAGATCAATGATTTGATCAGAGCCGATGTCTCCATCACCATCTTCAAAGTTTATGGTAACCGATAGAGTGTCACAATCCGTAATTGGACATTGTACCATTTGGGATTTTGAAAGGGCCACAAATTCTATTCTAGGAACTATATCAAAATCTGGAGAATTGGCACATGCCAGAAAATAAAAGACCATCGATATGACTAAGAAATTTCTCAAGAGCTACATTTATACTTTAAAACTATTACAATTTTACTAATTGGTCAATAAGGATTTAAAGCAGAGGGTTTTGAGTATTCAAAGTAAGCAGGACTTTGAGCTTTTGGCCTTAGATATTTTCCGTTATCAGTATAAAAATAATAACGTTTATAGATCATACTGTGATTCCCTAAAATTGAGTCCTGAGGCATTCGATCACTGGTCTGAGATTCCGTTTCTACCCATCTCTGCTTTTAAGAATCATCACGTTACGAGTTTGTCTTCAGAAAATCCTGAAGCTGTTTTTGAGAGCAGTGGAACGACAGGAATGAGCACTAGCAAACATCCAGTCTATGATTTAGAATTCTACGATCGGCATGCAATGGAAATTTTTGAAAAGGAGTATGGTGCTATACAGGATTTATGTATTCTTGCTCTACTTCCTTCCTATCTAGAAAGAAGCAATTCATCTCTAGTCCATATGGTAAATTCTTTTATTGCTGAGTCTGGAAATGCCAGTAGTGGATTTTATAAAGATGACTTAGCTCAGCTCAAAGAAGTTTTGGATTTACATCAAAAAACTGGAATTAAAACCTTGCTTATCGGAGTGAGTTTCGCCCTATTGGACTTAGCCGAACTAGTAAAAAGAGAAGACTACTCCAATCACACCTTTATGGAAACTGGAGGAATGAAGGGTAGACGTAAAGAATTGCCTAGAGAAGAATTACATGCTATTCTGAGTGAGGCTTTTAATGTAAAAGAAATACATTCTGAGTATGGAATGACAGAGCTGCTCAGCCAGTCTTATAGCCACGGAAAAGGAATTTTTAAAGAGTCAGAATCTATGAGGATAGTAGTAAAAGAAATTACTGATCCATTTACCGAAATGAAAAATGGAAAATCAGGTGTAGTTAATATTATAGATCTAGGAAATGTAGATAGCTGTTCTTTTATACAGTCAGAAGACCTAGGGAAGAAACATAAAGATGGAAATTTCGAGATAATAGGAAGACTAGACCACTCTGACATCAGAGGGTGTAGTCTTCTTTATACTTGATTCTTTATTTATAGTTCTACTTGAGATACGCCTTCATATAACCAGTCAGCGAGTAATTGTCTATTACCAGGAATGATAAAACGTTTCTGGTTATTTACGTTTTTAATATTAGCGAGCTCTACGAGGACGGCTGGTGCGGCGGTATTTTTTAGTACATAGAAATTTCTTGCACTTATACGACCCTTGTAACCTCTATCTTTTTGGTACATATCATATTTGGCTGCAAATGTATCCATCATATTATTTGCTAGTTTCTTACCTGACTTACTGTTTTTATAATAGCAGAAATAGGCATCCATCTTCTTGTTCTTAGAGTTAGAGTCGATGTGGATACTTATGGTTTTTTGATTTGTGATTCCACGTTTTTCGTAGACTTTATAGAGGTCGTTTATTGCGGTTACACGTTGCAGTAATCTTAATTTTTGATTTCTAGGTATTTTTAGTTTACCTAGACATTTCTCATCCGTATCACATTTTAGAATTCTATCTTCTCTTATGCCATCATCATCCTGTATAATAACGTGTACAGTTGCTCCTTGCTCCATTAGGTTTCTAGCTAGTCTGAGACTTACATCATAGGCATACTCATCTTCACAAAGTACCTCATCACAATCTGTACATCTTGCTCCGGGATCAGGTCCTCCATGACCACTTACGATATAGTAAACTTGATTTTTTAGTTCGTTGCTTTTGATTTCTACCTTTTCATTTTTCTTTCCGAAAAGGGGAATAGTCATGGTCTTACCAGATGATTTAGAGATGACTTTTTTAGTCTCTGTCTTTGTCTCTATTGGTTTAGTCTCTTCAGGAGTTATCGTTGAAGTTTTATCCGTTGAGGTAGAAGAAGAACTTACAGTATCATCTATTTTTATTTTAGGAGTAGTTATTTCTGTTGACTTATTCTTTTCTCCGCAATGCAGTTCACTATATGGAACCCATAAAATCTTACTTTCTATAAAGTTCTGAGATCTGAGTTTTGCCTTTCTAACTTCCTCGTTGTATACTTTTATTCTTATGGCCTTCTGTAAGTCATCCATCTTGAGTGTAGTTCTTATGCTGGTACCATTATAGGTATATAGCATGATGGGCAACTTATATTCAGTATCCGCTTTGAGAGCTTCATCTTTGGACAAGTTATTTATCTCGTGGAATTTTTGGAGGTTGCAATTGTCATAGAGCAACTTATACCTACGGAGTAGGGAATAGGTCCCATCTCCAGGACTGGTAGTGACACTATGGAATTCACCTTTAAAGCTCGGAGCTGCATTTTCAGTAGAAAAAGCAGTCAGATTTGTATTGAAGCCTATCCATAGGATGGCAGCTAGTAATAATCGGTACATGGAAAATCGCATTAATAAACATGACAAATATAACATATTAAAATTAATTGTAATATGTAATTCAATCTAATTCTGTCATTTAACGGATTTTTAAGATAAGATGTGATATGCTTCAATATTGATTTATCTTTGAGCATAGATGACGTTTTTGGCTGATATATGGACTCTGATACGTACGGAGCTGCGATTAGAAATTAGAAATAAATTTTCTCTTGCGAGTATATTACTATTTAGCATTGTACTAGTATTCATTGTTTTTAAAGCGTTCAATCAGTTTTCTCCTATGAGTTGGAACGTACTTTACTGGATAATAATTTTATTCCTGTCTAGTAATACTGTTTTAAAAACCTTTTCGCTTGAGCGAAGTCGAACTGGAATCTACTACTATACCTTATTAGATCCTTTCAAAGTAATAATCAGTAAAATCATATATAACTTTCTATTGCTCTTTTTGCTGGGCTTAGTGGTCTATCTGCTCTTTATCTATTTCACCTTTGATGCGGTACAGCATAGAGGAGTATTTTTAGGAGATCTGGCTTTAGTGTCTTTCGGTCTATCGATAGTATTTTCTTTTTCTTCGGCTATAGCCAATGGAGAATCTAACTCAGGAGTTCTTATTTCTATATTGGGGCTACCGCTCGTTTTACCTATTCTACTTATGGGAATAAAAATCTCGACGGTTGCTTTAGGAATTACGAGTGACTCACAGATAAATATGGATTTTATTTTATTAGCTGCAATAGATGTTTTACTAGCTGGAATAGTGATAATTTTGTTTCCTATTCTATGGAAGTCCTAAAATGAATTTAAAAAACACTTGGTGGAAAATATTAGGAGTTGTTATGATGATTTACGTCATACTAGCAGGCTTTCTGATTCCTATGAAAGCGGGGATTATTTCTGTAAGTCCTAGCTATATCCAAAGTGGCAAAGTTGTAAGCCTTAAGGTAGATGCATATAATTCTAATTTTGATAAAGAGCCTAATCTAAGAGCTTGGTTAAAATTCGATAGCCTACATTATCTGGCTGCAAATAAGATTTCTGTTTCTGATTATAATTCAGCTACCATCGATTTTGATTTAAGAACGACACTTCCTGGAACTGATACTATGAGTAGTGTGAGCCTGATTATCGATAGTGAGATAGATGGTTATTCTTTGTTACCAGGTGCCATAAGTGTAGAAAATAATTTTGAAGAGGGAGCGAGAGCTTTTGTTAATACGCCACTGAGCAATATGCATAGCTGGACAGGAATAAAATTTCCTTTTAGAAATATACTATACGAAACCATAAGAAATACATTTTTCCATGTAGCGATATGGATGGCCTTGTTTTTATTATCTACGATAGCGGCTATTTACAGTGCCTTATATTTACTGAAGCCACATGTGCTGGAGTATGATTATAAGGCCTATTCTTATACAGCCATCTCATTGGTCTACGGATTATTAGGATTAGCTACTGGAGCGGTTTGGGCAAGGTTTACCTGGGGAGCTTACTGGACAAACGATGTGAGATTAAATATGGCAGCGGTTTCTGTGATGATATATTTTGCCTACTTTATTTTAAGAGGTACGCTTACCGATCAGGATAAGTCAAAACGTTTTGCAGCTAGTTTTAACATTTTTGCCTACTTAGCAATGATACCTTTGTTATTGGTAATACCGAGATTGACGGATAGTCTGCATCCAGGAGTTGGAGGGAACCCTGCTTTTGCGGGAGAAGATTTAGACAATACACTGAGGATGGTTTTTTATCCTGCGATTATATCCCTCATTTTGATCGGTGCATGGATAGCACAATTGAGAACTAGAGTTTTTAGAATAGAAGAAAAGCAACTTTTGGCTGAAGCCAAATAAAAATAATAGATGAATAAATATTTTGGAAGTCGTAAAAAAATGGTCACTTTCGAATTAAGAAATAAATTAATGATACGAAGAGCTCTCACTCTTTTATTTTTAGTTTCAAACTATTCAATAGCATCCGCTCAGGGTGGTGAAGACTTTATTAGATCTACTGGTAAAATATATGCTGTCGTTGCAGTCGTCCTCGTACTGTTTATCGGCATAATCATTTACCTATTCCGATTAGAAAGAAAAATTAAAAACTTAGAAAATTATAATAATGAGCAGTAAACAAGCAAGTTTCCTGGACAGTGTCCATAGGAATTTTGATAAAGCCGCCGGTCACTTAGATCATCCAGCAGGATTGATTTCTCAGATTAAGGCTTGCAACTCTATTTATGAAATGAACTTTCCAGTAAAATTGGGAAGAAAGTATGAGGTTATAAAAGCCTTCAGAGTTCAGCATTCTCAGCATAGATTACCGACTAAAGGAGGAATCCGTTTTAGTAGCTATGTAAATAAAGATGAGGTGCAGGCACTAGCGGCATTGATGACTTTTAAGTGTGCGATAGTAGATGTTCCTTTTGGTGGAGCCAAAGGAGGTGTAGCTATAAGCCCTAGAAAGTATGATGCAGAAGCTCTGGAAAAAATTACCAGAAGATATACGATGGAGCTGATGCGTAAGAACTTCATAGGACCGAGTGTCGATGTACCAGCTCCGGATTATGGAACAGGTGCTAGAGAAATGGCATGGATTGTAGATACCTATACGACCTTTAAAAATGGATCTGAGATAGATGCTGTAGGATGTGTGACTGGTAAGCCAGTAAATCTAAATGGTATACAGGGACGTACAGAGGCAACAGGAAGAGGAGTATTCTACGGACTGAGAGAGTTACTAAATGATGAGCAAGAGATGAAGAGAGTAGGTCTAGATCCAGGTATGGAAGGTAAGACCTTAGTTATACAAGGTCTCGGAAACGTAGGATCTTATGCAGGGTCTATCTGTCAGAATGAAGGAGGTGCTAAAATAATAGGAGTATCAGAAATAGAAGGGACTATCGTAAATCCTAAGGGTATCGATATGGGCAAGCTGATAAAGTATCGTAAAGCCAAAAAAACCATTATAGGATTCCCTGGAACTAAAAAACTAAAAGTTAGAGAAGACTGGGTTAATATAGATTGTGATGTATTAGTACCTGCTGCACTAGAGAGTCAGATACATAAAGGAAATGCAAAGGGTATAAAAGCTAAGGTTATCGCTGAGGCTGCAAATGGTCCAGTAACTGCCGATGCAGAGAAAATACTTCTTAAAAAAGGAGTGATCATAATTCCTGATATGTTTATAAATGCAGGTGGGGTAACTGTATCATACTTTGAGTGGTTGAAGAATTTATCTCACATGAGATTCGGTAGAATGGATAAGAGATTTAATCAAAACGCTTATGGTAACCTCGTAGATCTGATAGAAAGGAATACTGGTAAATCAGTAACTAAGAGAGATAAGTCTCTAATCGTAAGAGGAGCAGATGAGATCGATCTAGTAAGATCAGGATTAGAAGAAACGATGATTACCGCTTTTGAGCAAATCAGAGATATCTACAGAAGGCGTAAAAAAGTGCAAGACTACAGAACTGCAGCCTTTATAAGTGCTATAGATAAGGTAGCCAGTGATTATATCACTATGGGAGTATTTCCATAAATCAGGACTACTTATTGTAAAATATGAGGGTTTGGCTAGTAATAGTCAAGCCCTTTTTCGATAGTATATTACGTTTATGAAGAAAATGCTAGGCTTAATTTTTATTTAACCCTTTTTAAGGAAATAATATTTTATTTTTGCGGTTTATAAATAAAAAGGAATATTGGAAGCGAAATTAGACAAAACGGATCTCAAAATCATCGAAATTCTACAGAAGAGTAGTAAGATTACCAACTTAGATTTATCAAAAAAAATCGGTTTATCTCCAGCACCTACATTGGAGAGAGTTAAGAAACTAGAAAGTTCGGGAGTAATAAAAAGTTATCATGCTAGAATAGATCAACGAAAGTTGGGACTAAATGTAAACACTTTTGTGCTGGTCTCATTAGACTGGAAAAGAGCAAAAACACATGAGAGCTTCCTGAGTAAAATAGAAGACATCGATGAGATTTCTGAGTGTTACATAATTACAGGAGAAGCGGACTTTATTATTAAGATTACTTGTAAAGATTTACAAGCTTATGAAGAGTTGCTTTTTAAGAAGTTATCACAGATAGAAGAAGTAGAAAGACTCAAAACACTGATGACCTTATCTACCTCTAAGAAATCAGAGTTGTTGCCTTTTGACTATAGCTAAGCCTTCTCAGGAAGAAGCCAGATAAAATTTTCATGCCATCTTATAAAAATTCCCTTCTCTGGGAAATTAGATTGCCCGATAGTGTAAGACGTTCTTATATCTACGGCACTATGCATGTCAAAGATCAGAAGGCCTTTACCCATGTAGAAAAAGCAATTTTAAAACTTCAGCAATGTAATCTAGTCGCCTGCGAGTATAACCTAGAGGAGGCTAGAGGTTTAGGTATGGCAGATGAGTTCTTGTTGCCAGATAATAATACATTAGAATTCTATGTCGGAGCTAAGAAGTATGAGAAGTGGAAACGCGTATGTCATAAAGCCTTCAAAGTAAATCTGGATCGAGTAAATCGCTTCATGCCTCTCATGATTGTAAATATGCTTAGTGAGAGCTTAATGCAAATGGAAAATGGAGTATCCCTAGATCAATACATATGGGAAAAGGGAATAGAAAATGGACTCGCTCTGGATGGAGTAGAAAGCTTTGATGGACAGAAAAGTATAATGAGAGCACTCGGACTCGACTATCAACTAAAAATGCTCAAGCAGGCTCTGGCCAATGTTTCAAAATTTAAAAAGGGAATAGATAAACTTTTAAAACTCTACACCCAGCAGGAAATACACCAGCTGTATAAAACATCCAAAGGCTCTCTTGGAAAATATAGAAAGCTCATGCTCTATGACCGTAATCATAGAATGGCAGATTCGATAGTAAACTTAGCAACGACTAATAATGCTTTTGTAGCCATAGGAGCAGCTCACCTAAGCGGTAAAAAAGGAGTTCTACATCTACTTAAGAAACAGGGAGTGAAGTTGACTCCTTGTCCTTAGAAAACTTCACTATTATCCAGAAAGGAATAATAAGTACAAAAAAGAAAACCCACAATAATCCCTCAATCTGAAACAGGTAGTAAGGCCACTCACCTAGTAAGTTGTAAATCGTAGTTCCAGGCGGCTTTGCCTGCATATACATATAGTTAGAACCCAGCACTTTGTTTATTAGAAATACACTCCATCCTATGGCATTCAGTGTAAGGAAAGCATACCATGCATCTTTGAATTTGGCTCGATAACCAAAAACAAATATTCCATACAATACAGCAATCGTAAGTCCCATGTGTACTATCCAGTATCTCCAATACTCGTAATGAGGAAAGCCATCCTGAAGGGTAGTAGTAATGGTGGACTGGAAGGTTCCACTCATTATGAGTAGAAAGAAAACTCCCCACCAGAATCTACTTTTATTAAGCACTGCAAAAAACATAAAGATGGGTAGCATGTTACACAGTTCTAGCGGTAAGTCTTTTTGATAATTAAAGTTTCCGAGATATAGTTTTATGAAGATTTTGGCATATTGTACGACCCATATAAATAAGCAGAGGTATAATAAATATGTATGCTGCTGGTCTGGGTATAATTTATATTTAGAATATAGAATAAAGAGAATTCCGAGAATAGCAAATATGACCCAGCTCACATAGTGCGGAGTTGTATAATTAGTCCATTCGTTATTGTCTAGAAAGAAAGCTTCCCACATAGTCTTTACCCAGTATTTCATGTAAAATAAGAATTAAGGTAGAGAAGTGATTTAAAAAAGAACAGTTTATATTCGCACCCTAAATCGATATCAAATGGCTAAAACTTCAAGTATAAACATTCAAGTAAATCTGGATGATAAAAATGTGCCGGATAGAATAAAATGGAATTCGTCAGATGGAGGAAATGTGGATGAAGAAAGCAAAGGGATGCTGCTGGCACTATTTGATAAAAAATCCCTCGATACTGTAAAAATAGATATCTGGACTAAGGAGATGCAGGTCGTAGAAATGGATCGCTTCTTTTTCCAAACCCTAAAAGGCTTATCTGATACCTACTTCAAGGCAACTAATAATTCTGAGCTTGCTTCAGCTATGAGACAGTTTGTACAGTACTTCGGAGAGCAAACGGAAATAATACCTAAAAAGTAATTTTGACCCCAAAGTCCCTGTAAATGGTATTAGTGCAATATAGTGGTTAATTGCAAGGCACTGTTATTCAATGTATTACAAGTCATATGTAAAATATTTATATATTAATTACATATTACGCTTATTTATATATTTAGATTTGGTATATTTGGATATTCGCTTATCATCAACCAACTTCTCACAAGTGTATGAATAGTATAGTAACTCAACGTTTTGTCGAATGTCACCATGTTCTTAAGGATATGGGAAAAATTAAATCTAGCCGTCAGTTTGCTCTATCTCTAGAGTATCAACCTCAAAGTTTAAACGATATATTAAAAGGTAAAAGAGACGTTACCATCGAGTTACTAAGAAAAGCCTCAGAACAATACGGTATAAATCCAGATTACGTACTACTCGGCAAAGGAGAAAAACTCCAAAGCGACGCTGATAATATGGTTATCGTTACAGATAAAGACAATAACGAACGTATAGTGTATGTGCCAGTAGCTGCTCAAGCAGGTTACGGCAATAATCTTACCGAACAAACTTTTTTTGAAGAGCTTCCTACCTTCTCATTACCTGATTATAGATATCAACAGGGAACACATAGATGTTTTGATGTAACAGGAGATAGTATGGAACCTACCTTGTTTAGTGGCGATAAGGTAGTGTGTAGTTTTATAGATCCTCTAGACTGGAATCATGCGATAAAAGATCACTTTGTTTATGTAATTATTACCCGAGGCGATGTAGTCGTAAAGAGAGTAGTCAATAAATTAAAAGAGAGTCAGTGCTTAGAATTATTTTCTGACAATGATTACTACGATCCATACATTTTAGAAGGTGGTGATATCGTAGAGCTATGGTATGTGGAAACTAAAATTTCTCCATTCTTACCTTCTCCTTCAAACTTAAGAAACTCGATTCATAGTGAGATGGATTCTTTGAAGACAGATCTTAGAAAACAATCAGATCTTATAAGTAATCTTAATTCTACAATAGAGATGCTTATAAAACAAAACAGAAGTCGCATCTAACCAGCCGTTAGATATATTTTTGCCAAGGCTTAAATTTGTCTTCTACCACTTTTAAGTGCTTTTCTTCTTTAAAGTCTGTATTAAAAAATACAATTCCGAAGTAGAAGAAATCTAGACTTGCCTTTACATCTTTATCTGCTTTTATATATTCCCAGGCTTCTGTCATTCCCTTAGACCAGTAAATATCATCAAATACAATACAACTTCGAGATGTACACTTTTCTTTTATCCAGTTGAAGTAATTTATCGTCGCATCCTTGCGATGATTGCCATCTGCAAAAACCAAGTCTACAGATTCTAGGCTATCTAATAGTTTAGGAAGTGTGTCATCAAAATTGCCAGAGATAAACTCAACATTTCTTGATTTGACATTTTTAACAAGCTTCTTTGCGATAGTGAGACTATCCTTATTTCCTTCTAGAGAGTATACCTGAGCCTTGCCACATGCTTTGCCTATATAAGCTGATGATACTCCTAATGAGGAACCTATCTCTATCACATTTTTTGGCTCTAGCCAAAGCCCTAAGCTAAACAATATCTGACACTGCCATGCTGAAGAAAGAGACGAAGATGCAACCTCAGCTATTTTCTTAGAGGTACTATTTCCCTTTCTAGAACCTGCTCCTAGGTCTATAAAGGACATGTTTTCCTTTGACTGTAAGAGTCGTTTACGTTCATATTCTATCTCATCAAAGGCATAGAAGTGCCGATTGTCAAGTAAGTTATTAACTGCTTCAAACAAGAAAGGAGAGTGTACTCGATATCTGGTTTTGGCAGAAAAATAAAACTTGATGGCTTCCAGATATATAGACAATGTTGTACTGTGGTTTTGTCAGGATGAAGATAAGTATTAACACAATAATCGAAGCAATTTCAGTAACTTAGATATTATGAAAAATCAAATATTACAACGACGCCATCTTCTTTTTAGTAACCTATTATTCTTATCTAGCTTTTCCTTTGCTCAGATAGAGTATACGCATAATGCCGACTTGTTCGATCATTCCGCCAATAGCTCTTTTGCTATAGGCTTTACGGACGTAAATGGAGACTATCAGGATGACCTAATTCTTACTCCGAATGGCAACGGTCTGCATGTATATAATAATACAGGGGCTGATATGCGAAGAAACAGAGATTCTGAAACTGGAGGAGCTGGGTCTACTTGGACTTTATCCTGTGGAGATTTAGATGGTAATGGACATGATGACATTTTGCTTTCTGGAGCATATACCAATACCTTTATTTTTGACCATCTGCTACCAGGGTTTGGATATAGAAGAGATACTTTTTTCACAGAAAGTGTATTTGCCCAAGGATCCAATTTTGTAGATATAAATAATGATGGCTTTCTAGATATATTTATCTGTCATGATGATGGGAACAATCTGGTTTATATAAATGATGGGACAGGCAATATGAATTTTGATGTTTCTAATATTGAATTCCCCTTTGATCCCAGCGTAGATAACTCAGGAAATTATGGATCTGAATGGGTAGATTTTGATGATGATGGCGATCTCGATTTATACATCGCTAAGTGCAGACTGGGAGTTACGGACACTGCAGATATCCGTCGTATAAATGCTCTCTATGTAAACGATGGAAATAATCTCTACACTGAGCAGGCGGAAGTATATGGATTAAATGTAGGTTGGCAGTCATGGGCTTCTCAGTTTGGTGATGTCGATAACGATGGAGATTTAGATCTTATGGTTGCAAATCACGACTATTACCATCAGCTGTTTAGAAATGAAGATGGAGTTTTTGTGGAAGACATTTCTTATGCCGATGAGCTCATAGAAGACTATAGCTCTCAACTGATTATGCAAGATTTTGATAATGACGGTGACTTAGATGTGATGGTATCTGGAGATGAACATTTTACTTTATGGAATGATGGAACAGGGCACTATATAAAGGAAGTGAATCCATTGTCGGAGAAGGAGTCATTTTCCATCGCTGCTGGTGATTTTAATAATGATGGATTTATAGATGTGCTTACGCAAAATAGTGGACCTGTAGGTGATAGACTTTATAACTCCATTCCAAATGGAAATAACTATGTAAAAATTTCTCTCAACGGAACGGAATCTAATAAAGAAGGAATCGGAGCTAAGGTACTTGCCTACGGTCCACTAGGTGTGCAAAGAAGAGACATAAAAGCAGGAGAAAGTTATGGAATTACAAATACTTCTAATGCTTATTTTGGCTTAGGCCAAACAACTTCTTTAGATTCAGTAATCGTAGAGTGGCCATCTGGAATCAGAGATGTGAATCTAATAGATGAGATAAACCGACAGTATTTATTTACAGAAGGAAACTGTGCAACTGCATTTGAAACGATTTCTTATACAAGTGATCTTAATATATGTCCAGGAGAGTCTGTACGATTAGTTGCCGAGACAGATTCTGATAGCATCATATGGTCAAATGGTATGACTGGTGTAAAAGAGATTGACATATTTAATGCAGGAATTATTTCTTATAAGGTTATCGAATCCGATGGATGTGTTACATATTCTGATGTTGTTTACATTACTAATGATTCCGATACTCCTTTCTTAGATATCGAACTGAGTGGAGATGTGCTGGTCTGTGGAGAGGAGCCTGTGTTTTTGGGAGTAGATTTTTTTGATAACATTCTATGGTCTACGGGAGAAACAACCACTGCCATCGCAGTTACAGAGGAAGGCTGGTATTCTGTAGAAGTGATAAATAATGAGTGTATTCAAAGTGATAGTGTATTTATTTATCAGTTTGATGCATCCGTTCCTGTAGCAGTAGGGGATACTATTTCCTCGCCTGGAGTAGTGAACTTATCTGCAGTAGGTGATAGTATACACTGGTATACTGACGAGCAGTCAACAGAAGTATTGTCTACAGCACAAGAATATAATGTCTCTATAGTGGAGAGTAGAAAATTTTATGCTACTCATCTTGAAAGACGTTCTTTTGAGCCTATAGTTTTAGGAGAAGAAAGTCATTCGGGAACAATAGTCTTTGGAGATGACAATCGAAATGAAGAACTTTTCTTGTCGGTTGAAGAGGAATGTATACTCAAATCTGTTGATATTTTTTCAGATCTAGCAGGTACAAGAAAGATTGTATTAAAAAGTGCTTTTATAGGAGGTGACATCACTTCTGAATTTGTTTTTCTAGAAGCAAATGAATGGACAACAATTCCTTTAAATTTTAGTTTGCCTCCAGGTTTTTATGGACTAGCCACAGATGGAGATAATAATTTGCAAAACCTAGGGCATTCATCTCCGAGATTAGCTATTAAAAATGATTCCCCTGCATCCTACCCATATGAGATCCCTAATCTTATTACTTTAAATGCTGATGCTTTTGATGTAGAAGATTACTTCTATTTCTATAACATGCAAATAGAAAAAGTAAGTGAGCCATGCGAAAGCGAAAGAGTAGAAGTAGATGCTCTCATAGATGAGAGTTCTTCTATAGACGTTATAGAAAATGAAGATGTGCAGATATTCCCAAATCCTGCCAAGAATACAATTAATATATTTTCAAAGAGTGGAACTAAGTTTAATAGCTATAGCATTAAAGACATGAAAGGTCGAGTAATCACTACTTCAGAATTTAAAGAAAAAATCAACATCCAAAATTTACAATCAGGAACATATATTTTAGAACTTCACAGTCAGAATGAACAACAAATAGTAAGAAGAAAAATAGCAAAGATTTAATGGCAAAAATATTAGTGACGGGAGGAACAGGTTTTATCGGTTCTCATACGACAGTAGAACTTATAGAACAAGGACATGAAGTAATCGCAGTAGATAATCTATCTAATAGTAATCTCGAAGTCCTAGATGGAGTAGAAGCAATAGTCGGAAAGAAGCCTGCATTCTATAATGTAGATTTGGCTGATCAGCAGGCTACGAGAGCTTTTTTTAAAGAAGTGGATGGGATAGATGCCATTATTCATTTTGCAGCTTTAAAAGCAGTAGGAGAGAGTGTAGAAAAGCCTGCACTTTATTATAAAAACAATATGGTGAGCTTGCTCAATATCATGGATGCAATGGAAACCCATGGCGTAAAAAATATGATATTCTCCTCTTCTTGTACAGTCTATGGCCTCGCTGATGAGTTGCCAGTTACAGAAAATACACCAGTAAAACCAGCCAATAGTCCATACGGAAACACAAAGCAGATTGCGGAAGAAATTCTATCTGAGACCTGTGCAACTAACGAAAATTATCAGGTTATCTCACTTCGTTATTTTAATCCGATAGGAGCACATGACTCAGTTAAGATTGGGGAGCTACCATTAGGTGTTCCTAAAAATCTTATGCCTTATGTTACACAAACCGGAGCAGGTCTAAGGGATGAGCTAAAAGTATTTGGGTCTGATTATGATACGCATGATGGTACAGGAGTAAGAGATTATATACATGTTGTAGATTTAGCTAAGGCTCATATAAAGGCTCTCGATAGATTGCTTGATAATAAATTTGAAAGTAATTACGAGGTTTATAACGTAGGCACAGGAACTGGATACTCTGTACTAGATGTGATAAAATCTTTTGAAAAAACCAGTGGTAAAAAACTCAACTATGTTCTAGTCGATAGAAGACCTGGAGACGTTCCTTCTATGTACGCAGATCCATCTAAGGCAAAGAATGTATTGGGCTGGGAAGCGACTTATGACATAGATGATATGACTCGCTCTGCTTGGAACTGGGAAAAGAAGCTAAGGGGAATTAGTTAATGTTTAAGCTCTAAAAAGAAGAAGCTATTTCCATAAATGTTTTCTACCTCTCTTTCAAGAGAGGTCAGATTCTTTGAAAAAGAATTTGGGTGAGTTCTAAAAAGCAATCTTCTTTATCTTAGGATTCTTATACAAGTAACTGCGTATTATCTGATTGGCCTCATAATTTAGACTCTCGTATTTTATGGCTTCTTTAAGCTCTTCTATTCCATATTGCACATCCTCATTAGAGATGTATCCGTAGCCTTTATAATTACCTTCTTCGACGAGTATTACAGAAGACTCAGAGGGGTTTCTTCCCTTATCGATAAGGACAAAACTTTCGTCAAAAATCTTTTGTAAGTAATTGCTGGCCTGCTCTGCTCTTTCATTATACTCCGATATATCTTCACCAAAAAAACATGCTCCATAACACAGTCCGACCTCATGACTGAAGCAAGGTGCTCGGCCTGCTCCCTGGCCAGTCTTATTGTCGCAGAGTGTAAACTCCTTAAGTATTTTCCGCAAGGTTCCAACTGCACTCATTTTGCTTTTAAAGAAACTCAGTACCTCTTTGCCAGCTATATTCTTAGAATTATTTTTTAAACTCTCGAAGCAGATAAATCCATGTTCATCTCTATAGCGATAGATAAAATAAGGATAGCTCTTAGTCTTTTGTGCCTTATTAATCTCAGGGCTGAGTCGTTTTATGTCTTTAGATTCTAAAAGGAGAGAGACAAGTTCACTACCTGTAAGTTCGAAAGAAATACTACGGACTCTGGCAGCCATTTTTACAGCCTTGGCAGTGGTACTTCTAAAATGCTGAAAAGCTCTTTTCTGTATGTTTATACTCTTGCCGACATAGATTATTTTATCGTCTCCATTAAGGAAATAATAGACCCCACATTCTTGTGGAAGCTCATGTAGATAGTCTATGGTTATTCCAGCGGGTAATTGAGATTCACGGATTCCTTTATTTATAAAATCGTTGATGTGATTTTCTGAGTCCTTCTTTTCTAGTATGTGCTTGAAAACCTTCAGAGTCGCTAGTGTATCTTCCAAGGCTCTATGCCTAGCAGAAACATCTATGTCAAAATGCTTAATTAGATTCCCTAAACTATATGACCTCAGGCCTGGAAAAGAAGTTCGACTAAGTCGCACTGTACAAAGTTGTCTTCTGCTAAAGGTATATCCCAGTCTCTCAAATTCGGACCTCAAAAATCCATAATCAAACCTCACATTATGAGCTACAAAGACTCTTCCTTCCGTTAGCTCTACCACTCTTTTAGCCACCTCATAAAACTTAGGAGCATCTTTGACCATCTCATTGGTGATTCCAGTGATACGAGTAATATTAGCAGGAATGCTTCGTTCAGGATTTACAAGTGTATCGTACTGGTCGATGATTTTTTCTCCATCATACACGACGATGGCTATCTCGGTGATTTTGTCTCGCTTGGACTGTCCTCCCGTAGTCTCTAAATCGACTAATGCATATGTCTTTTTTTTGGCCAGAGTAGAAAATTTATAGTAATTTCAAATTATGCAAATATCTAATATGTTTTTAACTATCCTGATATTATTTTTCACTGTTTCTTGTAAGTCTGATAAGTCTTCTAATAATTCTGTTTTAGAGCAGACTATCACTGTGCAAAAGAATGAGGAACTTCCTAAGATATTACCAGCAGCAGATCAACCAGAATTATATCTCCCGCTCTTAAAGGGAAGCAATATAGGCCTAGTTATAAATCAAACAAGTCGAAAAGGAGAGCAGCACCTCTTGGATTTTTTGTTGGATGAGGATGTAGCAGTAAAAAGATTATTTGCACCAGAGCATGGCTTCAGAGGAGAAGCAGATGCAGGAGAAAAAATAAATACAGAAACTGATGAGAAGACGGGTCTTAAAATCAGTTCGCTGTATGGAAAAAATAAAAAGCCATCTTCTAAGGATTTAGAAGGAATCGATTTAATGGTATTCGATATACAAGATGTAGGAGTTAGATTCTATACCTATCTATCGACCCTACATTATGTGATGGAGGCTTGTGCCGAAAATAACATTCCACTCATCGTTCTAGACCGACCTAATCCTAACGGCCATTATGTAGATGGACCGCTTATGCAAAAGGAGTACATGTCGTTTGTAGGCTTGCATCCAGTTCCAGTAGTTACCGGAATGACCATAGGAGAGTATGCTCAGATGATAAACGGAGAAGGATGGCTGGCTGAGGCCAATAAATGTGAATTAACCGTAATTCCATGCAAAGGCTATACTCACGATAGCACCTATGCACTCCCCATAAAACCCTCACCTAATCTACCAAATGCAAAATCCATATTGCTCTATCCATCCTTATGCTTTTTTGAAGGAACCACCTTCAGCGTAGGAAGAGGTACAATAACACCCTTTCAGATTTACGGACATCCGCAATGGAAAGAAGCTACCTTTAATTTCACTCCGCGACCAAAATCAGGAGCAAAGTATCCTAAACACAAAGACAAAAAATGTGGAGGTGTAAAAGTGATGCATTCCAGAGAAGAATTGAAAAAGGAAGCCAAGCTAGACTTGTCTTATATATTAAAAGCTTATCAAATTTCAGTGTCTGAAGGCTTCGAATTTTTCAATGACAATAACTTCTTTGAAAAGCTAGTGGGTACTAATCAGTTGAGGAGGCAGTTGGAAGAAGGGGTTCCGGAAGAGCAGATAAGGAGGTCTTGGGAGGAGGACTTGGAGGCTTTTAAAAAAGTTAGAAGTCTATATTTATTATACTGAAATAGAATATATGAGAATTTGTAGTTTGTGTTTTTTGGCTCTATTATTTACATTTTATTCTTCTTGTTCAACTGCACAGTTGAACTGGTCGATTCCGTTGCAAGAAAAATTTAGGCTTCAATATTGTGATGGAGAAAGTCTTGTAATCCAAGAAATAAAAACAAGAAAATATGGTGCTATGGATGTCCAAGGGGATGTTATAATCTCGCCTAGCTATAAGTCAGTGATAAAAATAAAACCAAACAGATTTGTCCTAAAGAACTCTTTTGCTCAACTAGTTGATGGAAACTCTAATGTTTTGATTAATGAAAATCGGGCATTGGACAATATTGAATATAGTTTAGCTTTTGAGGTTTTTGATAATGATGATGTCTATTATGTCTATAAAGGTGCGTTTCAAGGAATCGAGTCTGTGGATGGTGATATAATTCTTCCTCCTAAATATCAGGGACTTTATCCCTATGATGAAGAATATTTAGGCATTTGGAAAAATGATAAATATGGAATAATTAATATTAAAGGGGATACGATATTTAAACCAATCTATGATGGTGTTTCTAAAATTGAAGGTTCGAAATTGTTTGCATTTAAGAATAATGGTAGTGTAAATTTGATTGATGAGAATGGAAGGAACCTTTTACAAGGAAGCTATTTTTCATTATCGCCTTTTTGGGGTAATTATATCAAGGCGGAAATTTATAAAGATGGAAAACGCTCTTCTGGTATTTTAGATTTTGATGAAAACATAATAATTGATTTTGACTATAAATATTTTGTGGACTATGTGTTAGATGAAAGAAAATTACTCTTTGCAATGACGACTACGAATACAGTACTTTTTGATGAAAATTTGCAACCATTATTAAATAATTCATATGAAAAAATTTATGCAACGAATGTCGGATTGAAATTTGTGCAAAATGGTAAGTACGGTGCAATGGATATCAATGAAAATGTAATTATAGAACCTAAATATGATAACCTAAGTCAACATAAAAATTGTTATAATGGAAGAAAAGGTAATGAACAATATATTTTAGATTTAGATGGAAATATCAAGTTAAAGTTTGAAGACACGAATATGAGTCCATCTTCCAACATTTCTGTATACACTGAAAAGGACTTGAATGGATATTTTGAGCATTCTGGATTATTATTGACTGAAGCTATCTATGAACAAGCTTATAATTTTATTCAAGGTTTTGGGAAAGTTAAAAAAAATGGAAAATTTGGATTAATTGATTCTTCAGGAGTAGAGGTAATTTCCTGTGAGTTTGATGAAATTTCAATAGGTGAAGATGGATATATAGTGGTTAGGAAAAATAATAAATTTGGTCTATTGCTTTTGAATTAGAAGTTTAGGTTGTCATCTGCAAAAACTGATTCGGTTTCCGTCTCATAATTCTCAATCAGCATACTTAATAGCTCAGCATACTTAATAGCTCAGCCTCCTTAAATGTTTTGTCCATTGGTCTCGAATCGAATATTTTCTCTAATCTATTTAGAGCTTTTTCGTATTCTTTTTCATTTGAAATAATAGTCCAATTCATATTTCTTAAGATTTATAATCTACTTTCCCTCCCTAACCATCTTCTTCAATACCGCAATCTGCCCTGAGTGATAATATACATGCTGTATCATGGCATGGATATTCTTATACATGCTCCCATACTTAGGGTCAGAAAAAGGACCATGTAATTGCTCATCTGTAAGAGCTTCTACATGAGCGGCAAATTCCTCTGCATCGGCAAAGACCTTTTTTAAGAAGGTCTGCCATTCTTCTTCAGTAACCATACTGGGAACATCGAAACTGTACTTATCCCTTATGATTAATGGCTTTCCTTTGAACACCTCATTTAATCCTGCGATGTAATAATTGATGTGATAGGTGAGTGCTTGGATTGTGTTAACTGTTCCTATTTTAGTTTTGGCTTCAGATAAAGTGATGTCTTCTAATTTTTCCTTTAAGTTACTGGCTATCCATCTGCCTTCTAGATGTGCTGCTCTAAACTGACTAGCTATTTCTTTAGATAACATAAGACTCTAATTGAGTTTAGAAACTAAGGCTTCGATTTCTTTGGGAGTAAGTTTTCTCCATTGTCCGACTGGGAGTTTTCCTAGTATGATGTTCATTATACGAGTACGTTTTAGGGTCTTTACTTTGTAGTCTAAGGCCTCACACATTCTTCTTATCTGACGATTAAGACCTTGGGTCAGAACTATTTTAAATTTGAACTTTCCTTTCTTTTCTATCTTACATTTGTCGGTAACAGTATTGAGGATTTTTACTCCTTTCCCCATTTTATATAGGAAATCTGGAGTGATGGGTTTATTTACAGATACGAGATACTCCTTCTGTTTATTGTTTTCTCGACGTAAGATTTTATTGACGATGTCTCCATTATTGGTTAGAAATATAAGGCCAGTAGAAGCCTTGTCTAATCGGCCTATGGGAAAGACCCGTTGCTTGAAGTTTATGTAATCTATAATGTTTGTATTGTCATTACGGTCAGTCGTACAGGTTATTCCTTTGGGTTTATTGAATGCAAGGATTACTGTCTGTGGTTTTTTTCTGAGTCCTTTTCCGTCTACGGTGACCTGGTCTTTTTCTGATACTCTATTTCCTTTTTGGGCTACGACCCCATTTATTTTTACTCTTCCAGCTTCTATCCATCGGTCTGCTTCTCGTCGAGAGCAGAGTCCTGAGCTACTGATGTATTTATTAAGGCTTATAGAATCGTCTTGTGGCATTATAGTTTTTCTGATTTGTCATAATTGATATGACCTCTGTAAGGTAAGAATGGAATTTTTAACATAGACCAGATGTTTTTATTTTCTGAGTGTTCCATATGTGTATCTACTCCATAGATGAGTTTAGAATTATCCACTTCTATGTAGGTGCCTAGTAATCTGTCCCAGATAGAAAATATATTTCCATAATTGGAATCGCTGTAAGGCATGCGATAGTGGTGATGCACTCTATGCATACGTGGCGTTACAAATATCCATCCTATGGTCTTATCTATAAAAGCTGGGTAGTTGAGATTTGTATGGGTAAACTGAGTAGCTACTAACGATAGACTCTGATATAAAAATATCATCCATATCGGAGTGCCAGTAATAAATATCGCCAGTACTGTAAAGCCAAATCTAAAAATGCTCTCTCCTGGATGATGCCTATTCCCTGTCGTAGTATCTACGTTCTGGTCTGTATGATGTATTAGGTGGAACTGCCACATCCACGGAATCTTATGTTCTATATAATGTACTAGATAGGCTCCTACAAAATCCATAAGCGGTATGCCAATAAGTATGGCAGGGACTATACCGAGTGACAACCAATTTATCATACCAAACTCATTCTCTGTAACCCAAGAGCATGAAGCAATGAGTAAGAAAGCCAACAGGAAATTTACCAGCACAGTAGTCAGTGTAAAAAACAGATTGACTCCTGTGTGTTGCCACTTATTGTATTTCTTTTTAAAGAGTGGAAAAGTGTTTTCTAGAATAAAGAAAAAAGCCAGTCCTCCTATAAGTAATGAGGTCCGATGGAGTGTCGGCATGGTAGAAAAATAAGAGGTAATATTTTCAATCATAGACTTTTCTTTTTATGATATTCTACAAGAGCATCTATTGGAGAATTAAGAATTTTGATATTATGAATATCGTAATTTTTACAAGCTATTTCTAGATGTGATTTAAAATTATGTGCAACCGAACCCACAAAGCCTATTGGGATAGAAAGGTAGTTTTTATGAGGCAATATCTTAAGCTCTATCAGTTGCCTGAATTCTTCTTGTAGGATATAATCCTTATAGTCGTTTTCTATGAGCGACAGGAACTTTGTATATCTGGCTATATAGCTATTGGGACGTGGCTTAGAATAAATCTCCTCTAGAAATTCTGTTTTGCTTAGATTGTATTTTCCGTCAAATAACTGATGTACCTTTTCTGGCATCTTTTTATAAAAGAAATCTCTAAGCAGTCGTCCTCCGATTCTAGTTCCACTGCCTTCGTCAGACAGAAGATATCCTAGGCTTGGTGTTTTATAAAGGAGCTTACCATCTTCATAGTAGGCAACATTGCTTCCAGTTCCTAAGATGCCTACGATTCCATAGTCATCGTCGTAGAGTGCTCTGGCAGCTGCCAGAAGGTCGCTATAAGCTTCTACAGTAAGCTTTGAGTTATCGGCAGTAAAGATTCTTATAATTTCATTGACTACAGTCTCATCGCTCACTCCAGCTCCGTAGTAGTATAGATTGCTGGCTTTATGGATGTATGTATTTAGGTCATCGGGAAGCTTGGGAAAAGGAGCGTCATGTCTAGCATTCCATCCTGCCGTATGAAACTTCTGAATCAGTTCGTTTTTTTCTACTATTGCCCAATCTATTTTAGTGGAACCTGCATCAACTATTATCGATATGGACATAGGTGCAAAGTTAGCAGAGAGATGTTAATTTATAGAAGGATTTGCGGAAGGATAATGTCGGATTAGAAATCGTAAAACGATATATGGAACTCTGCAATCTCAGGTTTCTTAAATGCGAGGTCCCAAAAGCCCTTATAGCTAATATCAACAGGAACATATCTATCATTTATAAAATCAAGGAGTATATCTATGTCTACATCGAAACTGTAAAGCTGATTTTTATACTGCAGATTGTAATTACGAGACATGACCTGCATGTCGCTTTTGGCAAAGTAGGTATTGAGTTCTTTGATGATGGTTTTACGCTTCTTTTTGTCGACATATTCAGGCTTTATCTTTACACCGAATAGATAGCACTCTGTATCATTAAACTCAACAGTCTCTATAGTGTAGTTATAGTAGCGACTCATCTTATCAGAAAATATAGCCATCTTATCTCCGACCAGTGGCATATCTGCTGCAGTGCCCGGGGAGAATATCATTTTCTTAAGCATGCTTATCTGATGTTCCAGGTCACTCGATGGTTCCTGTTTTTCTGTAGGTTCTTGTTTGCTTTCGCAGGCAGTACCGTGAGTTATAAAAACTCGGTCGTAGAGTCGGGTAGTGTAGTGTCGATAATTTCCTTTCTTAAAAAAGTCTCCTGTGATGTCCTCACTGATAACTTCCATGTTACGGCACTGTCCATCAAAATGTTGACGACTTGTGCCCTTGTAATTTGCAACTAGTCTTTCTTTTTTATCAAAGTAACTGATGTCATTGTCAAAGGTGTATCCAGCTGTTCTAAGATTTCTAAAAGCAGTATAGAAACTCTCATCCTCTAGCATAAGATTTATAAAATCTTGAATGTCGAATCCTAGTCTGCTCGCAGAGATAGTTAGAGAGTCTATGTAGACTGAAGCCGATATTCCATAAAAGGTAGAATCGATTCCTGAAGAACGAGGCTTGTCTTGGGCACTGATTATAGTGCTCGAGCAGATAAATAATACGGCAATAAACAACCTGCAGAAAATACTAGTCATCCTAGTGCCGCTAGATATCAAAGTCAAAATACTCGTCTTGTTGGTCTTCTTTAAAATCATCTATTTCTCGACGTTCTCGTTTAGTAGGTCGGCCTGCTCCTTTTAGTCTTCGCTCAGCAGCTCCTTTACCTATAAACCAGCTTTTATACTTGTTTAGTTCTTCATCTGAGGTAAGATTTTCGTAGCATTCTACGGCGATAGGTGCACCGACTCGTTTATTTATAAGAGTGACTACCTTAAAGCTTAGGTTGAAGCCTTCCTTCTTAACAGCTAGTATTTCACCACCTTGTAAGAGAAAAGACGGCTTTAGATTGAGTTCATTTATTTTAATCTTACCTGATTTGCAGGCTGTAGTAGCCTGTGTTCTGGTTTTAAAAATACGAACGCTCCAGAGCCACTTATCCACCCTTACTTTAGTCATTGCTCCTTAGTTATTTCTTCTTAGGAAATAGTTCTGAGTCTAGACCTGGCAGCTCCATTTTCATCTTTCTAAGAGCCTTAAGAATTTCTTTTGCGATGAAATAGTTTCTATACCATCTGCTATCTACAGGAGCGATAATCCATGGAATCGAGGATTTGTTGATTGCATATTCATATGCCTTTCTGTACTCGTCCCATTTTTTACGTTCTTTCCAGTCGCCATCTTTGTGCTTCCAGTTTTTTTCTGGGACTTCGATTCTCTCTTTTAATTTTTCTAGCTGGCGTTCCTTAGAGAGGTGTAAGTAGAATTTTAGAACAGTGGTATTGTTGTCATCTCTCAGTAATTCTTCCCATGCATTGATGGCTTTCATGCGAGCCGTTACCTGTCTCGGAGTTATCCACTTGTGCACTCTCTGTATAAGTATGTCCTCATAATGTGACCTTACAAATACAGTTACATGACCTTTGGCTGGAGCCAATTTATGACACCTCCATAAAAAGTCATGGGCAAACTCTTCATCCGTCGGTTTCTTAAATGACTTGACATTTATGTTTACAGGACTAGAGCGACCAAACACATTTTTGACGGTTCCATCCTTTCCACTAGAGTCCATTCCTTGCAGAACGATTAGTAGACTGTGTTTGCCCTCGGCATACATCACAAGTAATAACTCTCCGATTTCTTTGGCCATCTCAGCCATCTTTTTCTTAGCTATTGCCTTGGTAAGTTTTTCTGGTGGCTTGGTTGATATCTTAGATAATTTAATCATGTCTACTTAGTTCATTTTATTTCTCTTGACCATATAAGATTGCAGTACCTTATGGAAGCCTACATTTATATCAGCTTCATAATAATCTATTTTGTACTGCAAGCATTTCATTTTAAGAGCTTCTTGATATTGTACGACCTTCTCTTTGTATAATTCTTTGACCTCATTTGACTGCAGTTTTATCTGCTCTCCCGTTTCTAAATCTTCAAAGAGGTAAGGTCTATTTTCGTATTCAAATTCTATTTCTTTGGATTTATCCAATACATGGAACAGCACGACCTCATGCTTATTATGCTTAAGATGCTGTAGGGCAGAGAATAGTTCTTCCTCCTGCTCACTATCATCGAACATGTCACTAAAAATTACGACCAGTGACCTCTTATGGATATTCTCAGCTATCTCATGTAGAGCGGCAGCTGTCGATGTACTCTTTTTATACTCAGGATTCTGAATCAGCTTATCTAAGTAGGAGAGTAGAAGTCGATAATGAGTAGTACTAGATTTTGCCTTTGTCTGTTGATGCACTTTTGTGTCAAACAAGCTAATCCCATAAGCATCTCTTTGCTTCTTTAGCAGATTCATAAGTACTGCGGCAGAGAGAGCAGAGAACTGCAATTTATTAATAGCCTCTCCTGGTTTAAAAGTCGGGAAGTACATAGAAGAAGAAGTGTCGATTACTATCTGACACCTTAGGTTAGTTTCTTCCTCAAACTTTTTAACAAACATCTTGTCAGTACGGCCATAGACCTTCCAGTCTATATTCTTAGTAGATTCTCCTGGGTTATATATCCGATGCTCTGCAAACTCCACAGAGAACCCATGGAATGGACTCTTATGCAAACCGATGATAAATCCCTCGACCACCTGCTTAGCCAGTAATTCTAGATTATTGAGTTGCTTGAGGTCGTAATGGTCAAAAAAGCTCATATTGATAGAGATAAGATGGTCTAAAATTAAAAAGCTCCTAGCCAATAAAGGCTAGGAGCTTCGTTTTTTTCTAATTTATAAACCCTTGTTATAAATGTGGAGCCATTTTTTGCTCTAGAGTTGCTTTTGTAGCTGTTCCTACATGCTTGTCTACAACTTCTCCATTTTTGATAAAAAGTATCGTAGGGATGCTTCTTACGCCGTATTTCATAGAGATTTCTGGATTTCCGTCCACATCTAGTTTTCCTACGGTAGCTTTTCCTTCGTAGTCTTTTGCCAGTTCTTCTATAACCGGTCCTACTAATCTACAAGGTCCGCACCATTCTGCCCAAAAGTCCACTACGCTTAGTTTCTCTCCTGTCAGTGCTGATTCCTGAAAGTTAGTATCTGTAAATTCAAATGCCATGTTTAATATATTTTTGATTAACTACTGCAATAACATACTTTTTGTACTAAAAGTTTAAAAATTTGCTTTATACTGTCCTATAACGGATAATAAAAATGCTCATATGACGATACTTAAGGTATCTACGACAATTCGGTACTATCTCTTGCTTGGTTTTGTAGTTGCTTTGCTATTACTCTCTCAGTTGTTTTCCGTGAGTGATACAGCTTATGAGCAGGTTTATTTAAGAGGCATTTTTCAGTTTCTACGAGTGATTTATGATTACACTTTGGGCTGGCTTCCGTTCCCATCTGTATATCTATTGTTTATTCTTTTAGTCCTTGCTATTGTATTATGGATTAGAGCCATTAGGCAGAAAGGGTTTTTAAAAGGACTGCTGAGTCTCGCTATATTTTTAGTACTAGTCGTTTCTTCGTTTTATCTGCTTTGGGGATTTAATTATAAGTCCGAGTCACTGTCTCAGAAGCTGGAGCTAAACATAGATTCATTAACGATTTCTAAGGCAGACTTAGAAAAGGAGATAATGGATATTAGTGCATTAGCGATAGCCACAAGGCCCGATGATTTTCGCTTTCCGGTTGATACCGAAAATGAACTCAGAGTTTTACAAGAGCAATTATTAGCAGAATGGAATTTGCCCACCTATGGCAGAGTAAGAGTTAGACAGCTGAGGCCAAAAGGAATTCTATTACGACTAGCTACTGCAGGAGTGTATATTCCATTTGCTATGGAAGGACATATAGATGCAGGTCTCCATCCTGTACAGCAGCCCGCAACGATGGCACATGAGATGGCACATGGCTACGGAATTACAGATGAGGGAACCTGCAACTTTATCGGCTTTCTATCTTGTCTAGCCTCTGATAATAAGGAAATTAAATACTCAGGCTACATCCTCTACTTCAGATATCTCTTGTCCAATTATAGAAGATACTATCGAGATGATTATTCCGAACTCCTCAAACATGTTGCCCAACCCATAATCGATGATTTAGTAGCCATAGGTAAAGAGCATGATAAGTATCCCGACCTCATGCCCAAAGCCCGAGACATAATCTATGACAACTATCTAAAGTCTCATGGAATCTCAGATGGGCTAAAAAATTATAGTACCATTATACAGATGGTAGCAGCATGGAAGGAGAGTGGACATAATCCTGAATTGAGAGAGAGGCTTAGAGTTGTCGGGGAATGATTTTCTGTTTCTAAATCAGTAATTGGATAAAATTGGATACAAAATGTATATATCCACTTTATCTAATAAAATGGGTTGCTGTCTCCTCTAACTTACCGACTTACATCTTGCTTTTTTATATATTAGCGTCCTTATGAGCAGTAGGGAAAAACAGGTGTTTAAAGCATGTATTTTTGATTTAGATGGAGTTATAGTAGACTCGGCAAAGTATCACTTTAAGGCCTGGAAGAAAATGGCCAAGTCTCTGGGCATCGATTTTGACGAAAGTCATAATGAGCAGCTCAAGGGAGTGGCTAGGATGGAGTCTCTTGAATACATCCTATCTCTAGGAAACGTCGTTAAGTCCGACAAGGAAAAAGAGAATCTAGCCTATAATAAAAATGAGATGTACCTCATGCTCATAGAAGGATTGTCGGATGATGATATCCTTCCTGGTGTACGGAATTTTTTAAACGAATTGCAAGATAAAAAGTGGCAGATTGCTCTGGGCTCATCCAGTAAGAATGCAGTTAAGATTCTAGAGAACCTAAATCTGATAGACTATTTTGAGGTAATCATCGATGGGACTAAAACTACTCGGAGTAAGCCTGACCCTCAGGTTTTTGAAATGGGTGCAGAAGCATTGGGCTTAGAGCCAAAAGAAATTATCGTTTTTGAAGATGCTCAGAAGGGTATCGAGGCAGCAAAGCGAGGTGGATTCCATGCCATCGGAGTCGGAGAGTGGTCTTCTCTATTGCATGCAGATTATGTTATTCCTGGCTTCAAGGATTTTGGGGTCGAGGATATTTTAGAAAGAATATATTAATGAAAAAATACCTAGAAGAGGACAACTGGAAAATCATAGAGAGAACGCTCCACACGGAGTATAATCAGATATCAGAAAGTATCGCCAGTCTCGGAAATGGTCGTCTCGGAGGAAGAGGAAATTTTGAAGAGAAGTTTAATGGACCGAGTCTCCAAGGTTCTTATATCGCTGGAATCTATTATCCAGATAAGACAAAAGTAGGCTGGTGGAAAAACGGATATCCAGAATACTTTGCTAAGGTCATCAATAGTGTAAATTGGATAGGTGTCGATGTATGGATAGATGGTCATGATTTTGAACTGCATCCTGAGCAGGTAACCGACTTTACTGCCGAGCTCGATATGAAGGAAGGAATCCTCCGTAGAAAAACTGAGGTGACGCTAGAGGATGGTAAAAAGATATTGATAGAATCAGAGCGTTTCTATTCTATGCATGAGAAGGATAGATGCTTTCTTCGATACAGTGTAACTCCACTTAATTTCTCGGGTAAGATAAAGCTAGCTCCATATCTAGATTTCAACGTAACTAACCAAGACTCTAACTACGACGAGGTCTTCTGGAACCACTTAGAAACAAAATCTACCCCAGAAGAATCCTACGTCTATTCTAGTACTAAGAAAACGGATTTTCATGTACATGCTGGAATGCAAAATCGATATTTTTTAAACGATACGCAGGTATTAGATTTTATTAAGAGTAGTAGTAAAGAAGCCTTTGCTGAATCAAGTCTGACCTTGGATGTAATGGAAGGGGAGAAGTTTACGGTAGAGAAGTATGTGGTGATATGCTCTAGTCTTTACTATCCGATAGAAAATCTAAAATCAGAAAGTAAATCTCAGCTTGCAGCTGCTCTTGATTCAGGTTATGAGGCTGCTAAGAAAAACCATATCGCTAGATGGGATGAGATATGGAGTGACTGTGACATCACGGTGCAAGGAGACATCGCTGCTCAGCAAGGAATCAGATTCAATATTTTCCAACTCTTCCAAACCTACACAGGAGAAGACGCAAGACTCAATATAGGTCCTAAAGGTTTTACTGGAGAAAAATACGGAGGAGTAACCTACTGGGATACAGAAGCCTATTGCCTTCCATTTTACATGAGTACTGCTTCGCAACAAGTAGCAAAAAACTTACTGATTTATAGGCACAACCATCTACCTAAGGCTATAGAAAATGCAGAAAAACTAGGCTTTAAAAATGGAGCTGCTTTATATCCGATGGTAACCATGACTGGAGAAGAGTGCCATAACGAATGGGAAATTACCTTTGAAGAAATTCATAGAAATGCGGCCATTGCTTTTGCCATATATGATTACATAAGATATACAGGAGATACAAACCATCTTCATGAGTATGGATTAGAGGTCTTAATTGGTATTGCAAGGTTCTGGAGACAGAGAGTAAACTGGTCTGCAGATAAGCAACGGTTTGTAATACTCGGTGTTACCGGACCCAACGAATATGAGAACAATGTAAACAACAACTGGTATACAAATTATGCAGCCTGCTGGTGTTTAAATTACTGTATCGATGCACTGAACCAAGTTAAGGAAAGCAACTATTCTAGATTTGAAGAACTAGTAGAAAAGACAGGTCTAGATTATAAAAACGAGACCAAAAGATGGCAAGAGGTCATAGACAGTATGTACTTCCCTCATGATACTAGTCGAGGTATATTTTTACAGCAAGAAGGATTCTTAGATAAATCTCTAAGTCCAGCGAGTCAGATACCAGAAGGAGAATATCCGATACATCAAAACTGGTCTTGGGATAGAATTTTACGGTCTTGTTATATCAAGCAAGCCGATGTTTTACAAGGCCTTTATTTCTTTGAGGACCACTTTGATACTGAGACTATAAGGAAGAACTTCAATTTTTACGAGCCTCTAACGGTACATGAGTCTTCCTTATCTCCCTGTGTACATTCCATCCTTGCTGCTCTTATAGGCAATCACGATAAGGCCTATGAGATGTATCTGAGGACGGCGAGACTAGACCTAGATGATTATAATAATGATACTAAGGATGGCTTGCATATAACCAGTATGGCTGGAACCTGGATGGCTTTTGTAAAGGGATTTGGAGGAATGAGAGTAAAGGAAGATAAGCTGAGTTTTACGCCATTTATTCCTGATAACTGGAGCAGCTATAGTTTTAAAATAAAATTTAGAGGTCAGGTTGTAAAACTACTGGTTACTAACGAGGCCAGCTCAGTAATAAATCTATCTGAAGAAAAAATCACTGTTTTGATAAATGATAAAGAAACAACCATTTATCCCCAAGAATTAAAATCTATCGTTTAAATTACGGTTATGAAAAACTGGAGTATACTATTCATGCTACTCTTATTGTTTTCTTGTAAGCAAGATGCAAATAATAAGAAGCAACAAACTACACCCACAGAGCCATTTTCTTTTGCTCTGCCTGACTGGGCAAAAGATGCTGTTATCTACGAGGTAAATACAAGACAGTTTTCTCCTGAAGGAAATTTTAAAGGTATCCAAGACCAGCTGGATAGACTACAGGACATGGGAATAGACATCCTATGGCTCATGCCCATAAATCCGATTAGCGAATTAAAACGTAAGGCAACTGGAGATGTTCTAGTAAAGGACATAGAAGATGTAAATGAGCGAGCTCAGTATTACGGTTCTCCATATGCGGTAGCGGATTATACTGCGGTAAATCCAGATTATGGAAATATGGCAGATTTTAAAAATCTATTAAAAGCCTGTCATGCTCGAGGGATGAAATTAATCATCGATTGGGTGCCTAATCATACTGGCTGGGACAATGCATGGATTACCGACCATCCAGAATGGTACACTAAGAATGTTTCAGGAGAAATCACTGACCCTATAAATCCTGATACTGGAGAGTCTTGGGGATGGACAGATGTAGCGGACTTAGACTATAGCAACACTGACATGAGAGCGGAAATGCAAAAGAGCATGCTTTTCTGGATAGAGAATATAGGTATAGATGGATTCAGAGTAGATGTAGCTCATGGGATTGCTCAGGACTTTTGGGACGACACAGCTCCTAAGTTGACTGCAGCGAACAACGATATTTTTTTACTTGCAGAATCAGAAGTGCCCTCTCATAGAAATGAAAAAACCTTCCATGCAGACTACGGCTGGGGTTTCCATCACCTAATGAATCATATCGCTAAGGGCGAGAATAACGCAGCTGACATAGATAAGTGGCATGCAGAAAATAAAACGAAGTATAGTCGTGGATTCCATATGCACTTCACTTCTAATCATGATGAGAACACCTGGGCTGGAACCGTATTCGATAGGATGGGAGAGGGGCATAGGGCTCTGGCTGTTCTAGCAGCGACTTTTGATGGGATGCCATTACTCTATTCAGGGATGGAAGAACCGATGAGAAAACGACTGCCGTTTTTTACAAAGGAGTTTATAGGTTTCAAGGACTACGCATATGCTGACTTTTACAAAGCCTTATTTACCCTAAAAAAAGACAACCAAGCGATATGGAATGGAGCTCATGGCGGAGAGCTAGTAAAGCTTGTTGACCATGAAAATGTCTATGCCTTTAAAAGAGAAAAGAATGGAGACGAAGTAATCGGAATTATAAATCTGTCCAATGCTCAGCAATCCATCACCTTGCCTGAAGCAGTAAAAGGACGAGACATATTTACAGGCCAGCAGGTAGACTGGAAAGGAGAGACTGCTCTAGGAATGGAGCCATGGCAATATTACATTCTATCTAATAAATGATTATGGCAAACAAGAAACAGCTTTCCTTTCTCAATATATGGAACATGAGTTTTGGGTTTTTAGGAATCCAGTTTGCCTTTGCTTTACAAGGAGGTTTTATGTCTCGTATTTTTCAGACACTCGGAGCGGCTAAGGATGAGATTCCGTTGCTATGGATATTTGCTCCTCTTGCTGGACTTCTTGTGCAACCAATAATCGGATACATGAGTGACAGGACATGGAGTGTAAAGTGGGGAAGACGTAAGCCATATTTTTTAGTAGGAGCGATATTGGCCTCAGCTGCACTTATATATATGCCTCACTCTCCAGTTTTATGGATGGCAGTAGGAGGCTTGCTGATACTCGATGCTTCTATAAATATCAGTATGGAGCCGTTTAGAGCTTTAGTGGCAGATTTACTGCCGGAGTCTCAGCGGAGTTATGGCTTTGTAGTTCAGACCCTGATTATTGGAATCGGAACATGGATAGCAAGTCAGTTGCCATGGTTTTTAACTACGCTAGGAGTAAGTAATGAAGCAGCGGATAACGTAGTGCCGAGTAATGTCAAGATGGCTTTTCTGATTGGTGGTATCGTTTTTATTCTTTCCATTCTTTATACAGTTCTTACGACTAAGGAATACCCACCAGAAGAAATAGACGGAAACTTCGAAAAAGGCAAGAAGGTGAGTATGGGATTTGGAGATGGAATAAAAGAAATATTTTCCAATATTATTGCCATGCCTACTACGATGGTAAAACTAGGAGTTGTTCAGTTTTTTAGTTGGTTTGCATTTTTTACGATGTGGAGTATGGCGACACCTGCACTTACAGAGTATGTTTTTTCTTCTCCTAAGCCTGATGCTGGAATGATGAGTCCAGAAGCTTTTGCAACTGCTGATGCTGCTTATAATTCTGCTGCTGATTTGGTTGGTGCTGCGATGGGTACTTATGGTTTGAGTTCTATGGTCTTTGCATTGATACTAACCTTTATTACAAGGAAGTACAACATAAATCGAAAGCTTACTCATATGGTGAGTCTTATAATCGGAGGTATTGGTTTTATACTTATGCTACAGACTGATAGTCAGGCTATGCTGCATGTTTGTTTTGCCTGTATTGGGTTTGCTTGGGGTAGTATCTTGTCTATGCCTTATGCGATGCTATCTAGCTCAGTAGATGCAGATAAGATGGGTCTTTTTATGGGACTCTTTAATATGTTTATTGTGATTCCACAGATAGTGGCTGCAGTAGGTGGAATAAACTTTCTGTATAAGAATCTATTCGGTGAAGCGATTATAAATACCATGCTATTGGCAGGAGCCTGTCTGATAGTGGCTGGTCTTTGTAACCTACTAATCACAGAACCCGCTGCCATAAAGTATCAAGGCAACGAAACTTAATAAGGAGAGGGCCAGGTGGCAATTTTAAACTTAACCTATGAAATACCTAATAATATTTTTTCTCGCATTTTTTGTTTCAACTAATATTATTTCTCAAGAATTAAATACATTAACGCAAGAAATTAGTGAACTTGAAAAAAATGAGGACCAAAATGAATCATTAGAAAAAATCACTGCATTAAAAAGATTTGTAGACTTTAAATATTTTTCAGCTATGAAGAATAACATTATATCTGGTAATCTAACAAAAAATGAGGAGGAGCTATATTTATTATATTTAAATCATATTCCTCTTTACCACTTTAGAAAAACAGCTTTTTTTAGCGAGGTAGGAGATTTGTATATGTGGGCAACAAAAAAACTTATTTTACAACATAAAGATGATTTAGGACAACTTGAGGAATTACAAATAACAGGAATGTATTTCGAGAAAATCAAACCATATATTGAATCCGCAATATTAAGTGCCGGTGGCAAATGGCCTATACCGAGAAATTAGTATTTCAGAAGAACAGAATTTATTTCTTCTTCCTCTTTTTAAAATTCCCTGGTTTACTAGACCTACGTTTGCCTACCGTTTTGGATTTGTTGGACTTAGAGTAAGAATCAGATTTTCCCCTTGAGGACCTTTCTTTTTTCTTTTTCCCTCCATCGTCTCCACTAGATTTTCTAGCACTGAATGTACGACGGTCATCCTTATCTTTGGACGATTTAGAATCATCGTCCCATTTTTTATTATTACCTTCTCGACGGTCTATCCATCCTTTTTTGTCATCACCACCTTCTCTGCGATCTCGTCTATCGCCATCTCTTCTATCCCTGCGACGATTACCACCACCTCTATGGTCTCTACCTCCGTTTCCTCTACGTCTATCTCTTCCACGTCCACCTCTTCCTCTAGGGCCTCTGTTTCTAGAGCCGTAACCTCCTCGACGACTTTCGGTATCATCATCGTTGAGCTCTCTACCAGAATCCACATTGAGCTTATTCATCTCTTGGATCATGAGTCTTGCGATTAGCTCTTCTTTTGTCAAGCCGTCTAGAACTTCTCTTGCCACATTAAAAAGATCATCATCCACACCCTTGCCCATGTCCAAATCTAGAATCTTTTGACTCCATTTTTTCATACGGATAGTGGCGATGTCTTCAGCACTAGGAATTTCTATTTTTTGAAAATCGATACCGAGCATCTTTTCGATGTTCTTTACCTTATACTGCTCCTTACCGCTTACAAATACTAGAGAGATTCCTTTCTTTCCTGCTCTAGCAGTTCTTCCTGCCCTGTGTGTATAATAAGCCTTGTCATCAGGCAGAGCAAAGTGTATCACGTGACTCAGATCATCTACATCTATACCTCTGGCTGCCACGTCTGTCGCAATCAGTAGCTCTAGTTGATGGTCTTTAAATCGACCCATTACTCTATCTCGCTGATTCTGATTTAGATCTCCATGTATTGCATCGGCTTTATATCCTTTACTCAGTAGCTGCTCGGCGAGTTCCTGAGTATCTCTACGAGTCTTGCAGAATACAACAGATCTCATGTCACCATTCATATCTAAGAACCTCATAAGAGCTTCTGGCTTGTTAGATCGCTTTACAGTTATATACTGATGAGTGATATTTACATTGACCTTATTTGTTGCATTGATTTTGATTTCATGCGGGTCATTCATGTAGGCATTTACGATCTTCTTGATCTCCTTTGCCATGGTTGCAGAAAATAACCAAGTCTCTTTTTCTTCATTGGCATATTTTAGGATCTCGTCGATTTCTTCTTTGAAACCCATATTGAGCATCTCATCAGCCTCATCTAGGATGACATAGTTGATGTCTTCTAGGTTTATTTTCTTTCTCTTTACGAGGTCTATAAGACGGCCTGGAGTTGCAGCGATGATGTGTCTAGGTTTTGACTTGAGGTCTTTCATCTGACCCATTATAGAAGCACCACCGTATACAGCCAGATTGTTTAGCTTCTTATGATACTTAGAATAGAGATTTAGCTGTTGCAAAATTTGCTGTACAAGTTCTCGAGTAGGAGCGAGAATAAGAGCTTGAGTATAGTCTAGATCAGTATCTATTTTCTCGATAAGTGGTAGTCCAAAAGCAGCAGTTTTCCCAGTGCCTGTCTGTGCTAGAGCGATGATGTCTCCATCATTTTCTAACAAATGAGGTATGGCCTCCTGCTGTATTTCACTAGGGGTTTCGAAGCCTAGATCTACAAGGGCTTTTAAAGTTTTTTCGGACAAGCCGAGTGATTCGAATGAACTCAAGATTTTTTGATTTGGGAATGAGCGAGCAAAGCTAAGTTATTATTTGCTAAAGGAGCGTTATATTAAGTAATTGGCTTATATCTTTACATTTCTAAATTAGAAGTGTTGAGATTATTTCTGCTACTTGGACTGTTCATGTTTTTAAATTTTGGCTACAGCCAAAATGATGAATTCAACATAAGCTCCATAAATTCTATTCCTATTTATAAGGCGACAGAACCTATCGTTCTAGATGGCGAGCTACAGGAGGCTACTTGGAAGCAGGCAGAGATTATGGGTGGCTTTAATCAATACACTCCTATAGATTCTTTGTCAGCTCTGGCAGAAACGGAGATGCGTATTACCTATGATAATGATAATCTATATGTCTCTGCTAAATGTTCTTCTAGTGGTAGCAACTTTATCGTACAGTCTCTAAGAAGGGATTTTGGGTTTGGATCTATAGATAATATCAGTTTTTTGTTTGACACTTTCGGAGATAAGACCAATGCCTATCTCTTTGGTATGAATCCATATGGTGCTCGACGAGAGGCATGGATTTCTAATGGAGGAAAAACAAGTGATGCCTTTGATTCTTCCTGGGATAATAAATGGTATGGTGAGTCTAAGCAATATGAGAATTACTGGATTTGCGAACTAGCAATACCGTTTAAAATACTGAGGTTTAAAAAAGGCTCTACTAAGTTTAGGTTTAATGCTTATCGCAATGATACTCAAAATAACGAGATTTCTGTATGGACAGATATGCCTAATCAGATTGTCCTGATGGATATGAATTTTATGGCAGATATCATATGGGAGGAGCCGCTAGCAAATCAGTCTCGTAATATATCTGTGATTCCATATGTGACTGCAGGGGCAACTAGAGATTTTGAGGATGTCGAAGAATCAGGTACACAATCTACTTTTAATGCAGGCTTGGATGCCAAAATAAGTCTCAGTACCAATCTCAACTTAGACCTAACCGTTAACCCCGATTTCTCGCAAGTAGAGGTAGATAGGCAGGTAACTAATCTCGATAGATTCGAAATATTTTTTCCTGAGCGTAGACAGTTCTTTTTAGAGAATGCAGATCTTTTTGGACGCTTTGGAAATGCAGGTATAAATCCATTCTTTTCTAGAAGGATAGGAGTATCTACGGATACGGTTACTGGTAATGTTATACAGAATACAGTATTCGGTGGAGCAAGAGTTTCTGGTAAGCTGAGTGATAATCTACGGCTCGGTGTTATGTCGATACAGACTGCCGCTCAGCAAGAAAATGATTTGCCTTCTTTTAATTTTAGTGTAGCTGCTTTAGAGCAAAAGGTATTCGACCGGTCTACAATAGCAGCAATATTTGTCAATAAAAATGCACTCAATGCAGAGGATTTTTCTGATACTAATGAGGAGTTCGATAGAGTAGTGGGAGCAGAATTTAGATTACGCTCTGAGGACAATTACTGGGCAGGTAAGACTTCCTTTTTTAAATCCTTCAGTACTATTACTACAAACGATTCTTACAGTTCCGTAAATAGGCTAGAGTATAATAGGAGAAGATATAGGGTAGAGCTAGCAGCCTCAGTAGTAGGAGATGGTTATGATGCTGAGGTGGGTTTTGTACCCCGTAAAGATGTGCTCATTGCACAGCCACTCATAGAGCTTAGATTCTTTCCGAATAACCCTAAGATAAATCGGCTCAACATGACCTTTGAGGCTCAGTACTTTTATAGTCTAGGTGCTACGGAAGATGATATCATCGATGGTTTCGGATTAGAAGAATCTAGCTATAGCTATCGATTAAATATCCGTAATGCCAATACCTCAAGATTTAATTTCCGAGCTAACTATAGAGATCTGATATTGCTTGATGATTTTGATCCTACGAGGATTCAAGAGGATGATATTTTTCTGACCACAGGAAGTGATTTTCAGAACTATGAATTTGAACTTAGCTATAATTCTGATAGTCGGAAAGTATTTTTCTATAGATCTGGATTTCTGGCCGGAAAGTTTTTTGGAGGCACACGTTACAGGGCTTCTGGTCGAATCGGTGGTCGAGTCATTCCTTATGGATCGTTATCTATAGATGTAAATTATAACTACATCGATTTGGTTGATCCTTTTGAGACTGCACATCTTTGGCTAGTCAGTCCTCGATTAGACATCACCTTTAGTCGTAAGCATTTTTGGACTACTTTTTTACAGTATAACAGACAGTTAGAAAACGTAAGTCTCAATACCAGATATCAGTGGAGGTTTGCTCCAGCTTCTGATTTCTTTCTGGTCTACTCAGAAAACTATATTACAGATGGGGTAATTCTAGATGGCAGTAGAAATAGAGGAATAGTGGCTAAGCTTACTTATTGGTTGAATCTCTAATCGGGTAGAGCTTCCATTTTTTTAAGAATTGCATCTGCTTCTGCTGTCTTTGCATCACTGGCTTTACGATCTGTTTTAGAAAGATTAAATGCCTCCTCCATCAGCTTTTTGTATTCTGCTGATAATTTTTCTTTCTCTGATTTCTTTTTGAATAATCCGAACATTGGTTACTGTTTTAAAACAATACAATGCCTATTTAGTAATAAAGTTCATAGTAATTAAGATGTTTAGCTTTTAGTATAACTAACCAACTTAGCAGGATTTTTACATTCATTAAAAACATTCCATCCTGTCAGACCAGCTACGACTATCATAATTCCCAAAGAGGTTTTATGACCTGCAAGTTCCAGTATCAATTTGAAGAAGCCTGTCTTACGACCCGATCGAGTATTTGAGGTTTCAGATTCTAAGAAAGAATTAAAATTGCCCTCACTCATGAAATAGATTAAAAATCCCAAGGCTGCTAGAAATAGAACTCCATTTCCTAGTAATTTAGGAAGTCGATTTTCGTCTTTGATTTCCCTTTTTAGAGATAACTCTTCTCCTAGTGCATTTCCAAAGGCATTAGAAGCAGCTTCGCTTCCAAAGGTGATATTCTGCTTTTTGCTTTTTCCATTTTCCTTAGTATAATGAATGGATATTTTATCATCTCCTTGATTGACCTCGATTTTAGAAATACTATTTAAGAGAATGGTTTTTATACCATTTAGTTTAGAGTTTTTCTTTAGTTGTGTATTTATCATGTCCATATCCTTGTATGTGGATAAGGCCAAATGAAGACTATCGTCCGTTACGACTAGTCGCTCGTATAAGGCACTCTTTACGGTGTAGAATTGATCTTTCATAATTTCTTTTTCGTGTTGCTTTTTATTCAAGGACTGTGATTTAGAACTCTAATTTTGTTTTCCAGATTTGTCAAAATATACGGTACCTATAAGACTTAGTCCTATGAAGATTGGAGATATTATATCGAATATGTCTTGATTATTTATCGCCGAGTATATACCCGCTAGTATGCTCAGAGTGCCGATGAAGTATAGTAGGTTTTGCGTTGATTTTTTCATTTGCTTTAAATGTACTCTAATTTTTAGGAATGTAGGAATCAGAATTAGGAGCTAAGAAGGAAAAGGCACAACAAGCAGAGTTACTGTAGAGAACCCTCTTTTTGTTTATTAATGATGTTCTTTATTTCAGACATAAATCTTTCCTTTTTATCAACATATAGAGAGATGGAATTATATCTTTTATCCAATCCATAAATCTTTTTCAATGTATGCTTATCATATAGATGTATAGAAATGTTGTTAGAGTCTACTAGGTCAAAAACAGAAAGGTGAACATGGTCTTTATTATCCTTTAGCTTATCCTTGTAATCTTCAATGTTTTCTATCATGCTAAACGGAATCTTAGTTTGACTCCCGAAGCCATATCTAAGCTTAAGTTCTTCGTTTTTATAATCTATATAAATGGGTCTGCTATTCATGGATTTGAGTATGGCGATAATCTGTACACATGCATAGAGACTAAGGAAACTAGCAACCCATGCAACGGTAATATTCCATTTTGACAATAGGTAATGAACCACAACAGTTTCGATAAGAATCAAAAAAAGCAATCCTCCTACTATTGTTTTAATTCCACTTTTTTTATAGTAGGTAAATTGTGAGTCATGCTTAATTTTATTTTTTGATTTACTTAATAGAAAGTATATGACCGCAATTTCAGTTGCAACTATTCTTCCTATTCGATTAGGAAATGTTTCTGTACAAGCGATAAGTAGTTTGTCATAAAAGTCATTTCCTTCAATCTGTTTTAAAGAAGATCTCAGAGAATTTAATTTGAATAGAATCATTCCGACTATTCCGATTTCTATAAGAGGGATTGAAATGTATTGGACCTTAGATAATAGCTCCTGATGTTCTTCAGGGATAATGAAATTTGCTGCTATTAATCCAATCAGAAAAATGTACAATGTTGTAAATACTGGAATGTTCAATTTCCTTGCGACGAGAAAATATATTAGCGGAAGGGTTACTAATAAATCTAATAAGATGCCTGTCGATAATTTGTGAGGTGCCTTACGGAAAATTTCCGTAGAGGGAATTGCTATTACAAATAAAAGGATGGCAAAGACTATTGCTAAGCTGATATAGGAAATATAATTTTTTTTTAGCATTTATTGCTTCGTCTTAAACTAAGAATTATTGACCAGAAAGGCAATTGGATAAAACCTTATTGACTAAGTAGGATTTTTCTATCCTGCATTTTCATAAGCCTTTTTAAGCCATTTTATGATCTCCGGATTCAGCTTTTCATCTTTGGATATATTTATCTGATGAGAAAACATAGCTCCAGATTTAGTGATGGCTTCCAGGATGCCTTCTGATGGCTGGCCTTTTAGATTTATACCTACTTCATAACGAGTCTTAGTGGCAGGCTTTAAACAACCGAACTGTTTTTTACGACGCAGACTTACATATGCCTTCTTGGGAGAGAACTCGACATCCTTCCCAAATTTGGCAACAGCCTTACTCAGCTCCTCGTATATAGATAAGAAATGTTCCTTTCCTTTATACTGTACATCGATCATAGAATCCTTGTCAGCTATTGAGTCTGAATCAGATTCTTTGGCCTTATGTGCGACTAGGTTTGCATAGCCGTGAGTAAAGCCATGGTCTCCTTTTAAGAACTTCATTATTTCTCCATGCTTGGAAAAGTTTTTTGCCCTTACCAGATCTACCCACTCCTGGAATGGTTTGCCTGTTTTCTCAGCGATATTATTCATCATCGTCGTCAGCTGATCACTCATTTTTGATATTTTGTTTGTAAACCGATTCTGCTATGGTAATTGTACAATTAGTTTGTATTTTACTGAATAATTTAAATATACTGCTACTATTAATTTTAAAGCCACTACACTTAGCTTTTTGTTTGTCCTTGCTTTTGTCGGATCCTATGCTCAGGATCTCGTCGTACAAGGATTTAACTATAACTCAGAGACTAGAGATTCTATGATTTCTTTTCCTACTGATGACCATAATAAATGGGAAAAATAATCATGCTTTATTCCATGCGGTTAAGGATGGATTGGTATCTCCACCAGTAAGTGGACAGACTAATCTAGGATGCGGAGAATGGGATTTTAGTAATAATACATACATCACATGGGCTGCTCAGAAGGGAGGAGTAGTGAGCAGTGGGTAGATTTTAATTTCTATGGCCACCAACTGGTGATACATATAAAAGAAGGACTAGTTAGAGATGAGGCTTCTAATGCTGTCGATGGTCATGATGTGCCGATACCTCATTTCGGCGTAGTCTTAGAGCTGGCTGACTGGGAAGCCTTGGCAGCAAGGCTTAAGGCAAATGGTACTCAGTTTATGATTGAACCTTACATACGATTTAAAGGAGAAGTAGGAGAGCAAGCAACCATGTTTTTTCTAGATCCTGCAGGTAATGCTTTAGAGTTTAAATCCTTTAAAGATTTGTCTTCCTTGTTTGCTAAGTAAGCTTATTAAGTAAGGTAGAAAATGGAGAACTAGGTTTTAGGTCTAAAGTATAGAAAGCATCACAGCCACTATGACCTGTATTGCCCATATGCGTTTTTAAAGCTTGGAATCCATTCTTTTTGTAGAGCCCATTTGCTTCTTTCATGCGATGTGTAGTTTCTAGATAGCAAGTTTTATATCCTAAATCTATAGCAGCACCTATACAGATTTCCATGAGTCGCTGACCCATTCCATGACCTCTTAGCGACTTTAAGAAATACATTTTTTGTAGTTCGCAGATTTCTGGACCTGCATTTTTTAGTGGAGCGATTCCACCACAGCCGAGGACTTTTTTGTTGGTTTCGTTTTCTATGACGTAGAATACAGATTGGGGATTATCATAGGCCTTGTACATAAAGTCTACCTCAGGGTCATTTATAGAGTAGCCATCACCGACACAGCCATACTCAGTCATGACAGTACGTATTATATCAGCGACCTGTTTGTTATCTTCTGGTTTAATGGGTCTTATCTGGAATGATTTCATGCTTAGCTGATGTAGTCTCCACTTCCTACGGTATAGTAGAAGTCGTGGCATAAAATTAAGGAAGCTTCTTGATAATATTTGGAATCTGATAATTTCTCTTTTAGAATTGACTGTAGTTCTTCATCCTTACTGATGATTCCATATACTGCTCTCATGATTTTAAAAAATCGCAGAATCTCATACTCCTCAGGTACAGATTGTACCTCTATCATTTCTGCAAATTTTTTAAAAGCAGGATAATCATAAATACAATAAGTCTTCGGATAGGCTAGAGCCAAATAAACAGAAAGTATCTTAAAGTCATGATGGTGATGACTGACCATCTTTCCATACTGCTTTTCTGCTTCTTCCATCAGCTGATCACAATGAAACCCAAATCTATCTAATCTTAGCAGCAGCTCTTTGTCCTCAGAATATAGATCTCTAAATATCATTCTACAAAAATCTGGATTTACAGAAATCAGTTTTTTCATTGCTGATTTAGGAGAGTCTTTTTCTCCACCCCATAGATGTCCAGTCATGGAGTTCTTTAGGCAACGGTCATAAGTGCTGAGTAAATCGGGTGCTTCTACGTTCCAGTGAGTTTTAAAATTCTGAAGGACTTCCCACTTGTAAATCTGGTCATAATTATCAGATCTAAGAATACCCTTGTATTTTTCTAAGGCATTTTTTATTGCAGCTACTTTCATATTGTATTAAACCATCATAAAAAAAAGCCCCTTTGGCATTTAACCAAAAGGGCTTGATTTAAGATTTTTAATTCTTATTGTTTTATTAGCTTTTTATGGCTAGAGGATATTCCGTCAGTAAGTTGTAAGATGTAAATACCAGAAGGCTGGTTATTTAGATTTACACTATTTACACCGTTTTGTACAGAATCAAAATTTACCATAGTCTTACCCTGTATGTCTAATACTCTCATAGTAAGATTAGCATCAGAAGAGTTATTTATCAATACCTCAAAACTATTTGTAAACGGATTAGGTCTTACTATAAATTCATCTAGACCGTCTATATTGTTTACACTAGAAGGTTCTCCCTCAGTAACTAGGAACTGATCAAAACCACATTCTACCACGTGTCCTACCTGATAATCTCCAGACTCTACGATTAGCTGCATTGTACTAGTTACTTCTATAAAATCAGAAATTTTTATAGAAGAGGTTGGTCTCCAGATATCATCACTTTCTGTTATAGTTTCTAGCACAAAGTTTTGCACTCCGTTTGTCATGCTTATCGTCAATGTATCATTAGGGTCTAGTGTTCCATTACCTCCATCATTAAAGAACCAGGTTCTATAATTTACAAAGGGCTCATTGTACATAGTCAGGTCCATCACGTCAGAGGTAATTCTAACTGTTCCGTTTTCGTCCACTACAGAATCTATATCATCTGTTCCTGCACCTCCACCACCGTTTCCGGTTACGTAGCACATTTCTCCTAAGTCATCTGGAATGTCCTCTCCTGGATTTGCAAGAGATTGCTGACCAAACGGTGTACCGATAGGCGTCTCTCTTACCCAAAATCCACTAGTGGTATTTATTGATGTTTCCTGCCATCCTAGGTCAAAAACAAAATCATCTTGGAAGCCTCTATCTTTTTCTACAGTTAGAAATAAATCTTCTTGTAAGACTAGGTCTTCAAAAGAAGCATGGAGATATCCCCATTTTCCCACGTACATGTCATATGTGCCGTTTATAATTTCTTCAGAGAATTGTCCATTGAGATCAGAAATAAAGCCTACGCTTCTCTCTTCATTTTGTACTAGTATTTCTGCAAACGGAATAATACTTCCGTCCTCAGCATCTACTGTTACCCCTTCTATTCTGAAGGTTTCAAATCTATCCATTTCTACATCTAACCTAGTCGTCTCTCCATTTTCTAAAACTACAGACACAGAAAGCGGAAAATAATCTGGATGATTAAAGGTTACATCAAAAGTCCCTGAGGTAGCAACTCCGGTTCCATATTCTCCATTAGCATCTGTTGATTCTTGGTTGAGTTCTACACTATTTATGACTACTTCTACATTACTTATCGGAGCTCCAGTATTAGAGTCCGTAGCCTGTCCTCTTAGATAACAGCCTCTCTCATAAGTAGGTTGAAAGACAAGTAATGATCCACCCTGATTTATACCACTTACATTAGAAGCTAGTATCAATCCAGAAGGTAACCATGGATAAGCACCCCAGCAACCATTAAAGTTACCATCAGGTCCTACCCAAGTATCATACTGCCCGACGTTTATCATAATGTCTGGGTTAGATACATCTGTTATTACTAATCCATCCGTATACCATGAGGTTATTAAATATCCATCCATGTAATGAGTATTGTGAGGGATTACTCCATTGCCAGCCGTTTCAGCCGGTTGGAACTGATCTACTCTTACCACATTGTCCATGTCAGAGATGTCATAGGCATCTACAAATGCATTAGGCCTCTCATCTGTTGTAAAGGCAAAATTGCCATCATCAGAAATCCAGGTGTTGTGACAGAAAGAAGAAGAAGTTTCTGTAGTAGAAAGCTGTACTATATTTAATCTATCAGATATGTCGTATATACTCAGGTGTCCAGGAACATTAATTTCTGAAGCATATAAAGTATCTCCTCTTACAAATACATCGTGTGCATAGTCTGTATCTTCTATACCTACTACAACAGGCATTTTAGGATCTTGATTTAAATCCAAAATAATAACTCCTCCTCTTCCTACTCCTCCACAACCAGCTAGGTAAGCAAATCCATTTTCGTCTATATAGATATTGTGACAAGTATTTAGCTGACCTGAGATAGTCTCTCCATCACCATTTGTATGATTTATAAATGGCTGCCAGTTTGTAGAAGTAATATTATTAGGAGCCTCGGTCATATCTATAATAACCAGCCCTTCTGTGGTTCCACCTTGGTCAGTGGTAACATATATATGATCATTCCAGCTCTTAAAATCTCTCCATGTCGATGGAGGTCCAGGAATCGATGCTACAAGTACAGGATTAGCAGGATCTTCTAAAGAATAAATTCTTGAAGCAGTTCTAGATCCTACGATTGCGTACTCAGTACTATCTGGTGCTACATAACCCCAGATATCATTTCCAGCTTCGTCAAAAACGACTTCAGAAACGAGTTCTAGGTTGAAATTTTGCTGAGCATAAATCCCTATGCTCGTCAGTAAAAACAATAACGTATAAATTTTTTTCATAATAAGTTTCTAGATGCGGCAAAAGTAAGGTATAATATCGGTTCTCCTAGCAGATATTTTATTCTAAAAAAGACATTTAGAGCTTTATTATCTGAGTAGTAAGTCTAGATCGGCATATCTCCCTTTTGTCCTCGTCATAGAGGTCTATCTGCCAGATATGTAGGGTTCTGCCTATTTTGATAGGAACTACTTTTCCGTAGACATATCCTTTTTCTATGCTTCGGAGGTGATTTGCGTTTATTTCGATTCCGACTACGCTATTTTTCATAAGATCTTCGACACATAGAACAGAAGCTACACTGCCTACGGTTTCTGCGAGGACTACAGAGGCTCCACCGTGTAGTTTGCCCATCGGCTGCTTAGTTCTATGATCTACAGGCATTTTGGCAATTAGATAGTCGGGTCCTATTTCTATAAATTCTATCCCTAAATGCTCACCCATGCCTTTATTTCCAAAGGCATTTATTCCTTCAAGCGTTACTTCTTTTTGTTTCCAGATCATTCTGCATTAATTTCGTGATATGAAGATATATCATAATCCTCGATGTGGCAAAAGTAGACAAACCCTAGCTCTGCTCACTGAAAATGGAATCGAACCAGAAATCGTTCTGTACCTAAAAGATATTCCATCCAAAAAAGAGCTCAAAGCAATCCTTAAAAAATTAGGAATTAAAGCCGAAGAGCTCATTAGAAAAGGAGAGCAAGCTTATAAGGATAACTATAAAAACAAAAGCCTTACTGAGGAGCAATGGATAGAAGCCATGATAAAATATCCCAAACTCATAGAACGACCGATAGTAATAAATGGGTCTAAAGCAATACTAGGAAGACCGCCAGAAAATGTGCTAGAGTTACTTTAACTCGGAATCTATAAAAGAGAGAATCTTATCCCGCTCATCAGGGTGGAAAGCATTCCATTTAGGGTCTCTTCTAAACCAGGTCATTTGCCTTTTGGCATATCTGCGGGTATTTCTTTTTATCAGTTCGATTGCAGTTGCGATATCCGTTTTACCATCTAAATGGTCAAATATTTCTCTATAACCTACTGTATCTAAGGCTTTTAGTTCTTTGTGATTAATTAATCCTTTTACTTCTTCGACCAGTCCAGCTTCTATCATGAGATCTACTCTCTGATTTATTCTTGTATAGAGTGCTTCTCTTTCTCTTTCCAGAAGTATCTGAATCGGAACAAAATTCCTCTCTTTTTTAGGACTATTCAGAAAGGTACTAAAGGGTTTTCCTGATTGCTCTATAACAGAAAGAGCTCTGATAACCCGTCTACTATTTTGAGTATCTACACTTTCATAATATTGTGGATCCAGTTCTTTTAATCTTTGGCTTAAAGCCAAAATCCCTTTTTCCTCAAACTCATTTTCTAGACGATCTAGAATATTTTTATCGACATCTGGAAAGTGATCTAAACCAGTAAGTACCGCTTGTATGTATAGGCCAGTGCCACCAGAAAGAATGAGGTACTTATGCTCTTTGTGTAACTCATTAATAAGTTCGATGGCTTCTTCTTCATAGATTCCAGCTGAGTAAGAATCCTCAATGCTGACGTTATTTATAAAGTGATGAGGAACGCCTTTTTGCTCTTCTTCAGTAACTTTTGCAGTGCCTATGTTTAGTTCTTTATAAATCTGTCTACTGTCGCAAGAGAGTATCGGACAATCGAAGTGCTGAGCAAGGGATATCGTAAGATCTGTTTTGCCGACCGCGGTAGGACCACTTATTACAATTAAATATTTCTGATTTATGGACATTGCCTTGCTTCTGTATACCTTTAGGGTTATCGGAAGTCAAAAATAATGTTCTATAGCGTACATAGATTTGTAGTAGGAGTAATAATGAGAATTTTCTTTAAGAAAATTTACATAGATGGAATGGAAAAGATTCCTCGTGATAAGCCATTATTCCTAGTAAGTAATCACCCAAATGGTTTCTGGGAGCCTTGTGTGTTTGCTTGTATTCTCCCGTATCCTTTACATTTTCTAGTGAGAGGAGACCTTTTTAATAAGTGGCAATACTCCTGGTTTTTAAAAAATACCAATCAGATACCGATTTATAGATTTAGAGATGGGTTTAAGAGACTCCGAGAAAACGGTAGTACCAGAAGCATCATAACAGAAAAGTTAAGGAAGAATGCCTGTGTAATGATTTTCGGAGAGGGTAGTTCAGAGACGGTTAAATTCCTAAGGCCACTTCAGAAAGGAATGGCTCGTATGGCTCATGATGCTGTTCTTGAGGATCCAGAATTAGATATACGTATAGTGCCTCTAGGAATCACCTTTGTAGATCCAGATGGATTTAGAAAAAATGTAATGATTAAAGTAGGAGAGTCCTTTGCCTTTAATGAATACAAAAAATACTTCGATGAGAATCCTGCACTGGGTAGAAAGAAAGTAACCGATAATCTCAAAGGGCTCATGACTCCCTTGTTATTAAATGTAACTAGAGAGGAAGAGAAATTTTATGATGTGGCTTCTCCTATTCTAAGAAACGAGATGCCCGAAAAATGGCTTCCTATTATAGAAGATAGTTCCGCAAACTTCGATGCTGAGAATCAAATGATGGAAAAAATCAGAACTGGAAAGTGGGATGCGGAAATAAATACATACAAAGGACTGCTTAAAAAAATGGGGACAAGGGACAGATATCTCTCTAGTCGTTCTCCTTTTTTTATCTCACTTATCATTTCTATTATTCTTCTGCCTATTGCAGCAGTCGGTTTTGTGCTTAACGCAATTACCTCAGGATTAACCTTTTTAATTACCTATACCATTATACCTCGTAACAGATTCTTCGGCTCCTTAGCAGGATTGTCTAGACTTGGATTACACTGGTATATTTTATATCCGATTATAACTATTGTTGGATTCTTTAAGGTAAGTTGGCCAGCCTTATTTTTTATCCCAGTTGCGGTTATTACCGAATGGATTTTCTATAGATGGTGGGATCACTTTTTGACTATAGTCCATAAAACAAAAATTGCCATATTGCATAGTAGTACTTTGGCTCAAGCCAAAGAAAAAAGAGCCTTATTATATCAAGCCTTAAAATAATAGATATGCGACTTCTCTTATCTTCCTTGTTATTAGTTTTACTAGGATGCAATAATCCTAAATCTGATGATTCTAAAAGCACAAGTATGTCTTCTCAGAATGAAAATAAAATAGAGTACGCCATGGTTATCCACGGTGGAGCGGGAACGATTATTAAAAAGAACATGACAGATGAGACGGAGCAGAAATATTTGCTAGCACTAGAGTTTGCTCTAAAGACTGGAAAAGATATTTTAAAAAATGGAGGGACTAGTCTAGAGGCTGTTCAGAAGACCATAAATACTATGGAAGACTCTCCACTCTTTAATGCTGGAAAAGGAGCAGTCTTTAATCATGAGGGAAAAAACGAAATGGATGCCTCTATTATGGAAGGAAAGAAACTTATGGCTGGAGCTGTAGGAGGAGTGCAGACTATTAGAAATCCTATAAATGCAGCCATCGCTGTAATGAATAAATCAGAGCATGTAATGCTTACAGCTAAGGGTGCAGAAACATTTGCTAAGTCTCAAGGTCTAGAAATTGTAGATCCGCAATACTTCTATTCTGAACGAAGATGGAAATCTCTGCAACGTGTCAAAGCCAAAGACATAGGATCAGTAGAAGAGTTTAAAGATTATAAGTTCGGAACAGTCGGAGCAGTGGCCTTAGATAAAAATGGAGATATCGTAGCAGGTACATCTACGGGAGGTATGACCAATAAAAGATGGAATCGCATCGGTGACTCACCAATAATAGGTGCAGGTACCTATGCTAATAATAATACCTGTGGCGTTTCATGTACAGGACACGGAGAATACTTTATAAGATATGCAGTTGCACATGACATCAGTGCAGCTATGGAATATAAAGGACTCAGTGTAGAAGAAGCAGGAAACCTAGTGATCAATGATAAACTAGTCAAAGCTGGAGGTGATGGAGGTGCAATAATTTTAGATAAAAACGGAAATGTCGCTATGCCTTTTAATAGTGCAGGTATGTACAGAGGTTACATAAAATCCGATGGAACCAAGGAGGTGAAAATTTATAAAGAATAATCCATATTTTCGACATATAATTATTTTCAACAATATAAGATGAATAAACTTTTCAGTCTTTTTAAGCCGATTTTAATTGCTCTTGCAGTTTTTCTATTAGCCGCTGTGATCTACTTTTTACCACAGTTCCAGGGCAAGAAAATGGAGATGGGTGATATTGTCAATTTTGAAAGAATGGCAAATGAGGCTAAGCAATATGAGAAGAAAACTGGGAAAGTAGCACTCTGGACAAATGCCTTGTTTGGAGGAATGCCTACTTATCAGATAACTGCTCCGATGAAAAAAAATCTCATCAAGTATGTCGAAAAAGCAGGACATCTATTTATTCCTAGACCTGCTGGTTATTTTATCATCGGGATGATAGGCTTTTATTTATTGATGATGGTACTAGGTGTAAATCAGTATCTCGCTATCGTAGGAGCCTTATGTTTTGCTTTTACTACAAACAATATGGTCATCTTCGATGCAGGTCATACGAGTAAGGTCAGAGCATTGATGTCTATTGCTCCCATAATTGCAGGAGTAGTTTTATGTTATCGAAATAAATTTTTATCCGGAGGATTAATTTTTGCTTTGGGCTTCGCCGTAAATCTATATGGTAATCATCCACAGATGACGTTCTATCTCGGTATTACCTTGATAGTCATGGTTTTACTCTATTTAGCTAAAGCTATAAAAGAAGGTACTCTTCCATCTTTTGCAAAAGCTTCAGGAGTATTACTATTAGGAGTTCTATTGGGTGTTGGAAGCTCTGCTTCTAAGTTGTGGACTACCTACGAGTATGGAGAAGATACCATGAGAGGTAAGCCTATCCTTACAGAAAAAGTGGATGCAAGTAGCAGTAGTGCTCAAGATGGACTAGCATGGGACTATGCGATGGTCTACAGTAATAGTAGATTAGATCTGATGTCATTAATAGTTCCACTGGCAGCTGGTGGAGGATCTTCAGAAGATTTAGGTAAGAGTTCGGCTTTCGCCAAAGACTTAAGAAAAATGGGAGTTAGACAGCAGGTGCCTGCTCCAACGTATTGGGGTAAGTTGGCTATAAATGGAGGTCCGATTTACATGGGAGCTATTGTGATATTTCTCTTGCTCCTTTCTTTTCTTACCTGGAACAGTACGTTGAGAATTTGGGGAGTCGTGGCAATTCTTATGACCTTATTATTTTCAATGGGTAATAATGCTTCATGGTGGAATAAATTATTCTTCGATTATTTTCCACTCTTCAATAAATTCAGAACTCCTAATTCCGTAATCGGAGTGACGAGTGTAATTGTTCCGATGATTGCCTTTTTAGGCTTAGACTCATATCTGAAAAATGATAAACGATCTAATAAAGCACTCTATATCGCTTATGGAGTTACGGCAGGGTTTTGTTTGATTTTAGCACTGGTGGGTTCATCTGTTTTTGATTTTGTATCTCCTAATGATGCTAGACTTGCACAAAGCGGATTCCCTATGGATAGTATAGTGGATGATAGAATCAGTATGTTACAAAGTAGTGCCTTTAAGAGTTTTGCTTTAATCTCTGCAGCCTTCGGTCTTTTGTTTTTCTACAATAAAGGAAAACTATCTAAGCTAATTTTAGCAGTTGCCTTAGGTGCTTTATGTTTTGGAGATTTGTTTATTACAGGTAAGAGATATTTAAACTCACATGACTTTATAAAGGAAAGAGCTTACAAACAAAACTTCCAACCTCGACCAGTAGATCAGCAGATATTAGGAGACAGTGATCCTAATTTTAGAGTGTTGGATTTATCCATAAATACCTTTAATTCTTCAGAGGCTTCTTATTTCCATAAAACTATAGGAGGGTACCATGCCGCTAAGCTTCAGAGAACTCAAGATATCATCGTCAGACATATCTCTAATAATAATCAGAAGGTCTTGAATATGCTTAACACTAAGTATATCATAACACCTGATGGAAATAATAAACTGGTGGCACAGCGTAACCCAGCATCTCTGGGAAATGCCTGGTTTGTAAACAATATTAATATTGTAGAAACCGCTGATCAAGAAATAAATGCCCTAAATGATTTTGATCCTATAGGAGATGCCATAGTCCATAAAGAATTTACTGATTATATCGGAGCTCTAAATCCTACTAAGGAAGGGAGCATACAACTCACAAGTTACGAACCCAATAAACTAGTATATAAATCAAATGCCTCGAGTGATCAACTTGCTGTATTTTCAGAAGTATGGTACGGTCCTGACAAAGGGTGGAATGCATACATAGATGGAAAACCAGTAGAACACATAAGATCAAATTACATTCTTAGAGCGATGAAGGTTCCTTCAGGAAGTCATGAGATTGTTTTTGAGTTTAATCCAAGTGCATATAGAATAGGAGAGACGATTAGTCTTATTTCTTCTCTTCTTTTGGTTATCGGATTGATCGCTTTTTTATATCTAGGGTGGAATAATAAGCTTCCAGAATTGAGAACAAAAGAGGACTAGGGCTTGAAAAAACGAGTTCTTATTGTATGCTATTATTGGCCACCATCAGCTGGTTCGGGAGTCCAGAGATGGTTAAAGCTTTCTAAGTATCTGCCAGAAAATGGCTGGCAACCTGTAATCTATACGCCAGAGAATCCAGACTTCGATTTAAAGGATGATAGCTTATTAAAAGACATCTCTCCAGAAGCAGAAATCGTAAAACGTAAAATCTTTGAACCCTATCAGGTAGCTAGATTACTTACTGGTAAGAAAAAACTAAACACAGGTCTAGTTTCAAAAAAGAAAAATCAAGGCCTTCTTTCTAAATGGATGAACTGGATAAGAGGGAATGTTTTTATACCAGATCCTAGAGTGGTCTGGGTAAAACCCTCCGTTAGATATCTTAGAAACTATTTAAAGAAGAATCCTGTAGATGCAATTATAACTTCGGGGCCTCCACATAGTATGCACCTCATCGGATTAGGCTTGAAAAAGTATTTAGACATTCCATGGATCGTAGACATAAGAGATCCGTTTTCGAAACTAGATTTTCTAGATACCTTTAATGTCTCTGATGCTTCCCGTAAAAAATATCAGCGACTAGAATCTGCAATTCTTAATAGTTGTGATAAGGTAATCGCTACCAGTTATTCCATGCCTAAACTCTTAATGCCATTTGATCATTCAAAATTCAAGACCATTACCAATGGATATGATAAAGATGATTTTAAAGGATTTGGGGAAAATTCAATTGATAAAGAAAAGCAAAAGTTGAAAATCTACCATGCAGGCCTTTTAAATCAGTTAAGAAATCCATCTAATTTATGGAAGGCTCTCGGACAATTAAAAGATGCTGATGAAGCTGTCTCTTTGCATCTTTGCGGAACTGTGGATTCTTCAGTAGTTGATTTAATAGAGGCGGAAAAAGTAGACCTTAAACTAGAAGGCTATAAATCGCATGAAGCTGTTTTAGAAGATTATGCCACGACCGATGTACTATTACTTTTAGTAAATCAAAGTGATAATTCTCAGGTAAACATTCCTGGAAAATTATTTGAGTATCTCGCTACTGGAAAGAATATTATCGGCATTGGGAAGGATGATGATGATGCTATTGTGATTTTGAGAGAACTTGGATTTTATACTTTTACTTACGAGGAGGAGATAGATTTAGAAAGGCTTAAAAAAGCCCTTGCTTATAATCCATCAGCCGTGGTTGTTAGTAAGTATTCTCGGAGGAGTACGGCTGGGGAGCTGGGGGATTTACTTTTAAAAAGCCTTAGGTAATCTAAATAAATTATATATTTATGATTTCGATATAGAACCTACATTTTTATGAAAAAATTATTGCTACTATTTTTAATAGGCACACTGACAGCGGTTACTTCATTTGCACAAGATTTAACTCAAGGCCTTCTTTTGAATTACAACTTTTCAGGAAATTACATCGATTCATCTATAAATCAATTTGATGCAACAAATGATGGAACCGTATTTGTTGAAGATCGTTTTGGCAATACAGATTCGGCGATATTGTTTGATGGAGATGATCTTGTTTTATTTCCTAGTGATCCTTCTTTGCAGCCAGATTTTCCATTTAGTTTTTCGGTATGGGCAAAGGTCGAGGACTTTCCTCAGTTTAATCCATTTTTAGATTTTAATTATACGCAGAATAATTATAGTGGATTCTTTGCAACTATAAATACAGGCAATTCTTCATCCATGTCTATTCATTATGGTGATTCTACCGGTGCTACAGGACCTGGAAATAGAAGATCAGTAAAATCAATTAATTCAATAAAAAAGGATGTTTGGGTGCATTTGGTTGGGATATATCCAAGTCCTAGTGTAATGGAAATTTATGTTAATGGTTGTTTTCAAGAAGTAGAAGCATCTGGATCTGGAGATTTGGAAATTGTATATACTAATGAACCTGGAGTGCTTGGGAGTATTGATATCAATACAACTCTACCTCCTAATTTTTTTAATGGATCTTTGGATGATTTCTATGTATGGGATAGAGTCATCACAGTGGAAGAAGTTGATTTACTCTATAATAATTTTCATGATGCAAATTTGACATCAATAGAACACCAAGGGTGTCTGGGTGATGGTTATGAAGTTGTAGTGGATGGAATTGTTTTTAATGAATCTAATCCTGCTGGAGAAATCGTTTTGCAAGCTTGCGATGGATGTGATTCGATAGTAAATGTAAATCTAGTTTTTGCTGAAAGTATAGAAGAAAATGTGTTTCAAGAATCTTGTATGGGCTCTGGCTTCGAAATTGAAGTAAATGGAACCATGTATAATGAGAGTAATCCTACTGGTTCAGAAACATTATCAAACAGTTTTGGATGCGACTCCATAATCTCAGTTAAGATAGAATATTTTGCACCATCGGAAGAGTCTATTGCAGTAACGTTCTGTGAGGATGAAGATGTAGAAGTAAATAATGTAGTGTATTCTGAGCCTGGTGTTTTCAACCAGCTCATAGGAATTAATATAAACGGATGCGATAGTTCCTTAGTAGTTACCGTTTCGGAATTGAGTAATGAAATGGAGACTCAAACCTTTATCATATCACCTAATCAGATTATTACGATTAACGGTTTTGATTATTCTCAGGCAGGTACTTTCACACAAGTTCTTCCAGGTACTAATGGTTGTAATCTAATCTTGACAATAATTATTACAACTGAAGTAGAATGTAATCAGGCCTGTAATATTATAACAACTATATCGAGCGAATTTATAAACTTCTCTTTCAAGGATAATGAAACTTTAGAGGTTCGGTTCAGCGGCAAGAATAAAAATTCAGTGTATCAGATGAGCAAGGAGGACTTGATTTTCTTCATGTCATTATTAGAGGCAGAATCGCTTTTAGGCATCTATGATAATCTATTCAGCTTGATTCATTCACGAGATTCTTTCTCAAACTATTTTAAGTCTGAAGAAAATCAGAAATCCCAAACATCTCGAAGGTATCAAGTAAATAGCTACTTTGAAAATTATAATGTAAACCTGAGCCCTTCAGAAATTGAGAGACTGATTTTAAATTTAGAGGCTAAGTATTCTGAAGTTATAAACCAAATTTCAAAAGGAGGCCAGTACAATGTTCAGTTAGATAGGCGTAGATTAGTGGATTAATAACCTGAAATAAGAGTTGTAAAGAAAATATATTTTGAGTAAAATTTTATCCCTATTAAGAAGATTATCGGTAAAGCCCAAAGAAGCCGAAGAAAAAAGATATCCGAAGTCTAATTTTAAAAACCAACATCTCAAGAATTGTGTTTCTCTAGTAGATAGAGTAGAGTTGCTCAAACTACTTCCTCAAAACTCTGTAATAGCAGAAATCGGTGTTTTTAAAGGAGATTTTACTTCTAAGATTTTAGAAATATGCAAACCACAGAAATTGGTTTTAATAGATATCTGGGGATCTAATCGATATAATGAAAATCATTATCAGTACATACAAGAAAAATTTCAAAAGGAAATATCTAGCGGGCAAGTAGAGGTTATACGTAAACTGTCCTTTGATGGGATATCTTCTATAGCAGATGGATATTTTGACTGGGTGTATCTAGATACCGATCATAAGTTAGATACTACTAGAAAAGAGCTCAAATTATTGAAACCAAAAATAAAGTCAGGAGGAATTATATCAGGCCATGATTATGTTCAAGGCAGTTGGGTAAACGGTGTAAGGTATGGTGTGATAGAATCTGTAAGAGAGTTTTGTTTAGAAAACAACTGGGAATTAAAATACATTACTCACGAATTGGACAATCATCCATCTTTTGCCATTAAGGAAATTTAGACCTTGATGAGATGTAGTTTTGCTTTTTTAAATGACTTGTACTGATTTTTATTCTTGTCTAAAAATTCGTCTACGGCTTTTTTACAACCTGAATAATGAAAGTAATCATCTATTAATATTTCTCCTCCTTTAGATAGATTAGGATGGATTTCTTCCAAACAGTATTTAACTGATTCATACCAGTCACAGTCTAGATGAGCAAAGGCGATCTTCTCTGAAATCTTCATCTCATCTTGAAACTTTCCTTTGACAAAATGAATGTTATTTTCTTCTGAGTCCAGCTTAAAATTCTTAAAGTTATTCTTGACTACTTCTAATAAATCCTTCTGATAACCGTAATAAACATTGCCATTTATACCACTGGATTTACCACTAACAATTTTGTTGTAACGATCGTGAACGTCCTTATCATCTTTTTCACTGGGTGGAGGAATCATATCGTAGACGTCATATAAGTAGAACGGCGTTTCTTTGTTTTTTACGGAGCTTACATAAATAGCACTGCCTCCTAATGCCACACCTGCTTCTAAGAAGATTCCAGCTATCTTTTCTTTTTTGATTCGGTTAATCGAAGATTTTAGAGCCTTTAAATCAGATGGCCACATGTAACTAAGACCTTCTTTTAAAATTCGATTTATAAGTGGATCTGTTTGTCGAATTATGAAAGAGTTGATCTTCTTGAAAAGCTTAGTCATTGAAAAAATCTTTTACGCGTTTAGTAATGCTTGCTTTAAATTTATCTATAGGCTCTTGTTTATTTTGGACATGATCCCAATCTATCAGCTTCTTTAAATCTGAGGTAGAATTAAGTTTATATAAACCAGTTTTTCTAAACAACTTAGAAACTGGTTTGCTACTGCTCGATGGAAAATTATTCTGATCTAATACATGCATGAGATCTAATATTCCAGTCAGTCTTTTACGAGCTTCTGGTCTATCATATCCCACATCTACATAATATACAGGAGTTCCTAATGCGAGGCAGGGTAGTGCACAGTGGATTCTAGAAGTTATAACGATATCAGCCGCCGCATATCTTCTGAGCAGTGCTTCAGCTATCGGCAGTCTTTCATGAACAGATAACTTTTTTATATCCATGTCGTGTTTTACATAATCGACTTTGTGTCTCAAAGAATCTGGAACCATCTTATCTATAATATATTTCTCATAGCTAGAGGAATTCATTTTCAGGAACGGATCCACAAATAGAATTTCACCAGATGATTCGATATCCTCTTCAAAATTTAAAGTCAGCGTAAGACAGGATGAATAATATGAGTCCACACCTATGCTCTTAAATCTCTCTGCCGTAGATATGTCTCTACACCCGATAGGACTGTATTGATTATAATAATTTTTTAATCTACGATCTAAAATATATTTCTCAGCTTCATAATATCCACTGATATGAAAGGCAATATATAGAGGATGTAATTTATCAGATGGAGGCCAGTTCATTGGTTCTTTCATGAAGTAGCCATTGCATAGTAGTTTTGCTTCCTCTCCTTTATAATTATTTAGATCTTCTCTATCGAGAAATAAGTCTGCACCACCTATAAGTCTAGAAGCTGCCAAAGTTTGTATGGTGTCCCCGATGTTGTACGTATCTTTATAGTAAATAACAGCTTTCTTCAAATTTGAATTTTATTCCGAGAGTTTTAAAGCTTCCGAAGGTGCTTAAATGGTTAATTATAAAATGAATCACAAAAAACGAAAATTAGCAATAATCTCACCTTTAAAACCTACTTATTCAGAAACTTTTATTAGAGCACATATAGATTTACTACCCTGTGATACTTATTTATTTTATAGTCTAAAGAAGAGAGGCTATCATCCTATATTTAATAATGAAGATGAAGCATTGTTTAGCAGTTCCATATTAATCCATTACTTAGAAACTGCTATCGAGAGGATTTCTAATCCAGCCATGGGATATTACTTTAGAAAAAAAGCTCTCCGAAAATATCTAAATGATCATGGTATAGATGCTGTAATGGCTGAGTATGGACCTAGTGGAACTATGATTATGGAAGACTGTAGGGAATTAGAGATTCCGTTAATCGTTCATTTCCATGGAAGAGATGCGTATCACTATGAAACCATAAAGAAGTATGGAAAACGTTATTTAAAAATGTTTGAAATAGCTTCTGAAATTATTGTCGTTTCTTCTGAGATGAAAGAAGAACTTATAGGATTAGGTTGTGCTGAAAATAAAATTAGCATTACTCCATGTGGGCCTAATTCAGATTTTAATTTAGATATAGATGTTTCTTCCAATGATTTTCAGTTTGTCACTACGGGAAGGTTTGTAGATAAAAAAGCTCCTCAGCTTGCGATTAGGGCCTTTCATAAAGCTCAGAATGTTTTTGAAGAATCTAAATTGGTCATGCTCGCAGATGGACCTCTATGGGAGGAATGTAAAGCTCTAGTCAAAGAATTAAAGTTAGAAGATAAGGTTTATTTTCTGGGACCACAATCTAAAGACTTTATAATAGATCTGTTTAAAAAGTCGTTTGCATTTGTACAACATAGTGTAAGAGCTGCTGATGGGGATAGTGAGGGAACTCCCGTGTCCATATTAGAAGCAATGCTAGCTGGGCTTCCTGTATTGAGTACCAGACATGCTGGGATAAAAGATGTAGTCGTAGAAAAGGAGAGTGGATTATTAGTAGATGAAGGAGATTGGGAATCGATGGGTGATAATATGATTGCACTGATGGAGGACAGAAAAATTGCACAAATAATGGGAACGAGCGGAAAGAAAAGGGTAGAGGAAAATTTTACATTAAATCATCATTTGGAAACCGTTTGGTCCGTTGTATATCGGAACATAAAATAACCAGTGGGAATAATAATAAAAGAAAGCTTTAATCAGACTGTGCTGAGAGTAATCATCTCTATGGTCGGTGCATTTGCTCTTGTATTTATCTATCCCCTTAATAGAGAGTTGTATGGAATTTTTGGATACATAATAAATACCTCTGCCTTGCTTATGGCATTAGTCGTGCTGGGCTTGGGATTGTCTTCTATGCGGTTTTTCCCTTACACCAGTGCTACTCAGAAAGAGCGGAAAAATTTCTTCTGGTTTATCATTCGTATTTTCTGTCTTAATTCGATAGTGTTTGTTTTGGGATTTTATTTTCTACAGGATGCATTTATAAAATTCTCCAGTAATCCCTCTGCAAACTATGAAGCCTTTATATGGCATATATGCCTTGGAGCATTGATGTTTAGTGTTATAGAAATTCTAGTCAAGTATTTATCCAATTATAAAATTGTTGCCATACCTGTTGCCTTACAGACACTATATAAACTAAGTACACCTGTAGCTTTTGCACTAGTCTATTTTAAATGGATAAATCTTGAAACTGGTATATGGATAATCTTTGGAGTTTTGTTGATTTCCTTGATTGCTCTCGTTTGGATGACTTCTGCTAAGCTGCGTAATGATTATAAGTCCAGCGATAATCTTGCTCTTAGTGACAAAGAGCTTTTTACAAAGAAGTCTTTTTTCGGCTATTACTTTTGGGCCTTTGCCAGTAGTGCAGGTAGTATAATTGCTTTTAGAATAGATGGCTATATGGTTCCTGCTTTGACCACTTTTGAGTTAAACGGAGATTATACCATGGCAGTTTTTATTACTACGGTAATCACTATACCGATAAGTGCCGTAGTAAGTATCGCTCATCCTATGCTATCTGAGGCATGGAGAGATAATAATCTGGCCTCGATAAAAAACATCTATCTCAAAGGTTCTGAAAATTTGGTTTACATCGGTTCCGCTATGCTACTAGCCGTTTTTCTACTGTTAGATTTCCTCCCTATATTTTTTGATTATTTAGCGTCGCTGGAGTTTTTAGATGGATTTAAATCTATAGATAAGCTTAGTAGAGAATGGAATGAATTGAGGTATATTAAACTTCTGGTTCTAGTTCTAGGGATTTCTAAACTCTTCGATATGGCTTCCAGTGTAAATGGAGTTATTATACAACACTCTAAATGGTATAGGCATAACACCTATTATATCCTTGTAATGGTAGTGGTAAACGTTGTGTTAAATTACGCACTTATTGTTTCAGCAGATTTATCGATTATGGGTGCTGCCATTGCCACAACCATTTCCTTAATCATCTTTAATGTGATGAAGACTATTTTGATTTACATCAAAACTGATATCCAACCCTTTACAGGGAAAATGCTTCTTTTCGTACTCAGCTTATCAGTAATTATACTTTCTATCTTTTGCTTGGAAAATTGGATAGGAGATACAATAGCTTTTGTAGCCAACAATATATTAGTGTTTGCCTTTTTGGCAATATGGTTATGGTCCTTCCACTTTGCAGAAGACACAAAAAACAGTTTAGTAAGTATAAAGAAAAAGTGGTTTTAGACTCTAATTAATAGAAGGCTAAGATCCACAAGCGATACGTAGATTGGCGATTTGGGTATCCCAAAATTGTCTCTGACCATCGACCTCATCTTCATCACAGAAATCTGTAATCTCTAATATGGTCTCCAGAGTCATCTCCGCCTTATACATTCTGAATTCTAGATATTCTCCATCCTCCGCATCTTCAAAGATAAAGCGGATTCTTTCCTCTTCGATATCGTCTACTAGCTCAGCAACCTCTTCCGATCCTTCCCACTCAAAAACGTAGGTTTCGCCGGTTAGATCGCATCCATCACAGAACCATCTCACTAAACAATCATTACTAGTTAGAAACTTATATAAGATACCTGGTGAGGCCTTAAAAATAAATTCCATGTCAAAAGAAACTCTCTTCATTTAAAATCTTAAAATATGATACGGGATTGTAATCACAAGGGCTGCAATAAAGAATATTTTTGCATAAAACACAAGGCTTTTGTGATTTATTTTTCAATTATTTCGACTAATAAATTAAATGTATTCAAATATTCATAATGGTTGAATTATGTCGTCAATAGTTTTACTTTTGTTCGTTCTAGAATGTGTTAAAATAAATTACTACTAAAACTTGCTTGTAAATGAGACAGCTTAAGATAACCAAATCTATTACTAACCGTGAATCCCAATCTTTAGAGAAATATTTACAAGAAATAGGTAAGGTAGACCTCCTCACTCCAGATGAGGAAGTAACACTCGCAAAGAAAATAAAGCAAGGTGACCAGATAGCTCTAGAAACTTTAACCAAAGCAAATCTAAGGTTTGTGGTTTCTGTAGCTAAGCAATATCAGAATCAAGGTTTGTCTTTAAGTGATTTGATTAACGAAGGTAATCTTGGTTTGATAAAAGCTGCCCAGCGTTTTGATGAGACCAGAGGATTTAAATTTATCTCATATGCAGTATGGTGG
>CAZDWO010000016.1:0-57201 GCA_964509175.1 uncultured Saprospiraceae bacterium
TCGAAATCTATAATTATCAAAATCAATGAAATTTAAGGTTTATAGAGGTTGCCTTTATTAGTATACCATCTGAAAGATGTGGTATTCTTAATGATTGGGATTGGTTTCAAGACAACTTTTTTGGAGGAAGTCCATTTAATGGTAATGGCACTAGTGATGTGACGGAATGTGATGATGACGAGCTAATTTTAGAATATTTTGATGGTTGTATAGAAAGATGGTTTTGTCCCAAATCGGAAGAGGAATTCGAAATTGATAATGCGGTATTATGCTATTATGACACCGGCGAAGGTACTTATTTAAGAGTTGATCATTGTGATTGTTTAATTAACAGTTACATACAACTTTATAACGGAGGACAAATCCCAAATGATTTAGATGAATGCGGATGTGATTTTAGTTATTTAATTGATGGAAATATTTGCGATGATGACCCTGTAGATATACAGTTTGTCTCATCTTCTAACTCCATATTAATGACAATCAGAGATCGAGCAACTAGAGAAATAAGATTTTCAAAATTAGATCAAGAGTTGAACCAGTTGTCAACATCTTCATGGATGCATTTTGAATATGAAATTAGAGATGCTCGTATTTTAAGAGATTCTGTTCTTTTTTTAGCAGGATCTAATGGGAATGGTACTATAATTCAGGCAATTTATGGCTCAACAGCCCTGAACGAAAAAAATTGGGTTTACACGTTCCCTTTAGAATTAGATATAGCTAGTATTATGGAGGATGAGAATGGAAGTATTTCGCTAATTACAAAGCATAATGATTCTTCTAATTACTTTACATATTTATTTGATGTTGAAGGAAAATTATTGAGAGAGAGTGAAATAAATAATTCAAAATCTGTTGAGATAATAAAAGTTATTGATGATACGTGTAAAATTGTTGTTGAGAATAATTTGACCTTTAAAAGTTTAAAATACTTTAAAAACGATGTGGAAGTTTTAAGAAAAGATTTAGCAATTGATTGGGCTGTTAAAGCCGTATTTTTGGATAGGGATGATATTGTTTTATTTGTTAACATTTCTGGATTCCAAAAAATTGGCGAGCAAGAATATGATTTTAATAATCGTAACGGATTAGTTATTGTAAGATTAGATTCTAAAGGCAATATCTCTTCTAGTAGAGCTTTGATGGAAGAATTAAATAATAGTTTTATTAGTACAAAGATTGAAAGACTTTCTCTAAGTAAATACGCTGTAATAGGTTATAGCTATGATGGGAGATTGGGAATTGATGATGTTGTTGATGATACTTATGATGTTAGTGAAAGTATGTGCTCTATGTTAACCTCACTAGATTTAGGCGAATCAGAATCTATCAAGTCACAAATAGTAACGAGAAGCTCTTCAATTGATTACGCCATAAGAGTTATCCCTAATCCTTTTAATAGTACATTTTCAATTAATCTGTCTGGTTATGATATTTATAATTTAAACATAGACTTGCTTGATTATAATGGTCGAATTTTGACCCAAAAGAATTCTTTGATAAACGACGAAAACGATATTATAACTTTTAATGGTAGTAATTTATCTCAGGGAATATATTTTATTCGTATTACATCTTCTGATGTAAACGAAATTCTTAAAATTGTTAAGAATTAAAATTTAAAGTTATGAATTTGAGTAAAGCGGCACTTTTTTTTTTATTTATAGTATAATTTCTTTTGATAGTACAGCCCAATTAAGTTTTCACAACGAAAAATATAGCATCGGAGTGGGCATAGGATTAGAATACGCAGTCATAGGAGCTACTTTAAAATATTTCCCAATAGAAAATGTGGGAGTAACAGCAGGCCTAGGAGCATTTTTAGGGAATTTTGGAGTAGAGGTAAATGCACCTTTTAGTATTGCAAATGGATGGGTGCCATACGCTACGATAAGATATGGTGTAAATACTCGTACTGATTTAATCGTTCGTCCAAACATTCGAGAAATACGTTTTTTTAGTGGATTAATATATGGTATTGGCTTAAAGTATAAACCAAACTATGAAAAGAGGAGATACTTTACGCTTTCAGCTAATTTTACTCCTCGTAACAAAAGAGCCATAGAGTATATTGAAGATTTCAATCAAGAATTTGGTACCGACTTTGTTTTTAATGCAGGGCTGTTTATTAAGCCTTCTATAGGATATGTAGTTTACTTTAAATAAGCCTAATCAAATCTTCCTTTCCATAACATCCTCCACAGCTTTCTGTAATTCTGGAAACTCAAATTCAAACCCATCATCCATCAGCTTCTGAGGAATCACCCGATTACTATTTAGAATCACCTTAGACATTTCGCCTAGAGCGAGCTTAATGGTAAAAGCTGGCACAGGGTAGAGTAGAGCATATGGAGCGATGGCTTTTTTACAGGCTCTCATAAATTCTTTATTGGTGTGTGGAGTAGGGCTGACTGCATTTATAATTCCTGAGGTTTCTCCTTTGATGGCAGCTAGAATAATTTTAGAGAGGTCGGAGATATGTATCCAAGAGTAATAATTTTTTCCTGCTCCAAAATAGTTTGCCTGGCCGAGTTTAAGCGGCAACACAAATTTTGCTAGAGCTCCACCCTTAGAAGAGAGCACTATACCGATTCTCAGTATAGAAAACTGATCTGAGAGACCTTCTAATTTTTTGGCCTCAGCCTCCCATAGATCACAACATTCCACCATAAAATCTGACTCACCGATAGCAGACTCCTCAGTCAGCTGTTCGTTGCCTCGATCTCCATAGATACCGATGGCGGATGCGGAGATGTAACTAGTCGGTTTATGATTACTTTTTTCTAGTCCTTTTTTTAATAACTGAGCAGCCTGTACTCGACTCTCGATAATCTCTTTTTTACGGCTAGCGGTCCATCTCTTATCGGCTATCCCAGCACCAGTAAGATTTATTATATGATTTGCATTTACGGCCTCGGCACCGATTTCCATCTTATCGAGATCCCATTTATGATAAGTATATCTTTCATGCTTTTTTACAGAGCGACTCAGGATAGATACCTCATAGTTACGCTCATAGAGATAGTCTGCCAGAAAACTCCCCACTAGACCGGAGCCTCCAGCAATCAGTACTTTTTGTTTTTCCATCACTTATATTAAAGCATTTTTCTTTAAAAAGTTGCGTTTTTGTTGAATGCCGATCGAGAAAATTCTGTTTAATAGAATAAGAAAATCTAAACGCTCGTCGGCATAATAGATGTATCTTAGATATAGTTTTATTATATATGATTTCTTGTCCAGATTATGAAAAGAACCCAGCTAACCGTACTATTTCTTTGTAGTTTCTTAATTATCAGTCTGTTATCATGTAAGACAGAGCCAGTAAAGCAAAATCCAGCAGAGATAAATATCCGTATAAAAGGAGATCCTGCAAAGCTAAATCCTATCATTTATCCTTCTTCAGCTTCTAGAGAGATTTACCAGTACATGCTAGTTCCTATGGCAGATTACAATCCTTACAGCCTAGAGCTAGAACCGATATTGATAAAAGAAATTCCGCAAGGGCAGCTCATAGAAGAGGGAGAATATAAGGGTGGAGTAGTTTATGATTTAGAATTTTTGGCTGAGGCCAAATGGGATGACGGGTCGCCCGTAGATGGAGATGATTTATTGTTTACGCTCAAGACCGTAAAATGTCCAGAGATAGAAGCTACAAATTGGAGAGCCTTTTTTAAGAAGCTTGTAGACGTTCAAGTTTATTCTGAAAACAGGAAAAAAGTCAAGGTTATTTTTAGCGAACCATACATGCTCGCAAGAGAGGCCATAGTTACTGCAAATCTTTTTCCTAAACATATTTATGATTCGACTGGAGCGACGGATGCTTTATCGATAAGTGGAAAGATGATGGATCCATCTGCTAAAATAGATTCTGCCTTTGTAACTAATTTTAATGGAGCCGTCCATTCTAGAGATATTGTAGAAGGTGCTGGTCCATACAAACTGACTGACTGGGAAACCGATCAATATGTGGTGCTAGAGAAGAAAAAAAATTATTGGGCAGCAGGAAGTAATAACCCTTATCTTCAAGCTTTTCCTAATAAGTTAATCTTTAAAATTATCCCTGATGAGACTACGGCGATGACACTTATGCATGATGGTGAGATAGATATTATCTCAGCAGTATCTGGAGCAAATTTCAACGACCTCAAAAAATCGTCTGCTGACAAATTTGGTTTTTTCAATCCTCAACTTACACGATTTTATTACATGTCGTTAAATAATGCAGATCCGATTTTGGCTGATGCCAAAATAAGAAAAGCCATTGCACATTGTGCCGATGTAGACCAGATGATTGAGGTCCTAGAAAATGGTTTTGGGCATCGACAAAACGGCATCTTTCATGCTACTAAGTCCTACTCAGATAAATCTTTAAAGGCACTGTCTTTTGATTTGGCTCTAGCCAAAAAAGAACTAGATGAAGCTGGATGGGCTGATACAAACGGAAACGGAACGGTAGATAAAGTGATAGAGGGTAAGCTCACAGAGTTAGATTTAGATGTACTTATCTCTAATACATCTGTGCTCGGCAAAAAGGTGTCCCTCATCATGCAGCAAGAAGCAGAAAAAGTAGGTATAAAAATAAATCTACTTACTAAATCTCGGGCTGAGCTAGGAGATGCCGTTAAAAAAGGCAAATATCACATGACACCCTCCGCAATTACCTCTGACCCAAATGATGACGATCCTTTTAATAAGTGGCATACGGACGGACCTGCAAACTATATTAATTATTCTAATCCAGCCTTCGATAAACTAGTAGAAGAAAATAGGGTAGAACTAGTCGCATCAGAAAGAAACAAAAGGTATAAAAAAATGCAGGAGATTATGGCCGCAGACCAGCCAGTCGTTTTTCTATACAGCCCGAAAGAAAGGATAGTCGCCTCCAATAAAATAAATGCTGAGACCTCTTCTAAGAGACCTGGATATTTTGCCAATACGTTTACCAGTAAGGCTCTAGTAGCATCCGATAACTAGGAGAACTGGATCATGGGGATTTATATTATTAAAAGATTGTTGTTTTTTATTCCCACTCTTATTATAGTAATCTCCATTCTATTTGTAATCAAATCTAGCCTGCCAGGAGATCCAGTAGAAGATTACCTCTCCTCTATTTCTGAGACAAACGCCGATTCCGAATTCTATCTAACAGACTATAATAAGATAGCGACCAAGATGGGTTTAAATAAACCCCCGTTTTATTTTAGCATCAGCCCATCTCACTATCCTGATAATCTCTATGAGATCATTCCCATTGCCGCTCGTAATCATAAAATAAAAGAACTCAAAAAACAAGGCTTCTCATGGCCGAGTTTTAAATGGCATGGTAGTGGAAACCAGTTTCATGTATGGTTTGGTTCCTTGTTTAGAGGAGACTTAGGGCTTTCTATTATCGATAATAAAAAGGTAGTAAATAAAATCGGGAAGGCTCTGAAATGGAGTCTATTACTGATGTTTATTTCATTGTTTTTATCCATCGCTCTGAGTATACCACTAGGACTATGGTTATCAGCAGAAGGAAATAGAGGGATTAAGAGTTTTGTAGAGAAGCTTAGTTTTTTTGTGTACACGATTCCCTTATTCTGGTTGTGTCTTCTTGCAGTACTTTATTTGACCTCAGGACATTACGGTTTTAAGTTGTTTCCTTCGATAGGATTTGATCCAAGTATCGGGCGATTGGATTTTTGGGAAGCCATCGGCAGGTATGGCAATAAGTTAGTACTGCCAGCCATATGTTGGACCTTGCATACACTGGTATATATCATGATGCAGTTTAAGTCTAGCATAAATCAGGAAAGAGGGTTAGACTACGTAACCACTGCCTATGCTAAGGGACTCAGTAAAAAAACTGCTACTCGTAAGCATGTATTTAAAAATGCTCTCCTTCCGATGATTACACTCTTTGCTGGATCCATTCCTGGAGCACTAGCAGGATCGGTAGTTATAGAAACCATTTTTAATATTCCAGGTATGGGAAGGTTGCTTATAAATTCTATTGCATCAGTGGACTGGAATGTAGTCATGGGCATAAGTATCATTATAGCCATAGTTACTATGTTGTCCTATCTGATTGCAGATATATTATATACCTATGCAAATCCTAAAATCAGATTTGACTGATGGGTTTGTTGAGAAATATATGGAGTGTAAATCTTAGATGGAGTGCTGTCGTGCTAGTACTGTTTTTTCTCACGGCTATTTTTTCATCATACTTAGCCAGTAATAATGCGGGTCGATTAATTCCATCTCCGATCCCATATGATTCTAAATATCTAGATGCTGATAATGCAGCCTATGTGTCTCCGTTTGCTAGTCAGGATGTACCTTCTTTGTATAAGAGGCATTGGTTAGGGACTGATGATCTGGGGAGAGATGTGCTGGCAGGAATTATAAATGGAGCTCGTACTGCTTTTTGGGTAGCCTTTTTATCCTTACTTATTGCTTTGATGATAGGAATTCCCATAGGTCTTTCCACAGGATATTATGGAAACCAGTTTAAAGTAGGAATTCTAGAGTCGGTGATAATTACCTTCTTTGCTCTCTTGATGTTTTACTACCTTATTTATTTTAGTTCTAGTGCATGGTTTGTGGCTATAGCTCTGATACTTTTTGTTGGATTTAAATCTGCCTTAAGTTTAATGCTAGATCGCTTTTTACCCAATCGCAAAAAATGGACCTTGCCACTAGATGATATTGTAACCAAACTATTGGAGATTTTTAAATCAATACCTACGCTTATTATTTTGATACTTCTGCTAGGTACTATAGGCAACCCAGGTATCATAAGTATTGCAGTCTGTCTCGGTTGTTTATTCTGGACGAGAATAGCGAGATATATCCGAGCCGAAATATTGGCCATTAGAGAATCAGAATTTATTATTGCTCAGAAAGCGATGGGCTCTGATGACCTTTCGATAATTTTTAAACATTGCTTGCCTAAGGCTTTACCACCTGTGATGGTCAGCATAATATTTCTTGCAGCTACTGCGATTCTGATGGAAGCGACGCTATCATTTTTAGGGTTAGGTCTTCCTGTAGAAGAAGTAAGTTGGGGATCGATGCTTAACGAATCTCGTAAATATCTAGGAGCATGGTGGATGGCCTTATTTCCAGGAATCTGTTTATTCTTAGTAATAGCAGCCTTGGGAAGTGAGAGTCTGTACTGGTCAGAAAAGTTAAATCCAAAAGTATTGGAAAAATAAAACAGATTGAATTACTGTCCTCTCTTTTTCATCTTCTTTCTCTGTTTCTTAGAGAAGAGATTACTGCGGCCTGATTTTTTAGATAAGACACCGTCTTTATTAACCTTAGCTTCATAATGTTCTGTGGCTGCACATCCTTCTCCTGTTTTACAAGAAGATATTCCAGTTATTAACCACCCACAGCAAAATAAGAACACTAAAGTTTTGACTTTTCTAATCATAAAATAAAATTAAGTAAATCTATGGACTCTTGCATTTTTATCTTTTATCGACGGTTTTACCCTGATAATCACCGCAAAGCCCCATATTTATTAACTTATAGGGAAAAATAATATATGTATTCCTTGTATATAAAGGAGCTAAAGTATACTTTCGTGCTATTATTTATTCTTGATAATTAAAATTTATATAAATGAATAAAGGAGATTTAGTTGATATCGTAGCAGGAGCTGCTGACATCACAAAAGGACAAGCTGCGGATGCTGTAGCTGCTGTATTTAACAGTATAGAAAAAAGTATGAAATCAGGTGATAAAGCTGCTTTTGTAGGTTTTGGTACATTCTCTACGACTAGAAGAGCTGCTAGAGATGGTAGAAACCCTAGAACAGGTGAGACTATTAAGATCAAAGCTAAGACACTTGTAAAGTTTAAAGCAGGTAAGGGACTTACTGATGCTGTAAACTAAGAGCACTTTTATCTTAAAAGATATTATGAACATAGAGGCAGTCTAATATTTAGATTGCCTCTTGTTTTTTTAGAAAACTATGTATTACAGATAATCTTAATATGGCCAAATCGACCGAAGAACTAGAACGAATAGCTACCCAAATTAGAAGAGATATTTTAAGGCAGGTGCATATATGCAATAGTGGTCATCCAGGTGGATCGCTAGGTTGTGCAGATTTTTTTACCGCTCTTTATTTTGACATTATGGATCATGATCCTTCCTTTAATATGGAAGGAAAAAACGAAGACCTCTTTGTCTTATCTAATGGTCACATCTCTCCAGTTTATTACAGTACTCTCGCAAGAGCAGGATACTTTCCTGTAGATGAGATGTCTACTTTTCGTAAAATAAATTCTCGATTGCAAGGTCACCCGACTACTCATGAGGGACTTCCTGGAGTAAGAGTTGCGACGGGTTCTCTCGGACAAGGACTGTCAGTAGGTTTAGGTTTGGCTCTAGCCAAAAAAATGAATAAGGAAGACAAAAATGTTTTTGTACTTACAGGAGATGGAGAGTTACAAGAAGGACAAATCTGGGAAGCGGCAATGTTTGCAGCACATAATAAAGTAGATAATCTTATCGTAACGGTGGACTGGAACGGTAGACAGATAGATGGTGATACTGATGATGTTTTATCTCTAGGAGATCTTGATTTAAAGTGGACTTCTTTTGGATGGAAAGTCTTACATATGAATGGCAACAATATGGAGCATGTAGTCAGTACGCTCAAAGAAGCCAAGGAATGTTCAGGTAATGGGCAGCCAGTAGTTATCCTGATGGGTACAGAGATGGGTCACCCTATAGACTTTATGGTAGGTACGCATAAGTGGCATGGCGTAGCACCTAATGATGAACAACTAGAAAATGCCCTTAACCAATTAGAAGAAACTCTAGGAGATTTTAAAATATAATAGAATGTTTAAAGATTATAAGGTAACAGGGAAGAAGGCTACAAGAAACGGATTCGGAGATGCGATGGCAGAGCTCGGTCGCTCAAATGACCAAGTAGTTGCGATGTGTGCGGACCTATTAGGTTCTTTAAAAATTCAAGAATTTATAAAAGAAAATCCAGATAGATTTATACAGGCAGGTATAGCTGAAGCAAATATGATAGGCATGGCGGCTGGACTAGCCACAGCTGGAAAAATTCCTTTTGCGACTACCTTTGCAAATTTTGCTACTGGTAGAGTATATGACCAGATACGACAATCCGTTGCCTACTCAGATAAAAATGTAAAAATCTGTGCCTCTCATGCTGGTCTTACACTCGGAGAGGATGGGGCGACACATCAGATACTTGAGGATCTTGGACTGATGAAGATGCTCCCACACATGACGGTTATAAATCCATGCGATTATAATCAGACCAAAGAGGCAACCTTGGCAATAGCCAAACATCATGGACCGGTATACCTTAGATTCGGAAGACCGGGATGGCCTGTATTTATGCCGGAAGGAAATTTTGAAATCGGAAAAGCCATTCGACTTAAAAAAGGTAAAGACGTAACCGTCATAGCTACCGGCCATATGGTTTATCAAGCCATGGAAGCTACTAAGGTACTAGAAGATAAAGGCATCTCAGTAGAGCTTATAAACATACATACCATTAAACCCATCGACGAAAAAGCAATCCTTAAATCTATCGCAATGACCCGATGTGTCGTCACTTGTGAGGAACATCAACGTAACGGAGGTCTAGGAGATTCCGTTGCTCAGGTACACATACAGACTGACCCTGTTCCTCAAGAGTACGTAGCTGTAAATGATAGCTTCGGCGAATCTGGCACACCAGCTCAGTTATTAGATAAGTATGGTTTAGGAATTAAAGACATCGTCAAAGCGGTAAAGAGAGTAGTGAAGAGAAAATAATTTTACTCTTTATGCATCCCTTTACGCAACTGTTTACCTTTTGTAAATATTTGTTGTTTTAATTTCGCTTTTTTTACGAATCAGCACTTTCTTTTTTATCTGTTCATCAATTAAAAGAATTGAGGCTTGAATACGGCTCTAAATTGTGATTAATAAAAAAATCACAAAATGAATCTAAATTCAACTTTTTCGAACACTAAAAAACTTTTTTTTAAACTAGCTACGCTTATTTCCTTTGCACTATTGATGTCTATAAGTATTCAATCTGCTTATGCTCAATATAGTTCTAATGAGGAAAAATTTGAGAAAGAGGTACTTCCTTTTCCTGCCACTGATGATTTTACCTATGATTTAATCATCGACTATGAAAAAGCTCAGAGAAATATTCATCGAGGTAGGAGAACAATGTTTATTGGTATTGGAACTACTGTATTTTTAGGCGGTATTAATTTTTGGTCTAATTTAGCTTCAGACACTGGTCGAGCCTTGACTGGGTCAAAAAAGAGACAACCTCGCTTCAGACCTCTTTTTACTGCTGGTTTAATAAGTACATTCGTAGGACTCATCAAAATGGAAAAAGGAAAGAGTCAAAAAAGAAAGGTTCTCGATAAATTTTACCCGGGTACCCTAGGAAATATTGAGGTAAAAGAAGATTATAATGTTGTGAGATTAGAAGTAGGAGGAGATGGTTTGAATATTTTATATAGGTTTTGATGATTTCAACTCATATTAAGTATTTACCAGATTGGCTTTGGCTTTATGTTTTCTTTAACCAAAAGTTATTTGAATCTAAAATAAAGTAAAGCTAAATTGAGATTGTTAAAAAAGGGCACATGCAATTTCTTACTACTGTATCTATAATTAAAATACAGAATCCCAAGTTTATAAAATACTTTTCCTTAGCTATTTTGTTGTCTCTGAGTCTACAAACATCTTATGCTCAATATGAGCAGTGGGAGAAAAAATTTGAAGAGGAGATATTGCCCTTTCCTCCTGAAAGTAAACAGATTTTTAATTTAGTTGTAGACTATCAGGATAGTAAAAGAACTTCTCTCAAGGGCAAAAAAATGATGAACACCTCTCTAATACTTGCCAGTATAGGTGTTGTTCCTATCTTTTTTGAAACTGTAGATTTAGTAAGAAATGATAACAGAAATCCGAGATTCAACCCTTTACTTATTGTAGGAATTGTAGGTGCGATAGGTGGTTTTACTTTAAGGGTAATAGGGCGGAAGCAAAAAAGAAATGTTCTCAACGATTTCTATGGTGGTGGCACTGAAGCAGCTGAGTACAATAGAGAATTACAAGAAGCCGAAATTGTAATTAGAGGAAATGGGATAGGTCTGAAGATTAATTTTTAAAAAAATCTAGAATCACATACTAGAATTTTTTTTCATACCGTTTATACTCTCAAATCCAACTATCTGAAAAAAGACTATACCTAATCAAAAACGAAAACCATGAAAAAGGCACTCATCGTCCTATCATTCCTGGGTATAGCATTTCTCACATTAAATTCTTGTTCTTCTTCTAAGAAGTGTAAAGGAGGTTCTTGTCCGATATGGTCTAGTAGCACAGTTCCAGAAAGCATACCGTTAAAAAAATTAAGGTTTATAAACGAGATTGTATATATACATGATCAGAGTAGTTTGACCATGCCTTGATTTCTGTTAAGTAATTCTTAAGACAGATTTTGTTCTTAAAAGTAGGGGTATAATTTATGCATTGTCGGGGCTGATGCATTACTAGTCTAAAGAACAATATATAGATAAACTCAATTAGAGATAGCTCTGTTACTATGCTTAAAGAAAACAATATTAATTAAATACAATCTTATTTATCCATCATTAAAATCTAGAATTATGAATAGCATAACACAAGTTTTAAAAAGACAAAGAGAAATTATTGTAATGGCTGTAATACTCTTATTAAGTGTTGGGTCTAATGCCCAAACTAAAATAGGTATTAAAACTAGCTTTACTAAGTCCCTAACGGAAAATGTAAGTGTTATGCACTCTAGTAATGGACTGCAATACACTGATGTTGTAAGCTTTGAAGGACAATCCGATTTTCTATCTTATGGACTTTATTATAGAAGAGATTTTGATTTCCTTTTTCTAGAAGCAGATATTTTATTCAGTTCTTTTGATAGACAATACAGTATTTTGGCATTAGATGGAGGTGAGGGTGCTGGTGTAGCGGAGCAACCTGGCACTGATAATCCGAGGATAGATTCTCAGCCTGTCAGTTTTAATCAAGGCTTTAGAAATATAGATCTTTCTTTGATAGCTGGATATCGTTTAGGCAATTTTGATATCGGAGTAGGACCGATTTTTCATCGTACGATTTCCTTAGACTCTCAGCTAGCAGAGGTAGAAGGATTTAGGGATGCAAGAAAATTTGTAGATGCTGGTTTTCAGTTTAAACTAGGGTATAATATCGGTCCGATAAATCTCGGAGTAAAGTATGAGGATTTATTCTTGAGGGCTGGCGACCAATTTAGACTAGACAATAATAGACTCTCTCTAGATTCACCCCTCGATGCTCTAAGATTTGAAGTAGCTATCGGGTTTTAATAAAAAAATAAACCGCAATATTTAGAAGCTCCGTTGCAATAGCAGCGGGGCTTTTTTTTGTCAACTATAATATATCCAATTCTAAAATCTAATAACTAACAAAGCACTGGCATTAGGCATCAGTGGAGCTTTTTTTAATTTAGAGGATGATGACGTATCTGATTGCTGGTTTGGCTGCTTTATTAGTAGGGATTTCTAAAGCAGGAATTAAAGGTATAAATGTATTTACAGTAACTCTGATGGTTTATGGCTTTGGAGCCAAAGCTTCTACAGGTATCATGCTAGTCATGCTCATGACTGGTGATATCCTAGCTACGATTTACTATAAAAAAAACTGCGAGTGGAAATACCTCATTAAATTTCTGCCTGCCATGTTGGTCGGGGTATTACTCGCTGTATGGCTAGGAAAAGATATTTCTGAGGAGACTTTTAGAAGATGGATGGGTGTCATCATATTACTCAGTGTGGTAATGATGTGGTATCGAGAATATAAATCTGAGCCTTCATTTCCAGAAGGCTGGCTCTTTGCCGGAACGATGGGTATAGCTGCAGGTTTTACCACGATGATAGGAAATCTAGCTGGAGCTTTTTCTAATATCTTCTTCCTAGCCACAGGTCTTCCCAAAAAAGAATTTATAGGAACAGCCGCCTATCTTTTTCTAATCATCAATTTATTTAAACTGCCCTTTCATGCCTTTGTATGGAGAACCATAACGCTAGAAACCCTAAAAATAAATGCAGCCCAGACGTTAATAATAGTTCTCGGTTTTATAATCGGCCTTCGTTTAGTGGACCTTTTTAAAGAGCAGGCTTTCCGAAAATTTATTTTGATCGTAACGGCCATAGGTGCCGTTTTAATCTTTGTCAAGTAAATTACCCTTTTTGGATAATGTAAATTATGCGACATATATAGATAAGAAGCCATTAGAAAAGCGATATATTATTTCTTATTTTTAAACAACCTAAAAAGACACTTTTTTTGAACAACATAAATAATTGAGATGAGCAACAGGACTATCTTTCGAGTTCTTCTTTTTGGGTTCTTACTATTCAGTAATATCTTTTACACTGAGCTATGTGCTCAAATAATAAATATTCCCGATTCTAATTTCTTATCCGCTATAATAGCCGATGGCCATGACAGCGATGGTGATGGACAGATAGATCAAAGTGAAGCTTTGAATGCTGGTACATTATTGGTTCCTGCGAGTGGAATTACTGACTTAACGGGTATTGAAAGCTTTATAAACTTAATAGAGCTAAACGTTAGTGCAAATTCATTATCATCTATTGATTTATCCAATAATTCTCTCCTAGAGATTCTAAACCTATCAGATAATAATTTGAATAGTTTGGATATAACCAATAATCAGAATTTGATATTTTTCGCTGCCATCAATAATAATTTGTCTGCCTTAGATCTTTCGACTAATCTCGCACTGGCTTTTTTATTTTTAAGTGATAATAATTTATCTGCTTTAGATCTTTCTTCAAATACGAGTTTAGGACAAGTCCAATTAAGTACTAATCAATTTGAGTCAATCAATCTATCAAACCATCCACTTTTGACTAATCTATCAGTGAGCTTTAATCCAAATTTGCAATGTATCCAGGTAAATCAAAGTTCGATTCTTAATTCGGTAAGTGCTGCAGGTACTGATCTTAGATTTATCTGTGCCTTTCCGGATGTAGAGGAACCATTTGAAGATTCATTTTTCATGAGTTTTGATAATGCCCTAATATCATATGATTGTGGACCAGATGATACTTGCTCGTCAGTTGAGGAGTGTTCAACTCCGGTACAAGAGAATCTTGCACAGATAGTAGTATTTGAAAACAAAACAGTACCTGTGGAAAACAGACCTTCTGTAGATTGCGATAATGCTTATTGGTATAATACTGTGAGTGGTGGAGATTTACTATTTGGTGGAAAGACCTTAAATCCTCAAGGACTTATGGCTGAAGAGGGACAAGTAATTCTAAGTCAGATAGGTGATTACACTTTTTATGTGCAGTGTGGTTTTAATGATTGCGAAAGAGTAAAAGTGGAATTTTCAATTGTAGAGAATGCCTGCAATGGTGCGGTAGAGCAAGTGAGTAATGTAATGACTCAGTCGGATCAAGATGTTGAAGAGATTTTGGCGGAATGTACAAATCCGAATGTAAACACATCAGATGCGTTGAGTAATTGTGGTTATGCATATTCTATACGTAATAATGATTTATATGTTTACGATTTAAGTAATGGATTTACATCTAAATTGTTTACGCTTCCTGCAGATGAGTATAGTGGAAATGTAATTTTGGATAAATTTATAATTGTCACCTCTTCGATTGGATTACAAAGTATAAACCTTGAGGACGGTACAATTTCTAATATAGGTTGTGGAATAAATTATATCGATGTAGAATATAATCCTGTTGATGGATTTTTATATGGTCTAGAAGAGGGAGGAACTAATAATAGTCTCTATAAGATTGCTTTCTCTTTTGATACATCAGGAGATATTATGGTAACGAGTTGTGACTTTGTGATAGATTTTGCTGTTGCGAGAGAAATATTAGATTTTGGAATAAACAATAATGGAGAAGCAATTTTTATTCAAAAAGGGCAGTTCATATCTTGCTTTACTGGTTCAACTCAGCCATCTTTTGCTCAGTATGATTTAGCCACCTTTGAGAGAACATTTATAGGTTCTTTTGATTGTTTCTGCACGAGTTGTGGCCTAGAAGATATCTCATTTACTTTTGATTGTAATGACGATCCGCTCATGCATATTGTACGACCTGCCAAAAATGATTTACATGTGGATTGGAGGAGATGGTCGCAAGATTACAGCAGTTTTGAAATGCTACAGATTATTCCTAATGTGTACTCACAAACGACTCCGTTTGTTGATAATGTTTTGAATTTTGCTGAGGCATTTGCCTTTTCTGATTCTTTATTCTTTAATTCTTTTAGTTATGTAAATTGGTATAACTCCTCCTCCACTGATACAGCTATAGCTTCTGGATTACCTTTTAACCCCACAAACACCACTGCAGAAGAAGGCCCCTTCGACCCTAATACTCCTGGCACATACACCTACTACGTAAGCTGCAACGATAATGCCAGTTGTCCGAGAGTGCCGGTAACATATACTGTAGAAGAACCCTGTGCAGAACCCGTTCCAGGCTGCGACGATCAAGACTGCTCTAACGGAGTAGAAACCTGGAATCAAGACGATTGCAAATGTGATTTAGGAATACCAGCAGATGCCTGTTCTATATGTTTTGGGACTGAACCAGGTACGCCGTGTGATGACGGAGATCCCAATACCATAAACGATGTCTGGCAAGAAACAGAAGTAACTACCATGAGATATAGAGTAGAGGTAGTAAATAGATGGACTGCTGATAGTCCTGCGTATCCAGATATAAATGCTCACTTCTCCTATATCGGAGGGGCAGTACATAATAGTGATGTTAGATTTTGGGAAAATGGAACCTTGGCTTCTCCTGGTATAGATCGGATGGCCACCCGTGGAGAAATATTCGAACTCGTAGATGAAGTAAATCAAGCCATGAGTACTGGAACAGTTCTATCTACTGTAGAACAGATGAGCTGGTTTTGTACAGAAGATATTACACACCCTAACTGTGGTTCTCTCATATTCGAAATAGAAGTAAATAAAGATTTTCCATTGGTAACCTTAGCAACTATGCTTGGACCCAGTCCAGATTGGTTTGTAGGTGCAGAGAGTCTTCCTCTTGTAGATGCTAGTGGTAATTTTATCACACAGGTAGTGCACGAACTCTATCCTCATGATGCAGGAATTTTATCTGACAATAGTGTGTTGGTAGGAGATTGTTGTATTCGAGAACCCTTGTCAGTTCCTCAGCAGCCTGTACATCAAATCACCACTCAGAGTGGAGAGACGATAGGTCCGGGTTCTTTAGGTCAGTTTATATTTACTGCCATTCCAGATCCCGATAGTTGTGTCTGTATGGGAGAAGAACAGTGTCAAGAGCCAGCCGCAGGCTGCGACGACCAAGACTGCTCTAATGGTTTAGAAGTCTGGGATCCAGAAAGCTGCACCTGTATTTTAGGAATACCTGTACATGCATGTTCGATGTGTAATGATCAAGAGGAAGGAACTCCTTGTGACGATGGTGATGATATTACGATAAATGATACATGGCAATCTGTGGAGACTACTGAGATGAGATATAGAGTACAGGTTATCAATACATGGAATGAGGACAGTCCTGCTTATCCAGATCAGAGTGCTCACTTCTCATGGTTTGGCGGAGCGACACATAATAGTGATGTTAAGTTTTGGGAGATAGGAACTTTGGCCTCAGCCGGAATAGATGAGATGGCAGTCACTGGAGTTACCACGACCTTAGTAGGAGAGGTAGGTCAGGCTGTTGCCAATGGAGATGCACAGAATATAATAAACGAGATGCACTGGTTCTGTCCCTATGATATCGATCATCCCAACTGTGATACAGCTGTTTTTGAATTTGTACTAACTGAGGATTTTCCTCTGGTGACATTAGCGTCCATGCTAGGACCTAGTCCTGACTGGTTTGTAGGAACAGAAAGTCTTTCTCTGATAGATGTAAATGGTAATTTTATTACCCAAGTTATACAAGAACTCTATCCTCACGATGCTGGAATCTTATCAGACAATAGTGTGATAGAAGCGGATTGTTGTGCTAGAGAGCCTTTGTCTATGCCTCAGCAGCCAGTACACTTAATAACTACAGCTAGTGGAGAAACCATCGGTCCAGGATCATTGGGTCAGATAATATTTACAGCAATCCCAGACCCTGCCAGCTGTGTCTGCCTAGGAGAAGACCCATGTGAAAATCTAAACGGAGACTCAGACGGTGATGGCATATGTGATGATGAGGACAACTGCCCAGATATGCCCAATGCTGATCAGATGGACATAGATAATGACCTCATCGGAGATGCCTGTGACGACTGCGTAGGAGATTGTAACACCGCTTCTATAGGTAACTATGTGTGGCATGATCTCAATGGCGATGGAATCCAAGATGTAGGAGAGCCAGGTCTTGAAGGTATAGAAGTACAGCTATTTACTGAGTTTGGAGTTTTAGTAGGGATACAAACTACAAATGGTGGAGGTTTCTACCTTTTCCAAAATTTAGAAGAAGGAAAATACTATCTACGTTTCGAGGATCCTACTGGAGAATTTGAATTCACTAAGTTTAAGCAAGGAAATTTTGAAGGAGCTAATAGCGACGTCGACAATAGTAATGGTCCGGGAACTACTATGATTACTCATTTAGGCGAGGGCGAGCTAGATTTAGATCACGATGCAGGCTTGTTTAGATGTGTTCCATTAGGAGAGAAAGTATGGTTCGACACTAATCTTAACCATACCTTGGACAACATAGAAAATGGATTAAATAATATCCCTATAAGACTGTGGCAAGAACAAGCAAATGGAAACTTTAATCTTTACGATGCAACAACCTCTGCCCATAAACCAGGGACAAATTCTGACGATGGTTATTATAATTTCTGTGCTCCACCAGGTACATACTTTATGGAACTCAGTCTGCCCAATGGTCTAATTTCAGCTAGAGAAAACGCTCTAGGAAATCAGATGCTGACAGATCCACAAGAGTTTGCAAACGATAATGATTTTGGTGTAGACCTTAGAACAGATGTATTTACAGTAATGTCGGGAATGAGTGTGCTCAATATCTCTGCAGGAATAGCTCCACATGCACAGGTAGGAGATAGAGTCTGGTTAGATACGAACCAAAACGGCTTACAAGATGCTGGTGAAGATGGAATGGGTGATGTACTAGTGGAGGCCTTTGATTTAAATAATAACATCCAGAGTTCTGCAATTACTAATGGTGATGGAATTTACAATATGGAAGACCTCGGTAATACTGAGTACTTCTTAAAATTCACTCCTCCATCTAACTATAGTTTTGCACAGCCACTAGTAGGATCTGATAAAACCATAGATAGTGATGTAGTAAATCTAAATGGCTACGGTACAACTCAGATATTTGGTCTAAATTCTGGAGATGTGATACAGAATAGAGATGCAGGAATTATCTTCTCTACCGTACCAGTAGACCTTCTCAGCTTTGAAGTAGAGCGAGTAGACAATGGACACAAGATCCTCTGGGAAACTGCCAATGAGATAAATCTCTCTCACTTTGAGGTAGAGTTCTCTTTTGATAATTTGATCGACTTTGAAACAATAGAATCTATTCCGTCTAGTAATACTGTAGCGTCAGATTATTTTATTGTAAATGAGGATATAAAAGAATCAGGCACCTATTACTATCGCTTGAGGTCAATAGATCTTAATGGAGATTTTAGTTTAAGTGACATTCGATCCCTACAAGAAAGGGTAGAACTAGAGCGATCGATATACTTATATCCTAATCCTACAAATGGAGATGTAACCTTAGAAGTAAATGTGCCAGAGAGTTCTACTGTAGATATTAATATACTAGATATCTCAGGTAGAAAAATAGGATTTAGAGGCCAGCACTATAATCTGGATAAAGGTCAGCACTTACTCAGTCTAGAGTCAGCTAGATTATTTCCTGGAGTGTACGTTGTTGATATAAGAATTAATAATGTCAGCTATAAGAAGAAACTGGTGAGGATTTAAGATGATCTGAATCGCTATACGATAAAATAGAAAAAGAAGCCGAGCCCGTCGTTCACAAGTGGGACAGCGGGGGCGGCATTTGCAGCCGTGCCATTTGAACGACTAGGGTTTTTGATTACTTTTTGGCCAATGCAAAAAGTAATAAACCTGTATACATATTTAAACAAGATTACTTCCGTAGAATATCATCTCTTATGGTAAATAAGTAATAAATAAAAAATTGTCGCTAATTGAGAAAAAGACTTCTCCATGCGTTACACTTAGTCGAAGTGCCAAATAGGTTAATGTTTTAGTCTTTGGATTCCTACCTCTTTGTTTTTTAGACCGACGTCAGGCAGTGGAGAAATCTTTTTGCTTATAATCGTTTAGCGTTTTCGATGGGCAAAGTATCTTCGCCCTATGATCAGCAAAAAACTCATCATCATAGGAGGAGGACCGTCAGGCATCAGTTGTGCAATAGAAGCTACTAAGGCAGGAATAGATTATTTGATATTGGAAAAGGGAGTCTTGGTAAACTCTCTGTTTAACTTTCCATCCAATATGAGTTTTTTCTCCACCTCTGTAAATCTGGAGATCGGCGACATTCCCTTTATATCACATACCGATAAACCCACTAGAAAAGAAGCACTAGAATATTACAGAAGACTCAAGGAGCATTATAACATTTCCATTGCCTTTCGGCGAAAGGTACAAAGCATGGAAAAAAGTGGAGCGTCTTATTTAATACATACAGACGGAGAAAATTACCTAGCAGAAAATGTAATCGTATGCACAGGCTTCTATGACCTTCCTAATCTATTAAATATCCCCGGTGAAGATTTACCCAAAGTAAAACACTACTACGATGAGGCTCATCACTACATCGGTCAGAAAATAGTCGTAATCGGAGGAGCTAACTCTGCCTGTGATGTAGCACTTGAGACGTGGCAAAAAGGAGCCGAGGTAACCATGGTCGTCCGACAGCCAGCCCTGTACGAAAAAGTCAAATATTGGATCTTACCCAATATCCAAAACCGAATTAAAGAAGGATCTATAAAGGCCTACTTTTCTTCAAGGGTAGAAAGTATAGAATCAGATAAAGTGATAATCACAACACCTGAAGGAAAAGTAAACTTAGCTAACGATTATGTACTTGCCATGACTGGCTACAAGCCAGACTATAAATTGATGGAAAATCTAGGAATCGAGATCGGGAAAGATGAGAAAAAAACTCCTATTTATAATGAGCAGACCTTCGAGTCCTCATTACCTAATGTCTATCTCGCAGGCACACTTATGGGAGGCACTCACACCTCTAGGTTTTTTATAGAAAACACTAGAGAGCACTCTAAAGCCATAATCGGAGCGATCGTAAATAATTAATAAGGCTATCCACTTTAGGCATTAAAATACGTCGTTCTATTTTTCTTCAATACCCACCAAATACCTTGACTAAACGGGTTAAGCTCCTTCCATTCTAATGGAAGGCTGGGATGGGTTGAACAAGAAACACTTGGGTACTTAATCGTGGCGATCTTAGATAATTAAAAGATTCCATACCGAGCGGTAACAAACATCTTTTGTATTTTAGTTGCTATGGATGTTAAAATAAGAATGATCTTCCTCATCTTGGCACTCGCTGTACTTTATGTGTTAAGCAAAGCCCTGCTCGGTGTAACAGAGGATATTACAGCTCAGGTAGTAGAAGGTGTATCAGGAAAAAAGGATACTCCAATTTCTACCTCAGAAGTAAACCTTACTTTGGCTCAGGCCAATGCATTGGCAAAACTTCCACTCAAGTGCATAAAGAGTCCACTTCCTTATAAGTCTGGAATTGTAATAGCCGATAGTTCTGATTTAGCGATGCCACAGGAGCATCATCCAGCTTTCTATGGTTGTTTCGATTGGCACTCTGCAGTACATGGTCATTGGTCACTGGTCTATTTGATGAAGCGATTTCCAGACCTTGCTGATAGAGAAGAAATCATTTCTATATTTAATAATAACCTTACTCCAGAGCATATCGCTACAGAGATAGAGTACTTTGATTTAAACGCTTACACTTCCAGTTTTGAACGAACATACGGCTGGGCATGGTTACTAAAATTATCAGAAGAACTATATACCTGGAATAATCCAGATGCAAAGAGATGGTTTGAGATTCTGCAGCCACTAAATAAGGCCATCTCTAGTAAGTATCAGGATTATCTTCCTAAGCTAGTCTATCCGATCAGAGTAGGCACACATACTAATACTGCTTTCGGTTTAGGCTTTGCTCACGATTATGCAGTGACTACCGGAGATGCTGGTCTACAAAATATTATAGAAAGTCGATCAAAGGATTTTTACATGACTGATAAGGGATGTCCGATTAGTTGGGAGCCAAGTGGTTATGACTTTTTATCTCCATGTCTAGAAGAGATAGATATTATGAGGAGAGTGCTGAGTCTAGAAGAATTTGAAAAATGGAAAACAGAGTTCTTAAAAGGCATAGAAAATGGCACGGTCGATATACAACCTGCAGATGTAAAGGATAGGTCTGATGGACATCTAGTACATCTCGATGGTGTCAATTTTTCAAGAGCCTGGTGCCTATATCCACTAAGTGTAAATACTCCAGAACTAGAAAAAATTGCAGACGACCACTATAGATATTCCATAGATAAAATAGTAGATGGAGATTATAATGGAGAGCATTGGCTGGCATCTTTTGCTCTATATGCTTTAAAGACTCGGAGTGAGCGGAATTAAAAAATTCTTCGGGCCATCGACACTAGTAGCGGCAGCTTTTATCGGTCCTGGTACTGTAACGATGTGTACGCTTGCTGGTAACAAATATGGGTATGAGTTACTCTGGGCCTTATTATTCTCTACGCTGGCTACATTGATTCTTCAAGAAATGGCAGCCCGAATCGGACTAGTCACTCAGGATGGATTAGGAACGATTGTAAAAACAGAGAGGTCCAAAGGCTTTCTAGGAGTAGTTCTTTTTATTCTTGTTCTAGGAGCAGTATTAATTGGAAATGCAGCTTATGAGGCAGGTAATATCGGAGGTGCAATTCTCGGAGCGGATCTTATTTTATCGGGTTTTGATTATTGGGCTTTGGTCATTGGATTGGTAAGTTTTCTGCTTTTGTTTTTTGGAAAATATAAGAATATAGAGGGTTTTTTGATAGGCTTAGTTTTGCTGATAAGTTTTGCATTTTTAATTACTGTATTTCTAGTCGGTCCATCTTTGTCAGAAATTTTTGCTGGCTTTATTCCTAGCTTCGATTCTGAGGTGGATTGGTTGATAGTTATTGCACTAGTAGGAACGACTGTCGTGCCGTACAATCTTTTTTTACAAGCATCTCTAGTATCTAAAAAGTATTCTTCTGTAAGTCAGTTGAGGGATCTAAGAATAGAAAATGCAGTGGCCATTATTTTAGGTGGTCTAGTTTCTATGCTCATTGTAATTGTAGCTGCCTCTACTCATGGAGAGCTAGTAGAAGTAAAGAATGCCTCAGACATGGCAGTACAACTAGAACCCTTGCTAGGTGCTGGAGCCAAGTATGGAATCGGGATTGGTCTATTGGCAGCAGGATTGAGTTCAGCGATAACTGCTCCATTGGCAGCAGCTCTCGCAGCCAGAGAATTATTTGGTTGGTCCAGGGATGATAAGGATTGGAGATTTAGAGCGACATGGATGGTAGTTCTCGGAATAGGAATTTTTGTTTCTCTTTTTGGCTTTAAGCCAATACCAGTAATAAAATTTGCTCAGGTTATGAATGGCTTATTGCTTCCCATCATAGCAGTCTACTTATTATACCTTGTAAATCAAAGAAGAATTCTCAAAGAGTTTACAAATACTTTATTGCTTAATCTGCTAGGTGGATTCATAGTATTAATTACTATTGTTATTTCTACTCGAACCTTTCTTTTGCTTTTTTCTTAAAATAATTCCATGACCAAAAAGACCATAGATATAAATTGTGATGTAGGTGAACTCGATGAGATAGATGACTTGGATTTTATACCTTATGTCAGTTCTATAAATGTCTGCTGTGGAGAACATGCAGGAAATCCTGAAAAAATACTAGCAGCTATACGAGCAGCGAAAAAATATGGAGTAAAAGTCGGGGCTCATCCATCCTATCCGGACAGGCAGAATTTTGGACGTAAGTCTATGGAAATGGAAGAAGGTGAGCTGGCAGCAATACTCATGGAGCAGATTCTTTACATAAAGCTATTATGTGAGAAAGAAAATGTTCCCTTTCATCATGTAAAACCACATGGTGCTCTCTATCATGATTTTGTAAATAAGGAGTCTGTGAAGAAAGTGTTTTTGGAAATACTCAGATATATAGATCCCGAGATAAAGATTTATACATCAGCACAGGAGGCTCATGTAGCCGATTTACGAAACAAAGGTTGGAACGTAGTACCTGAAGGATTTATGGATAGAACCTATGAGCAAGATGGCAGTCTCACTTCTAGGGATGTAGAAGGTTCTATTCTAACTGATTGGGATAAAGTTTCTCAACAATTGACAGGTTTACTAAAAGGAAATCTCAAGCTTTCTTCAGGAAAGGAAATGCAAATACTCTGCGATTCCATATGCCTACATAGCGATACAACCGATGCTGATTTATGGGTGCAGAATATTAGGGCCTTTCTAAAAACTCTAGATGTCGAGCTCAGTTAAGATAAATAATCGGAAATTTCAATTGTCCAAATTCATTAAAGGACATTTTGTTTTAGAATCTGATTCTGCCGACTATTCACTTTCTAAATTGGCCCAAGCCATACAACGAAAAAAGATAAAAGGAATCGAAGACCTAGTAGCAACTCGAGAACAATTATTAATCATCTCACCACTAAAATTAAAGAAGCTCAAAAAGAGTCTAGAAGACCTAGAGCTTAGCCATGATAATAAGCTCAGTTGGGAAATTCCTATTCATTTTTTTGAAGAAGCAGACTGGGCTAGAGTAGCGGAGCATTCTGGATTAAGTAGAAAGCAGTTTATCGATAAGTTTCTTGCACAGAAGTTGCAAGTAGAAATGTTTGGCTTTATTCCTGGCTTCATTTATTTAGAAGGTTTAGATAAGTCATTGATGGTTCCTAGAAAAGAAAACCCCTCTCTTAATCAAAATGCTAATGTGCTAGCCATCGGTGGTTCTTATGCTGGTATATATAGTCTACCTAGTTCAGCTGGATGGAATATTATTGGTCAATCACCCATCGATATTTTAAGTTTAAATCATAATCCACCGCTCCCATTTTCTATAGGCGATGATATAATTTTCAAATCTATCAGCTCTAAAGAATACGATAAATTAAAAAACCGAGTATTAAACATAAAGACATACAATGCTTAAAATCCAAGTATTAAAGGCTGGTGTTTTTTCTACCGTACAAGATGCAGGACGCAAGGGTATGATGTTCTATGGGATTTCTAGATCGGGATTTCTAGATTTTCACAGTGCTCAGGTGGCTAATATTCTAGTCGGCAATAAAAAGAATGCAAGCTGTATAGAGATGATAAACCTAGGAATTCAACTCCATTTTTCTGATAAGGCAACGATTGCAATCACTGGAGCAGATATGTCACCACAAATAGACGGAAGCGATATTTCTAATTATGAAACCATTGAAATCTCAGCTGGCTCTACCTTAAGTTTTAAAGGGGCAAGTTCTGGCTCTGTAGTCTATCTAGCTATAAAAGGAAAATGGCAAATCGATAAAGTCCTGTCTTCTGTTTCTACTTATACCTCAGCCAGAATCGGCGGGCTGACAGGAAGTACTTTGAAAAAAGATGATGTGATAATAATAAAAGAATCTCATCCAGAAATATTTATGAAGTGGCATGACATTCCCGATTTTGATAACATAAAAGAAATAAAATTCCGCAAAGGACCTGAGTGGAATTACTTCTTAAATCAGAAACAACTCCACCAGCCATTTTCTAAAGACGCCAGTGGAAACAGAATGGCTGCTCCTCTCAATAGTGATATAGTAGAAATTAAAGACGACCCTCATTTTAAGTCCAAGCCCATCATCCCAGGTATGATACAATGCACTCCGAGCGGTAGATTGATTGTAATATTACAGGATGGACAGACCACAGGAGGTTATCCTAGAATCGGATTTATTTCTAAAAACCAACTCGCTCTTTTTAATCAATTAAGGCCTTCACAAAAGTTTAACTTAAAACTGATCGATTAGTCTTATTTAATTAGACTTTCAGTTAGAAAATTGACTAATTTTCAATATCAAAACTGGAACTATCATGATGAGATTTTTGGCTGTATTGTTCACCTTTATTTTAGGATACTCTTCGTTAAATTCTCAGCAAACTGTAGGGGTGAGTGTCTTGGAAGAGGAGGCTTTAGATGGATTTACTTTCTTTTCTCCTTTGAGGTCTAGATCTGCTTACCTAGTGGATAATTGTGGATTCCTAGTAAATCAGTGGGATGTAAATCACACACCGGGTCTAAGTGGCTACTTACTAGAAAACGGCCAAATGCTTCGTTGCAATAATTCGCCAGGAAATTTCTCGCAGGCCAGTGCTGGTGGGGTTGTAGATTTGACAGATTGGGATGGGAATATAGTGTGGTCATATGATTTTACAGAGGCTGGGGTTTATAATCAGCATCATGACATAAGCTATTTACCTAATGGCAATATCCTCATACTGGGCTGGGAAGTAATTTCTCCTGACGAGCAAGAAGAATTAGGAAAATCTGATGTAACTGGCTCTGATTTATGGGAAGAATTTATATGGGAAGTAAGACCCGTGGGAACCGATGATATTGAAATCGTCTGGGAATGGCATCTAAAAGATCACTTCGTCCAAGATCATGATAGCAGTAAAGATAATTTCGGAATAATAGAAGATAACATCGGACGTGTAGATATAAATTACGCAGGTCCTGGCTGGTGGAGTAATAGAGACTGGTGGCACTGTAATGCCATAGATTATAATCCTGGTAAGGATCAGATTTTGCTCAATTCTAGAAATAATAATGAGTTATGGATTATAGATCATAGTACCACTACAGAGGAGGCAGCTACAGGTTCTGGTGGCAATAGTGGAAGAGGAGGAGAGCTACTATTTAGATGGGGAAACCCTCAAGCTTATAACGAGGGAACAGAAAACGACCTAAGAATGTATGGCTCACACGGACATTACTGGATACCAGAGGGAATGCCGCATGCTGGAAATATTATGTTTTTTAATAATGGAAGTGATAGGCCAGCGGGTGACTTTTCGACTATAGAGATGCTCGTTCCTGAAGAAAATGCAGATGGCAGCTACGCTTTAGACAATAATAGATTTTACGGTCCGAGAGAAGCAGATCTCGTTTATCAAGCACCTTCGCCTTTTGATTTTCATTCTACCTTTCTTTCTAATGCTCAGGCTTTGGATAATGGAAATTTCTTTATAAATGAAGGTGGCACTGGAAGACTTTTTGAGGTAACTCCAGATGGAGAAATCGTATGGCAGTATGAAACACCGATAGATGGAAGTGGTCCGATAATACAAGGAGAAAACGCTAGTGGCAACAGTAATTTTAGAGCCTATAAATTTTCTCCAAATTATGGAGCATTCGTGGGTCGAGATCTTACTCCAGGAGAACTCTTAGAGGGTTCTTCCGAGTTCGAGTTATGTAGCTCGCATACTAGTGAGATAAATCAGGAGTTAGAGATAGATTTAAGATATAACATGGTAGAGAAGTCTCTAAGCATTCAGAATACACAGCAAGATGATTTAGAAATATCTGTTTATTCAATAATGGGTCAGCGTATACAGTCTAACCGTAAGTCTTCTGCAACTATAGAGCTGTCTTTTAATAATCTTCCATCAGGAGCTTACCTCATTATTCTAGAGAATCAAGATGGACAGAATAAACTTAAGAAATTCATTATTCCAGAATAGACTCCATAAACCAGATGCTTAAAATGTATTATTTTTCACTTTAAATAATAGAACTGATGATTAAACGACTAACCATACTTGTTGCACTAATAATGTTTTCATTTACGATTCAGTCGCAGCAAACTGTAGGAGTAGATATTAATGAAGAGGGTGCGACAGAAGGATATACTTTCTTCTCGCCGATTCGATCGAGCTCGGCTTTTCTAGTCGATAATTGTGGCTTTCTTGTAAATCAGTGGGATAGAGATTGGAGACCTGGCTTAAGTGGCTATCTCTTAGAAAATGGACTTATGCTACGTTGTAATAATTCTCCAGGTAATTTCCCGCAGTACAGCTCAGGTGGTATAGTAGAGCTGGTGGACTGGGATAATAATGTGATGTGGTCTTACGATTTTGCGGAAGCAGGAGTGTATAATCAGCATCACGACCTCGCATATATGCCTAATGGAAATATCATAGTTCTAGGATGGGAAGTCATAGAAGTAGAAGAACAAGAAGAGCTGGGTAAAGAGAATGTCACTGGTTCAGACCTCTGGGGAGAATTTGTATGGGAGGTGAGACCTGTCGGTACTGATGACATAGAGATTGTCTGGGAGTGGCATCTAAAAGATCACTTTATTCAGGATCATGATGATACAAAGGAAACCTTCGGAGTAATTGCAGATAATATAGGTCTGGTAGATATAGATTACTCAGGTCCGGGCTGGTGGAGTAGTAGAGACTGGTGGCATGCCAATGCCATAGATTATAATCCAGGCAAAGACCAAATTCTTATAAATGCAAGAAACAATAATGAGCTCTGGATTATAGATCATAGTACGACCACTGAGGAAGCCGCAAGTAATGAAGGAGGAAATAGTGGAAAGGGTGGTAACCTATTATTTAGATGGGGAAATCCTATGGCTTATGATAATGGAACACCAGATGATTTAAGAATGTACGGTTCTCATGGACATTACTGGATACCTGAGGGTTTGCCCAATGCTGGCAACATTATGTATTTCAACAATGGAGAAAACAGACCGGAAGGATATTACTCGACTATAGAGATGCTCACTCCATTAGAAAATGCAGATGGTAGTTATGCTCTTGACAGTGATAATTTTTACGGTCCTCGAGAGCCGACTGTGGTGTATCAAGCTCCGCAGCCCTTCGATTTTGTATCTAGATTTTTATCCAATGGACAGCAACTGCCAAACGGAAATGTGTTGATAAACGAAGGAGAATTTGGGAGGTTATTTGAAGTAAATTCTGATATGGAAATAGTGTGGCAATATAAATCTCCTGTTGGTTGGTTCGGTACTGTACAGCAAGGACAGGATCCTGGAGGCAACAGTATTTTCAGAGCTTATAAATTTACGGCAGACTATGGTGCTTTTGAGGGTCAGGACTTAGTGTCTGGTGATTTGTTAGAAGGGCCTTCTGAATTTGAGATATGTAATTCTATCAGTACAGAAGAAATTAATCAGGAACTCGATATAGACCTGAGGTATAATATGGCTAATCAGCAACTGAGGATAAAAAATATAGCCAATGATGATTTAGAGATATCAGTTTATTCCATTCTCGGACAATTGACAGAAAGTAAGAGGAGCTCTGTGCAATCGATAGACCTAGATTTTACTAACTATCAGTCGGGTACCTATCTTGTTATACTTCAGAATCAGGAGGGTAAAAATCTTCTTAAAAAGTTCATCATTCCTGAATAATTAAGAATCGTATTTTTGCGACATGATTGATTACCAGAGGTTTGAGCTAGATAATGGATTACGGGTTATAGTGCATGAGGATGTGAGTTCGCCATTAGTAGCAGTAAACATATTGTATCAGGTAGGTAGTAAAGATGAAGATCCTGAGATGACCGGTTTTGCTCACCTTTTTGAGCATTTGATGTTTGGGGGATCTAAGAATATTGCAGATTTTGATGATCCCATACAGCTAGCAGGAGGAGAAAATAATGCCTTTACAAACAGTGACATCACTAACTATTATAACACTGTACCAGCACAGAATATAGAAACTATTCTATGGTTAGAGTCAGATCGCATGAAGCAGCTGGACTTCTCTCAGCGATCTCTAGATGTGCAGAAAAAAGTGGTCCTAGAAGAATTTAAGGAAACCTGTCTCAATAAACCCTATGGAGATGTCTGGCATCACCTTAGCTCACTTGCTTATAAAGATCATAGCTACAAGTGGCCGACGATAGGTCTGGTACCTAGGCATATAGAAGAGGCACAGCTTCCAGATGTAGAACGATTTTTCTATAATTTCTATAGACCTAATAATGCCATACTCGTTTTGTCAGGTAATATTACTTTGGCTAGAGCCAAAGAATTATCTCATAAATGGTTTAGTGATATCCCCGTCGGAGAAGTGAGCAGACAATCTATTCTTGTAGAAGCAAAGCAATCAGAATATAGATTTAAAGAGGTCAAAAATAACGTCCCTCTTAAATCTTTGTATATGGGTTTCCACATGCCAGGTAGACTAGACCCAGATTACGCAGCCTGTGATTTGCTATCAGATATTTTTGCCAATGGAAAATCCTCTAGATTCTACATTCGTCTATGTAAAGAACGACAACTATTCAGTTCGGTAGATGCCTATATAACCGGTTCTATAGATCCTGGACTTTTTATATTAGAAGGCAAGCCGATGACAGACTATTCTCTAGAACAAGCAGCAGGCTTTTTATGGGAGCAGGTAGAAGAGATAAAAGAACAAGGGGTCTCAGAGCGAGAGTTGCAGAAATTAAAAAATAAACTAGAAAGCAGCCTAGCATACTCAGAAGTATCCATTCTAAACAAAGCCATGAATCTTGCCTACTTCGAAAATCTAGGAGACGCAGATCTGATAAATAATCAAAGCGTAGAATACAATAGGATAACGGTAGAGGATATCCAGCGAGTAGCCAGGAAATATCTGGTTAAACAAAACTGTAGTGAGTTGCGGTATCTGCCAGTTGATTAATAACCCTTCCTTATTTGTCATTTCGACGGACCAAAGGGAGCGGAGAAATCTTTTTCCCATGAAATAGTATAACTCGTTCTATAGCTCCCTTAATTAAAAAAAAAGAAGCAAATCCTTCTACCCCTCTTAAAAGAATTTGGGTGAGTTCCAAATCCAAATCCAAATCCTAGTTCTAGTTCTAGTCCCAAACCCCCAGCCCTAAGGCCATACAACCTCCCAAGCATTAATATCATAATCCTCGACACACTCTGGATCTACCCATCCTCCATAAAAACATAAGGTATCACAAGAAGAGGAAACTATAAATTCATCTCCATCTGCTTCATTAGCACCAGTATTAATCCAATAGTGATCTGTATCATCTACAGTTTGTACTCTGATAGTTGCAAAATCATTGAGTTCTGATAAATCTACACATGATGGAACACTTGGGGAAGGGTCGTCATCGCAGGCAACTGCAATGAGAAAAAATAGGAATAAAAATGAATATTTAGGATTAGTCATAATGATGGTATTTATGAGACTTGTGTCTCATTATGTTTTAAAAACGAATTGCTTATTCATTCCGTTGTTTCAGATTAGTTAAAACACCTGTTTATATAAAGGATTCTCTTCTTCCATAAGCAAAATTAGAAGATAGTATCACAGTTGTGTAATATATGAGTTGATAATACCACATAAGCACAACAATTAAGAATTATAGTCTGTTTAATTGGTATTAATTAGAATAAAATGTAATTTAAGAGTGTGGCTTGAAAGAAAGCTATTAAACCTGAGAATAAAAATATTTTTTCATTTAAAATTGAATTGATGGATATTAAAGTTGTTAAAGGAAGTGTAGGAACTGCTAATTATTTTGAAGCATATTCCCATGAGGCATTACAGAAATTATTTATTCAAAACGAATTTGTTAAATCTATAAACGTTTATTTCAGAGCAAAAAAACATGCTAGAAAAAAAATAAAGTTGCAGGCACGGTTAAAGGGAAAAGAAATCTTTGTAGAATCCAGTGCTGATAAATATCCGATGGCCATAGACGCAGCCATTGTAAAATTAAAAACCCAAATAAGTAAATATAAAACAGAACACTATAATAAAAGACCAGTAGGATTAGAATTGCTAGAATAGTAGAAATCCTTATTGAAACTATTTCTTCACTATTAAAAACAAATGTTATGCTATTAAATGAACAGGTACGTAAAATAATGTCCGCAGACCCAGTGGTCGCAAATCCAGGACAAACTGTAGCCGAGGTGAATCAACTTATGATTCAGAATAATCTAACACAATTGCCAGTAGTAGAGGGAAAGAAACTAGTAGGTATGGTAACTACTCATGACCTCTGGGAAAATTCTCAAAAGGAAGAGAGTTTACATGAGATATCCAAAATCATGAATACCAAGATTATAAAAATAGCTCCTAAGGATAAGGTGAGAACAGCCGCCGAGTTGTTTATGGATAAACGATTTAAGACCCTGCCAGTTGTAAATTTAAAGAATGAGCTCAAAGGTGTAATTACAGCATTTGATGTAATGAGATATACCCTTAAACTAGAAGACCCAAAACCGGTCCTATATGCTGATGTGATATCAGCTTAGTTGTTCCTTAATATTGTTCTGAGGCTCGAAGCTATATTCTTAGGTTCGAGCCTTTTTTTATGCCCGTAAAATAAGCTCCGCTATCCAGCAAAGAGATTAAATATAAACTGAGCCAGTAGACAAGCTGCTATCATACAAGCTGCAGCTATAAGTATAACCTTTAAGGGTATGCGGTCTTTTTTAGGGTCGTAGTCTGGAATGCTCATATTTAAAATATTATAAATTCTCCGTTTTCATATACCTTCTCTCCGTCTGCATATATTTCTCCACCATCTTTCATATCCGTAATCATATCCCAGTGGATGGCAGATTTATTTTTTCCACCCGTCTGACTGTAGGACTGTCCGACTGCCATATGTATCGTACCGCCTATCTTCTCATCAAACAAGATGTTCTTAGTAGCCTGCTGTATATTATAATTAGTACCGATGGCTACTTCTCCAAAAAATTGAGCTCCATCCATCTCCATCACCTTATCGATAATCCCTTGACCTCTCTCTGCATGCCACTTGATCACCTTTCCGTTTTCTACCTCTAGCGTAATATTAGAAACCTCGTTACCCATAAATATGGCAGGGTAGTTAAAGAACACAGTCCCATTTACACTATCCTCTATCGGTCCAGTAAATACCTCGCCAGAAGGCATATTGCTTTGGCCATCAGAGTTTATCCAGATTCTATTCTTTACAGAAAACTCGATATCAGTCTTCTTATTCTTATATCTAATCTTATCCTTGGTATTTAGAAAGTCGACTATCTTTTGTTGAGACGCTCTTATTTTGAGCCACTCTGCTTTAGGGTCATCAGCGTATAGATGGCAGGCATTGAACACAAACTCCTGATACTCTTCCAGACTCATGTCGGCTTCCTGGGCTGAGGCCAATGTAGGAAACTGGCACAGCGACCTCTTCATCTCTTTGTTACCAGTACGTCTAAAGTAGGTTTCAGAAACCGGTTGATTTGCCAGAGAGACGATCTTGCGTTTTTCAGGATCTACGTTTTTAGTTTCCTTGAGATTATATGGTGCTCTGATTACTAGATATGCATCGAACTCTTCTATCGCTAGTTTATTGAATTCTGAGATGTGTTTTAACTGATGCTCCGCAGCCTCCTCCAGAAATATTCTCCCTTTCTCTCTAAAAGAAAAATCAATCTCCACATGTGCTCCAGCCTTTATCGCCTCTCTATAGACCTCTCTCACTAGCGGTTCTGCCAGCATACTCGTCTTTATATAAAGCTTTTCTCCAGACTTTATCTCTAGACAATAGTAGATAAGCAGATGAGCATATTTCTTAAGTATATCCATGGTGTAAAATTACTAAAGGCTCAGAATTAATTCTGTTGATTTTTATGGATACTCTAGGTAAAAGTAAGGCGGCTATTCTTCACCTATTTCCAGTTATCCTTATTAATCACATAGATAAGATGTGTCGGCTTTTTGCTCGGTAGATGCTCAGTACCTTCTGGTCCATAACGGGTAGCACTCAGCTTGTTCATGGCGTTCTGTGATACGATATTATCAACATCTACATAGAATAGGATATCTGTATATCGCTTAAGTCCATAATCAATCATAAGCGATTTAAAAGCTCGATTATATTTTCCACCCCAGTAGGCTTTCGCCAAAAATGACCAACCTATTTCTACTATATCCTCTCTATCAGGAATCTGATTAAACCGAGAGCTTCCTATAATCTTATTAGTAGCCTGTTCTCTAATCACGATACCTCCGATAGAATCCATCGCTCCATCAAAATACGATTGGAAAACCTCTCTTTTATATCGGTCATACGAAGGATGATTTTCCCATATCTCTGGGTCGGAAGCAGATTGATATAATTCTTCAAAATCTTCTTTTTGGATGGCTGAGATACTGACTAGCTTATTTGAAAGGGTAGGGATGGAGAGTTTCATTTATTTAAGGGTATAGTTTTAAGTAAGAAGCTTTATAGATTGTATACCAGTTAAGCGTAAACTCCTTATACAAAAATGGCTCACCCTGAGTCATCCTTATCTTAGAAAGGATATGATTTGAAACAATATGCTCTACCTCAGCAGCCGCTCCAATCTCCTCATATCCCAGTACTTCAAAACCCAATTTTAAACTCAGCTTAGCAGCCTCAGTAGCATATCCATTTCCCCAGTGTTTTCGCTTTAAGCGATATCCGATGTCTATGTATTCTCTATCAGGTCTGAGCCCTTTTTCTAATTTCAGTCCTGACCAGCCGATAAACTCCTTTGTGTTTTTATCTATGATTGCCAGTCTTGCAATACCGTTGTCTTTATACTGTTGTAGTAGATCAGTAACTGTCTTTACGGATTGTGCTCTCTCCGTATGTGGAGTATTTCCGAGATATCGATGCACCTCTGGATCTGAATCTAACTCATGGAAATCATCGACGTCACTTTCCATGACCTTTCTCAGTAATATGCGGTCTGATTCTATGAGTACTTTCATTTTAGATGCTTGAGTTTCTACAAGATGAAAATAAGGCATCTATAATTATTCCCACATAGTTTAAATAATAAAGTAATTAGGAGTCTATAAGATGGGTTATTTTTAGTGTAACTAAAATGTTGCTCGAAAGCAACACTTAGATATTTGTTTTGCATAAATATGCTAGTAAAAAATCTATTACGATAAAATATTCTAAACTTAGCCTTTACAAAAAAGACAACATAAGTCGTTTAAGAAAGGGCAAGGTTATAAGGCTTCGCCAAATCCCCTTTTATAATAAATCATCTTAGGTTAAATTTGAATAGTTTCATATATTGAAACTTTAGTCTACCTTTGTAATATGAAAGTCCGGCTGGTTAAAAAGAAAACAATTGCCAAATACCAGATTGCAAATGCCACAAGCAGAAGTTCATTTGATCATTGGGTAGATAAACTTAAAAATGCCAATTGGGAAAATACTAATGACATAAAACAAACCTATGGTTCTGCAGACTTGCTCGGCAAAGGCTCTAATAGAGTCGTTTTTAATATTGGTGGAAACAATTATAGAATGATTTGTAAGTACCAGTTCGGTGTAAAATATATACATCTATTTATCAATTGGATTGGTACTCATTCAAAGTATGATGAACTCTGTAATGATGACCTACAATACACCATAAATTTATATTAATGGAAAAAGTTATGAAATACAAAATTGTAAAATCCGAACGTCAATATGATAAGTACTGTAAAATACTTGAAGAACTAGTATTTAAAAACAGAAAGAAGGATGAAGACGAAATAGAATTATTGACACTATTAATTGAGAAGTATGACGAGGAGCTTTATCAAACTCCTGAACTTGACCCCATTGAGTTACTAAAATCTTTGATGGAAGAGCACAAAATGAAAGCTAAGGATTTGGTAGAAATATTAAGTTTGACTAAAGGCACAATATCAAAAATCCTTAACTATCAAACAGGACTGTCTAAAGAAACGATTCGAAAACTATCGGAAAGATTTAAACTGAGTCAAGAGGCATTTAACCGACCATATAAATTAAAGAATCCAATAAATAGAAAGTATAAAAACGCTGCATTGATGAATACTCAGAAGAAAATAAGAGTCGCGGTTTAAATGAATACCTTCCTCTTACCATGTCTTAGTCTGATAAGGATAACGGATATTATACTGTGCATCGATCATAACCCTCAGTTTCTCTCTCAGTTCTTCAAAGTTTTCTTTAGTCACTGCAGAGATAAATACATTATCTACATTGTAGGTGTTCAGCATATTTTCTTTGAGTTCAGAAAGGATGTTTTCCTTTTCTTCTTCCGGTAGATATTTATCAAAGTTCCGTTCTCTATAGAGATCTATTTTATTAAAAACCATTATGGTAGGCTTTTCTAAAGCCTCTAGGTCTTTAAGGGTTTGTGTTACCGTTTTTACATGATCTTCAAACTGTGGATGAGCGATGTCTACAACATGTACGATGATGTCACTTTCTTTGGCCTCGTCGAGGGTAGATTTAAAACTCTCGACTAGGTGATGAGGAAGTTTACGTATAAATCCTACCGTATCAGAAAGGAGAAAAGGCATGGAACCCATGACCATTTTCTTGACCTTAGTATCTAGAGTTGCAAAGAGTTTGTTCTCTGCAAACACATCGGCCTTGGCTAGAGAATTCATCAAAGTAGACTTGCCTACGTTTGTATATCCGACAAGAGCTACTCTTATTAGTTCGCCACGATTTTTTCTTTGGGTTCTGGCTTGCTGATCTATTTTGGCGAGTTTCTTTTTGAGCAGACTTATTTTATCTCTTACTATACGTCTATCCGTTTCTATCTCCATCTCTCCAGGACCTCTCATTCCGATACCTCCTCGCTGTCTCTCGAGGTGAGTCCATAATCCACGTAGTCTAGGTAGTAAATATTGCATCTGTGCCAGCTCTACCTGAGTTCTGGCCTGTGCTGTTTGAGCTCTATTGGCAAAAATATCTAGGATAAGTTGTGATCTATCTACGATTTTGACTTTAGTCTCTTCCTCTAAAATACTTGTCTGCTTTCCAGTAAGATCATCATCAAATATGATGAGTGAGATTTCCTCATGTGTTTCTACATACTGTATAATCTCCTCCAGCTTTCCGCTTCCTACAAAGGTTCTCACATGAGGATGATCCATTTTCTGAGTAAATCTTTTCTTAGTTACTGCACCAGCGGTCTGAGCTAGAAATTCCAGCTCATCGAGATACTCCGTAACCTGCTCAGTAGACTGATCACGACGTATGATACCTACTATAATGCAGTGCTCTATTTCTCGTTTTACACCACGATTCTTCTTTTTTCCTAAATCCCAATTGTCGCTCATATCAGAAAGGTCGGTAATATTTGAGTTTTTCGTAGTGTGTAGGGATAGAAAATTTCATGGACTTGGGTTCGTTGATTTGTAACTCGGAGAAATTCATGGTGGCTTTCATGTCTCCATATTCCATGCTTTGGATAAAGAAAGTCCTCTTAAAAGGTAGAAATAAATTGTTTACCTGCTGATGATTTTCATACTCTCCTTTCACAGATTCGTTCTTCTGATTGAATACCTCAAATGAGTTTAACCTAAGAGTCTCAGCATCTAGTTTTAAAAATGCTTTAAGACCTCTGAGCTTAGTTTCACAATTAATAACTTCAGCTACCTTACGAGTACGGAAATCAGTTTTATCAACACTCGGAATATTACCAGCGAGATAATCTTGGAGTTCTGTAAAGCTCAGATCTGCATTGAAAGATTCTAGCAGGGTTTGTAAAGATTCCTGCTCATAGACTTTTTCCCATCTATAGATAATGGTAAACTCCTCAGGAGTAATAAAAGCACGAGCTACTTCTATTCCTAGTTTTTTTACGACCATCCATATTGCACTATCTTTTTGCATCCGGAGATAGATCTTAGCACCGATGCTTTGGTCAGGAGTGCTCATATTTATTTTTCCTACAGCGGTAAACCAGTCGTAATCTATATTGTGATTTTCTATGGCAGTAAGAATCGTCTTGTCTTTGTAGTCGGTAGTAAGTCCTTTTTTAGATTTACAGGAAGACACCAGAAAAACAGCGAGTATTAAAACTAGGAAGTGTGAGTACTTTATATTCAAATGTGATTATTTGATGTCTTTCATTAAGACTTCTATTTGTTTAAGGAATGCTGGATTTTGACCTGCGATAAGTCGAGCCTCAGATAGGTAATCTTTTGCGTCATCTTTTTCTCCGAGCTCGATAAGTGCTCTTGCATGCATAATGTAGGAAGAGGCTTGATTTGGAAATAAATCTATAGCTGCTTCTGTTTTCGACTTTAAAGCTTTAAAATCTTTCTTATCATTTAGAACAAAAAACACTTGTTCCCAGACCGTATAGATATTGTCATTTATACTTAATGTACGCTCATAGAAACCGAGAGCCTTATCATCATTTTTCAGACGATTATAGAAGTCTCCACTGATGGCGTAGGTCTTTGCAGACTCAGGATGCGATAGTCGTAAGGACTTTAAGGAATTTTCTAGAGACCTTATTAAAGAAGAATCACTAGACTGGCTAACCTCCTCGATATGTGGCAGTAATTCTTTAATCTTTGCATCTACACTGATTTCTGGATTTTCCAGTACATTTTTTAGAGAGAGAAGATAAGCACTGGCATTATTATTTTGACCTAAGTCCGCAGCTACTGCAAGATTTGCATGAGTATCGTCAGGATTGATTTTTAAAATCTTAGCATAAACATCTTTGCTCTTATCGTTCTGTCCTGAGTTTTTATAAAAGCGAGCTAGATTATTTAGATAATCTGTATTCTGAGGAGCACTGTTGCTAAGTTTTATCAATTCTTTTTCTGCATTTTCCTTATCTCCTTTTCCTTTGTAAATCTCAAATTTCTTTTTGATATTGGACTCGTCGATGCCTATGATTTTTTCTAGTGCATTGAGTTCCATTAATGCCTTATCACTTTGCTGTTCTTTTAGATAGCTATAGGCTAGGTCCTCGTAGTAACCTCTATTGCCAGAATCTTTGTTCTTAAGTGCAGAGAGATATGGAATGGCTTTATCGTATTCTCCAGTTTCTAGATGAGCATTTGCCAGTAGGTTTAGGTACCATTTATTATTAGAGTCCTGACTTGCTGCTTTTTCAGCATATCTGATGGCTTCTGGTAGATTTTTTTGCTCGACATGCAATTTTGCAATCTCAAAAGCCACAGAGTGATTGGTCGCATCTTCCTTAAGGATTTTCTTAAACTGATCTATGGCCTTGGTATTATTACCCTGATATTTCTGTACCATGGCATCCATAAATGAGGCATGAGAAGCCAGTTCATCCTCAGTATAATAAGTAGTATTCTCTTGTGCTAGAGTTACATTGGCTAGAGCCAAAAAACAAATAAAACTTAAACAGTACTTCATCTAGTCTTTAGACGGTAAAAAATCAAAATCGACTACTAAAAATACGAGTTATTTAGCCCTCGTTCAAATCTGAGAGTAAAGGGCAGATTACTCTATCTCCGTAATTTTCATCGTATTGGTCCTGAATCGCTTATGGATAGGCATAGATGCAGTGTTTATTACCACATCTCCTTTTTTAATATGCTTCTTAGATTTTAGGATATCGCAGAGGTCATCTATCGTCTCATCAGTCGTCGTAAACTTGTCATAGTGATAGCATCTTACACCCCAGACGAGATTAAGCGTACCTCTTATCTGTCGTACTGTAGAAAAGATAAACACTGGAGTCTTTACTCTATAACTAGATATTCTAAATGCTGTATATCCTGATACTGTAAGTCCGATAATCGCCTTGGCTCCTATTTTTTCTGCTACTCTTGCCGAGTTAAAACACATTACATCAGATAGATAGGTATCTGACTTAGAATCTGGTTTAGGTCGTTTTTCTGAGATACTATATACAGATTCTGCCTCTGAGATGATTTTATTCATGGCTTCTACCACCTTTACAGGATGAGCACCCATTGCGGTTTCTCCACTTAGCATTACTGCATCTGTTCCATCTAGTACAGCATTGGCCACATCTGTGATTTCTGCTCTTGTAGGTAAAGAGTTGGTCATCATACTCTCCATCATCTGAGTCGCTACGATTACCGGTTTACCTCTCTGGATACACCTTTTAATAATGTCCTTCTGTACAGACGGCAGTTTTTCCATTGGATATTCTACTCCGAGATCACCTCTGGCAATCATTATAGCATCAGTTGCATTGATGATACTCTTGATATTCTTTACAGCTTGAGGTTTTTCTATTTTGGCGATAATCTTTGCTAGATGATTTTTTTCTTGGATGATGCGTCTGAGTAGCTTTATGTCCTTTGCAGTTTGTACAAAGGATAGAGCAATCCAGTTTACTGGTTGTGTAAGGATAAAGGCGAGGTCTTTTGAATCCTTGGCCGTAATGGCAGGATTAGAGATTTTTGTGTCTGGAAGATTTACTCCTTTATTAGAAGAGAGCTTACCACCGAATACCGTTTCGAGCTTTACACTGTCTTTTTTATTGGACTCTAGTACCTTAAAAACCAGCTTGCCATCATCGACCAGTATCTTATCTCCGACTTTTACATCCTTTGCAAAGTCCTTATAACTCATGTAGGCTTTGGTCTTAGAACCTACACACTCTGTATTTACAAAGGTGATTTTATCTCCTTTTTTGAGCATGACTCCATCATTCTTCATCTTTCCTATCCTCAGCTTAGGTCCTTGTAGATCAGCAAGTAGTCCTATAGAAGCGTCATACTTAGAGTTTATATCTAATACTATGTCTATTACTTTTTTATGATCGGCATGTGTTCCGTGTGAGAAATTTAAACGTACTACATCTACACCAGCCTTGGCTAGACCGATGATGGTTTCCTTATCTCTACTAGCAGGACCTATGGTTGCTACTATCTTTGTTTTCTGGTCTCCATTAAAAAAATCTCTCTTTGCCATACCTTATCTTTTATTAAATAAGCGAGTAAAGGTAGTTCTTTTAATGGCCTTACTACAGTACTTAAAGTCAACTAATTGTTAAGAGATGGAACTTAATACCTCTTTTTGTACTTGTAGTAAGTGTAAATATTGTCCATCAGGGCAATGAAATTGTTTTATTCTGCGGTTCACAGCGTCTTTTCTTTCAAAAAAATCCATTTGTATTATTGGTTTTAAAGAGATAAAAAGGTTTCTTTGCATCGCATTTATCAAAAAAAATTATTATGTCTGAAATAGCAGAAAAAGTAAAAAAAATAATCGTTGACAAGCTTGGAGTCGATGAGTCTGAAATAACCGCTGAAGCGAGTTTTACAAATGATTTAGGGGCTGATTCTCTAGATACTGTGGAGCTTATCATGGAGTTTGAGAAAGAGTTTGATCTTTCCATTCCAGACGAGCAAGCGGAGACAATCCAGACTGTTGGTCAGGCTATAACTTACTTAGAAGGAGCTAAAGCATAAGCTCGTTTTAAATTAAAATTCTAATCCACAGATGATTATTTCATTTGTGGATTTTTTTTGTCCACCTCATTCGTTTCAGATTCAGGTCGTTTTTTAATATTTTGTAAAATATTTTGAATATGCAAAGAGTAGTAATAACAGGAATAGGAGCTTTAACGCCGATCGGTAATAATATAAAGGAATATACTCAGGGCCTTTTATCAGGCAAAAGTGGAGCAGGACCGATTACCAGATTTGATACTGAGCACTTTAGAACAAAGTTTGCCGCAGAGGTAAAAGGCTTTGTGGCTGGAGACTTTATGCACAGGAGAGAAGCTCGTCGTATGGATCCATTCTCACAATATGCTATGGTAACCACTGAAGAAGCCATGCAGATGAGTGGACTGGATCTAGAAAAAATAGACTTAGATAGAGCTGGAGTAATCTGGGGAAGTGGAATAGGAGGATTTGAAACGATAGAATCAGAAATCGAAGCCGCAACTCTCAGAACTGGTCCTAAAAAATACAGCCCTTTTCTTATCCCTAAACTGATCGCAGATATCGCCCCTGGTCATATTTCTATAAAATATGGATTCAGAGGAGTAAACTATGCTACAGTTTCTGCCTGTGCATCTGCCTCTCATGCCATAGGCAATGCCTATGATGCTATACGACTCGGTAGAGTAGATGTGATGATAACTGGAGGGTCAGAAGCCTCTGTGGCCAAGGCCAGTGTAGGAGGATTCTCTTCTATGAAAGCTCTCTCAGAACGTAATGACAGTCCAGAAACTGCTTCTAGACCTTTCGACGCGGGTCGTGATGGTTTTGTACTGGGAGAGGGAGCAGGAGCACTGGTTCTAGAATCTCTAGAACATGCACAGAAAAGAGGAGCTACAATAATTGCAGAAGTTGTAGGTTCAGGTATGACAGCTGATGCTCATCATATTACAGCACCGCATCCAGAAGGATTAGGAGCTATGAATGTAATGAAGCTTGCTTTGGCTGATGCCAATTTAAAACCAGAAGACATAGATTATATAAATGTACATGGAACCTCGACACCTCTAGGGGATATCGCAGAGACCAAGGCAATTAAAGGAGTATTCGGTGAGTCTGCCTATGATCTTAATATTAGTTCGACCAAGTCTATGACAGGTCATCTACTCGGTGCCGCAGGTGCTATAGAATGTATCGCAGGTATAGTAGCTATACAAGAGCAGATGATTCCACCAACGATTAATCATGAAACCCATGACGAAAACATAGATCCTAAACTTAATCTAACTTTAGGGACTGCTCAGTCTCGAAAAGTAGATACAGTTCTTAGTAATACCTTTGGCTTCGGTGGTCATAACTCATGCTTGATTATCAAAAAATTTACTGATTGAAAGCTATAATTAGAAACCTTAATTATTATCTCTCCTCTGATAAGGCTCTGGCCCAGAGGTTACACGAGATATTAGGGTTTACTCCTTATAGACTTTCCCTCTTTAAAACCGCTTTCTATCATAAATCGATGAACAATAGTTCTGAGAAGAATCATCAGAATAATGAGCGGTTAGAATATCTAGGTGACGCTGTGCTTTCGACAATAGTCGCTGAATACTTATTCGCAAAATATCCAAACAAAGACGAAGGCTTCCTCACCAAAATGAGGTCCAAAATCGTAAAACGTACTACCTTAAATAGCATCGCAGATAGCATGGGACTCGATGTAATCCTCTCGGAGTACTCTCAAGGTAAGATGAGTAAGGCGATGATGGGAAATGCATTTGAGGCAATGATCGGAGCGATTTACTTAGAAATGGGTTATGATAAGTCCAAAAAATACATCGTAGATAAAATCTTAAGAAGATATCTAAACATCCACGAGCTAGAGCAGCAGGATGATAATTATAAAAGCAAGCTTCTCGAGTGGGGACAGAAACACGGAAAAGAAGTGCAGTTTAAACTAATCAATCGATTCAAATTCGATAAAAGAGACCGATTCCTCGTCGGTGTGGTCATAGATGGAACTCAAAAAGCTACAGCAGAAGATTTTAATAAAAAGTCTGCTGAACAAACGGCTTGTAAGACAGTTTTACATCTATTGGAAATCTAATTAATGGATTCACTTACGCAGATTGTGCTAGGTGCAGCGATGGGAGAAGCTGTGCTGGGCAAAAAAATAGGAAACAGAGCGATGGTCTGGGGTGCTCTCGGAGGCACGATTCCTGACTTAGATGTAATAGGTAATCTATGGATGGATGAGGTAGATGCACTGGCATTCCACAGAGGGATTTCTCATTCCTTTTTCTTTGCCATTATAGCAGCCTTTGTCATGGCTTTTCTCACAGATCGACTCTATAGCTGGAAAAAGAAACATCGGGCGGAGTTTACCGTAGGAGCTGGATTTTATGTATTTATAATGGCTGCCATGACGGGGGTCGTTTATATAGCGAGTAAATCTATTGTAGGAGTTGTTATTTCATTAGGAGTTTTGGGCTTTGGGCTATATAGAATATATCAGGACTTAATAGTAAACAAGGATGATTATGAGCGACCGTCGATAGGAGAGTGGAGATGGCTGTGGTTGCTGGCTCTGATTACCCATCCGATTCTAGATTCTTTTACGCAGTATGGTACACAGCTGCTTGCTCCATTTAGCAACTATAGAGCGGCGATAAGTAATATCTCAGTGGCAGATCCTGCCTATACAGGTTTGTTTTTGATTGGACTGATATCAGCTTCTTTATTTTATAGATCTGATAGAAAACGTCAAATTTTAAATTGGACAGGTATAGGACTCAGTAGTTTATACATGATATGGACGCTATTCAATAAGTCTGCGACTAATCAGATTATGACTGATACCTTAGACAAGATGGAAGTAGACTACACTCGATTTACCACCAGTCCTTCTATACTTAATAATATACTCTGGTCAGGAACCGCCGAGTCAGATTCCATGTATTATCAAGGACTCTACTCGATGCTAGATAAGGAACCCACTTTTAAACTAAACGCAGTTCCTAAAAATCATAAGCTTATCGCAGATGCTCGCCCTGACGATCATACCATCAATACACTCAAGTGGTTCTCTGACAACTACTATACAGTTCTGAGACGTAAGGATGGAAGACTGCAGTTTAATGATATGCGATTCGGCACCTTTAGAGGAGAGACCTATGAGGAGGATGATTTTATTTTCCGATTTGTTATCGAAAAAGGGGCAGATGGCTATTACAAAATGCTAGAAGAACAGGGTGGTCCGCCACCAGGCTCTGAAGAGCAGATGATGAAGGATCTTACGGCTCGGATAAAGGGGATATAGGTTTTTAACTCACTCTGGTTTTTTAAACTCATTCGACCCAAACTGCGTTTGACCCTCTTATAAGAGAAGGGTTAGCTTTTTACAAATAATTCAACTTTGGAAGCAAGAGTTTTTACCCTCTATTTTAAGAGAGGGTCGAAAGTTTGAAGAACTTTCGGGGTGAGTTTATGCACTCGGAAGTATTCCCAACAAACACTTCCTAAGCCCAGCATAATTACCTTCAGACATCTCAGATAAAGGAAGCCTTACCTCCTTAGAACATAATCCCTTCACTTCCATAGCAGCCTTTATTCCGACAGGATTCCCTTCGATATATAACCACTTGTGTAAGTCGTAAACCTCATTATTGAGTGCTCTGGCGGTTTTCAAATCTCCTTTAAGACCAGCCTTTATCATAGAAGAAAACTTACCCGGTAGTACATTTCCGATTACAGAAATCACTCCATCACCACCGAGAGCAATCATAGGCAGTACTACCTCATCGTCTCCAGAAATGATTAAGAATCTTTTAGGTCGATGTTTTAAAAGTTGGGTAGTCTGGATTAGATCACCAGAGGCTTCTTTTATTCCCACAAATTTTTTGCTGGCTTTGGCCAATCTTATTGTCGTTTCCCATTCCATATTTGACTTGGTTCGACCAGGAACGTTGTATAAGATAATCGGAACAGGAGATGCATTTGCCAGCTCCATATAATGTCTGTAGATTCCTTCTTGACTCGGTTTTATGTATTCCGGACTGGAGCTGAGTATGGCATCGATGCCTTTAAAATTGTAGGATTTTATCTTGACGACCTGCTCAGCCGTATTTTTTCCTCCGAAGTTTCCAGCTACTATAGGCTTACGACCCTTATTTACCTTGATAACATGTTTTAGAATCTTTTTCTGTTCCTCGTTACTCAGCATAGCTGATTCTCCACTCGATCCTAGCGGAACTAGATAGTCTACCTTCCCATTGATTAGATGATTAACGACTTTTGTCAATGCTCGATAATCTACTTCTCCATTTTTAAACGGAGTTATGATGGCTACACCAGTTCCTTTAAATTTTCTGCTACTCATTTATTAAACAACTATGCAATGACTAGTGATTTATCGATGGTAAATTCGCCGATTTTTGAGTATTTCTTTACACGTTCCTTGATACGTTTATCAGGAGTGAGAGCCATCTGCTCTTCTATGTTTTTCTTTATATGTGTACGGAGTAGTTTGGCCATTTTTTCTGGTTCGGCATGAGCTCCACCGAGTGGCTCTTTTACGATTCCATCTATTATTCCGAATTCCAACATATGCTCCGCAGTAAGCTTTAACTGTTCTGCAGCCTCCTGCTTATGATCCCATGATCTCCATAATATCGATGAGCAAGACTCAGGAGAGATTACAGAAAACCAAGTAAACTCTAACATAAACATCTTATCTCCTAATCCGATTCCCAGTGCACCACCAGATGCTCCTTCTCCGATTACATAGCATAGAATCGGGACACGTAACTGAGACATCTCAAACATATTACGAGCAATCGCTTCACCCTGACCTCTCTCTTCTGCTTCTATTCCTGGATATGCTCCTGGAGTATCTATTAGATTTATAACTGGGAAATTAAATCGTTCTGCCAGTTTCATAAGACGTAGAGCCTTTCTATAACCCTCTGGATTTGCCATACCGAAGTTTCGATACTGACGCATTTTGGTATTTACACCTTTCTGATGACCGATTATAACTACAGATTGTCCTCCGATCTGACCGACACCACCTACGATGGCCTTATCATCTCCGAAGTTGCGATCTCCATGCAACTCTACAAATTTCTTGCAGATTTGATTTATATAATACAATGAGTAAGGACGCTGAGGATGACGAGATAGCTGGACTTTTTGCCATCCAGTAAGGTCATTGTAAATCGTCTTTTTCTCTTGTTTTATCTTGTTTTCTAGCTCTTTTACCTTATCTGAGACGTCGATATCTCCTTCAGATTCGATTTGTTTAATCTTTTGTATCTGATCGTAAAGCTTCTCTAAGGGTTTTTCAAACTCCAGAAAGACCATAATTTTTGGTTTAAATTGGTTCTTTAGAATATACTTTTCTAAGGGATAACTAAGATAGAAGAATATCTTAAATCAATGAGACTTTGATTTTGATTAAAAATTATTAGTCGAATTGACCCTGAGCCTGTCTGACCTCAGGAAGACATAGCCGAAGGGTCTTTTTGTTATAAAATATGGATTATCGCTTATTAAGTACCTAAGTGCTTCTTGTTCAACCCATCCCGATTTTCCATTAAAATGGAAGGAAAAAATCTGTTTTAAGGTCATTTGCTTGTTATTTAAGAAAATATTTGAAGCATTAAATTTTAGGACATAAAAGCAGATGGCCATAATAAATTTGTAATCATGCTTATTATTGCAGTATTCATTTGGCTTTAAGCCAAAATCAAATTACACATGAGCAGAGTAGAAATAGATATAAAAGACCACATCGCAGTAGTAAGCTTTAACCGTCCAGAAAAAATGAATGCTCTCGACCTTGAGCAGTTCAATGCTATCATAGATGCAGCCCAGCAAATCGAAGAAAACCCAAGTGTCAGAGTGGTGATTCTAAAGGGAAATGGCAAAGCCTTCTGTGCAGGACTAGACCTCATGTCTATGCAAGCTGATAGTGAGGTTATGTCCTCATCACTCCTCACTCGTACCCATGGAATTGCTAATCGATGGCAACAGGTAGTCTGGTGCTGGAGAGAATTATCCGTTCCTGTAATTGCCGCTGTACATGGAGTGGCATTCGGAGGAGGATTGCAGATTATGCTCGGTGCAGATATAAAGTACATCACTCCAGATACTAAGCTCAGCATCATGGAACTCAAGTGGGGTATCATCCCAGACATGGCTGGTACTCAGCTAATGAGACATTCTGTAAGAGCTGATATTATAAAAGAACTGAGCTACACACATAGAGTGTTTTCTGGTACTAAGGCAGTAGAATATGGTTTTGCCACACATCTATCCGATGAGCCATATGAGGCAGCGTATAAACTCGCCCAGGAGATTACAAGTAAAAGTCCTTCTGCAATAGTAGCTGCAAAAAAACTCCTAAATGATGCACCTTATCTAGACCCGGAAAAAGGTCTCCTTCTAGAATCCGACCTACAAGATAAAATCATGAAAAAACACAATCAGATAGAATCTGTCATGGCCAATTTTCAGAAAAGAGAGGCTAATTATAAGGATGCTCGGAAGGGGGATATTTCATAGCTTAACTTATTAATTCGTACTTGAAGAGCTTCCATAGCTAAATGCTAAATAACTTACTTCTCTTAAAAGAGAATTAGATACGACAGGCAACCCTCTCTTGCAAGAGAGGGTCAAATTTGGTTTGACAAATTTGGGGTGAGTTTGCTCTTATATCTTCATAAAACTCCCACCACCATATAACTCACCTCTCACAACGAGCTGATAATAATAAATCCCCTCACTCAGCACAGACACATCCATATGCTTAGAAATCATCAAGCGATCTACATACTCCACCTGTTGTAAGCGACCCATGGCATCATAAATCCTCAGCTCACCCTTACTTCTCAGAGCCTGTCCAAAAGAAAAATACAGCTCATCCCTCACTGGATTAGGATATACCTGTATCGTAGATTTTTCTACCGTGGATATAGCACTCGTACTACTTATGGAATCATCACAGGGCTGATCCTCATCTATACGGAAGTGCGGATAGTTAGGTACTCTACCGACGTTTTTATGCCAGGGCAGTTCCATATCATGCTGTCTAAAATCACAGTCCAGTCCAGGATTATCTGGATAATGAATTATTCCTAGATGCTTTACTCCTGCTCCACTCGCTACGTACATCTTGCAATCCGGACCGAGTAATAAAGAATTAAAGCCTACAGGTAGCGGATCACCGAATCCATCCCAGTCTGCAATTTTTACTAGACTCTCCTCTAGATCAGAAGCCCATAGATCTACCTGATGCATTCTACGATCTGAAGTGATATAGGCATAACGATTATTAGGAGATATACATACATCGCCTGTAAACTCCATCGTCTCTGATTCTGGAGCAGATATCGATCGATGATTAGAGATCATTCCAGATTCTCGATCAAAATCAAATACATGTAAACCATCATTTGGGTTATACCAGGCATAGATGCTTCCGTCTGGACTAAACCTTGTCTGACCAGATGAACTAGTATTTATATTAAATTGAGGACCAATAAATTGATCATGATGAAAAGAAACTCCATTATCATCTATTAGAAAAAATAAATATCTATTGGTCTCTTTTTCTAATAGCATGAACCACCAATCTTCTCCATTCTCACGACGACAAGCTGTGAGATAACTTCCTAAGAATAGTTTATCCACCATCAAAGGTTTATTCTTTTCAGTTACTTCCCCCAATCCATTGTTTCCATTCATGTCTACATAGCTATAAAAAACTCCATATTCATCGCCATGATCTGGATCTCTTATAGTATGAATTACGTAATAACCCAGATCAGTGGATGGGTCATTTAAAATGATGGAACTATTGAATAGAGGATAATCATAACCTTCTCCACACCAGCTGTCATGCAGTGGACCAGGATTGATTCCATCTCCATTAAGCATCACCTGATGTGTACTATCTACGATCGTACAGCCATTAAAATAAAATAGCAATCTTCCTGTCTCTCGATCACAGATACTTGCATTGGTAGGACCGAGTTCTATGGCTGCATAGAAGGCTGTCGTATCTCTCACTCCATTAGTAAAATCTATAATGCTCCCTTCGACCTCTGGAGTAGAACTGTCCACATCCCCACTAAATAACCAGGTATAATCACTTTTATCTTGGGACTCTACGGTAGATAGGCAGAGTCCAAAACTTATCGTAAAAATGAATGTGATATATTTCATAATAGTTCTATTCTTAAATATACTTTACAATTTCCTTTCTATATCAGTTGCACAAGACATCTTAAAGAATAAAAAATAAATATCGATTCTACTTTCCCCATATTTCCCTACCTTAGTTAAATAACAAAACATTGTTTTAATATATGAAACAATCCCTAGAGCAGATAGCAGAGCAGTTGGACAGTGCAGCACATAAGGCAGCAGCTACTTCACAGATAAGTTTAGAAACTGACATCACTTTACAGGATGCCTATGACATTCAGAAATTGTCTATAAATAGAAGGCTAGAGAGAGGAGAGTCTATGACTGGTTATAAGCTCGGATTTACGAGTCGAGCCAAAATGGAACAGATGGGAGTCCATGATATAATCTGGGGTCGATTGACAGATGGGATGCAGTATTATTATAATGGTGCTCTGAGTGCAGACACGTTTATACATCCACGTGCCGAGCCAGAAATTGCTTTTAAACTAAAATGGGATATTGATAAGCTCATAAGTATAGAAGATGTTCCAGAATATATCGAAGCAGTTGCAGGAGCTATAGAAATCATAGATTCTAGGTATGAGAATTTTAAATTTTCCTTAGAAGATGTAGTGGCGGATAACTGCTCTTCTTCAGGATACGTTGTGGGTAGATGGATGGATCCAAAAACAAGAGTAGATGATTTAGGAATAAAGTTTCTCGTAAATGGCAAAGAAGTAAATACCGGAAACACAAATGCTATTCTCGGTAATCCTATAGAATCACTGGTAGAGCTTTCTAAAATGGCCGTAAAATATAATCAGAAAATAGAGGCAGGAAGTATCATCCTAGCAGGTGCAGCAACTGCAGCTCAGTACATACATTCTGGAGATCAGATAGAAGCACAGTTTGACAATTTAGGTTCGGTAAAAATAAATGTCTCCTAAGTATCCGAGATGAAAGAATTAAAAAGTTCCGTACATAAAACTTTTGCACTGCTCGAGTACTTTACTGCTCAGAAACCAGAGTGGGGTGTTACGGAACTAGCTACTGAAATCGGATCCAATAAGAGTACGGTCTATCGATTTCTATCCGATATGGGAAAACTCGGAATTCTTTATAAGGACCAGAGCTCGGAAAAATACAGTCTGGGTTTAAAGCTTTTTGAACTAGGTTCGAGAGTCGAGCTCAAATCTGCTTTTGTAGATAAAACCCATCCAGAGCTAGTTGAAGTAGCCAGACAAATAACGGAGACGGTACATATTGCGGTTCTTAAAAATCAGCAGGTCTTTTATGTAGATAAGGTAGAAAGTCCACAAGGATTGACACTCAGTAGTCGCATCGGTTCTTATAATCCAGCGTATGCAACTTCGTTGGGGAAGACCCTAATGGCTTATCTAGATTCTGCTACTCAGCAGCAGATTATAGATTCTATCCTTCACGATAAATCCGCAATATCTTTTACCAAAAACACAATAACGGATAGTAATAAGTTGATAAAAGAATTAAACCTCATTAAGAAGCAAGGCTATGCACTCGATAGAGAAGAATTCGAGCTAGGACTAATTTGTTTAGCAGTTCCCATTTTTAATCAAAACAATGAAGTAGTCGCCAGTCTGAGTGCTTCAGGACCTGCAAATCGATTTGAGGAAAATAAAGTTTCTGATTATGTAGCTACTTTACAGAAAGGTGCGGAAGCGATAAAACATAAAATTGGATTTTTTAAACCATAGTATTAAATGAAAGGAGAAGGAAAATATACTACGATACATTATCAAAATTATTTGCAGATAGATGAGTTACTTAAAGCTCAGAAACTAAGAAGTGCAGAGCTCGGAACTCCAGCTCATGAAGAGATGCTTTTTATAATCGTTCATCAGGTATACGAACTATGGTTTAAACAAATAAATCACGAACTCAGATCTGTAATAGAATTTTTTGAGGACAATGAGATTATAGAATCTAGTTTATCAGTGGCGATAGGTAGGCTTAACCGTGTGCAGGAAATTTTAGAACTGATGGTTAAGCAGATAGGAATTATGGAATCCATGACGCCATTAGATTTTTTAGACTTTAGAAATTATTTATTTCCAGCTTCAGGATTTCAGAGTTTTCAGTTTAGAGAGATGGAGTGTTTATTGGGTTTGCCTGAGGAGCAACGAATGACTTACTTTGGTCAAAAATACAGTTCTGTTTTTGAAGAAGATCAGCAAAAAACCTTAGATGGGATTTATGCCAAAGGAACCTTACTCGATAAGGTAAATGCATGGTTAGAGCGTACGCCATTTTTAAAGCTAGATGGTTTTGATTTTCTGGATAAGTATAGAGAAGCTTTGGAATCAATGCTAAAAAAAGAGACAGAAGCCATTAATAAATCTGAGTATCTCACCGATAAGCAGAAAACAATGCGTACGGAAATGGCAGGCAGCACAGACTCTTACTTTAAAGCAATCCTTAATGAACAGGCACATAATGATATGGTGGCTGAGGGAAAAAAGCGATTGTCTTATACTGCCACTGTCGCTGCACTGTTTATAAATCTTTATAGAGAAGAACCGATTCTACATCTACCTTTTCAGTTTATAACCTCAATTATGAAAATAGATAATGAGGTAACTAAATGGAGATTTAGACATGCTCAGATGGTCCTGGGTATGATCGGACATAAGATGGGGACAGGTGGATCTTCTGGTCATGATTATCTATCTAGAACAGTAAGCAAGCATCAGATTTTTAAGGATTTCCATGGAATTTCTTCTTTACTTATTCCTAGATCAGATTTGCCGATATTACCTAGTAATATCAGAGAGCAATTGAATTATCATTTTAATACCAAGTAATAAAGCAAGAACACGTATTTTTCTAAAAATTAAACTTTACAACTATGTCTACACTACCTCCAGCAATTAATTTTAAAAAATGGATAGAAGATAACAGACATCTTCTAAAGCCACCAGTAGGAAATAAAGCCATTTATAATGAAGACTATATCGTTATGGTCGTCGGTGGTCCCAATTCTAGAAAAGACTATCATCTAAATAAAACACCCGAGTTTTTCTATCAGGTAGAAGGAGATATAGTACTTAAGGTTATGGAAAATGGTGAGCCTAGAGACATACATATAAAAGAAGGGGAGGTTTTTTATCTACCACCTAATATTCCTCATTCGCCACAGCGAGGACCTAATACAGTCGGTCTGGTTATCGAGCAGAAAAGAGATGAAGGAATGGACGACGGTCTAGCCTGGTTTTGCGAAAACTGTAATAACAAATTACACGAGGAGCCATTTACACTTGTAAATATAGAAAAGGACATGCCCGTCATTTTTGATAAATATTATTCTAGTGAAGAATTGCGAACCTGTGATTCTTGTGGTACAGAAATGCTTGCTCCAGTAAAAAAGGAAGAAGAATAAATTGATTTATTCACTGATAATATTACAGCCATGCGTATAAACGGTCACTCACATCTGCTTCCATATCCAGAACAGATCCCTGCCTATTTAAAGGAAAAAGAAATCTTCTGGATAGATGAGGATAGAGAGTATATGTTGCAGAAAAACTGGAAACGACCGGTTACGGATTCTAGTTTTTTCTTGGATGAGAAACTAGAGTGGATGAGCCATAATAAGATAGACCATGCTGTGGTTTTAAATCTGTCTCAGTTATACGGTAACGGATTGAGAATAAGTGACATGAAATACGCTTTGAGATTTCAAAATGATTTCAATGCAAAGGTTCAGCATGACTATCCGACTAAGTTTACCTGTGGCTTCGTAGTGCATGCAGGATTTATAGATGGAGCTTGCTGGGAGATAGAACGATGTGTTGAGGAACTGGGTCTGCAGGTTTTATGTCTGCCTACACACTATATGGATTCTGTAGGTAACTGGAGAGGAATCTTCGATAAAGAAACAGCTCCCATTTTTGAACTGGCAAACAAGTACAAACTCGCCGTAGAGATACATCCCTATGATGGAGAGAAGTTTATTAAATTGGAAAACACGGCATGGAGATTTCATCTAATCTGGATGATAGCTCAGTGTGCTGATGCCTACCATTTTTATACGCTAAAAGGACTGTATGAGAAGTATCCAGATATCAGAGTCTGTTTTGCACATGGAGGACAACTTAATCATTTAAACATAGGTAGAAGAACTCAAGGCTTTGACGGTCGTCCAGATTTATTTGAGGGAATGCATAGACCTCGTAAAGCCATCGGACACCCTAATATCTTTTTCGATACTCTGGTCCACGATACCTTTTCTTTGGACTTAATGGTAAGGAGGCAGAAAGGAACCGATCAGATAATAATGGGCTTAGACGATCCATATCCTTTAGGGGAGATGGAAAGTGAGGCTCAGTCTTCCTATCCAGGAAAGTTATTAGATCTAGCTGTAGAAGAAGGTGTTATTGATGAAAAGCAACATGAGCAAATCTGGCATCAGAATGTGGTGAGATGGTTATGTGGAGGAGATGATAGAAAATTTATGGACAGAGTAAATAAAGGTAAGGTCTTAGTTTAGGAAAATTTTATGGAAGTTAATTATATAAATGATTTGGCATACGCCAAAAAGATGGATGAGCAAGATGAGCTTAGAAAGTTTAGATCTTATTTCCATCTACCTACTCAAAAGAACGGAGAACCATATGTGTATTTATGTGGAAATTCTCTAGGCTTGCAGCCGAAGTCTACGGCTGATGCTTTGAAACAAGAATTAGAAGATTGGAAGAACCTAGGAGTAGAAGGACATTTCCATGCAGAGAACCCATGGATGCCTTATCATGAGTTTCTGACAGAGGCAATGGCAAAGGTAGTCGGAGCACAAACAAAGGAAGTAGTCGTAATGAATACACTTACCGCAAATCTTCATTTCATGATGATTTCTTTTTATCGACCTAATGCATCTCGCAATAAAATAATTATTGAGGCTGATGCCTTTCCATCAGACAAGTATGCTGCTGAGTCACAGATAAGATTGCATGGCTATAATCCATCAGAGTGTCTGATTCAACTAAAGGCAAGAGAAGGAGAGGTTATTCTAAGAGAAGAAGATATAAAAGCAACCATCGAAGAGCATGGAGAGAATCTAGCTTTAATTTTATTGGGAAATACAAATTATTATACTGGTCAGTATTTTGACATAAAAAAAATATCTGCTTGGGGTCATGCTCAGGGTAGTATGGTAGGATTTGATTGTGCTCACGGTGCTGGGAATGTGCCGTTAAATTTGCATGACAATGGTTGTGATTTTGCTGTCTGGTGTAATTATAAATATCTAAATGCTGGTCCTGGAGGTATGGGTGGAGTTTTTGTACATGAGAGACATTTAGAGAATAAAGATATCCCTAGGCTAGAAGGATGGTGGGGACATAATAAGGAGACTCGTTTTAAAATGAGAGATGCTTTTGATCCGATTCCTTCTGCAGAGGCATGGCAGTTGAGTAATCCTCCGATATTGGCAATGGCAGGTGTCTGGGCTTCTCTTAAAATATTTGAAGAGGCAGGAATGGATAGACTGCGTAAGAAGGCAGTATTACTTACGGGTTATTTAGAATTCCTTGTAAAGTCTTTGGGAGAGGATTTGATAAATATTGTTACTCCTTCTGACCCAGCTCATCGTGGATCTCAGTTATCCATTCAGGTAAAAAATGCAGATAGAAAATTATTTGATGCAATTATAGATCGAGGAGTAATGGCAGACTGGAGAGAACCTGATGTGATAAGAGTAGCTCCTGTGCCGATGTATAATTCCTTTGAGGATGTTTATAATTTCTATTCCATTCTTAAAAGTGAACTGGAAATATTTCAAAAACAAGAAGTATAGATAGATAAAAAAGAGTAATAGTTTATGACAGATACTAAGTCCAAGATTATAATAGTAGGAGCAGGTCTTTGTGGATCTTTGCTGGCGGTGACCTTGGCTCAGCGAGGTTTTAGAGTGGTAGTTTACGAGAAGCTGTGGGACATGCGTAAGGAGGAAATGGATGCTGGTCGTTCTATAAATCTTGCTTTATCTGCTCGTGGATTGATGGCACTCGATAGGGTAGGATTGAGAGAGGAAGTGCAGAAGGATTGTATTCCCATGCGAGCTCGTATGATACACCCTCGAGGTGGCGAGTCTTTTAAATCTCCTTATAGCGGTCGAGCCGAAGATTATATAAACTCCGTTTCTAGACCAGGTTTAAATAAAATATTGCTTGATGCAACAGAGGCTTACCCAAATGTAGAATTACGATTTAATTGTAAGGTTAGAGAAGTAGACCTAGAAAATGCAAAAATAAAATATCAAGACAAGGAAGGAAATTTTCACTCGGATGAAGGAAGTGTAGTAATCGGAACAGATGGTGCCGGATCTGCAGTTCGTCGATCTATGATGGGTCATACCACTCGTCTGCTATTTAATTATGAGCAGGACTTTTTAAGACATGGATATAAAGAACTAAGTATACTTCCTGGAGATAATGGAGATTGGAAAATAGAAAAGGAAGTATTACACATATGGCCCAACGGTAGTTTTATGGTAATCGCTCTGCCCAATCTAGATGGAAGTTTTACCCTTACTATGTTTCATCCTTATGAAGGTGAGGCAGGGTTTAATACTCTCAATTCACCAGAAAAGGTAGTCGGATTTTTTGAAAAATATTATCCGAGTTTGCTCCCATATATTCCTCATCTTACCACAGAGTATTTTGAAAATCCCACGGGAACGCTAGGTACTATTAAATGTTATCCATGGCAGGCCTACGGCAAAACTCTCATAATGGGAGATGCTTCACATGCCATCGTCCCGTTTTATGGACAAGGGATGAATTCTTCTCTCGAAGATGTCAGAGTCTTTGATGATCTACTTCAAGTGCATGGAGATGATTGGCAGACACTATTTTCTAAATTTCAGGATTTCAGACAGCCAAATGCTGATGCAATCGCAGATCTGGCCATTGATAATTTTACGGAGATGAGAGATCATGTAAATGATCAGAATTTTAAACGGAAGCGTAAAATAGAAATGCAACTCGAGCAAAAGTTTCCAGATTACTATTCTAAGTACTCTCTTGTAACTTTTAGGCCACAGCTGTCTTACGAGGAGGCTATGAAAAAAGGAAGGTTGCAGGATAAACTTTTATTAGAGTTATGCAGTAGAGCCGATTATGAGCAGAGGCCACTAGATTACTATCATGAGCAACTAATGAAAATAAGTTAATGATTATACAGACCAACTATAATGATATAGAGTACACTTGTGATTTATCTAAACCCATAGATATTTCTATACCACTCGGAAATGTAAAATGTTTCTATGCTACTGATTTTAAGAAGCAGCCTTATGTAGCTGGTGATTTTGTGGGGTCAGTAAAAAAAGGAGCACCTGTAAACTTTTACGATGTAGAGTTGAATCCTCATGGTAACGGGACGCATACTGAGTGTCTAGGACATATAACCAAGAAGCAAGAGTGTATAAATGATAGTCTTAAAAAGCATCATATGATGGCTAGGCTCATAAGTGTATCGCTCAAGGCAAAAGGAGAGGATAAGATTATCACCTTGAAGAACTTAAAAGAAGCCTGTCCTGCAAAACTGACAGAGGCAATCATAATACGTACTCGACCAAATTACAAGTATAAATTGACCAAGGATTATTCTGGGTCAAATCCTCCTTATCTCGATAAAAAGGCAATGAGCTTTCTGGTGAAAAAGGGAGTAAAGCATTTGCTGATAGATTTGCCATCTGTGGATCGAGAAGAGGATAAGGGTAAACTTGCTTCTCATCATATATTCTGGAATGTTAAGGATCATAAGGCCATCGATTCTAGTCGTAAAGATTGTACAATAACGGAGCTTATATATGTGCCAAACGAAGTAGAAGATGGCATGTATTTGTTGAATATACAAGTAGCTCCCATTAAACTAGATGCTAGTCCGAGTAAACCGGTATTATTTCGCTTAAGCGAAATGGGAGAGAATGAATAATTATAGATAATTATGGATAAGAATATATTAGAAGCTGCAGCAAGATTGAGAGAAGCTGCTATAAGTGGGGTAGAATGTGAGCCGGTAAGAGATCTTATAGGTACTACAGATTTGGCAGCAGCCTATGCAGTACAGGAAATTAACTCTAAGCTACGCTTAAATGAAGGAGCAAGAATAGTAGGAAGTAAAATAGGGCTAACTGCTCCTGTAATCCAGAAACAACTGGGAGTGGATCAGCCAGACTTCGGAAAATTATGGCAGGACACTGAGATTGCCAATGGAGGAGAAATTTCTGTTTCTAAACTTATGCAACCCAAAGCAGAAGCAGAGTTGGCTTTTGTACTGAATCGTGATTTGGATAGAGCGGATTTGAGTTCTGTAGATATAATTAGTGCAATAGAATATGTGTTGCCATCTATCGAGATCGTAGGAAGTCGTATCAAGAATTGGGACATTAAAATAACAGATACCATTGCCGATAATGCTTCAGCTAGTCACTGGGTCATCGGACATCAACCAGTAAAATTATCCAAGGTAGATTTGATTAACTGCAAGATGGTTATGACCAATAAGGGTAAAAGTGTTTCGGAGGGAGTAGGAAAAAACTGTCTCGGTTCGCCAATAAATGCCGCTCTCTGGCTGGCTAACAAGATGAGTCAAATGGGGA
>CAZDWO010000016.1:57301-63297 GCA_964509175.1 uncultured Saprospiraceae bacterium
GGTTCGCCAATAAATGCCGCTCTCTGGCTGGCTAACAAGATGAGTCAAATGGGGAGTCCTTTAAAAGAAGGAGATTTAATTCTAACAGGTGCTCTAGGTCCTATGGTAAATGTCCTTGCAGGTGATGAGTATCATGTGCAGATAGAGGGGGCGGGAAGTCTAAGTGTAAATTTTACAGAATAATAAGTATGTCGGGAATAGTAATAAAAGATAAGGCTCAGCCACTAGGTAATTATCCGCATGTAAGAAGAGTGGGGAATTTTATATATGTATCAGGTACTAGTAGCCGTAGATCTGATAATACTCATGTTGGAGCCGTTCAGGATTCTGATGGTAGTTGGAATTTAGATATAAAGCTACAAACTGAAGCAGTAATAAATAACATTATAGGTCTGCTTGAAAAGGCTGGAGCAGATAAATCACACCTTATAGACATGACTACCTTTCTGGTAAATATGGATGACTTTAAGGGATATAACGAGGTCTATGGTAGTTTCTTTAATCACGAGACTGGACCTACTCGTACAACGGTCGCAGTTCATCAGCTTCCGCATCCTAATTTATTGATAGAGATAAAGGCAGTTGCATATAAACCACTTAAGTAAAAAAGCTTTTTATGAGTAAGGTAAAAATAGCAATCGTAGGTCCTGGAAATATAGGAACTGATCTGATGATTAAGGTGATAAGAAATGCAGAGCATTTGGAAATGGCTGCTATGGTAGGAATAGATCCTGAGTCTGATGGATTGGCTCGAGCCAAAAAAATGGGATATACGATAACTGCAGAGGGATTAGCTGGATTGGAGAAAATGGATATTTGGAATGACATAAAAATCATTTTCGATGCTACCTCGGCAAAGGCACATCACTACAATTGGGGAATTGTGGAAAAATATGCTGACAAAAGAATTATAGACTTAACACCAGCTGCGGTAGGTCCTTTTTTAGTGCCACCAGTAAACTTCGACATTAATCTAAATGAACGAAATGTAAACATGGTAACCTGCGGTGGACAAGCTACTATACCTATAGTCGCTGCAGTAAGTAGAGTGGCACATGTGCATTACGGTGAGATTATAGCTTCCATAGCCAGTAAATCAGCTGGACCTGGAACCAGAGCCAACATAGATGAATTTACAGAAACGACAGCTCATGCCATAGAAAAAGTAGGAGGAGCAGACAAAGGGAAAGCACTTATTATCTTAAATCCAGCCGAGCCATCAGTAGTTATGAGAGATACGATATTCACCTTGAGTGAGCAGGCTGATAGACGAGCAATAAGAACAAGCATACAAGAAATGGTAACTGAGGTTCAGAAATATGTTCCAGGCTATACCCTGCATCAAGAAGTGCAATTCGATGATATACCGGAGGACAAACCAGTTTTTATTGAAGGACTAGGTCATCGTCATGGATTGAAAACTTCTGTCTTTTTAAAAGTCAAAGGAGCAGGTCATTATCTGCCGGAGTATGCTGGAAACTTGGATATTATGACTAGTGCTGCTTTGGCGACTGGGGAGAGGATGGCAGATGCTTAGGAAGTTCAAGTGCAATTCAAACTCAAATTCAAATGTCAAGTTCAAATTCAATAGGCAAGTGTGGATGGAACATTAGGTGTAAGTGTTGTAATCTAGAATAACTATATTGTAAAGAATGAAGAAAATATATGATTTAGAAAATAGACTAGTGGCGTTTTCTGGGGACGTAATTCTGTTATTGAATAATATAAAAATGGACAATGCAGGAGCTAATTCATCAAATCAGTTAACAAGGTCAGCCACTAGTTCGGCATTAAATTATGGGGAAGCCCAAGGGGCTGATTCTACAAAAGACAAGATTCACAAATTGAGCATATCAATAAAGGAATTGAAGGAGTCAAGAGTGGCTATAAAAATATTAAAGTATATAAATTATGGAGACATAAAGCAAAGAGATAATCTTTTGATAGAATGTGAAGAATTGATAGCAATCTTATCAACTATTAGAAAGAATTATCAGAACCATTAATGATTATAGGTAAAGGTACAAGTAACATAATTGAATTTGCGTTTGACATTTGAATTTGAATTTGAACTTGATAAATGACTGAATACTTGAATTTAACTAAAATGAAAAAACTCTACATCCAAGACGTAACCCTTCGAGACGGAATGCATCCGATACAACATCAATATGGAAAGCAACAAATAAAAGATATTGCCATAGCTCTCGATAAGGCCAAAGTGGATGCCATTGAAATTGCCCATGGTGATGGGCTGACAGGAGGAAGTTTTAATTATGGCTTCGGAGCACATACAGACTGGGAATGGTTAGAAGGAGTAGCGGAACATTTAGATCATGCAAAGTTGACTACACTTCTTATTCCAGGTATAGGAACTATTGAAGATTTAAAGCGAGCAAGAGATTTAGGTGTGGAATCTGTACGTGTTGCAACTCATTCTACTGAAGCTGATATTTCTGCTCAGCATATAGAAGCAGCACGTAAGATGGATATGGATGTCTCGGGTTTCCTTATGATGGCTCATATGAATGAACCGTCAAGTCTAGCAACACAAGCTAAACTTATGGAAGACTATGGAGCACATTGTGTATATGTAACTGATTCTGCAGGTGCATTATTAATGGACGGTGTAAGAGATAGAATAAAAGCTTTTAAGGATGTTTTAAAACCAGAAACCGAAATCGGCATTCATTGTCATCATAATTTATCCCTTGGAGTGGCAAATACGATAGTTGCTATGGAGGAAGGAGCTACTAGATTAGATGCTTCGCTAGCGGGCATGGGTGCTGGAGCAGGGAACTGTCCACTAGAAGTGCTGATTGCTTATCTCAATAGAATGGGTAAAGAGACCAATTCAGATTTATTTCAACTCATGGACCTAGCAGATGATGTTATCCGTCCATTGCAAACAAGACCGGTACAAGTAGATAGAGAAACTTTGTCGCTGGGTTATGCAGGTGTTTATTCTAGTTTTCTATTGCACTTTGAAAGGGCTGCAAAAAAGTACGGCCTCGACACTCGTACCATACTTAATGAATTGGGTAAAAGAAAAATGGTAGGTGGACAAGAAGACATGATAGTAGACGTAGCCTTGGATATATTAAAATCTCAAAAGAACTAGAAAATTCCTAAATGAAAAGTATCAGCAATTATATAGGTGGTAAGATAACGAGTCCTCAAGATGGTGGCTATATAGATCTTTATGATCCTTCTACAGGAAAAATATATGCACAAGTTCCAGATTCCAATTCAAAAGATTTAGAAGTCGCAATTGAAGCTGCGGAAAAAGCTTTCCCTTCTTGGTCGGCTACTTCGATACAAGAACGTTCAAGAGTAATTACCAAAATAGCTGATCTAATAGAGGAGAATTTAGATACTTTGGCAGAGGCTGAATCATTAGACAATGGTAAACCTATATGGTTGGCAAAAAAAGTAGACATTCCGAGAGCATCCAGTAACATGAGATTTTTTGCTCAGGCGATTACTCAGTTTTCTACTGAGGCTCATGAAATGAGCAATGCTATAAATTATACAATTAGACAACCGCTAGGAGTGGTCGGAACCATATCACCATGGAATCTACCACTTTATCTTTTTACGTGGAAAATAGCACCTGCTCTTGCTGCTGGAAATACAGTAATCGCAAAACCATCTGAAGTAACTCCGATGACAGCTTTCCTACTTTCTCAAATATGCATAGATGCTGGACTGCCACCTGGAGTTCTCAATATCATACATGGCGATGGAATAAAAGTAGGAGCAGAAATGACCAAGCATCCTAAGATAAAAGCCATCTCATTTACAGGAAGTACTAGGGTAGGAGCAGAAATAACAAAGGTCGCTGCACCAATGTTTAAAAAGCTATCCTTGGAAATGGGAGGTAAAAATCCAAATATCATTTTTGCAGATTGCGATTATGATAAGATGCTACATACTACTGTACGTTCGTCATTTTCTAATCAAGGACAAATCTGTTTATGTGGCTCAAGAATATTGGTAGAGCGACCTATCTATGAGAAATTCAAAAATGACTTCGTAGAAAAAACTAAGACACTGACTGTAGGTCATCCGAGTGGAAAGGTAGATTTAGGAGCCATCGTTTCTAAACCGCACTATGAGAAAATATTAAAACACATAGACATCGCCAAGGAAGAGGGTGGAGCCATCCTAGCTGGTGGTCATGCTGTACATCCAGAAGGCTATGAAGATGGCTATTACATTGCTCCCACAATCATAGAAGGTCTCCCTCACAATTGCCGCACTAACCAAGAGGAGATTTTTGGTCCCGTGGTAACCATCATGCCCTTCGACAATGAAGAAGAAGCCCTAGAATATGCAAATGGAACCAACTACGGTTTATCCGCTACACTCTGGACTTCTAACCTAGCTCGTACTCATCGTCTCTCTAAAGAAATACATGCTGGCATCGTCTGGGTAAATACTTGGCTACTTAGAGATTTAAGAACTCCCTTTGGAGGAGTAAAGAGCTCTGGAGTTGGTAGAGAAGGAGGCTTTGAAGCATTACGGTTTTTTACAGAGCCTAAGAATGTTTGTGTGGTTTATTAGAGCAAAAAGAAAAAAGCCACTCAATATTGTAAATCGAGTGACCTTATTAGTCTGTTTAAATCCTATTCTTAATTCTCTTTTGAATCATCAGGACTATTCTTTTTGTGTCCTTTACGCTTATGTCCTCTTTTACCCTTGCGTCCTTTACGCTTCTCCTTTCTTTCTGCTTTCATTTCGTCGAACTTCGTTATTTGCTCATCAGTAAGTAAAGCTTTCATTTTAGCTTCTCTTTGTTCTTTCTTAGCTTTCCTAGCTTCCCTAGCTTCCCGTTCAGCTTTGTCTGCTTCTGCAAATTCTAATTGTAGAGTACGCATTTTTTTTGCTTGTTGGCCAGATAGACTTAAATTCTCAGTCATTCTTTTTGGTCATGCGATCAGCTCTTTTTTCAGGAGACCTTTCTTTTCTATCTTTTTTCTTTATATCCTTATCCATTTCTATTGTTTGTGAGTGTAAAACACCAGTCGTGAATAATGCTAGTGTTATTGTAGCCTTTGGGAAAACTAAGACAGTTTAAAAATGAACTAAATTTAAACTGTAATGAAGAAAAGTAAATTCACAGAGAGCCAAATAATAAAGGCCTTAAAACAAAACGAGTCTGGTCGCACAGTAGAAGAGATCAGCCGGGAACTAGGTATCAATAAGGGTACATTTTATAATTGGCGAAAGAAGTATGGCGGGATGGAAGTTAGCCACATGAAGCGATTAAAAGAGTTAGAAGCGGAGAATAGGAAGCTCAAAAGCATGTTTGCCGATGTGTCCTTAGATTTAAAAGTTGCAAAAGAGATATTGGCAAAAAAGTGGTAAAGCCTTCCGTAAGAAGAACAATTATAACTCAGAAGTCAAAACAACATTCGATAGGAAAAGGGAGGATATGTAATCTTCTAAATTGGAGTCGATCAAGTTTTTACTACAAGAGTATAATTGATGATAGCAGTATTATAAAGAAATATGAGGAGCTCGTAGAGAAGCTACCAAATAGAGGTTTTGAGGAATACTACTATCGAACTAGACGAGAAGGCTATACATGGGGCTGGAATCGCATGCTACGAGTTTATAGAGAACAAGGGCTAGTAAAGCGGCCAAAGAAGAGAAAGCGAATACCAGAAGAGCTTCGTAAACCCTTGCAGCAACCCGTTACGGTAAACGAAGTATGGAGCATGGACTTTATGAGTGATACGTTATCAGATGGACGTCCATTTAGAGTATTAAACGTGATTGACGACAATAATAGAGAATGTTTACTAAGTGTGGGAAGTGTAAGTTTTCCATCACAACGAGTAACAAGACATTTAGCAGAATTAGTTGAGTATTATGGAAAGCCAAAATACATACGAACAGATAATGGCCCAGAATATACATCAAAAGAGTATCGCCAATGGTGTGCAAGCAATGGAATAACGAACATATATTCAAAGCCAGGTAGACCAATG
>CAZDWO010000017.1:0-62898 GCA_964509175.1 uncultured Saprospiraceae bacterium
AAAAAGCCCCTAACATAAAATGCTAGAGGCTTAAAGATTTAAGTTTATATTCTATTATGAGATTCTTCGACTTCGCTCAGAATAAATTCGGCTAATGATTTTGAAAACAAAAACAAAAGCTCATTTATTTGCCTAATACCTTCAGCAACGTAGATCCTATCTCCGCTGGAGATTCTACTACGTGGATTCCGTTTTCTCTGAGGATTCTCATTTTGGCCTCAGCCGTATCATCCTCTCCTCCGATTATCGCACCGGCATGTCCCATGGTTCTACCTTTAGGAGCCGTCTTACCAGCGATAAATCCTACTACTGGTTTTTTGTTTCCAGTTTCTTTTATGTACTTAGCGGCTAGTGCCTCATAGTTTCCTCCTATCTCACCGATCATTACGATAGCTTCTGTGTCTGGATCGTTCATAAACATCTCTACGGCTTCCTTAGTAGGAGTACCGATGATAGGATCACCTCCTATACCGATTGCTGTAGAAATCCCTAATCCTGCTTTTACTACCTGATCAGCAGCCTCATAGGTTAGAGTACCTGACTTAGATACGATTCCGATTTTTCCTTTGTTAAATACAAAGCCTGGCATGATTCCTACCTTGGCCTCACCCGGAGTGATTACTCCTGGACAGTTAGGTCCGATGAGTGTAGTTCCGTAGAACTTATTTAGATAGGCTCTTACTTTTACCATGTCCTGAACAGGTATACCTTCTGTGATACAGATGATTACTCTGATTCCTGCTTCTGCAGCTTCCATGATTGCATCAGAGGCAAACTTAGGTGGTACAAAGATGATGGTTACATCAGCATTTACCTTATCTACTGCTTCTTTTACAGTATTAAAAACAGGCTTACCTAGGTGCTCCTGTCCTCCTTTTCCTGGTGTTACACCACCGACTACATTAGATCCGTATTCAATCATCTGACCAGCATGGAAAGATCCTTCCTTACCGGTAAATCCCTGAACTATAATGTTAGAATGTTTATCTACTAGAACACTCATAGGTTAATTTTCTTTTTTAGGTTCGATTATAAAAATATCCTCGTTAGGAGCTCCAAATTTATACTTCTCTCTAGCCAATTTCTCAATATTATCGGCTAAATCTTTCTCTTCTTGAATAATATTTTCCAGCTTCCCTTCATATCCTTCTATCTGACCCTCTAATTTATCAATGGCAGCACTCATCTTACGCTGCTCTAGTAGATTATGGTTGTCAAAAAAACATACCCACACTAGAAATGCCATCAAGGCAAGGAAGTATTTATTGACCAAGAGTCCACTCCAATTGGAAGTTGATTTCTTAGTTTTTTTTGATTTCTTGGAAGACATATTATGATTTATTGTAATATAAAGATACTACATAAAATCATAGTTAGCCTAGCTTCTAGCCCAATATTGCTTTACCAGGATATACGGCACTAGAACCCAGTTCTTCCTCGATTCTAAGCAACTGATTGTACTTTGCTATTCTATCACTTCTAGAGGCTGATCCAGTCTTTATCTGACCTGTATTAAGAGCCACAGCTAGATCTGCAATCGTCGTATCCTCAGTCTCTCCTGATCTATGACTCATCACACTAGTATACCCATTTCTATGAGCCATATTTACTGCATCTATCGTTTCTGAGAGACTACCGATTTGGTTTACTTTTATGAGGATAGAGTTGGCCGCTTCCATTTCGATTCCTTTCTGGAGTCTGGTGGTATTGGTTACAAATAAATCATCTCCTACGATTTGAATTTTGTCTCCCATGGCCTTTACCATATTTACCCATCCATCCCAGTCGTCTTCGTCTAGTCCATCTTCTATAGAGAAAATAGGATAATTATCTGTCCACTCTTTCCAATAGGCTACCATCTCATCAGAAGTTAATTTGTCTCCCGTAGATGAGGCAAAGTGATATACTTTCTCCTTGCTATTGTAAAATTCTGAAGCTGCAGCATCCATCGCAATCATCATATCATCACCAGGCTTATAACCAGCTGCTTCGATAGATTGCATAACGATGTCTATGGCTTCTTTATTAGATTTTATGTTGGGAGCAAAACCTCCTTCGTCTCCTACATTAGTAGAATATCCTTTCTTTTTTAGAACAGCTTTGAGGGTATGGAAAACTTCTACTCCCATTCTTAGCCCTTCAGAAAAGGTATCTGCTCCTACTGGCATAATCATAAACTCTTGGAAGTCTATGCTATTGTCTGCATGTGATCCACCGTTTAAGATATTCATCATCGGTACAGGAAGTATGTGAGCATTTACTCCACCTACGTATCTGTATAAGGGTTGGTGGGTTTCTGCTGCCGCTGCTTTGGCTACAGCCAAAGAGACTCCTAGAATTGCATTGGCTCCTAGTTTAGATTTATTTTCTGTACCATCTATTTCTAGCATGGTCTCATCGATGTACTTCTGATCCGTAACGTCCTCTCCTATTATCGCCTCCCTGATAATTTCTTCTACATTGGCACAAGCCTTAGAAACTCCCTTACCTAGATATCTCTTCTTGTCTCCATCTCTTAGTTCTACTGCCTCGTACTTTCCAGTAGATGCACCAGAAGGAACAGCTGCTCTACCGATGTATCCTTCTTCAGTCAGTACCTCTACTTCTACTGTAGGATTTCCTCTAGAGTCTAAAATTTCTCTAGCGATTATATCTATGATTTCGCTCATGCTTTATTACTTTTTATCTTTTTTAATGGCTGTTATAAAATCATCAAACAGATATCGAGAGTCATGTGGACCTGGATTTGCCTCTGGATGATACTGAACAGAAAATGCCTTATTATTAGTTGTACGGATACCTTCTATGGTATCGTCATTTAGGTTTACATGTGTAATCTCCACCTCAGCACTCTTAGCTCTTACCACTTCTGGATCTACCCCAAATCCGTGATTCTGAGTGGTGATCTCACAGGTGCCTGTAAGTAGATTTTTTACTGGATGATTTATTCCTCTATGTCCGTGATGCATTTTGTATGTAGGAACATCTAAGGCTCTGGCCAAAATCTGATGTCCAAGACAAATTCCAAACATCGGTTTCTCCAGTTTTAAAAGTTCCTTTACTGTATCTACTGCATAGTCCATAGATCCTGGGTCTCCAGGTCCGTTAGACAAGAAGAAGGCATCTGGATTAAAATCTAGTAAATCTGCATGCTTCGTCTGAGCAGGATATACTTTTAGATAAGCTCCTCGCTCTACCATACAGTTTAGAATATTTCTCTTAGTCCCGAAGTCCAGTACGGAGATACGTAGGTCGCTTTTTTCATCTCCTAGATTGTAGGCTTCTTTAGTACTTACCTTGGAGGCAAGTTCTAGTCCTTCCATAGAGGGAACTTCAGCTAGCTTACTCTTCAGTCCTTCTTTATCTAAAATCTCTGAGGAGATGATGCAGTTCATTGCACCTTTATTTCTCACATGTCTTACGAGCATTCTGGTATCTACTCCATAGATGCAGGTAAGATTATTTTTTTGGAAGTAATCTTCGATGGCATCGTCTGCCATAGATCTAGAATACTTGTTGGTAAAGTTTTTACAGATCAGTCCTGAAATCTGGACTTGCTCAGACTCGTTGTCTTTTTCTGCAGTTCCATAATTTCCTATGTGAGCATTAGTGGTAAGTAATACCTGACCGTAGTATGAAGGATCTGTAAATACCTCCTGATAACCGGTCATGCCAGTATTGAAGCAAATTTCTCCAGTTGCGGTGCCTATTTTTCCAGCTGCCTTACCGACAAAAAAAGTACCGTCTTCTAGTAAAAGATAGGCTTTATTTTCATTCTCCAAAGGACTCATTATACTTATTTATATGTGTAGCAAATATAATATTATATCTACAAGTGATTAAACACATACTGCTAATTCAGTGCAAAAAAGAAGGCGATACCGAGTTACGATATCGCCTTCTATATTATATCTAGATTACAATTTATTCTTCTTCTGATAATCCTACTGCTGCAGTCGCTGCTGCTGCCGCTGCTGCTTTTTTCTTACCACCTCTTCTTCTAGTCTTCTTCTTGGCTCCTCCTCCAGAACTTTCTTGTCCGTTGTACACAGTATTAAAATCTACAAACTCTATCATTGCCATCTCTGCACCATCACCCTGTCTGAAACCAGTTCTGATAATACGAGTATATCCACCAGGTCTATCTCCTACTTTAGGAGCCACGGTTCCGAATAATTCTTTTATCGCATCCTTATTCTGTAGATAGCTAAACACAACTCTCTGGCTGTGACCTGTACTTGTCTTAGATTTAGTTACAAGTGGTTCAACAAATTTTCTTAATGCTTTGGCTTTAGCCAAAGTAGTCCTAATTCTTTTGTGCTCTATAAGATTTATAGAAAGGTTTCTAAGAAGTGCTTCTCTGTGTCCTTTTTTCCTTCCGAGGTGATTAAACTTTTTACCGTGTCTCATTTTAAATTTGTTTTCTTCGTATCACTAAGCCGCTCGATTCCAGAATTACTGTGGAAGATCAGCTCGGTATATACAGTTTTGTAATTAATTATTTACTAGTCTTCGTCTAGTTTATATTTAGAAAGGTCCATTCCGAAAGTCAATCCTTTCTGAACCAATAATTCTTCTATCTCTACTAGTGATTTCTTACCGAAGTTTCTGAACTTCAATAACTCATGAGTATCATACTTAACCATCTCTCCTAGAGAGTTAATCTTAGCTGCTTTAAGACAGTTGTATGCTCTTACAGAAAGGTCAAGATCTTCTAAAGAAGTCTTGAGAAGCTTTCTCATGTGTAGGATGTGCTCATCTACGATGTTATCCTCTCTACCTGCAGCATCATCAAAGGTGATGTTCTCATCTGTGATAAGCATTAGGTGCTGTATAAGAATACGTGAAGCTTCTTTTACTGCCTCTTCTGGATGGATAGTACCATCTGTCTGAACATCTATCGTAAGTTTCTCGTAATCTGTTTTTTGTCCTACCCTTGTATTCTCTACATGGTAAGCAACTTTCTTTATAGGAGTATAGATTGCATCTATCGGAATAACTCCGATGCTTGCATCTTTTGGTTTATTCTCATCAGAAGGAACATATCCTCTACCCTTAGTTACAGTAAGCTCAATCTCCATGGTTACTGAAGAATCAAAGTGACAGATAACTAAATCTGGATTCATTACTTTAAATACATTAGTATGAGACTCGATGTCTCCTGCTATAAATGTATCTTTTCCGGTGATGGTGATGTATACTTTTTCTTCGTCAGAAGTATCCTCCTCCATAAGCGGCTTAATTCTAACCTGCTTAAGATTAAGGATTATGTCTACCACATCTTCTACCACACCTTTTATAGTAGAAAACTCGTGATCTACACCAGCTATTCTAATTGCAGAAACCGCTGATCCCTCAAGAGAAGAAAGTAAAACTCTTCTTAATGAATTTCCAATAGTCTGCCCAAAACCAGGTTCCAAAGGTTTAAACTCGAAAGTACCTTCAAAGTCATTGGCTTTCTGAAGGATTATTTTGTTTGGCTTTTGAAAATTTAGAATACTCATTAATCTATATTTTAATGTATGGTTTCATTGGCTAGTAAGCCAATGACTGAATTAAAGAAATAAAAAGTTGGATTACTTAGAGTAAAGTTCAACGATCAATTGCTCGTTGATTTTTTCTGGAATCGCCTCTCTTTGAGGAAATTCTAAGAAAGTACCTTCTTGTCTAGCCGAATTCCACTGTAACCATCCCCAGCTAGAAACTGAAGATTTGTTAGCAATAGCGTTAGTTATTACTTCAAGGTTTTTTGACTTTCCTCTTACAGAAACTACATCACCAGGTCTCAATGCATAAGATGGTATGTTAGTTACAACACCATTAACAAGTATATGCTTGTGAGAAACTAGTTGTCTAGCAGCACTCCTAGTCGGAGCGATTCCTAAACGGAATACTGTATTATCTAAACGTCCTTCTAGAAATTGGAAAAGTACCTCACCGGTTACTCCACCCTTAGCAGAAGCTTTCACGAATAGATTTCTAAATTGTCTTTCTAAAAGACCATAGGTATACTTGGCCTTTTGTTTTTCCATGAGCTGTAGCTTATAATCAGAAGCTTGTTTTCTTCTTCTGTTATTACCATGTTGCCCTGGTGGATATTTTCTTTTATCGAATGCTTTGTCAAATCCAAATAAGGATTCTCCGAATGCTCTTGATTTTTTAGTCTTTGGTCCTGTATATCTTGCCATTACTTAGTCTGCTTAAAAGTGGAAATTAAACTCTTCTTTTCTTAGGAGGTCTACAACCGTTGTGAGGAATCGGGGTCACATCTCTGATACGACTCACTTTAATACCTGAACCATCAATCGCTCTGATCGCTGCTTCTCTTCCTGATCCAGGTCCTTTTACATAAACCTCTACAGTTCTAAGACCTGCATCATGAGCTCTAGAGGCTGCATCTGATGCTGCTATCTGAGCTGCATAAGGTGTATTTTTCTTAGAACCTCTAAATCCTGATTTTCCAGCAGAACCCCATGAGATTACATGTCCCTTCTTATTAGTAAGAGAAATAATAATGTTGTTAAAGCTTGCTTTTATATATGCAAAACCTTCTGGTTCTACTACAACCTTTCCTTTTTTCTTAGCCTTTGCCATCTATTTATTATTTAGTAGCTTTCTTCTTGTTAGCAACTGTTTTCTTCTTTCCTTTTCTTGTACGAGCATTATTCTTAGTACCCTGACCTCTACTCGGTAGACCTTTTCTATGTCTGATTCCTCTGTAGCATCCTATATCCATTAATCTCTTAATGTTAGTCTGAACTTCAGAACGTAACTCTCCTTCTACTTTGTAATCATTCTGTAGCATCGTAGCGAGTTCTTTGATGTTTGCATCAGTCCACTCAGATACTTTAGTATTATGATCTATACCAGCAATATCTAGAATTTCTCCAGCTCTGCTTCTACCTACACCATAGATGTAAGTAAGACCAATTACTCCTCGTTTATTTTTAGGTAAATCGTTACCAGCTAATCTTGCCATCTGTTAACCTTGTCTTTGCTTGAACTTAGGGTTCTTTTTATTAATAACATAAAGTTTCCCCTTTCTGCGAACGATTTTACAATCGGCAGATCTCTTTTTTATAGAGGCTCTTACTTTCATTTCTCTTAATTTATACCTGGAATAATTAAATCTATTTGTATCTGTATGTAATCCTTCCTCTCGTCAAATCGTAAGGTGACATCTCAACAGCTACTTTGTCTCCAGGAAGAATACGGATGTAGTTCATCCTCATTTTTCCTGATATAGTTGCTACTATCAAATGGCCGTTTTCGAGGGTTACTCGGAACATTGCATTCGATAATGCTTCTTTAATTATACCGTCTTGTTTTATTAATTCTTGCTTTGCCATAGTCAAATGGAGTGCAAATATCTATCTTTTTAATGAAATTTCCATCAAATGTGGATTATTTTTTATTTCCTCCGTAATTCCGTCATGATTTGACAAAATATCGGCCTTTTCCTTCCCTACAGCGATGGTATGTTCGAAGTGAGCAGAGGTTTTTTTATCTCTGGTGATAATCGTCCATCCATCATCCGACTGTCGTACGGACTTAGTTCCTAGGTTTATCATCGGCTCTATCGCTATAACCAAACCTTCCTTCAATTTTACTCCTCTTCCTCTACTCCCATAGTTAGGAACCTCTGGTGGCTCGTGTAGGTTTTTCCCTACTCCATGACCTACCAGTTCTCTAACTACTCCATATCCATGTACCTTCTCTGTATACTGCTGTATCGCATAGCCTATATCTCCTATTCTATTTCCAGCTACTGCTTGATCTATTCCTTTATATAAGGACTCATTAGTAATAGATAATAATTCTAGCTGTTCCGGGGTAGATCCTTCTAAAGCGTAGGTATATGCAGAATCTCCGTAAAAGCCATCCATCAGTGTACCACAGTCTACACTTATTATATCTCCTTCTTTAAATTCGACATCAGTAGGAATACCGTGTACTACACCCTCGTTAGGAGAGATACATAGCGTTGCTGGAAATCCTCGATACCCTTTGAAGCCTGGTTTAGCTCCATGGTCTCTGATTAATTCTTCTGCTGCTTTATCGATTTGCTTACCAGTGACACCTGGCTTAAGCATAGATGCTACGAGTTCATGAGCCTTACAGACCAATAAACATGAAGCCCTTAAAAGCTCTATCTCCTCCTTAGTTTTGTAATAAATCATGCGGCTTTTACATGCCAGCCCCAATCGGCTGCATACCACTTCTCCCCTTAAGACGTCCAGACTTAACAAGTCCATCGTACTTTCTCATCAATAGATAACTCTCTATCTGCTGCAAGGTATCTAGTACCACACCTACTAAAATCAATAATGAAGTCCCTCCAAAGAAGAGTGCAAATCCATCATTTACTCCAAATAAGGCTACAAACGCAGGGAAGATTGAAATCAATCCTAAGAAAATAGAACCTGGTAATGTAACTCTCGTAGTAAGAGAGTCAATATATTCTTGTGTCTGTTTACCTGGTTTTACACCTGGTATAAAGGCATTTTGTCTTTTTAGGTATTCTGAATACTGCTGTGGATTTACCAATAAGGCTGTATAGACATAGGTAAATACAACAACAAGGAAAAAGAATAATATGTTATATGGAACTGACTTCCAGTTATTCAAACTCATTAAAAAGCTACTGCTTGCTGCTCCTTCAGGTCCTGCCATCCAGTTACCTAGTGTTACAGGCAAGAACATAATCGCTTGTGCAAATATGATAGGCATTACCCCTGCTGCATTTACTTTTAATGGAATATAATCTCTAGCTCCTGCAACAGGAACACTTCCTCCAGTTCTACCAACCATACGCTTAGCAAACTGTAAAGGAATCTTTCTAATCCCTTGTACAATCAGTACACATACTAATATGGTAAAGAAGAACGCTGCTAACTCTATAAGGATTACAAACAATCCTCCACTAGAACTCAGTCTAGTCTGAATCTCACTTACAAATGATCTAGGTAGCGTTGCGATAATTCCTATCATGATCAATAATGAAATACCATTACCGATTCCTCTATCTGTAATTTTTTCTCCCAACCACATCGCTAGCATAGTACCAGTTGATAGTATAATCATGTTACTAAACCAAAATACCGTCGGGTCTATATTAGGATCTACTGCACCTGGCGTAGAAGTTACTAATGATAGATAAGCACCACCCTGAACGAGTGTTATAAATACAGTAAGTATTCTTGTAATCTGCGTAATTTTCTTACGTCCTGATTCTCCTTCTTTCTGTTGTAACTTCTGGAAATATGGAACAGCGAAACCTAATAATTGAATGATTATCGAAGCCGTAATATATGGCATAATCCCAAGAGCAAAAACTGCCGCTTGAGTAAATGCTCCACCAGTAAATGAATTTATTAAACCTAGTAGGTCATTGTTTCCTCCTATAGAATTCTGTAATGCAGAAGCATTTACACCAGGAAGTACTACGTAACAACCAAATCTAAAAAGAGCCAGAATAGAAAGGGTAAAGATGATTCTTTCTCTTAATTCCTGAATACTCCAAATATTCTTAAACGTTTCAATAAGTTTCATCTAGGAGAATGTATATATATTATTAAAGTAGGGTAACTGTTCCGCCTTTTGCTTCTATTTTGGATTTGGCTGTAGCCGAAACCGCTTGAACAGAAACATTTACTTTCTTGCTTAAATCCCCGTTTCCGAGAATTTTCACCTTATCTGTTTTCTTGATAATTCTTTTTTCATAAAGAGAGGCAGTGGTTATTTCAGACAAACCGTATTTATCTGCAATAGTTCCAAGTGCTGCTACATTAAATGTAACAAACTCTACTCTGTTAGGATTCTTAAAGCCTCTCTTTGGAAGTCTTTGTTGTAAAGGCATCTGACCACCCTCAAAGTTCTTCTTCTTGCTCCATCCAGATCTAGACTTAGCTCCTTTATGACCTCTTGCAGCAGTACCTCCTTTTCCGGACCCTTGTCCTCTTCCTATTCTCTTAGATCTATGTGTAGATCCAGCTGCTGGTTTTAGATTATGTAATTCCATGATTATGCTTCTTCTACTTTTACTAAATGAGAAACTTTTCTAACCATCCCCAGAATCTGAGGTGTTGCTTCTTTTACAACAGTCTGATTAGTCTTTCTTAGACCCAGTGCAAATAGCGTTGCTTTCTGCCTTTTCGGTCGATCGATTTTACTTTTTACCTGTGTAATTTTTATCTGTCCCATTTTGTCTTAATTCTTTAAAATTATCCTTCGAAAAGTTCCTTAATCCCTAGACCTCTTTCTCTAGCTACCTGATAAGGACTTCTCAATTTTGTTAATGCATCTACTGTAGCTTTTACTACGTTATGAGGGTTAGAAGAACCTTGAGACTTTGCAAGAACGTTTTGTATTCCTGCTATCTCTAATACTGCTCTCATCGGACCTCCAGCGATAACACCTGTACCGGCAGATGCAGGCTTTATAAGTACTTTTCCTGCTCCGTACTTTCCTAACTGCTCGTGAGGAATCGTACCATTTAGAAGCGGAAATGATTTCATGTTTTTCTTAGCATCATCTACAGCCTTGGCAATCGATTGTTGTACATCTCTTGCCTTACCCATACCATGACCTACTTTTCCTTTTCCATCACCTACTACCACTAGGGCAGAAAAACTAAAGGTTCTACCCCCTTTGTTTACTTTAGTCACACGATTCAGAGAAACTAATTTGTCTTTAATTTCCTGATCTACGGTTGCTTTAACTCTTTCTTGTCTAGCCATAATGTGATTTTAAAACTGTAATCCACCTTCTCTGGCAGAATCAGCTAATGCTTTTATACGTCCGTGATATAAATATCCTCCTCTATCGAAAACTACGTTTTCTATATTTTTTCCTTTGGCCTTAGCCGCAAGATCTTTTCCTACTGCTTGTGCTTGCTCTATTTTAGAACCTTTAAGTCCATCTGAACTCGCACTTACTAAAGTACTTCCAGAAGCATCATCAATTAACTGACAATAAATTCCTTTGTTACTTCTAAATACAGATAATCTAGGTGAATCAGCAGACCCTCTGATCTTTCTTCTGATTCCTAATCTGATTTTTTTTCTTCTTTTTGCTTTGTTAAACATTAGCTTATATTTTAACCTGCTGTTTTACCTTGTTTTCTTCTAATCTCTTCTCCTAAGAATCTGATACCTTTTCCTTTGTATGGCTCAGGTTTTCTGAAGGCTCTAATCTTAGCAGCAATTTGTCCTATCAATTGTTTATCTATTCCTTCTAGGATAACTCGTGGAGTTTGTCCTTTTTCTGAAGTTGTAGTAAGTTTAATTTCTCCAGGAATCGCAAACATAATCGGGTGAGAATACCCTAAAGTCAATTCTAATAACTGTCCAGTATTATTTGCTCTATATCCTACCCCTACAAGTTCCATTTCCTTTCTATATCCTTCTGACACTCCTACAACCATATTATTTATCAATGATCTGTAGAGACCGTGCATAGACTTATGTCTTTTCTGCTCAGTGGGTCTCTCTACTGTCAGTACTCCATCTTCAATTTTAAGATTTAAGTCTGGATTTATTTGTTCTGTAAGCTCCCCTTTAGGTCCTTTTACAGTTACAAGATTGCCTTTACTTACATCTATTGTAATTCCAGCTGGAATCTCGATCGGTGCTTTTCCTATTCTAGACATTGCTTTCTATTTATTAATATACGTAGCACATTACTTCTCCTCCTACATTGTTCTTACGAGCTTGCTTATCAGTCATAAGTCCTTTTGAGGTAGAAACAATCGCTATACCTAATCCATTTATAATACGAGGTATATCATCTACTGAGAAATATTTTCTCAAACCAGGTTTACTGATTCTTCCCATCTTTCTAATAGTAGGCTCTCCTGTTTTCTTATCGTATTTAAGAGCTATGCTGATAATTCCTTGCTTACCCGCGTCTTTATCAAACTTGTATTTAGAGATATACCCTTGCTGGTACAAGATTTCAGTCATACTCTTCTTGGTATTAGACATAGGTATTTCTACCACTCTGTGTCTTGCCAACTGAGCATTTCTAATTCTTGTTAAATAATCTGCTATAGAATCTGTTACTGCCATAATCTTTTATTTAAATACTACCAGCTTGCTTTTGTTACTCCAGGAATCTTACCTGCTAAGGCCATTTCTCTGAAGGTTACTCTATTAATTCCAAATTTTCTCATATACCCTTTAGGTCTTCCAGTAAGTTTACATCTGTTGTGCAGTCTTACTTTAGAAGAGTTTTTAGGTAATTTATCTAGTTCTTCCCAATTTCCTTCTTTCTTAAGCTTAGCTCTTAGGTCAGCATATTTTGCTACTAATCGCTCTCTTTTAGCTTCTCTTGCTATAATCGCTTTACGTGCCATTCTTAATTATTATTAGTTCTTTGGTTCTTAAAAGGCATACCCATTTCTTTTAAAAGGGCCAGACATTCTGCATCTGTACTTGCTGTAGTCACAAAGGTTATATCCATTCCACCTATATCTTTTACTTGGTCGATATCGATTTCTGGGAATATAATCTGCTCTGTAATACCCATCGTATAGTTTCCACGTCCGTCAAAACTCTTATCGCTGATTCCTCTAAAGTCTCTTACCCTAGGAAGTGCAACAGCTATGAGTCTTTCCATAAACTCATACATACGATCGTGTCGTAGAGTTACTCTAGCACCGATAGTCATTCCATCTCTAAGCTTAAAGTTAGATATGGATTTCTTAGCGATAGTAGGAACTGCTTTTTGTCCTGCAATAGCGGTCATCTCCTCTAGTGCATTTTCAACGAGCTTCTTATCCTGAGTAGCTTTCCCTATACCTTTATTGATACAGATTTTTTGAACCTTAGGTATTTGCATTGGAGTTTTATATCCAAATTGCTCTTTTAACTTAGGTGCTACCTCTTCAAGGTATTTTTTTCTTAATGTCGGAGTATAACTCATTATTTAATGATTTCACCAGTTTTCTTAGAATATCTAACACTCTTACCGTCTACTATTTTTCTACCGACTTTAGTAGGATTCCCAGAAGCTGGGTCCACTAACATTACGTTAGAAACGTGAATAGGAGCATTTATTTCATTTATACCACCCGGCTGATCGTGAGTCGGTTTAGTATGTTTTTTTCTTAAGTTGACGCCTTCTATGATTATTCTGTTTTTCGCTGGAAAAACTTCCATAATCTTACCCTCTTTACCTTTATCTCCACCAGCAATTACCTTTACTAGGTCGCCTTTTTTTACTTTAAGTTTTGGTTGGAATCTACCTTTAGCCATTTTTACTTAATTATAATACCTCTGGGGCAAGTGATATAATACGCATATATTCTTTATCTCTCAGCTCTCTCGCTACGGGTCCGAAAATACGTGTTCCTCTCGGCTCTTCTGCTTCTGTCAATAATACTACTGCATTATCATCGAAACGGATGTAAGAACCATCTTTTCTCCTAATCTCTTTCTTAGTACGAACTACTACAGCCTTAGAAACAGTTCCTTTTTTAAGACCTCCTGGTGCAGCATGCTTTACTGTACAAACTATCTGATCTCCTACAGACGCATATCTTCTTTTAGAACCTCCTAGCACTCTGATACAAAGTACTTGCTTAGCTCCACTATTGTCTGCGACATTTAATCTAGATTCCTGCTGTATCATTTTATTTTATTTAATAAACTAGTTATTAGTATTACTTAGCTCTCTCGATGATTTCTATTAATCTCCAACACTTCTTTTTACTCAAAGGACGTGTCTCTACGATTCTAACTGTATCCCCTTCGTTACACTCATTTTTTTCATCATGAGCTGTTAATTTTTTGGTCTTCTTTACGAACTTACCGTAAATCGGGTGCATCAGTTTTCTTTCAACTTTGACAGTAATCGATTTATCCATTTTACTACTGGACACGATTCCTACCCTTTGTTTTCTAAGATTTGTTTTAGTATCTGTCATCAGACTAATTTCTTCTTCTGTTTCTAATTTTTGATCTCTTTGCAAGCTGCTCTGGAGTAAGATTTGCAATCTCTCTTCTTCTCACCTCAGTGTTTAGTCGAGCGATGTCTCTTCTTACTTCTTTAATTACCTTAGGATTTTCAAGTCCCTTGACAGCGTGGTCGAGTTTTAATTTTCTGTACTGAACCTCTGTTTCTTTTAATTCATTTAAAAGATCAGCATCAGCAAACTCTTGTAACTCTATATATTTTTTAGTAGCCATAATTATTCTACGTAATCTCTTCTTACAATTGTTTTAGTCTTAACAGGAAGCTTTTGAGCAGCTAGTCTTAAACCTTCTTTTGCTACTTCAAATGGAACTCCGTCCATTTCAAACAAAATTCTTCCTGGTCTAACAACTGCTACATAATGCGATAGAGCTCCTTTTCCCTTTCCCATCCTTACTTCGGCTGGTTTAGAGGTAATCGGCTTATCTGGAAAAATACGAATCCATACTTTTCCTTGTCTCTGCATGTATCTCGTCATCGCGATCCTTGCAGACTCTATTTGCCTATTGGTAATCCATCCAGCTTCCATGGTTTTAAGACCAAATGATCCAAAAGCGATGGTACTTCCTCTGTGAGCAAGACCTCGGTTTCTACCTTTCTGCTGTTTTCTATATTTAGTTCGTTTAGGCTGTAACATTGTTATATTTTATCTACTTTTTGCCAAAAGTTCGGCAAAGGTACTATATTTTTTATTTACTATTTCCTTCTATCTCCACCTCCACGGTTGCCTCCTCCTCTATTTCCTCCACGGTTTCCACCTCGGCCTCCTCTATTATTTCCACCTCGACCTCCTCGGCCACCTCTTCCACCTTTGGTGTCTACACCTACATTAGGAGAAAGATCTCTTTTTCCTAACACCTCTCCTTTACAGATCCATGTTTTAATACCGATCTTTCCGTAAACGGTTAAGGCTTCTTGTAGAGAATAATCGATGTCATATCTGAAAGTATGTAAAGGAGTTCTTCCTTCTTTATACTCTTCTGACCTTGCCATCTCTGCTCCATTCAATCTTCCACTGATTCTAATCTTTATACCTTCTGCTCCTGCTCTCATAGAAGCTTGGATAGCCATCTTAATAGCTCTCCTATAGTTCATACGTCCCTCTAACTGTCTCGCTATTCCATCTCCTACTATCGCTGCATCCAGCTCTGGCTTACGTATTTCTATAATATTTAACTGAACATCTTGGTTCGTTAATTTTTTTAGCTCTTCTCTAATACGATCTACTTCTGATCCACCTTTTCCGATAATGATACCTGGTCTAGATGTATGTATAGTTACCGTGATTCTCTTGAGAGTTCTCTCGATTATGATACGAGCGATTCCTCCTTTATTAACCCTAGCGAATAGATATTTTCTAATCTTCTCGTCTTCGACTAATTTCTTACCGAAGTCTTTTCCTCCATACCAGTTAGATTCCCATCCTCGGATGATACCTAATCTATTGCCTATTGGATTTGTTTTCTGACCCATTTTAGAGTTTTATCTTTTTATTCTTCAGTTGATTCGGTTCCAGATCCTTCTATAGGTAGTTTATTTTCTACCACAAAAGTTACGTGACATTGTCTCTTTCTGATTCTGTGAGCTCTACCATGTGGAGCTGGTCTGAATCTCTTTAGAGAAGTACCACTATCTACAAAGGCTGTCGTTAAATGCAAATCATAGTCATCTGCACTGTAAGCCATTTCGTTTTTGTTTTCCCAGTTAGCTATTGCGGATAACAATAGTTTTTCTGTCCACACAGATCCTTCTCTCTTATTAAACTTCAACATATTCAATGCACGATCTACTCTCTGACCTCTCACCATATCCACGACCTGTCTCATTTTACGAGCGGACATCGGTACATTTTTCAATTTTGCTTTTGCTTCCATTTTTCGAATATTTTATGGGCTTACCTGTTACCGGTGTGTCCTTTAAATGTTCTGGTTGGAGAAAATTCTCCAAGTTTATGTCCTACCATATTTTCTGTTACGAAAACCGGTATAAAAGTTTTGCCATTATGCACTGCAATCGTAGAGCCTACCATATCTGGAATGATCATAGAAGATCTAGACCAAGTCTTGATTACAGATTTCTTATTACTGTCCTTAGCAGCATATAATTTTTTCAATAACGTGTGAGCCACATAAGGCCCTTTTCTTATAGATCTAGCCATTATTCTTATTTTTTCCTTCTAGAAATAATTAGTTTACTAGAGTATTTTTTAGTGTTTCTTGTTTTTTGACCCTTGGCCATAACTCCTGTACGTGATCTTGGGTGACCTCCTGAAGATTTACCCTCACCACCACCCATCGGGTGATCTACTGGATTCATCGCAACCCCTCTTACTCTCGGTCTTCTTCCTAACCATCTTCTAGCTCCTGCCTTACCTAATACTTTAAGACCGTGATCTGGATTAGAAGTAGTTCCTATAGTTGCTTTACATGTAAGTAAAACTCTTCTTACTTCCGAAGAAGGCAATTTTATAATTGCATACTTCCCTTCTCTACTCATAAGAACTCCATATGTTCCTGCACTTCTTGCTAGAGCTCCACCTTTACCAGGAGTCATCTCTATATTATGAATGCTAGATCCCAATGGAATTTTATCTAGATACATTGCATTTCCTACATCAGGCGTAGCTGTAGCTCCTGACATAATCGTCGCTCCTACTTTTAACTTGTCTGGTGCAAGAATGTATCTTTTTTCTCCATCCGTGTACTCTACTAAAGCGATAAAGGCTGATCTGTTAGGATCATACTCTAAGGTCTTTACTTCAGCAGACATCCCTTCTTTGTTACGATTAAAATCGATAACTCTATATCTTCTCTTATGTCCACCTCCACGGTTACGCATAGTCATTTTACCAGAGTTATTTCTTCCTCCGCTTCTATGCAATTTCTTAATCAACGATTTCTCAGGTTTTACATTAGACAGCTCAGAGTAATCTACTGTTACTTTCTGTCTAAGCCCTGGAGTTACCGGTTTATATTTTTTTAGTGCCATTTGCTAAGTGATTTAAAGATCACCGAAGAAATCAATGGTTTCTCCTTCGTTTAGTGTAATAATTGCTTTTTTATAGGCAGCAGTTCTTCCTTTGATCATTCCTGATCTAGTATTTCTTGTTTTAGATTTAGGAGCTACAATCATAGTATTTACAGCTGATACTCCTACACTATATTCTTTTTCTATCGCTTTCTTGATTTCGATTTTGTTGGCTTTTTTAGCAACAACAAAACTGAACTGATTTCTCTTATCAGAAAGAATTTCACTTTTTTCTGAGATGATAGGTTTTATTATAATGTTCTTTTTCATTTTTCTCGTCTTTGACCTAAATGTTATTATTTAGTTGCGAAAGTTTCTGCAATCTTACCGATAGCACTTTCTGATACGATTAAGTTCTTAGCCTTCATAATCTGATAAGTATTCAAATCACTTGCTTGAACTACTCCTGATTTAGCTATGTTTCTAGCAGATAGGTGTAGATTCTTATCATAATCTCCCACTACTACTAATGATCTTCCTTCTAGCTCCAAGTTGTTTAATACATTGTTAAACTCCTTAGTGGCTGGAGCGTCGAATGTAAAGTCTTCGATTACTCTTAGTCCTCCATTTTTTGCTTTAAGCGAAAGAGCACTTTTTCTAGCTAGTCTCTTTACCTTCTTATTAAGGTCTACTTTGTAGGTTCTCGGTCTAGGACCAAAAATTCTACCTCCACCTCTGAAGATTGGACTCTTAATAGATCCTGCTCTTGCAGTACCTGTTCCTTTTTGCTTCTTGATCTTCTTAGTAGATCCAGCTATTTCTCCTCTTTCTTTTGACTTATGAGTTCCTTGTCTCTGATGAGCTAAATATTGCTTTACAGCAAGATAAAGTACATGCTCGTTAGGCTCAATGCCAAAAATATCATCTGGGAGATCTACGCTTTTACCCGCAGCTTTTCCGTTTATACCTATTACATCTACTTTCATAACTAAGCTCTTTCTATAATTACAAATGAACCTTTATGACCTGGAATTGCTCCTTTAATAAGGAGTACGTTCTTATCTGCAAAGATTTTAACCACTTCTAGGTTTTTAATTTTATTTCTTTTGCCACCAGTTCTTCCTGCCATTCTCATTCCTTTCATAACCTTAGCTGGATACGAAGCTGCACCTATCGAACCTGGAGCTCTTAATCTATTATGCTGACCATGTGTAGCATCTCCTACCCCATGGAAACCATGTCTTTTTACAACTCCCTGAAATCCCTTTCCCTTAGAAGTACCGATTGCATGTACAGTATCTCCTTCTTCAAAGACATCTGTAATCTCAACCTGATCTCCTTCCTTCTTCTCTAATTCAAAATCACGGAACTCAACGAGTTTTCTTTTAGGAGCAGAACCTGACTTAGCAAAATGACCTAACATCTGCTTAGAGGTGTTCTTTTCTTTGGCCTCTCCATAACCCAGTTGCAATGCATAATACCCATCGCTCTCCTCAGTTTTTATCTGAGTGATTACGTTAGGTGCTGCTTCTACAACAGTACAAGAAATGTTCTTACCTGCCTCATTAAAGATGCTGGTCATTCCTATTTTTTTTCCTATAATTCCTTTCATTATCTTCTTCTAATTACAAAGACAATCTAGTCTGAAAGCGGTCCCCAGTATCTAAGTCAGACTTAGGGACATATCATCTTTTAATTATAAAATCTCGCTACGGCTAAGTTAAGCCTGGCGAATTATGTCAACTTAACTTGAATATCAACCCCACTAGGAAGCTCTAGCTTGGATAAAGCATCTACAGTTTTAGGTGTAGGTGTAAATATCTCGATGAGCCTCTTATGTGTTCTTAACTGAAACTGCTCCCGAGATTTCTTATTTACATGCGGTGAACGCAATACTGTAAATACTTCTTTCTCAGTAGGCAGCGGAATCGGTCCTGAAATCACAGCACCACTCTGTCTTACTGTCTTCACAATCTTCTCAGTAGACTTATCTACTAGATTATGATCATAAGACCTGAGTTTGATTCTAATTTTCTGATTCATATCCTCTGTTAAAAAATATATCTTTATCTAAAAGAGCCGCAAAGATAGCAACTTTTAGGTACTAAACAATTATTATTAAAAATTAAACGGCAACTTCTCCTTTTGCCTTATCTATTACTTCTTTTGCTACATTTTTAGGTGCAGGTGCAAAGTGTGAAAATTCCATTGTACTACTTGCTCTACCAGAAGTAATCGTTCTAAGCTGAGTTACATACCCAAACATCTCTGCCAATGGCACTTCTGCTGAGATAGAAACTGCTCCTCCTGACTTCTGCTCTTGTCCTTTAGGCAATCCTCTTCTTCTATTTAAATCTCCAATCACTGGACCTGTATACTCTTCCGGAGTAACTACCTCTAGCTTCATCATCGGTTCTAGAAGTACTGGCTTACATTTCTGTGCAGCAGCTCTAAATCCTTCCTTAGCACAAAGCTCAAAGGCTATCGGCTTAGAATCCACAGCGTGAGTAGCTCCATCATAAAGTCTCACCTTCATACTATCGATTCCGTATCCTGCAAGAATTCCATTATCCATCATCATATTGAATCCTTTGACAACAGAAGGAATAAATTCTTTAGGGATAGATCCTCCGAAAATTCCGTTTTCGAACTGGAGTCTTACTTTTCCATTTTTAAAATCATCAGATTCTAAAAACTCTTCATCTGCAGGTCCTAACTCGAACTGCATCTGAGCAAATAATCCTGATCCACCTGACTGCTTCTTAAGTCTCTCTGTATGATCAACTGTCGCTGTCAATGCTTCTTTATAACTTACCTGAGGAGCTCCCTGATCACACTCTACTTTAAACTCTCTCTTAAGTCTGTCTATAATAATCTCTAAGTGTAACTCTCCCATACCACTAATAATGGTCTGGTTAGTATCCTCATCGTATCTTACTTTAAAAGTAGGATCCTCTTCTGCTAATTTGGCCAAAGCCATACCTAGCTTATCTATATCTTTCTGAGTCTTAGGCTCTATCGCAACTCCTATAACCGGATCTGGGAATACCATACTCTCTAGTATAATCGGATTATCCTGAGCACAAAGTGTATCTCCAGTTTTAATATCCTTAAAACCTACACCCGCTGCTATATCTCCTGCTTCTACTCTATCGATAGGATTCTGCTTATTAGAATGCATCTGATAAAGTCTCGAGATACGCTCTTTATTTCCTGATCTAGAGTTAAATATATAAGAACCCGCATCTAGAGCACCTGAATAAACTCTAAAGAAGGCTAATCTTCCTACATAAGGATCGGTAGCAATCTTAAAAGCAAGTGCTGCAAACGGCTCATCTACTGATGGCTTACGCTCGATAGGCTCTTCTGTTTTAGGATCTGTTCCTGTAACTGCATCTACGTCTAGAGGAGAAGGTAAAAATGCACAAACTGCATCTAGTACTGCCTGTACTCCTTTATTCTTAAATGCTGATCCGCACATCATGGGTACAAACTTGTTATCAAGTACTGCTCCTCTAACTGCTGCAATCATCTCATCTTCTGTGATACTCGTTGGATCTTCAAAATACTTCTCCATTAAAGTCTCATCGTATTCTGCAACTGCTTCTAACAATTTCTCTCTCCACTCAGCAACTGTATCTACTAAATCTTCTGGTACTGGAATTTCTTCATAAGTCATACCCATATCATCCTCATTCCAGATGATTGCTTTTCCAGTAATCAAGTCTACTACTCCTTTAAAATTCTCTTCTGCTCCGATAGGAACCTGAAGTGGAATAGAATCTGATCCTAATTTTTCTTTTACATCAGTAACAACTTCAAAGAAGTTAGCTCCTGATCTGTCCATTTTATTTACAAAACCGATTCTAGGTACATTATAGTTATCTGCTAGTCTCCAGTTAGTCTCAGACTGAGGCTCTACACCTGATACTGCACAGAATAAAAATACTAGACCATCTAAGACCCTTAGAGATCTGTTTACCTCTACGGTAAAATCCACGTGACCAGGAGTATCTATGATGTTCATAGGAAAATCTTGGTCTTTCCACTTCCAGTTGGTCTTAGTAGCTGCTGAGGTAATAGTAATTCCTCTCTCTTGCTCCTGCTCCATCCAGTCCATAGTAGCTGCACCATCATGTACTTCACCAATCTTGTGGCTCATACCTGTATAGTATAATACTCTTTCTGTAGTGGTAGTTTTTCCAGCATCAATGTGAGCTGCAATACCTATATTTCTTGTAAACTTTAAATCAGCCATAAAATGACATTTAATTTTTTAGAATCCGATTAAATTATTGTTTAAATACCTAGTAAGTAGAAAGTTATATATACGATTAAACTCTAAAGTGTGCAAAAGCCCTGTTAGACTCAGCCATTTTATGAGTATCCTCTTTTTTCTTAACAGCAGCACCTTCGCCTTTACTTGCAGCCATGATTTCTGCAGCTAGTTTTTCTGCCATTCCTTTACCAGAACGAAGCTTAGAGTATTTTATCAACCACTTCATACCTAAAGAAACTTTTCTAGCAGCTCTCAGTTCTACTGGAATTTGAAAAGTAGCTCCACCGATACGCTTAGAACGTACCTCAACCATAGGAGTGATATTATTCAATGCTTTTTTCCATGTGTCATGAGGATCTTCTTCTCCTTTAGACTGCATGATATCTACTGCATCATAAAATAATCTGAATGCAGTTGCTTTTTTTCCTTGCAACATAAGATTGTTTACAAACTGTGTTACCAGTGTGTCATTAAATCTTGGGTCTGGTTGGAGAATTCTTTTTTTAGGTTTTCTTTTCCTCATGATTGCTTAAAAACTATTCTGAATATTATTTCTTAGGAGCCTTAGTTCCATATTTTGATCTAGACTGAAGTCTATCAGTTACCCCAGCTGTATCGAGAGCACCTCTTACAATAGTGTAACGAACTCCAGGAAGGTCTTTTACCCTTCCACCTCTGATAAGCACGATAGAGTGCTCTTGTAGATTATGTCCCTCCCCTGGGATATAACATATTACTTCTAACCCGTTAGTAAGCCTCACCTTAGCAACTTTACGCAATGCTGAATTTGGTTTCTTAGGTGTAGTTGTATATACTCTTGTACAAACTCCTCTTTTCTGAGGACTTCCTTCTAGAGCTCTTGTCTTACTAGCAACAACTATTTTTTTTCGACCTTTCTTAACGAGTTGGTTTATAGTAGGCATATGTTATAATATCTTTCTTTTTTTAATATATGGGCATGATTTACCCCTCCTTCCGAAAAAGGAGTCGCAAAGGTAGGCTTTATTTATCGATTATTCCATTGGACTGTCAAAAAAGTTCAACGTATTTCTTTAATGTTGAATTTATGACTAAATCTTTAAAGGTACGAAGGTTTAAAGGTCCAAAGGTTTAGAGGCCGAATACCATGCAAGTGTTATTTTGTATGTTTATATCAAACAATTAGTCATTAAGTTTTTATGAAGTTGAATCTCACTCTGAAGATTATTATTGCGGTACTTATAATACTATCTCTGGGCATCGGCTCTGGTTTTATAGGTGGTAGTCCACAGTCTCAGTGGTATGAGGAACTGGTAAAACCCAGTTTTCAGCCACCATCATGGGTATTTGGGCCAGCATGGACCATATTATATACTCTGATGGGTATAGCCGTAGCTCTGATATGGAATATGCCTGCTGAGGTAGTCGGAAGAAACAAGGCTCTTAAGCTTTTTATCTATCAGTTAATATTAAATCTAGTATGGACTCCATTATTCTTTGGCCTCCAAAGGCCTGATATTGCATTAGTTATTATAATCGGAATGTGGGGATTTATATTCTTAACGATTAGAGCATTTTATAAATTAAATAAGACGGCTGCATACTTACTGATTCCCTATATCGCATGGGTGAGTTTTGCTACCCTACTAAATACGTCAATTGTTTATTTAAACTGAATCGATGGTAGTTAATATAATAAGAGGAGAAAAGAAAGATTTAAAACATGTTTTAGATCTGGTAAAGGGTCTAGCAAGGTATGAGAAGGCTGAAGATCAGGTTACGGCACAGCTGAGTATTTATGAGGAGTGTTTTGAATCGGGATTGATAACAGTTGATTTGGCTGAAGCCAATGGTCAAATCGTAGGATGTACATTATACTATGATACCTTTTCTACATGGAGAGGTAAGATGCTTTATTTAGAAGATTTCTATGTTCTAGAAGAATATCGAAAGCATGGAATCGGCCAACTGTTATTTAAAGAATTTATAGCAGAATCTAAACGACGAAAATGTGCCATGGTAAAATGGCAGGTCCTAGACTGGAATGAACCTGCTCTCAAATTCTATGATAAGATGGGGGCTACCATCGAAAAGGGATGGTGGAATGGGAAGATTATATTTTAAAAAAACTCCTATTTTAAAACAACAAATCTTTTGACCATCGTCGTACCTGTGGTATCAGAAGTTCCTCTTAGGAAGTAAGTGCCATTAGGTATATTGCCAACACTTAATTCATAGGATGACTGAGCAGCTATATTTATGGTTTTTAAAACCTTTCCTTCTATTGTTATTATTTGAAAGCTTCCCTCTTCATCTCTATTATTTTCTACAGTTAATATTTCTGATACTGGATTAGGATATAGGTTTATTCTAGAATTTTGAGTTTCAAAATATTCTGAAACAACTTTACTATAGCTAAATGCTCCGTTGTAATCAATTTGCTTTAGCCTATAATAATTAATGCCTGACAAAGGATTGCGATCTAGGTATTGGTAATTTATTTCCTCTGTGCTTGTACCATGACCATTCATAAAATCTAAAGACTCCCATTCCTCAAATTGGTTTAAACGCTGAATTTCAAAACCTTGATTATTTATCTCAGAGAATGTATTCCATTTTAGCTTAATTCCTTCTTTATTTAATTCTGCAGAAAGATTGCCTAACTGGATTGGAACTGTTATTCCTGAATTACTATTGATGACATGGAAATTTGAGAATCCAGAAACTTCTATATCTAGATAGATATCAGCTGAGGAATTGAATATCCCAGTAGCCTGGGGAATAAAACTAAATCCACCACCAGCATATACTCCATTACAAGGATCTGAAGTTTTTGCAATTACTAAATCAGAAATATCTTGAATTCCTGGGTCTGCAGATTCTAAACTTAAGTACTCGGAATCTTTATAATAAAACCTCACTCTAACTGATGTACTAGGATTAAACTCTGGATTTATCTCAACGTCCCTATTTATATATGGACTATTTGCAACCCTAGAGACACTAGAAACAAATACATTAGTTGATACCTCACCAAGATTATTCCCATTTGCATATAGCGAACATATTATGTCTCCTTGCCCATCATAGATAGAAACCCATTCATTTGCATTTCCCTGAGCTGGACTTATTGTAACTGGACTTCCTGGATAACAATTATCTATTGCCATTTCGCTAACATCTTCAGGACATAGATTTGTATCTCCTTCTATATTCCAGTTGAAAGTATTTACTAAAATATCTCTACCTGCTACTCCATCGCAATAGGTTAAAAATTTGCTCCCTAGAGTAACATCGGGCTTGAGGGTCTGTGTGGACCACCCATTGAGAATAGCATCATAATTGGATCTAGACATTGCAGAATTATCAAACATATTAAACATCCTAGAACCTCTAGACATATCCCAATTACCCAAATCTTGATCAAAAGCTCTAGCTGCATTAAACATATTGTCAAACCAAAAGACATTAGAAACATCCCAATTGGATATGTCTCCATTAAATAATTGAGTCCCTTCAAACATACCATACATTGCATCAACATTAGAAACATCCCAACTACCAATATTTCCAGTAAAAACCGAAGCATTCTGAAACATTTGACCCATTTCTTCAACGTTTGAAACATTCCAATTACTTATATCTCCATTAAAAGACTTTGTGTCTTTAAACATGAAATACATCTCTACGACATTAGAAACATTCCAATTGTTTAAATCCTGATTAAAATTATCTGCATCAAGGAACATATAGTGCATATCTGTAACATTAGAAACATCCCAACTATTTAAATCCTGATTAAAACTGTCTGCATCCCAAAACATCCCGCTCATATCTTGAATATTGGAAACATCCCAATGATCTATGGAATTATTAAATTTAGCTGCATGTAAAAACATGTTTCTTAAAGAGGTCACTTGAGAAAGATCTGGAGAGTCTGTAGCTAAAATTTCTACATTTTCGCATCGTTCAAATGCACTTTCCAAACTTAACCATTGAACCTCGCCCCATTGATCCACGGATAACAACTTATTTTCGTCATCATCACCAAAAGATTTCCATTCTATATTGGGAAAATGGCCACGAATTGCAACTGAATATTCTCCTGGGGATCCAAAATCGTGAATTATACTTTTTGTAATATCAAACTCATCATAAATACCGTCTCCATCCCAATCTACATCATATCGATAGCCAAGTTGATGAGCCGGAATTTCAATACAGGAATTACAGGAATTACCAGAATTGTCTGTTTTCCATGTGGTTATAAATGGTATATGATCTGGTAGTGGGCAGAGATTGGTATCTCCAGTAATTTCCCAATCAAAAACATTTACCAATCTTTCTCGACCAACTTCTCCAGTACAATAAACCAATCCTCTAACTCCAAATTCGACATCGTCTTCAAGATTCAACAAGGACCAAGCACTCAAAATTGCATCATAATTATCTGGACTCAATCTAGTGTCATCTAACATGTCTCTCATTGTTTCAACATTAGAAACATCCCAACTACTCAAATCACGATTAAATACGGGTACATTAAAAAACATTTCTTGCATATTCTCTACTCTGGATACATCCCAAGTATCTACATTACCATTAAAAATACGAGCCTGAGAAAACATAGATCTCATTTCTCTAACATTTCCTGTATCCCAATTTTCAAGGTCTGAATTAAATGCTCTAGCACGACTAAACATGCTGGACATATTCTCAACCTCTGATACATTCCAAGAACCTATATTTCCATTAAAGGAATCTGTGGAACTAAACATGGATCCCATGTTCTCTACGCTGGAAACATCCCATGAACTTATATTCCCGTTAAAAACTTCCGCACCGCTAAACATACCTCCCATAGTTTCAACATTCGATACGTCCCAATTATTTAAATCCTGATTAAATAAATCCGCTTGCGAAAACATACCCGACATATCTAGAGCACTAGACACATCCCAGGTACTAATATCTTGATTAAAAGAAACTGCCCTTTCAAACATAGAATGGAATGATGTGACATTTCCAACATTCCAATTATCCAATTCTCCATTAAACGATGAGGCGGCATAAAACATATCACTCATATCTTCTACACTATTTACAAACCAATTATTCAAATCTCCATTAAAGATTTGTGCTCCTCTAAACATTCCTCTCATACTCGTAACATTAAAAAGGAAAGGTGGCCCTAGACCATCATCAGCCAAATTTATACATCCATTAAATGCATTCTCCATAGAAGACCAGACAATAGTACCCCACTGGTCGATATTTATAATTTTGGTTCTATCTCCGCTTGTAGCAAAATAAATTCTAGGAAAATCACCTTGGATTCTAATTGTATGAACACCAGCAACTCCAAAATCATGAGTCACATTTCCAGTAAGTCCAAACTCATCGAATACTCCATCATTATCCCAATCAACATCGTAATTATACCCTGATCCAATAGTCGGAATTTCTAAACAAGAATTACAAGAAGAGCCAGGGTTATCTGTCTTCCAAGTGGTTATAAATGGAGCAGACTGAGCCGTGCAAAAAAGAGTAATTAAGGAAAAAAATACAAATAATAGGCCTCGTAAGCAGTGAATCTCAATTAGCTGTTTCATAATAAAATATTTAAGTCATTATTAAAGAGTATAAGACTATTCAGAATACTGGTTTTCTAAATATACGAGATTTTTGCTTTTCTATAGTAAAATTAACTTCTAGTTGTTAATGTATTAATGGGCATTTACGTTAGACGGAATCTTAAGAGAAAATATGGCTTCGATAAAAAAAAACAAATATCCACCCAACCTCTTGATTGGCATCTTCGATAGACTGATAAACATTAAATAATTAAACCACTATTAAATTTTATCAATTACGAAGATTACTAATTTTTTCTTTTCAATGTTATTAATCAGTTTTATGTTTTCATGTTCTGACGCATGCGATGTTATCGATTGCGGAGTCAATGGAACTTGTGATGATGGAGTATGTCTATGTGCTGAGGGTTACGCGGGATTTGCTTGTGAGACTCTAGTTATAGAAAAGTACACAGGAACATGGGAGTCTAGACTTTGCTTGCAATGGAGACCTGGAGCCAGTTGTTTTTATTTTCGAACAAGGAGAGAGCATAATGGATTTACAATTCTTTGATGAACAAGATCTTGAAATACTGTTACCGGTAAATTACGACGGTAATACGCTTACTATTCCTTCTACTCTTGTAGACGATGACGAGGTTACTGTTACTGGAAATGGAACTCTAAATCCTGACGGGTCTATGGGCTGGACAATTGAAGTAGTAGATGAAGACGGTGAGGTATTTAATTGTACGGGGTCCTTTACTAGAGAGTAAAAGAAAACAAGATTATAAAGATTTACCTGAGCATCAAAAGTGCTCAGGTTTATTATTAAAGATATTGAATCATCAAACCTAATATTCTCGCTCTAGTAAAAACTTTGCAAACTCTACAAAGACCTCTTTTTTCCCTTCTGGTAAGGCTGCAGCATCTAGATGTGAATATGCTAGGTCTAAATAAGCTCCTTTAACCTGATCAGAATATTCCTTTATAAATACACTATTAAAAACTTCGATTACCTTCTCTACTTTATTTTCAGTGCTAGAAGCGTAGAGTGTTTCAAAATCTTTTTGGGCCTGACCCTCCAGAAGTTCTTGAGTTTTTAAATAGAGATAGGTCTTTTTGTTTTGTAGAATGTCGCCTCCTTTTTGTTTACCTACCTTAGGATTATTTCCATAGGTATCGAGGTAGTCATCTTGTAACTGAAAAGCTATACCTATATTTTTTCCAAACTGAAAAAGATGTTCCGCCTGCTTATCATTAGCTCCTCCTACCAAAGCTCCAATCTGCAAAGCACCGGCTATAAGTACCGCAGTTTTTAGCTCTATCATAAGTATATATTCCTCAATACTTACATCCTCTCTAGTCTCAAAGTCTATATCTAACTGTTGACCTTCGCAAACTTTTATGGCGTTCTCATTTATGACAAGCATTAATTTTTTATAGAGCTCGGGAGCATAATCATTGAGAGAGTCATAAGATTTTATCAGCATAACATCTCCTGATAAGATAGCAGCGTTAAGTCCAAATTTATTGAACACGGATGGCTTACCTCTACGTAACGGTGCATCATCCATGACATCATCATGCAAGAGTGTAAAATTGTGAAACAGTTCTATCGCAACTGAAGCTGGAAGTGCTTTTTCTATACTATCACTGTAAGCATCACAGGCCATCAGCACTACTAGCGGCCGCAATCTCTTTCCAGCATTTTCCAAGGTATACTCTACTGGAACATATAAATTTTTAAATCTAGAATCGTAATTTTTATACTCTAAATACTCCTCAAAACGCTTTAAATATTCCTGCAGTAATGTCATCTAGATGCAAAGGTAAAATCTCTGCCAAAAAACAAAGATTCTGACTGACTTAATTAAATCTTGTATGCCAAATTAGTAACAAGGATATTGTTGAGATTTCCTGCTCCTCGATTATAAAATACCTCTCTCCAGTATTGAAAACCTAGACCTAGATGTTTTGAAAAATCAAAGGTAAAGCCTGCATTATATCTTACACGGTTTATCTCTCTAATCCCATTGAGCTCATAAAAAACATGTGCTCCGATGAGTGGTTTAAATTTGGAACTCAGGTTATACTTAATGGTCGGCTGCCACCTAAGAAAATCTGCATCCACTCTTTCTATATCAAAGGCATGGTGGACTCTGAGAATATTGGCAATTCCAAATTTGGCTCTAGAGAACTTATGCTTTATATCCATAAAAATGAACTGTCGATTAGGGCCATTAGGAATAATCCATGTACGACCTAGAAGGGTCATACTCCAGTTTTTATCGGCAGTAATCGATATGGCGTAATCTGGAGACCAGTTTAAATATCTCGACTGGGATAAATTATGTCTGACTATAGGTTTTAAGAAAACGCTGAATTCCTTATCTATTTTATGAACTAATTGCGGGCTGGACCAACTAATAAAATCTTGCGAAAAGGAAGTAAACTGAAAGCCAATAAAAACGAAAACCAATACGGCAATATCTCTAAATCTCTTGTCCATGCTTATACTTAATTAATATCTCTAAAATATCTATTGCTGCCTCAGAAATCACAGTTCCAGGACCAAAAATTCCGGCTACATTTTGGTCATAAAGAAACTGATAATCCTTAGGAGGAATCACTCCTCCACAGACTACCATGATATCTCCTCTTCCTATTTTTTTTAATTCCTTAATGGTCTCAGGGACCAATGTCTTGTGTCCTGCTGCAAGAGATGAAACTCCTAATATATGGACATCATTCTCGACGGCTTGTTTAGCAGCTTCTGCAGGGGTCTGAAATAGAGGCCCTATGTCGACATCGAAACCAAGATCTGCAAAACTTGTTGCAATGACTTTTGCTCCACGATCATGTCCATCTTGCCCTAACTTAGCAACCATAATACGAGGTCTACGGCCTTCTAATTTTGCAAACTTATCTGATAGGTCTAGTGCCTGTTGAAAAGACTTGTCCGATTTTATTTCCTTTGCATACACCCCTTGTATGGTTTTATTGTTAGCGATATATCTTCCAAACGATTTTTCCATCGCCATGGAAATTTCTCCTAAGGTAGCTCTTAATCTTGCAGCCTCCACTGCTAGCGTCAATAGATTACCTTCTCCTGATTCTGCACATTTTTCTATTTCTTGCAAAGCGTCTTCTACCTTGTTATTATTTCTAGAATTTTTAACCTCCTTTATTCTAGCTATTTGAGATTTTCTTACTGTCTCATTATCGACTTCTAATGTTTCTAACTCTGTTTCTTCTTCTACCTCAAATACATTGACTCCTACAATCTGATCTATGCCGCTATCTATTTTTGCCTGTTTTCTAGCTGCTGCTTCTTCGATTCTCATTTTAGGAATACCCTTCTCTATCGCCTTCGTCATTCCTCCGAGCTCCTCTACTTCTTGGATAAGTTCCCAAGCCTTTTCTGCAATATGATGCGTAAGATATTCTACATAATAGGAACCACCATACGGGTCGACTACTTGTGTCAAGCCAGTCTTTTTTTGAATATACTTCTGTGTGTCTCTTGCAATTTTGGCAGAAAATTCTGTCGGTAAAGCGATCGCCTCATCTAGCGAATTAGTATGTAAAGATTGTGTCCCTCCCATTACGGCAGATAATGCTTCTATAGAGGTACGTGCTATATTATTAAAAGGATCCTGAGCAGTCAAACTCCAACCAGAGGTCTGGCAGTGAGTTCTTAGCATCATGGATTTTGGATTAGTTGGATTGAACTGTTTTACGAGTTTTGCCCAGAGCATACGAGCAGCTCTCATCTTAGCTACCTCATTAAAATGATTCATGCCTATCCCCCAGAAGAAGGATAGCCTAGGAGCAAAATCATCAATACCTAGACCTGCTTCGATTCCTTTACGGATGTATTCTAAACCATCTGCCAGCGTATAGGCCAGCTCAATAGAAGCAGTCGCTCCAGCCTCATGCATGTGATAACCACTTATACTTATGCTATTAAATTTAGGCATGTGGCTAGCAGTGTATTTAAATATATCTCCTACTATTTTCATCGAAGATGATGGCGGATAGATATAGGTATTTCGAACCATAAATTCTTTTAGAATATCATTCTGTATGGTTCCTTTTAACTGAGCGAGATCTACACCCTGCTCTTCTGCCGCTACGATGTAAAATGCCATGATGGGTATGACTGCACCGTTCATCGTCATTGAGACGGACATCTTATCTAAAGGAATCTGGTCAAACAAGATTTTCATATCCTCTACAGTGTCTATCGCAACTCCTGCCATACCTACATCACCCATTACTCTAGGATGATCACTGTCATATCCTCTATGAGTCGCTAGGTCAAAGGCAACTGACAAACCCTTTTGGCCTTGAGCCAAATTTTTTCGATAAAAGGCATTGCTCTTTTCTGCAGTAGAAAATCCAGCATACTGTCGTATAGTCCATGGTCTTACAGCATACATACTGCTATACGGTCCCCTTAAAAATGGTGCTATTCCTGCCACAAAACCCTCATGGGCTACTTCTTCTAAATCCGAATTCCGATAAACATTCTTTATATCAATTCCATCTGATGATGTATGTAGTGCTCCAGAAAAATCAAATTCATTGTTCGCAAAGCTAGAGCCGAGTATATCAAAATCACACCCAGCTTGTAAATTAAAAACTGGATTCTGAGCTTTAAGAATCTCTTGTGTAGCATATTCTATAAAATAACTTCCAGATAGCGGATCATGGACATGATGGAGACTACTCTCAAGCTCATAAACATGCCCTATATTTCTGAAGATTCGAGATTCCTGTTTATCCCATTTGGCGGTTGCTTCTCTTAAATTTATACGATCTGCTCCTCCGAGTATGGCTCCTGTAGCCTGTATGGATACAGCTATTTTTTGGTCATTAATGTCTTCAGCAGATTCTTTAAAAGTAGTTTCTATAAATGGCGTATAATCTTTAAGCCCGAAGTGACTAGCAATCTGTATCAAGCCATATCTGACCGCTCTGAGAGAAGCAATGTTTATGAGATAATTTTCTGACAAAATCACATTAAAATACATCTGCCTAGCTTCCAATTCTCTATCGACATAACTGTTCTGTAAGGCCAGAAATAACTTTGAAAAGGCTTGATAGATATATCTAGTGGTAAACCGTACTTCTCTGCTATGTATAAAGTCGTCTACCTCAGGTAGCGGATTTCTAAAAAAGATAGAAGTCTTAGATAAGTCCTGATCATTGTTCTTGCAGAATTCTATGAGATGAGCTTTCATCTCTACTGGATCGTAATTGCCAGTAAAAATTACAGAGATGTATTCCAGGTTTACCCTCCGTAGAAGTTTGCGTATTTGATTACAGTTGAGTGGAAGACGTAGCACAAATTCTAAGGCATTGGCTCCGTTTTTAAGGGCTTTCAGTGCGATGCGATTTGTCTTTTCTGTAGCTCTTACATCGATGAGCTCAGTAGTTTCCCATGTGCTCGTACGCTTAGGAAGAGGACCAGTGGGTTTTGTTAAATCTGATTTTACATAGATGGGATCGTAGGTAATTTCGTCAGCTTCAAAAGAAAGCTCATTATAGGCCCTTCCCTTTAAATCTTTAGTAATCTTATCTACCCACTCATCTTTTTTGATCTTATCAAAATCCGAAAACAAGGAATCCATTCTACAGCTTTTGTGACAAAAATAGTTTAGAAAGTAGCTACGTCGGCCATAAATGCATCATATCTTTTACCGAGGCTGTCGTAGAATTCTTGACCGAAGTGATTTATAAAAGAATCAGTACCCTTTTGAGTAAAAAAAGGAAGTAATAAGCTCCACATCAATTGATTCCAGGAGGACTCATCATAATCTGTCCAGTTTCTAGCTACTAGATTAAAAAACAAAAGTTGCCATATTGTTCTAGAGATATTATGGTACTGGCCGGGAATCGATTCTTTTTTCATATTGCCAGATTCTATAGAAACATGAATCATGGACATCTGAATTTTAATATGAATCTTTTTTATAGCCTGAATCTTTTCCATGACAGGCGGTAAAAAAAGCACATTTTTATCAAAGAAAATGAATGAATAATCCTTCTGAACTTGAATAAATTCCTTTGAGGTTCTTGCCAATGTCTCCCAAGAAGGGAAAAGCAAAGAACTGGTAAAGCTGTCTTGAGCTCTTTTGGACATCTCTTCTAGATGAATAAGTAATAAGCTTTCTTTATCTTTAAAATGGTACGTAAGATTACCTCTACTGATTTCTAGCTCTTGTGCTATTTTGTACAAAGATGCTGCTCCGAAACCATACTTATTAAAGTAGGCTCGGCTGGCGGCTAGAATTCTATGTGGTGTGTTCTTTTTCACAATTTTGTACAAAATAAACTTATTTCTAGTCAATAGTAACTAATTGTTCTAAAAAGATTATTTTTATAATCTCGCTTATGAGTAAATACACAATAATAACCCAGGAAGAAAAATTTGAGATAACGGAAGAGGCAATAAGCTCTCTGAACTTATCAAAAAGCGATAAAGGTGAATACCACCTTCTCACTCCGACCAAAAGTGTCTTAATAGAAGAAATACAACAATCTTCTAATCCCAAACTCATAAGTGTAAAAATCAACGGCAATAGATATCAGTTTAGGATAAAAGATGAAAAAGATCTTCTAGTTGATGAGCTCGGAATGGATAGCATAAGTACCAAAAAACTGAGCAATGTAAGTTCGCCCATGCCTGGACTCATATTAGACATACTAGTCAAAGCCGGAGATAGCTTTTCTAAGGGTGACCCGCTCTATATTTTAGAAGCGATGAAAATGGAAAATATGATCAAAGCAGAGGGTGAAGGAATCGTAAAAGAAGTAATCGGTGAAGTGAATAAGACGGTGGAAAAAAATCAAATCATCCTAAAACTAGAAGATTAATGAAGAAAATCTTAGTTGCAAATAGAGGAGAAATAGCGATACGAGTGATGCGTACTGCTAAAAAAATGGGGATAGCTACTGTGGCAGTTTATTCTAGTGCCGATGCAAGTGCTCCGCATGTAAAATTTGCAGATGAGGCATTCCATATTGGAAATTCTCCTTCTTCAGAATCTTATCTAATTCAAGAAAAAATAATCGAAGTTGCCCTAAAATCTAAGTCTGATGGAATACACCCTGGATATGGTTTTCTGAGTGAAAATTCCGCTTTCGCGAAAGCGGTAACAAAGGCAGGTATAAAATTTATAGGACCTGGAATCGAAGCCATAGAAACCATGGGCTCTAAACTGGCGGCCAAAGAAGCTGTAAAATCCTACGACATACCGATGGTTCCCGGAATAGACCATGCAATCACAGATCCCGAAAAAGCAAAGACAATTGCTCGAGAAATAGGATTCCCCATTCTGATAAAAGCCTCAGCTGGAGGTGGTGGAAAAGGAATGAGAGTCGTAGAAAAAGAAGAAGAACTGGCAGAACAGATGGAAAGAGCGGTAAGCGAGGCCTTATCCTCCTTCGGAGATGGGTCTGTTTTTATAGAGAAATATGTAAGCTCACCTCGCCATATAGAGATACAAGTTCTGGCAGATGCTCATGGAAATGTAGTTCATCTTTTTGAGCGAGAATGCAGTATCCAGCGTAGACATCAGAAAGTGGTAGAAGAAGCACCATCCACTGTACTGACGCCAGAAATAAGAAAGGCTATGGGACAGGCTGCTATAGACGTGGCTAAATCCTGCAACTACGAAGGTGCCGGAACCGTAGAATTTCTACTCGACGAAAACAAGAATTTCTACTTCCTAGAAATGAATACAAGACTACAGGTAGAACATCCCGTGACTGAATTGATTACTGGAATAGACCTCGTAGAAGAACAGATTAAAATCGCCCGAGGCGAAAAACTTTCCTTTACTCAAGAAGACCTTAAGATAACCGGCCATGCATTAGAATTAAGGGTCTATGCAGAAGATCCTCTTAATAATTTTGCTCCTTCTATCGGAACGCTTAGTACCTATTCTACACCCTCCGGTACAGACATAAGAGTAGATGATGGTTACGAGCAAGGAATGGAAATCCCCATCTATTATGATGCGATGATCGCCAAACTCATTACTTACGGAGCTACTCGATCTGAGGCCCTTCATAAAATGAAAGAGGCTATAAAAAATTATCACATCGAGGGAATCGAGACTACTCTACCCTTCGGTGCATTTGTATTTAAAAATGAGCATTTTATCTCAGGTAACTTTGACACTCATTTTGTAAAGAATTATTATTCTACAGAACAAATCAAAAAAGATTTGTTAGAAGAGAAAGAACTTGCTGCTAAGGTGGCACTCAAATATTATTTAGATCAGAAAAAAAATCTAGTTCCTATTTCTAGTTCCATGGGTTCATGGAGAACGAGATAGTTATTTAACATTAAAAAGATTATTAACATGAAATTTCTTGTTTGCATCTGTAAAACACCAGAAACAACCGCCAAAATTGCCTTTACTGATAACAACACACAGTTTGATCAAAGTGGTGTTCAGTATATCTTAAACCCGTATGATGAGTGGTATGCTCTAGTCCGAGCTTTAGAAATAAAGGAAGCACAGGGTGGATCTGTAACTGTAATAAATGTAGGCCCAGCGGGTAATGATACAGTAATCCGTAAGGCTCTTGCCATCGGTGCAGATGATGCTGTGAGAATTGATGCAGAGCCATTAAGTTCTCTATTTGTTGCAAAACAGATTGCTAACTATGCTAAAGAAAATGCCTTCGATGTAATTCTATGTGGAAAAGAGAGCATAGACTATAACAGTGGAGAAGTAGGCGGAATGATTGCTGAGTACATGGACAGTCCATATGTTTCTTTCGGTACAAACCTAGAAGTTGAAGGATCACATGCTATCGTTACTAGAGACATAGAGGGTGGATCAGAAAAATCCAAAGTATCCTTACCAGTCGTAGTAAGTGCTGCCAAAGGAATGGCCGAACAAAGAATCCCTAATATGAGAGGAATTATGATGGCCAAAAGAAAACCTCTAAACGTAGTTGCTCCAGTTGACTTTACAGAAAAAACCAAGGTGGTCTCTTACGAATTGCCAGAAGGAAAATCATCTGTAAAACTGATAGATCCAGAAAACATGGATGAGCTCGTAAGATTATTACAGGAAGAAGCCAAAGTACTTTAAGCTCAATTTTAGAAACCAAATAGATAAAAAATAATATAATATAAAATGGTATTAGTATTTGCTGAAAACCAAAATGGACAATTTAAAAAAGCTGCTCTAGAAGCTGTGTACTACGGTTCTAAAACCGCTGAGGCTATGGGCTCATCTTGTCATGCAATCGTAATCGGAAATGTAGATAATGCTGCCCAGCTCGGTCAGTATGGAGCACAACAGGTACATCATGTAAGTGGAGATGCATTTGCAAACTTCGACAGTCAGATGTATTCAAAGGCAATCACAGAGGTAGCTCAGAAAATCAGTGCTAAGGTAGTAGTCGTATCTCACAGCTCTTCTGGAAAAGCCTTAATCGGCCGTTTAGCCGTAAGACTAGATGCTGGATCTGTAGCTGGAGTAAACTCACTACCTACCGTAAGTGGCAATGGTATAAAGGTTAAGAAAAATGTATTCTCTGGTAAAGCTATCGCAGAATATGAAATAGCAGAAGGAACTGCAGTATTATCCCTTATGGGCAATACGCTAAAACCTGAAGCTGGAGGATCAGACGCTACAGTAGAAGCAGTAAGCATAGAAGGAACTTCCACTACAGAAATCGTATCTGTAGATTTACAACAAGGAAGTGCCGCTCCACTACCAGAAGCAGAACTAGTAGTCTCTGCCGGTAGAGGAATGAAAGGACCAGAAAACTGGGGAATCATAGATGACCTCGCTAATGCACTCGGAGCTACCACAGCCTGTTCTCGTCCAGTAGCAGATACTGGTTGGAGACCTCATCATGAGCATGTAGGACAGACTGGAGTTGCCATCAGACCTAATCTTTACATAGCCGCTGGAATTTCGGGAGCTATACAACATCTTGCTGGCGTAAATAGCAGTAAGTGCATAGTTGTTATAAACAAAGATCCAGAAGCTCCATTTTTTAAGGCTGCAGACTATGGTGTTGTCGGAGATTTATTTGATGTAGTTCCAAGACTTACAGAGGCTCTTAAAAAAGTCAAAGGCTAAGGACAAATACAGACTATAATCTACCGATGAAAAAACAAAAAAAAGAAATCCTTCAGGAAAAAATAGACCTCGCCCATCTGGGTGGCGGTGCAGAACGTATAGCTAAACAACATGCTAAGAATAAGCTCACTGCTAGAGAACGTATCCATTTTTTAATGGATGAGGGATCTTTTGAAGAGATCGGAATTCTAGTGACTCATCGTACTGTGGACTTCGGGATGGAGAGACAGAAATTTTATGGAGATGGTGTAGTAACGGGTTATGGAACTGTGCATGGGAGACTGATTTATGTTTTTGCTCAGGACTTTACGGTATTCGGAGGATCTCTGTCGGAGACGCATGCAGAGAAAATCTGTAAACTGATGGATCTCGCCATGAAAACTGGAGCACCTCTCATCGGACTAAATGATAGTGGTGGTGCAAGAATACAAGAAGGAGTAAGGTCTCTCGGTGGATACGCAGATATATTCTATCGCAATGTGAGAGCCTCAGGGGTTATCCCTCAGATCTCTGCCATTATGGGACCCTGTGCAGGAGGAGCTGTTTATTCGCCAGCGATTACGGACTTTACGATTATGGTCGAGGAGAGCAGCTACATGTTTGTCACTGGACCGAGTGTCGTAAAAACCGTAACCAATGAAGAAGTAACTTCAGAAGAACTAGGTGGAGCGAGTACACATAGCACTAAGTCTGGAGTAACACATATCACTGCTGGAAACGACATCGCATGTATAGAAAAAATAAAAGACCTTATCTCTTATATCCCTCAGAATTGTGAGGAGCTTACGCCAAAGGTAGATTACGAAATAAAAGAGGAATATAGGGATGAACTAGAAGAGATCATTCCAGACCTCGCTACTAAGCCTTATGATATGCAAGATGTCATAAGAGGTATTATAGATACAGATAGTTTTTATGAGGTACATAAAGACTATGCGGAGAATACCATTGTAGGCTTTGCAAGAATAGCAGGAAGAAGCATAGGAATAGTAGCTAATCAGCCAATGTTTCTAGCAGGATGCCTCGATGTAAATAGCTCCAAGAAGGCAGCACGATTTACTAGATTCTGTGATTGCTTCAATATTCCATTACTCGTATTAGTAGATGTTCCCGGCTTTCTTCCAGGTACTGACCAGGAGTGGAATGGAATCATCACCAATGGTGCCAAACTACTCTATGCTCTCAGCGAAGCAACTGTTCCACGGATCTCAGTAATTACCAGAAAGGCATACGGAGGAGCTTACGATGTAATGAACTCTAAGCATATCGGTGCAGACATGAACTATGCATGGCCTACAGCAGAGGTAGCCGTTATGGGTGCCAAAGGAGCTAGTGAGATAATTTTTAGAAAAGAAATAAAAGCGGCTGATGACCCAGCTGCCAAACTCCTAGAAAAGGAAAAAGAATATGCAGATCTATTTGCAAATCCTTACTCAGCAGCGGAACGAGGTTTTGTTGATGAGGTCATCCAGCCTAGAGAAACTCGTCGGAAACTTATTAAGGCATTCGGTATGTTAGAAAACAAGGTGGATAAGTTGCCTAAGAAGAAGCATGGGAATATTCCTTTGTAAGGTTTTATGGTTTTAGGGAATCGAGGTTTTAAGGTTTAGAGCTTGTAGGTTTAGAGGTTATTTACAAAAAATTAAAAGGAATATGGATTACCAGAATATATTGATAGAAAATAATAATGGGGTTGTTACGCTTATTATAAATCGTCCAAAGGCTCTTAATGCTCTTAATATGGCGACCATATCTGAGGTTGGTCATTTTTTTACGGAAGGTTATAAATCTGCATCGGATTTAAAAGGCGTAATTATAACCGGTGCTGGTGAGAAGGCTTTTGTTGCTGGAGCGGACATAAAAGAATTTCTCGGAATCGAGAGTCCAGAAGCAGGTTCTGCTTTAGCTAAAAATGGACATGATGCTTTTAACGCTATCGAGCAATTCCATAAACCTACTATAGCTGCTGTAAAAGGATTTTGTCTAGGAGGCGGATTTGAATTGGCTCTAGCCTGCCATATGAGAATAGCTGGAGAAAAAGCAAAGTTTTCTTTTCCGGAGGTAAATCTCGGTTTACTACCAGGCTTCAATGGTTCTCAACGATTACCTATGTTGGTCGGAAAAGCAAAGGCATTTGAATTGCTCATGACTACTGATATGATTAAAGCAGAAGAAGCTGTCAGACTAGGAATGGCAAATCACTTAGTTCCTCAAGGAGAAGAGATTGCCAAGGCTACAGAGATCATAGAAAAAATAGCAACCAAAGCTCCTTTGGCTATAGCCGAAATAATAAAAACCGTTAATGCTTATCAGGATAAGAAAGGAGATGGTACTGCTCAGGAGATTGCTTCATTTGGACATTTGATGACAACCAAAGATTTTATTGAGGGTACCTCAGCCTTTATCGAGAAGCGTCAGGCTGAGTTTAAGGGAGAGTAGAAAATTATCACCGACCCCTAAGAAAACTCATTACCTGCTCCCAAAGTATCTCAAAATCTAAAAGCTCTATCTCCATAGGATGCTTAGATTCTAAAAATGGTAGAGACTTAAGATTACTATAATATCTGTTTGCATGTCGTTCCACGGCTACGGGATGGAAATTCTGTTTTGGAACTTGTAGAAGCATTTTTACAAAACTGTTTGCTCGATAGAGTGGATCATTTCTCATATATCGAGTGAGGTACTTTTCAACTGCCTCAAATCTATCATCTAGCCTATCTAAATCCCGAAGTATAATATAGTATAATAACTGAACGATAATAATCGGAACATTCATCCCTTTTTTATCAACAAAGAATTCTGGAATAGAATTAAGGTATCTACCGAGTCTTACATCTTTTAGTAGTTCTACCCCCTTAGTTCTACCAGCCTGTAGTGCTTGTGACATCGAAGCGTAAAGCCATAAAAGCTCTATCCTATTTCTCATGGCTGCAGAGATTCTTTTGTATCTAGCGTCTTGTGATAACTCATTATATATATCTATGGTCAGATTAAGATCTCCCGATCTCAATCCATACAACATATTGAGTTCTTTTATCCTAAACCATCTACTAGATCTATAAACCACTTTTTCCAGTGAGGAAGTCAAATTTAGCTTGGCTACATCCAGGCTCATAATATGCAGTGAATAATTAATAAGGTAATTCTGAAATGAAATTATCCCATTTACTGCAAATGGAAACCTGTCTCTAAATTCGTTAAGATTTTTTTGAAGAAAGGCACACAATTTTTCATATTCAAATATGGACTCAAAATGAATAATTCCCACTACTATATATTGCAAATAGAATATCCTACTAAAATATTGTTTATCTAATTGCTTAAGCTCTTCGTAATATGTCCTTGCTTTTTCCCTAATCTCACTCGTCATTTCTTTCGACTTTGCAAAATGATTTCTAAGATCTGCACTATACCATTGACACTTTATCTCATAGGTGTCTATTTGTAGAGCCGATAGACATTCATTGTAATACCCTAATGCTTTTCTTCTATTCCCAGCTTGAGCCTCCTGCATGAAAAGAAATCTAGAAGAATTGAGAATACCTTTATTATAATCGTACTTTTTAGATTTACTATAAACACTCTTTTGTACCTCTTGAGCGGGCTTACCAAAACCTAGAATCGCAAATAAATCTGCAACTGCACTTAAACGTATTACTTCTACTACCTTTCTTGCAGCAAGGTTAAACTTACTTTTAGAGGGGTTAAAACTAAATATGAGGCCGAAGAGCTTTGATTTTAGCTGAGCACTTATCTTAAGCTTTCTTGCATCCCTCTTATCTCTTTCCGAGATTTTCTCTTTTAATACAATATACTCCTGAATGTCCTCATCTTGCAATCCTTCACTGAGAAGATTGGTTCCGGATTGCGATAGGTTTTCTAGTACATGAAGAATTTCTGGTATACTTTGCATTCCACTAAATTATAATATATGATTGATTTTGTTTGGCAAAATTCTTATTTAATTGATAATCAACAGTTTAAGTGATTTTACTCATAAAAAGTGTAAAATACTTGGCACTTTTATTGCTCTTTTATGTCCTGTACTTAGCATTTATTTGCCTTTAACTTGCATACAGAAGTAATGTTTTAACCAGTATTACTAAGAGAAGACAAAGAACCTAGACAATTCCATGCTCGCATCAGAGCATAGATGACTTCCCAGATTCCCTGTCCCTCATGTCATCCTTAAAGTTTTATAGAAACCAGTTATTAATTTTTTAAAACCAGAGACATGTTAGAGATAATAATAAGTTTACTCGCAGGATTTATCGGAGAAGAGGATGAGGGCTTTTAGGTCCAATCTTTAAAACCGATTAGACTGGTATATAACCAGTAGAAAAATTTACTATTTTTTAAAGTATCATGAAAAGAAGCCTTTTTTCTTAAAAGGTATATTTGAACCGTATTTTATATTTTACTTTAAAAGCTTTAGATAGAATTACTAATATGTTGATAACCAGCGTATTAGTTATTCTATTTTTATGTATACAGGTATTTTTTTATACTTTTTAACATATTTATTGTCCTATTCTCAGGCGATGTTTGCCCGTATCTTTGTTATATCAACTCAACGAAATAGTTGATTTTAAACTAAAATAAGCGACATGAAATATATTCCAATTATTACCGATAACAAGATTCCAGTATTTAGTAAGGAGACAGTTTAATTAAGGAGTATTTCCTAAATCTTCCCCAAGCGAAAAATAACGACATGAAAAATATTCCAATTATCACTGAAACTAAAATTCCAGTATTTAGTAAAGAGACAGTTTAATTAAGGAGTATTTCCTGAAATCATCCCAAAAACGGAAAGTTATGATACCTAGATACGAAAACAAGTAGAAAGACAATAGGCACTTCCCCAACTATTGGTCAAGATAAACATTAAGGATGTTTACTGTAGGTCGTCAGGATTTATTCTGATGGCCTTTTTTCATGCTTTTTTTATGCTTTACTTTCTCATTCCTTCATTCTACCCTATTTCGCACAAGTAATCATTACTATCCAGCTCTGCCATGTTTTTGGTCAAAAAGCAGCTGATTACTACCCTCTTATTTTCCTAGAACTATATGTGTTTAAAAAATGTTAAAACTTTGGCTTCAAGCCTTATTAAAAATCCCTCATCGTTAGTATAAATAGTAGTAATTTTGCAGGCTTATGTTAAGAACCTTTTCCTTAATCCTAATCGTCGCACTTACAGTCTCTTGTAAGACGGAATTTGAGAAAATCAGATCTAATCCAGATCCTAATGCTATACTGGCATCTGGTCATGAGTATTTTGAACAAGGCAAGTATTATAATGCTCAGCTCTTATATGAGCAGGTAATTCCTTTTTTTAGAGGAAAAGCTGAAGCAGAAGACCTTTTTTATAATTATGCCTATACCCATTATAATCTAGGAGACTTTATCCTTTCTTCTCACTACTTTAAGAGTTTTGCCACTAGTTTTTACAACAGTGATAAAAAAGAAGAGTGTGATTATATGTCTGCCTACAGTAACTATAAACTGAGTCCGACTAGTACGCTAGACCAGAGCTATTCTAGAAAAGCAATAGATGCATTCCAGACCTTTATAAACTCTTACCCTAATAGTGAACGAAATGAGGACTGTAATGCGTTAATAGATGAGCTAAGGGCTAAAATGGAAACTAAGGCTTTTGCAGAAGGAAATCTATACTATGACTTAAAGCAGTACAACTCTGCAATATATTCCTTTGAGAATATGCTTAAAGATTATCCAGCGAGTAAAAAAAGTGAAGAGGTAAGGTTTTTGATTATTAAAGCAGGTTATGAATACGCTAATAAAAGTATCTATAATAAAAAGGCAGAACGTTTTGATCTGGTACTAGAAAACATAAAAACATTTCAAAAAAAATATCCTAAATCTAAGTTCAATAAAGAAATAAGATCGATGAGAAAGGATAGTGACGAAAAATACATTAAATACAAATCATGACAGATATTAAAAGTAAAGTTCAAGGAATCGAGGCAAACTGCCAGGCAAGAAACATTGCAGATTTTGCTGGACCTACAAAGAATATATATGAGGCAATCGCCATCATCAATAAAAGAGCAAGTAACCTAGCTGTAGATATAAAAGAAGAGCTGCACTCTAAGCTTGCAGAGTTTGCTGTACAGACTGACACTATCGAGGAAATACATGAGAACAAGGAGCAGATAGAAATCTCTAAGTTCTACGAGCGTATGCCTAATCCTGCTCTTATAGCTACGAACGAGTTTCTAGAAAAACAACTAGAATATAGATACAAAGGAGACGAGCAAGAAAAAGAAGCTACTCTAGAAGAAGAAACTCCAGACGCAGAATAATTTTGTCTCTAAAAGACCGTAAAATCATAGTAGCGGTAACAGGAAGTATCGCTGCTTATAAGGCCTTGCTTCTCGTTAGGCTACTCATAAAAGAAGGAACAGAAGTAAAGGTCCTCATGACTGAGGCAGCTACTAAATTTGTTTCTCAGCTGTCCTTCTCTACCCTCTCTAAAAATCCTGTTTATACCAGTGTGATAGATGGAGATGCATGGAATAATCATGTAGACCTCGGTCTATGGGCAGATGTAATGATCGTTGCTCCTGCTACAGCCGCAACCCTAGGCAGAGCAGCAAATGGTATCGCAGATAATATAGTCTGTGCAGTATATCTATCTGCCAAGTGTCCAGTATTCTTTGCCCCAGCTATGGATAGAGACATGTGGATACATGGCAGTACCCAGAATAATATCAAAAAATTAGAATCCTACGGAAATCATATAATCCCAGTCGGTGATGGAGAACTGGCCAGTGGACTAGAAGGAAAAGGAAGACTAGCAGAACCAGAAGACATCGTTAGTTACCTTGACAACTTTCTATCAAAAAAAAAAGACCTCATAGATAAGCAGATACTAATAACTGCAGGTCCTACCATAGAAAAAATAGATCCCGTAAGATATCTAACCAATCCTAGCTCAGGTAAGATGGGAATCAGCATCGCTGAGAATTGTGCAGAACGAGGAGCTAAAGTTACACTCATACTAGGACCTACAAGCTTAAAACCACAAAATCCTAGAATAAATCTTATAGACGTACAGTCTGCTCAGGACATGTACGAGGCTGCCATGGCTAACTTTAAAAGCTCAGATGCGGCTATCCTAGTAGCTGCTGTTGCAGATTATCGCCCTAAGACTTACGCTGATGCGAAAATCAAAAAGAAGGAAGGAGATATGTCCATTGAACTAGAAAGAACAAAGGACATCGCAAAAAATCTGGGTGCCATTAAGGGTAAAAATCAAGTCTTAGTAGGCTTTGCATTAGAAACAAATAACGAAATCGAAAATGCAAAGGCCAAGTTGCAAAAGAAAAACTTCGATTTTATCGTTCTAAACTCGATGAGAGATAAGGGAGCAGGTTTTAAAAAGGACACAAATAAGATTTCCATAATACGTAAGAATAAGGAAATCAAAGAGTTCCCTCTAAAATCCAAAACCCAAGTGGCAGTAGATATTGTAAATGAATTAGTTAGTTTGATGTAATTTTATATTCATGCAGAAAGTAATATTTGTATTTGTTTGTTTCTTTTCTTTGGCTGTAGCCAATGCTCAAGAACTAAAAATGAACGTCTCGGTTAAAATCCAAGAGACTAAAACCGCTGATCCTCAGCTATTTAAAGCTCTAGAAAGATCAGTAGCCGAGTTTTATAATAAAACGCAGTGGACGGATGACAACTATGAGGATGAAGAAAAGATCGAGTGCGATATGCAGATTACTATAAAGGAGGAGTTATCGGCGACTAGTTTTACAGCAGATATCGTTATACAGGCAATCAGACCAGTATATGGTAGTAATTACTCGACACAGATTCTAAATCACATCGATAAGGGTGTATTTTTTAGATATCAAGAACTAGATCCGATCCAGGACAATTCTGAAATATATACCGATAATCTATCCTCGATACTAAGTTTCTATGCCTACATAATCTTAGGAATGGATTACGATTCTTTTTCCGAACAAGGAGGCGATCCGTATTTTAATAATGCAAAGAACATCGTTACTAATGTACCTTCTTCTAGTGGAGATGATGGATGGACTTTTAAAGGTGGAGTAACTCGTAATCGTAATAAACTTATATCAGACCTCTTAAATCCATCAGTTGTAGATTTTAGAAAGGCATTCTATGAGTACCACAGACTCGGACTAGATACCTCAGAAAAGGATCCATTAAAATTTAGAGCGATTATATCTAATGCAGTACAAACTATTACCAAAGTCGAGAAGGATTTACCTAACTCTATGATAGTCAAGATATTTGCTGATTGTAAATTCGGAGAGCTGGTAGAAATCTTTAAGCCTGCAGAAACGCTGGAAAAGCGAAAGATGTTCAATATGCTAGTAAAACTAGATCCTGCACAAGCTGACGAACTACAAGCTCTAAAATAGCATTGAAAAACATTGCGATTTTTGCCTCAGGAAGAGGATCTAATGCTGCCAAAATAGTTGACTATTTTAAGGAGGATGATAGAGTCCGTATAAATACCATCATCAGTAATAAAAAGGAAGCTGGAGTTCTAGACCTAGCTTTAAAAAATAAGATACCAAGTCGAGTCATCTCTAGAACGGGTTTCTATAAAACTCATAATATCCTAGAGTATCTCAAGGATAAACAGACAGATATCATAGTACTGGCTGGATTTCTATGGCTCATTCCTGATTATCTCATTACAGCCTATCCTCAAAAAATCGTAAACATCCACCCAGCTCTATTGCCGAAATATGGAGGAAAAGGAATGTATGGTCATCATGTACACAAGGCTGTAAAAGAGGCAGGAGAAAAAGAATCTGGCATAACCATCCATTATGTAAATGAGCACTATGATGAAGGCAAGCACATCGCCCAGTTTTCTACTCCACTCGATGGTTCTATGTCAGCCGATGAGATTGCTCAAGCTGTTCTAAAACTAGAACATGAGCACCTGGCACCGACAATAGAAAAAATACTTTTCTCATAATTCTTAATTTTGAATATGAGCCGCATAGTTAATTCCAAAAATTTATTCTTATTCTCCGTTCTTTTACTACTCGTATCCTGCAATCGGCAGTCTGCAACTAGTGAGGTAAATAATCCTGAATCGACCATCTATCTAGTCAGGCATGCGGAAAAGGTGACAAACATGAAAGACCCTGGACTTACAGATCAGGGAAAAGAAAGAGCCTACTTCCTTGTCGAGTATTTAAAAAATGTAAAAATCGATAAGGTATTTTCTACAGACAGATTCCGTACTAGACTTACTGCTCAGCCTACTGCTAGCAGTAGAAACCTAGAAATACAACTCTATGATGCATCTGATCTACAACTGTTCTCAGAAGAGCTAAAAAAGGACTATGCACAACAAAATCTACTTGTCGTAGGTCATTCTAATACAACTCCCAATCTTGCTAACTTTCTATGTCCAGAAGTACCATTAGAAACCATCGGAGAATGGGAATATGATAAAATATTCAGAGTAGATTTCTATAAGGATGGAAAATGCAATTGTGAGAAATTAAAATTCGGCAGAAGCTCTATTGAGAACTGATATCTTAATAGCTTTATAGCCTCAATTAAGATTAACTACAAACCTGGATAATGCGAGCCTTACATTTCGACGAAACTAGTATACATCTACTTATAACTCATCATATCGGCAATAAGCTCAAGGAAGGAGAACTGCTCCTTACGGATGATTTATCGCCTATAGAAGAAGAGCTTACAGCATCTTTTCTCAAAGCATACTTTCTCGATAAGTTTAAACCTTATGGTTTTCAGCAATTTACTCACTCCTCAGATCTAGGGCTAAATGAGGCATATGGAATGGTAAAAGCCATTTTTAACGATCAGACTACATTTATCCAACATTCAAAAAATCTGGCTGGCCTTTTATTCGATACATCGGATCATCATCTTATAAAAGAAGGTGAGATGAATCTCGTTTATTTTAATAATCTAAACTTAGATGGAGAGCTATTCGATGCAATAGGGATTTTTAAATCTGAGTCTATCGTTCCGTTTATACAGATGATAGAGGAGCAGAAAAAGTATACGATGTATCATGATTTTGGCTTTGCTCTAAATGGACTAGATAAGGCCTGTCTCATTATAAATCAGTTTGAAGATGAGGGATATACTGTACTCACCTTCGACAAGACCAATGGAAACGGAGAAGCACAATTCTGGAATGATAAGTTCTTAAGACTGGCTCCTGTTGATGATGGATATAATAATACTAAGTCTTTTCTACAATCTACTCAGCACTTCGTAACAGAGAATCTGGCTGGGGACCAAAATGTGAGCAAAACAGATCAGTTGGATCTGCTCGATAAGACCATGGACTTTTTTAAAACGAGAGACAACTTTGACAAACGAGAGTTTACTGCTACAGTCTTAGAAAAGCCAGAACTGATAGAAAAATTTGAAGATTATGGAAATACAATACGATCTAGAGGAAATCAAAGTGAGCAGTTTGAGATATCAGACAAGGCGGTAAAATCTCAGTCAAAAATCTATAAGAGCATTCTTAAACTAGATAAAAACTTCCATGTATACATCCATGGAGACAGAAGCAAGATAGAACGAGGAGTTGATGAGGACGGCAGGAAATTCTATAAGCTCTACTTCGATAATGAGGCTTAGGAGGATGTTTCTATGCTTCCATATTTAGAAGCGTACATATAGTTATAACCATGGATTCCTTGCAGACCTCCTGTATGTAAGGTGAGTATATTACTACCCTTTTTGAAATATCCATTCTTTATTAAGTCCGACACACCGTACATCATTTTGCCTGTATATACTGGATCGAGAGGAATCTTATGAGTATCTCTAAAGTCATTAATAAACTCTATAAGCTCCGACTTAAACCGAGCATAACCTCCGAAATGATAATCTGTATTAAGCAAAAATTTAACCGTACCACTTAGCTCTTCTATTTCTGCTCTGAGAAAATCTCCCTTAAGACTAGAAAACACAATGACCTCAATTTCTAGCTCCTTAAATCCTCGTATCAGTCCTGCTGCTGTTCCTCCTGTACCAGCCGATACACATACATAATCAGGAAGATTTTTTTCTAATTGCTCTATGATTTCATAAGCTAGTTCTTCTACCCCTTTTACTCCTTGCTCATTGGTTCCGCCTTCTGGGATTAGGTAAGCATTTCCATATTTATCGAGTAGCTGATTTTTAAATGCTTGGGAGGATTTATTGCGATAGCTAGTGTAATCCAGGAGCTCTATATCGACGTTACAGGATTTAAGAAATTGAACAGTCGGATTATCAGCATCCAATTTTTCCGCTCTTAGAAATAAGGTACATGGTATCTCTTCTGACTTACAAAGGGCTGCCATCGAATAAACATGATTAGAAAAAACTCCTCCGAAACTTATTATACGACTATAATTACCTCTTCTGTATTCCTCTAGATTATACTTTAGTTTCCTCCACTTATTGCCTTGGATATATGGATGAGTGAGGTCATCTCTTTTTATAGAAAGATTTACATTTCCATAATTATGAGAGAGCTTTTGGAAAGGTGTAGGACTTAAGATTTGCTTATTAAGCATTCTTATGTGGGATGTGTATCAAAAAAGAAGAACCCTCTCCTATTTTAGAATCTAGGGTTATAGAACCTTTGAGGTAACTTGCTCGACCTCTGAGATTATCCATACCCATTCCACCCTTTCTTGTATTCTCTGGATCAAAACCCTTTCCATCATCCTCAAAGTGTATGACCAGCTCTGACTCATCCTTGGTAAGTTGGATCATAATTTCTGAAGCCTCGGCATGTTTTATAGAGTTGTGCAATAACTCCTGTACCATCCTATAGATATATAGACAGGTCATCTTATCTAGATTATCAGGAAAGTTATAAACCTGTAAATCTATGTCTGGATAACTTGGACCTTCAAATCTATTTATAAGATCACCGATGGCAGCTTTGAGACCAAGGTTTTCTAATGCACTAGGCTGTAAATTTTGAGAGATACTTCTCACCTCATCTACCGCAGAATCTATAAGCTTATGTGCCTGATTATAAGCCCTCACCTCTCCTACCAGCGGCACCTTATTCTGTACAGAATCAAACTGCAACTTAATCGTTGATAACACTCCACCGAGACTATCATGCAGGTCCTTTGCGATACGTTCTCTTTCTATCTCCTGACCCTCAAGCATAGACTGCATGCTATTTAATTTTATATCATCTTCTAACTTACTAATCTGTTGAGCATTGATTTCCTCTTTCTGTTTATTGATTAGTTTATTGGCTTGGATACGTTGATTATAAACCGTGATGGTATAATATAGAAGCAATGATAAAGCAGCCAGTCCTATCCCGAGCACCCATAGAGCCCTACGCTGTTGCGAATTAAGTTCCAGGTTTTTTTCCTTCTCTAGTTCCAGCTGCTTGAACTCCTTTTTCTGTTTCTGGACGTTGTATTTATAGGATAGATTATTGAGAGATTTTAGTCTTTCGTAATTGAGGATACTGTCATTTAAGGAAGAGTATCTTTTTACCTGAGTGTACGCCTTATCGTATTCTTTCACTTTTTCGTAAGTCTTTGATAACCCATCGTATAAGCTTAGTCTCTCCTTACTGTAAGATTTACTGCCACAATATTCTCGAGCTTCATTGTAAGAAGCCAAGGCGTTTTCGTAATTGTTTTGTGTATAAAATATTTCTCCTTTTTTAAGTAAAGCTTTACAAGTGTTTACATTATTCTCCGAAGTTTCTGTCAGGCTAGCAAGCACAGAATTTGTAGTCATCATAGCAGAGTCTAGTTCGCTGAGATTAATGTAAGACTCTATTTTGGATAGTAGGATTTCTACCTCTAGTTCTTTATCACCTGCTATTTTATTTTGGCTTAAAGCCAAATTCTGGTATCGCAATTCTGATTCCACGTCTCCTTTTCCATTATAGGCTTTGGATAGATCCAAATAAAGGAGTGCTTTCATAGAAGGATTTTCTGCATCCTTATATTCTTCCAGCATCTTGGTCAGAGAATTTATGGCCTCAGAGTATAATCCACTATCCATAAACTTGCCGATAAGCAATCTATCCACTACAAAGATTTGAGCCTGATTATCGATTAACTGATAGTACTCTCTACTTCGAGCAAAATTTATATAGGCTTGATTATCGTCACTCAGTTTCTCCTTTTCAAAAAGTCCTAGACGATAATATACATCTGCTAGATTTTTATGATTGTTCTCTTCACGTGCTTTATCTAGGAATGCTTTGAGCTCATCATAGGAATAGTTCTTTTCTAAATCTATCTGAGCCGTACTAAGTAGACTCAAGCAGAGAAAAACCAATAATGAAAAAGCATGCTTCATGAATATTATATCATAAGGAGAAGATAAAAATAATAGAAAAATCAATTGACTTCTAATAAGAAGCACATTGAAAATTACTAGAAGCAATGAGCTTCAGATAGATTAGCATTTGAGACCCTTCGGCTTCGCTCAGGGTTAATTCGACTAATGATTTTGAAAATCAAAATCAAAGTCTCATTAAATTAAAAAAGAGTATTTCCATCTTTATGGAGATACTCTTTTAATGCAATAGTCAATCCCAATGAGTATTGATTTTTATATGTCTTAAATTTTGAGTTGAAGTAAATCGAGTATGGACAGATTGTATTCTGAACAAATGGTCGTGAAAACATTCTGTGTCAAGAAATCGAACAGTTTCTTCAAACCTATCCATATCTCGATTTAACAAACCAACTATCTACCGTTACTTTTTAAAAGGTAACTTATAGAAACGGATAATCATACAGCGATTAAATAAAGGCCTGGTTTTTTAAGAGGTCTATTTTTATTATGCCACTGGTCTCTGATTAATAACCCAAAACGAACTTTCAATTTTTAAATGATTATACTTTCATAATCGATACTTCAAATATGAGAGCATTCTTCATTTATTTTCTCCATATAAACACCCAAAAATATAAATAGGGGTTTCCCCCTAAACACTAAGGGTTTTAGACTATACCTTTGTAGTTATTAAAAACCACCTCTATGATAGACATTCTTATAGCCGACGATCACACCATGTTTGTAGATGGAATCGAGTCCATCCTAGAAGCAGAGGAAGATATACAAGTAATAGGCAGATGTTATGATGGCCTCACCATCCTTCCTTTTATAAAGAATAAGAAACCGGACATCCTACTATTAGACGTAAACCTACCTGGCAAGAATGGCATCGAAGTCTGTAAAGAACTTAACTCTAAATTTCCTTCAGTTAAGGTTCTCGCTATTTCTATGTTTAATGAAGAGAGCTATGTCTCTGAGATACTTAATAATGGAGCCAAGGGTTATATATTAAAGAACACGGGAAGAGAAGAACTACTTCTAGCCATAAAAACCGTCCATTCTGACAAGACCTACTTCAGCAAAGAAGTTACCAATACCATTATGAAAGGACTCATGAGCAGCCGTAAAAATGGGTCTAAAAAAACCAGCTTCTTCCCTAAAATCTCTCGTAGAGAAAAGGAAGTACTGGCTTTAATCGTTGATGAACACACTACACAAGAAATCGCTAATAAACTATTTATCAGTTTGAAAACAGTAGAATCCCATCGTTCCAGCCTCTTGTCTAAGCTCAATGCTCGTAATACAGCTGGACTGGTAAGGATTACACTAGAGAATAAATTATTGGCATCATAATCACATAATTTTGGCTACAGCCAAAATCCTCTAAGGAATCTGTTTAATTAGCCTCCTTTTAACCAGAGAAAAGCTACGATTTTTCTAGCTATTTGGTAATTTAGGGTCTCAAATACTCAATTTTGAAAACTACAACCAACCTGATAGGAATTTTCCTATTAATAGCCGTATTTATGAGTTCTTGTTCTTCAGACAAGACTCCTGCACCTGCTCAAAAAACAAGCAATACAGCATCCTCATCTTTCAAGCTATTCCAAAGTCTCCCAGGTTCTAAGACCAAAATAGACTTTAAGAATACAGTTGTAGAAAACAGCACATTCAACTTTGTAAAATATCTCAATGCCTACAATGGAGGTGGTGTTGCAGTCGGAGATATAAATAACGATGGTTTAGAAGACATATACTTCAGTGCAAACCAAAATGACAATAAGCTTTATCTAAACAAGGGTTCTATGACCTTTGAAAACATTACTGCCAAATCTGGAACTAAGAGTAACACTGGATGGACCACTGGAGTATCTATGGTAGATATAAATGCTGATGGTTTGTTAGATATCTATGTCTGTAAATCTGGTTCCCTAAATAATAATGAGGCTAGAAGAAACGAGCTATACATCAACAAGGGAAATCTCACCTTTGTAAACGAAGCAGCCAAGTATGGTTTAGATGCCTTTGGTTTTTCTATACAGTCCTACTTTTTTGATTACGATAAGGATGGTGACCTTGACATGTATCTGGTAAATCACCGAGCAGATTTTGAAAAGAGTACCGAGATATGGAAGGACATAAAAAAGAATCCTATCGTTCCAGAATTTACAGATCGCTTCTATAGAAATGACGGAGGCAAATTTACCGACGTAACTCAGCAGGCTGGAGTTGCAAACAAAGCCTGGGGACTTAGTGCATCGGTCTATGATTTTAATGATGATGGATGGATGGACATCTATGTGTGTAATGATTTTATACTTCCTGATCATTTATGGATAAATGATAAGCAAGGCGGTTTTAAAGATAGCGTTCTAACGATGATGGATCACATCACGTGGAATAGTATGGGTTCTGATATAGCGGATATAAATAATGATGGACTGATGGATCTCATGGTACTAGATATGGTATCAGAAGACCATGCTCGCTCTAAGCAGAACATGCCTAGCATGAATACTGAGCAATATAGAGGACTAGTGCAATACAATTATCATAATCCCTACATGTTCAATCAGTTGCATCTTAATAGAGGTAAGGGAAATTTTAGTGAGATCGGACAGCTCTCAGGAATTTCTAAAACAGACTGGAGTTGGGCTCCGCTTTTACAGGATTTTGACAATGACGGATATAAAGATGTGTTTATCACAAATGGTGTAAAGAAAGACATGTCTAATAATGACTGGAAAAAAGAGCGAGATAATATGGTAGCTACTAAAACGCTAACCATGACCAATGTTATGGCCAAATCTCCAGGGACTAAAATCCACAATTACATATTCAGAAATAACCAAGAGCTACAGTTTGAAAATAAAACAACGGACTGGGGATTAGATCAAAAAATAAACTCTAGTGGTTGTGCCTATGCTGACCTAGACAATGATGGAGACATGGATCTTATCGTAAATAATCTAGATGAGTTCGCCTCTATCTATGAGAACAAGGCAAAAAACAACTACTGCAAAGTAAGATTAAAAGGAAATGCTTCCAACCCTCAAGGAATAGGAGCCAAGGTAATTATAGAAAGTAATCTGGGTACACAACACTATCAGCATTTTCTAAATAGAGGCTATCAGTCTTCTATCTCTCCTAGTGCTGTTTTTGGGCTGGGATCAGATGAGAAAATAAAATCGCTGACTATTATCTGGCCAGATTTAAAAACACAAACCCTTACCAACCTCGATGCAAACAAGACCATAAGTCTAGATTATAAAAATGCTCAAGGAGGAAATACTCCTCAAAATACTTTGGCTACAGCCAATACAATTAAAGAAGTACCTGCTTCTGATTTCTCTCTAGAATTAAAACATCAGGATAATCCTTATGACGACTTTGCAGTTGAAATATTACTTCCTTATAAACTCTCCACTCAGGGTCCTAAAGCTACCAAAGGTGATGTAAACGGAGATGGACTCGACGACCTTTACATAGGTGGTGCAGCTGGACATCCTGGACAAATTTTAATTCAGACAACTGACGGAAAATTCAGAGAATCTTCTAAACAGTTAATGACAGCGGAGTTCTTCTATGAGGATATAAACTCTATCTTCTTTGATGCAGACATGGACAAGGATCTGGACCTATACGTCGTAAGTGGTGGTAACGAACTCAGAAAAAATGCCAGCTCGTTCCAAGACAGACTTTATATAAATGATGGCAATGGAAATTTCCAAAAATCAAATGCTCTACCTCCATTAACTACTAGTAACTCTACAGTAAGAAGTGCAGACTATGACAATGATGGAGACATGGATTTATTTGTAGGAGGAAGATTAGTACCTGGAAAATATCCAGTTCCGACGAGCTCTTACATTTTAGAAAACAATGGTGGTAGATTTACTAATGTTACCGCTCAGAAAGCTCCTGTTCTTAATAATATAGGAATGATTACAGATGCTGTTTTTTCTGATTACGATGGAGATGGCGATCAAGATTTATTAATGGTCGGAGAATGGATGGGACTGACTCTCTTAAAAAATGATGGAGGTAGCTGGTCTAAACATGACCTACAGGAACAAACCGGAACAGGATGGTTCTATAGCATAACCAAAGCAGATTTAGACGGCGACAATGATGACGATTACATACTAGGAAACCTTGGACTCAATAATAAGTTCGGTGCTAAGAAGGACAAACCCTTCCATGTTTTCTGCGACGATTTTGACAATTCTGGAAATCTAGATATCGTACTCAGTAAAAAATCTGGGGACAAGATGGTTCCTCTCCGAGGTAAAGAATGCTCTACGCAGCAGATGCCATTTATCGGAAAGAAGTTTCCTACATTTAAGAGTTTCGCTCATGCTGACCTTACACAGATTTATGGAGACATGTCTGGTGCCCTGCACTATGAGGCAAATAATTTTAACTCGCTAGTGGTAATGAATAATGGAGGCAAGCTTGAAGCAAATCCTCTGCCTATCGAAGCCCAGTTTGGACCTACTTTAAAAACTGTCGTAAAAGATATTAACAAAGACGGACATCTAGACATCATCGGAGGAGGTGGCATTTTTAATGCAGAAGTAGAAACGGTAAGGTTCGATGCATCCAAGGGTTATGTTCTTGAAGGCAATGGAAAGGGCGATTTTAAATATGTTTCTACTCCTAACTTTATCCAAAAAGGAAATGTAAAGGACATCCTGGATATCAAAATAAAAGAAAAGGACCATCTACTTATTCTTAAAAATCAAGGGACGAGTCAGCTATTTATGATGGAGTAGATCTTTAGTTTTAAGAGAAAACTATAATAGAAAATCTGGACTGCGACAAAGCATACTCTTAAAGACCTTATAGAAATCATAAGGCATGCACTTAGAGAACAACACTTATTTATTTTACTTATTTTATACCTCTTAAGATAATAGCCATGAGAAGAATATACCTCTTGATGTTTTTGATTACACTATTTATGCCTAGTATAGAAGCTCAGGATAAAATAATGGACGAATCCATCTATGACATCTGGAATAGAATCAGCAGGACACAAATTTCTGACAATGGTCAGTGGGTATCTTATGAAGTAGGTCCTGAAGGTGCAGACGGCATTCTTAAACTTTATAGTGCGGCAGATAAAAAGTCCTACACTTTTGACAGAGGAACTAGAGCTAACTTTTGTGGAGATGATAACTACATCGCATTTCTCATAAAGCCTCATAAAGATTCCATAAAAGCTCTAAAGAGAAAAAAGGTAAAGAAAAAAGATCTACCTAAGGACACCCTAGCGATATACTCGATGCAGGATAAATTCCTAAATAAGATACCTAACATAAAGTCCTTTAAGGTCGGTAAAGAGTGGGACTCTCACATCGTTTATCATTTGGCTGCAGCCAAAAATTCAAAGGCAAAAAAACCTACAGAAGAAGTTCAAGATTCCACCGAAACAAAACCTAAAAAGAAAGTAAAAAAAGAAAATGAAAAAACAGGGAGTCGTCTAATCGTACATACCGTAAAAACCCAAAAAGAAGACACCTTACATTTTGTAAAAAAATATGCACTCTCAGATAAGCAACCAGGTATAGCTGCGATTTCAACAGGAATCAAAAAGAATGATGACAATGTAGCGGTCTACGATTTTAAATCGAACGAGTGGAAACGTGTGCTAAATGGAAAAGCCAAATACAGCAAACTAAGTCTAGACGACCAGGGAAAGCAACTCGCCTTTATCAGCGATGCCGATACAACAGATATGTTACAGCGACCTTATCAGCTGCATCTATATAATACTTCGACACAGAGAGGTAAAAAAATAGCAGACAGTAAATCCTCTTTCTTATCTAAAGACTGGAATATTTCCTCTCATACCATCCCTAGCTTTTCTGAAGACGGAAAGCAACTGATCTTCGATGTAAAGCCTGCTGACATCCTACAGGACACTAGCCTACTAGAAGAAGAAATCGTAAACGTAGAAGTATGGCACTCTAACGATGGATACCTCCATACCCAACAAAAAGTAAGACTAAACGACGAGAAGAAAAAAGGATATGAGGTACAGTATATAATAAACCAAAATCGATTTACGCAGCTAGAAGACACCAACATAGATAATGTGCAGAGAGATGCGGTCTCAGGAGGAAAGGTGATAATCGGAGTAGATAATAAAAAATATCTTCAGAATATATCATGGCTAGGATACACCTACTACGATGTATACACAGTCGACCCCAAGAATGGAAATAAGAAAGCCATCTTAGAAAAAGTAGATGGCTTCCCTCGCTTATCTCCTCATGGAAAATATGTAAGCTGGTACAGTCGTCAGGATAGCTCCTGGATGGCATACGACCTTAAGAAAAATAAAACTCGTCAACTCACTTCCAATAAAGTCGGCAAGTTCTATGATGAGACCAACGATAGACCGATGCTCGCCCGATCCAACGGTAGTATGGGCTGGACCAAGGATGATGAGCATTTTTACGTATACGACAAATACGACATCTGGAAACTAAAACCCAATAAAAAACTAAATGCCGAACGTATTACTAAAGGAAGAGAATCCAAAGTAAGATATAGATATACAAGACTAGATAGAGAAGAAAAATTTATCTCAAAAGAGGCTCCTGCCCTCATCTACACCTTTAATGAAATCGATAAATCCAGTGGCTATGGTTCTTTGGATTTAAAATCAAATCAGACTACTAATCTTCTAAACGGAAATTACAGATACGGAACCAGACCTAACAAAGCAAAAAATGCCAACAACATCGTATTTACCCAAGAAAATTTTGAAACCTTTCCAGACATCTATCTAACCACAGATAATTTTAAAACCAAGCAACCCATCTCAGATGCAAATCCACAACAAAAAGATTACCGATGGGGAAAGATAGAATTGTTTGATTGGACAGCGACAGATGGCACAGACTTGCAAGGACTACTTGTAAAACCAGATGATTTTGATCCAGGTAAAAAATATCCACTCCTCGTAAATTTCTACGAACGTAGCTCTGATGGACTCAATAGATATCGTGCTCCAGCAGCAGGAAGATCCTCGATAAACTACTCCATCTATGTAAACAAAGGATACATAATTTTTAATCCTGACGTAATCTATACGGATGGCTATCCAGGAAAGAGTTGCGAAAATGCAGTCCTCTCAGGAATCGAAGCACTACTAAAAGAAGGATATATCGATGAGGAAAACATAGGTATACAAGGCCACAGTTGGGGAGGATATCAGGTCGCTCACCTACTCACCAAAACGGATATTTTTAAATGTGCAGAATCAGGAGCACCAGTGGTAAATATGGTTTCTGCCTATGGAGGAATAAGATGGGGAAGCGGAATGAGTCGTCAGTTCCAGTACGAGCGTACACAGAGTCGACTCGGTGCTACTCTTTGGGAAAGACCAGATCTATATCTAGAAAACAGTCCCATATTTAATACAGATAAGGTAAATACTCCAGTCCTCATCTTACACAACGATAAAGATGGTGCAGTACCATGGTATCAGGGAATAGAATACTTTGTAGCTCTCAGAAGACTCGGTAAACCTGCATGGATGCTCAATTATAACGGTGAGCCGCATTGGCCAGTAAAGAGACAGAACCGAGTAGACTTCCAGACACGTATGATGCAATTTTTTGACCACTATCTCATGGATGCTCCTAAACCAAAATGGATGAAAGAAGGAGTCTCTGCCATCAATAAAGGAATAAACCAAGGGCTAGAATATGATGACAATGAGTGAGGTCGTAAACCTAAGTGAGAAGCTATCTCAGTTTTCTGATTACTGGAATCCCAGAATCGTAGGGGAGCTAAATGGCCAGCAGGTAAAACTGGCAAAGCTACATGGAGAATTTGAGTTCCATCATCATGATAATGAGGATGAATTATTCCTAGTGATAAAAGGCACTCTGATTATGGAGTATGAGAACGACCGGAAGATCATCAAACCAGGAGAATTTATCATCGTCCCTAAAGGAGTCAGTCATAAACCCATTGCAGAAGAAGAGGTACATATTTTACTCTTCGAACCAGCAAGTACTTTAAACACTGGTAATATCCAAAATGAGAAAACGAGAACAAGTTTAGAAAAACTCTAATGCTAGTCGGTATAGATTATGGATCTAAGTTGGCCGGAACTACTGCTCTCGCCTATCTCTCTGATGATAAAATAGAAATCAGACAAAGCTCTAAAAATCAAGATGCTGACGCTTTTATCATCGACACACTAAAAGAAATAAAGGCTAAATCTGTTTACATAGATGCTCCTTTATCCCTACCACTCGCCTACTATGGCAAAGGACAAGATTATTTCTACAGAAAGTGTGACAGAGCACTCAAGGCAATGTCTCCGATGTTTCTAGGAGGACTCACCGCCCGAGCCATGAAACTTGCTGATACGCTCAGAGCTGATAAAATGGAAGTTAGAGAATGCTACCCTAAAGCATATGTTCATAAGTTTGAAAACTTAAAAGCGGTGTATCAAAAGAAGAATAAATCTACTCTAGCTGATTTTCTTAGTGAGTTGGGAAAGACTTTTCCATTAGATATTCCAGATGTTACAAACTGGCATCAGGCTGATGCTTTGGTGGCATGGGAAATTGGGAATAATCATCAGATGGGTAAGGGAGATGAAGTGGGAGATGTTGAGGAAGGGGTTATTTTTTATTGAGGAAGGTTTTAAAGTTTTAGTTAAGCGGTAGTTGCACTTCCGCTTTAGCAATTGCAAATTTCTAATTTGCTCAAGATGAAATCTTGACATTACTTCCGGCGAAAGTACAACTTACGCCGAACGCCTAATCAATATTCTAAAAAATGATCGTTGAATAATTCAAAAATATCATCACAAACTTCAATTATTGTATCGTCATTATATGACAGAAATAAAATTTTGTCCAAATTAAAATTCTTGATACCTACTAGGAAATAGCCACTTGACCCGAGCGGTGCAATTACTGGTAAATAATTAGACCAATATTCTTTAAAGTAATCTAAGTAACCATCTTCCTCTTTTTCTGAATCTAAGACTTTAACTATTTCAGTAAATAAAAGAGTTTTATGAATGCTAACTTCCAAATCATCATCACCTTTTATCAGGTTGTGTTTAGAATTAACCTCAAACAATCTATTCCCGTCAAATTCTAAGGAATAATAATTTTCATAAAAAATTGAAAGTATTGGAGGTAATAACCAATTATTCCCAACAAAGAATTTCTCAATCTCCAATTTAGAAATATTACTTGATAATGAATGATCTAGTTTGATTGTTAAATTCATATTTGTATTGCTTACTAATAAAAATCGAAAATATCATAATCCCAATAATTCCTTAATCTCTTCAGTTGTGGAAATCGTGGATTTAAGGTCCACCTTTTTTAAAGTAATTCTCAAATAAGACAAAAACATTTTGACATATTTTCAAAATCATATCTTGATTATAATCAACATAAATTATTTCATCTAGATTATCTTCTCGTACTCCAGCTAAAAAATAGCCGTTGTTCCCAAAGGCTGCCATAAATGGAATATACTTATCCCAATAAGTACCAAAATAAAAACCATACCCCTCTTCTTCTTTTTCTGCTTCAATGATTCTAAGAATATCTTCGAAAGTTAATATATCATGAATACTCAGATTTATTTTACTCCCATTTCTTACTATTTCGTAATCTTTTTCAAAATCAAATATTCGACTGCCTTGAATTTCAAATCCATAATACTCATTTAAAAATACTCTCAACTTTGGAGGCAAGTTAAATCCTAGATTCCTCTCAAAATCCTGTATTTCTTTCTCAGAAATTCCAAGAAACTTAAATGGCTGTAAATTTGAATTCATAACTATTATTTAAAAATCATAAACCCAATAACTCTTTAATCTCTTCAGATGTGGAAACCGTGATATACTTTCCATCTCGTGCTTCTTTCGCACTCTTTTTAATCCTCTTTACCATCTTCTCATTAAAATATAAATCATCTTCACTTATAGGTGTCAGTGCATATGATTTATCCTTTCCTCTCTGAACAATAATCTGTTCTCCTTGATCTACCTTATCGAAGTACTTTCTTTGATTCTGTCTAAATTCTCTACTGCTTATAACTACCATAATTATGCTTTTACACCGTGTACCATAGTGGTACAACAATAAATATATTAATATATCTTAAGTATTGCAATAGATGTAAGAGTTAAGAGTTAAGCGGTAGTTGCACTTCCGCTTTCGCAATTGCAAATTTCTAATTTGCTCAAGATGAAATCTTGAAATAACATCAGACGAATGTGCAACTTATGCCGAACCTCAGGTCTAATAATCGCACAAAAAAAAGCCTCTCCAAAACTTGAAGAGGCTTCTAATATTTTAATTAAGCGATACGCTCTCTACATATGCTTGATAATCTCATCACCGAACTCTGAGCACTTAAGTAGTGTAGCTCCTTTCATCAGTCTCTCAAAGTCGTAGGTCACTCTCTTAGATTTGATAGCACCTTTGATTCCTCTTTCTATAACCTTACCGGCTTTTTTCCAGCCCATATAATTAAGCATCATAACTCCTGATAGGATTACAGAACTCGGGTTTACCTTATCCTGACCTGCATACTTAGGAGCAGTACCATGAGTTGCTTCGAATACTCCGATTCCAGTTTCATAATTGATATTCGCCCCTGGAGCGATACCGATTCCACCTACTGCTGCAGCTAGTGCATCAGAGATATAATCTCCATTAAGGTTAAGCGTCGCTATGTGGTCATACTCAGCAGGTCTTAATAGTATCTGCTGTAAAAATGCATCTGCGATTACATCCTTTATGATAAGCTCACCATACTTAGTCTTAATCGTTTGCCATGGTCCTCCGTCTAAATCCTCTGCTCCGAATTCCTTCTTTGCCAGCTCATAACCCCAAGCTTTAAACTGTCCCTCGGTGAACTTCATGATGTTTCCTTTGTGGACTAGTGTTACTGACTTTTTCTTAAGAGCTATTGCATCGTTTATAGCAGCTCTTACTATACGCTCTGTTCCTTCTACTGATACAGGTTTTATACCTAGAGAAACAGTATCAGGGAAACGGATAGAAGTAGCTCCCATTTCATTAATGATAAAATCTTTTACTTTATCATTTTCTGGAGTACCATGCATATATTCTATACCTGCGTAGATATCCTCAGTATTTTCTCTAAAGATGGTCATGTCTACTAGCCCTGGTTTCTTAACCGGACTCGGAACACCTCTGTACCATTTTACTGGTCTTACACAAGCATATAAATCTAGCTTCTGACGTATCGCTACGTTTAGAGATCTAAATCCTCCACCTACAGGAGTAGTAAGAGGCCCTTTGATTGCTACATAATGCTCTCTGATTGTATCTATGGTATCCTGAGGCAACCAGTCACCAGCTTTTCTAGCATTTGCCTTCTCTCCAGCATATACCTCTTTCCAGTGTATTTTTCTTTTTCCGTCAAATGCCTTCTTTACTGCAGCATCTAATACTTTTTGGGCAGCAGCCCATATATCCGGACCGATACCATCTCCTTCTATAAAAGGAATGATCGGATCATCTGGAACTTGGATTCTTTTTCTTCTTGATAGGGTTATTTTCTGACCGCTCATATTTTAATTTATTTTAAAAACAGCTGCAAAAATACGCATAAATTGGACTTTTGGCTAGAGCAAATACATAATTATTAGGTTTTGGCTACAGCCAAAAGAAGAGAAATCTATACAAATAATAGTAGTTTTACATTAGTTATTATCGTAATACATACATCGATTTGAATACAAACCTAGATCCATCAGACAGTAATTTATCCAGAGAAGACCAGCAGCTGGAAAAGGCTCTAAGGCCAAAGGGACTGGACGACTTCAGTGGACAGCAAAAAATCGTTGATAATCTGAGTGTATTTATTCAAGCTGCCAAGATGCGGGATGAGGCTCTAGATCACGTATTGCTGCATGGACCTCCAGGGCTCGGTAAGACTACTCTCTCACATATCATCTCTAATGAGCTCGGCACTAATCTAAAACTAACCTCTGGACCAGTCTTAGAAAAACCAGGTGACCTAGCAGGATTACTGACCAATCTAGAGGCAAAAGATGTCCTGTTTATAGATGAGATCCATAGACTGAATACAGTGGTAGAGGAGTATCTCTACTCTGCAATGGAGGATTATCGAATAGACATTATGATAGATAGCGGTCCTAATGCTCGCTCTATCCAGCTAAACATCGAACCATTTACACTCATAGGAGCTACAACTCGTATGGGTCTGCTTACGGCTCCGATGAGAGCTAGATTCGGGATAAACTGTCACCTCGATTATTACGATGTAAAGACGCTAGAAAAAATACTGGTTAGATCTGCAGATATACTCAATATAGAAATGGACGCTCAGGGCTGTCATGAGATCGCTCGTAGAAGCCGTGGAACTCCTCGTATTGCCAATGCTCTGCTACGTAGAGTAAGAGACTTTGCAATGATAAAAGGAAATGGGACGATAGATAAGGCTATTGCCAATTATGGTCTCGATGCTCTGAATGTAGATCAGTCAGGTCTAGATGAGATGGATAATAAGATTCTCTCTACGATTATAGAAAAGTTTAAAGGTGGACCAGTAGGAATTTCTACTATAGCTACTGCTGTGTCAGAAGAAGCTGGAACTATAGAAGAAGTACATG
>CAZDWO010000018.1:0-25901 GCA_964509175.1 uncultured Saprospiraceae bacterium
CGGCCTACGGCCTCCTTCCGGAGACAAGCCTTACCCTTTAAAGAAAGGGTATATTATAAACCTAGACACACTTAAATGAACTATCCCGATTATGTTTTTAATCTCGTTCCTCTAATTTTATTTATCACAGTCCCGTTTATAATATTAATTAGAATACTGCAGTATAAAAATTCCATTTGTTATTCGATTGTTATTGTGAGTTTTATCCTCTTCACTATAATGCACTTACATCATTTGATTAATTTGGTTATATCCTTTTTTTAATCAGATTCATTTGAGATTCTCGTTGACAAAGTTTTAGTTCTATTTGATGGACCATTTTATATAGTATCTTTTTCTCAACGTTTTTGGCTTTATTTATAATGCATAAACCTAAATTGCTAATTAGAAATGGACACTCAACAAGCGGCTTAGATACTAAAAAGATTATAATTGTGGTTGCTTTATACCTGATTCACTTAGTTTTCAAATAAGGCAAATTTCCAAATTGGCCAAACACTAATTACGGTGTTGATTTTTTTATTCAAAATAACCTATATTCACATCCCTTTTACGACAAAGCTTTACAACTAATTCCCTCATCATTAAAAAGCAAAACGTGAAACAATACTTAATTCTTCTTTTTACAGTCGTAATTTTTTCCTGTACCTCCACAGAAAATAATTCTCTAGTGCTATCTGGGAATGTTCCAGCTGATGTTAACTATATCATCTTCGATAATGATACTGTAAGAGTAGATAATGGAAGTTATTTGGACACCATCGACTTAAAAGACAATCATTACGCCTACTTACAACTAAGTACATGGAAATGGCCTAGCCTTATCTATGTAGAAAAGAACAAAGACCTAAACATAGACTTTAGAAATGACTCTCTGATAGTCAAAAATGATCCTCTAAATTCTTTTTTACTTAATATCGATTCATTACTCGATCTCTATCCTTTAAGATGGGATATAGAAGAAGCAGATTTTAGAGTAGGTATAGAAACAGGTCTTTCTACAAACTTCAATAAAATCGATTCTATTTTTAAAAATAGAGATGTCTCTGCTGCACAAATAAACGAACTCAAAGACATCGAAAAACTGAAGGTCGCTCATCGAACTGCTAACTTTATAAGTTTCCAAGAACGAAAAGGAAATACCATAAACCGAGACATCTATGACTTTGTCAAAGAAGTAGATTTAAATAATCCTCGATTAGAGAAACAAAAAAACAATAGAAATTTTCAACATTACTATTTATTAGATAAGGTAGATGATGAACTGACTTTCTGACTACAATGGTTTTGGCGTTTCATGTGATGACCTATCTGATGGCTCTATAATGGCACTAGTCACGGGCGGTCAAGAGCCATATGATTACCTCTGGTCTACTGGAGTTACAGAAGCAGAAATCAATAATTTAGCAGCTGGAATATATACTCTAATTCTCACTGATAATCTGGGATGTGTTATGACACAAAACTTTGAACTGACTGCTCCTGAACCCATAGAAGCTACAGTTGTTTTTTCTAACCCAACTTGTGAAGGTCTCACAACGGGAGAAATAGAAATCGTCTCAGTCACTGGTGGTATCATGCCGTATAGTTATGCGGTCAATAATGGAGCATTTTCTGATCAGCTTATTTACCCTCAATTATCCCCAGGAGAAAATGAAGTGATAATCATGGATGCTAATCAGTGCATTTATCGAGAATCCCAAGAACTTGTTCCTCCTCAGATTCCAGTAATCTCTGGAGAATCATCTTATGACCTACTTCTAGGATGCGAGGTTCAAGTTCAGAATACTCTAAATGATATAAATGTAGCTTCTATTACATGGTTAGACACTAGCTATCTGGATTGCATCAATTGTCTAGATCCACTTGCCACACCTTTAGAAACTCAGGATAATATGCTCATCGTTACATCAGAAGATGGCTGTATCGATTCATTTTTTGTTTCATTCCAAGTGGAGACCTTGAGAGAATTCTATGTGCCCAATATATTTAGTCCAGATGGAAATGGGATTAATGATACGTTTTGTGTATTTGGCGGTAAGGAAGTACAGTCTGTAGATTTAATGATTTACGATCGCTGGGGAGAGCTCATTTTTGAATCCCAAGAAATTCCTGCCGATGATTGCTCTGCTGGATGGGACGGTAGATTTAAAAACGAGGATCTGAATCCTGGAGTCTATGTCTGGAAAGCCAATGTTCTATTTATCGATAGCATAAGCGAATCATTTAGTGGTGATGTCACCCTGGTCAGATAGTTGTAACACAGTTCTACATATTACTACCATTAGATTCTTAGATTTTAATATCAGGTATTACTTTCGTGTGAACGTAATTAAAATCCAATTTCTATTGCTCCGATTCAAAAAAATAAATAATGGATTTAATCAGGTTTTCCAATATGGAGAACTAAGCATCGGAATCGTAGTGCCTATAGAAAATTATACTCAAGGCAAATTAGCTACGATGCATGATCATCTTAAACGTGCTCAGTTTATAGATAGTTTAGGGTTTAAAGCTTTGTGGCTTAGAGATATACCCTTACATGTACCGACCTTTGGAGATGCTGGACAGACATATGATCCGTTTACCTATCTAGGATATCTTGCTGGACAAACTGAGCAGATTGCACTCGGAGTATCTAGCATAGCTCTACCCTTGCATCATCCCATCCACGTTGCCAAATCTGCAGCAACTATAGATCAGCTTTCTGAAGGTCGACTAATCCTAGGAGTGGCTTCAGGTGACAGATATGAAGAATATCCTGGGACCAATTCTGATTACGCAAATAGAGGAGCAGCCTTTAGAGATGCCTTTGAGTATATACGTACGGCACAATCAGATTTTCCAATTCTAAAAGATAATGCTTTCGGGAATCTAGATGGAACCATGGATATCTTGCCTAAGGCATATGGTAATAAAATACCTATGCTCGTTACAGGTCATAGTCAGCAGAAGATAGAATGGATTTCTGAGCATAGCGATGGATGGATGTACTATCCTAGAAATCTCTACATGCAAGAGTACAACATAGAAGAGTTCAGAAAAAGGATAGACACCTCTGATGGTATTACTAAACCCTTTATGCAACCACTCTACCTAGACCTCATGGAAGATGATGATTATATACCTGAGAGAATACGTCTTGGAATCAGAACTGGCTCAAATCATCTGATAGAATATCTTACAAACCTGAAACGCTTGGGTGTAAATCATGTAGCTCTAAATCTCAGGCTAAACCAGAACGATATAGAAAAAACCTTAGAGAAAATGGCAGAAAAAGTACTGGTGCATTTTCATGCAAATGATAAAAAGTAAAAAATGAATAAAACTATCCTAATAACTGGAAGCACAGATGGCATCGGAAAACTAGCTGCCCTAAAGCTAGCAAAAGACGGTCATCACATATACTTACACGGTAGAAGCCAAGATAAACTCAATCGAGTAATACAGGAAATAAAAACCAACACTGGGAACGAAAACGTAGGTGGTTTTACAGCTAATTTTTCTGATATGACTGCAGTAAAAAATATGGCCACTGAAGTAAAAGGGAAATTATCTAAAATGGATATCCTCATAAATAATGCAGGGATTTTTAAATCTGATTATCCCATAACAGCCGAAGGTCTAGACATAAGAATAGTGGTAAATTATTATGCTCCTTACCTTATGACCCATGAGTTGCTACCTCTTATTAAAGCTGGTACAGAACCTAGAATAATCAACCTAAGCTCTGCGGCACAGAGTCCAGTTACACAAGATTTCTTGAGTGGGAAATCTACTCCAGGGGATAATGAGGCTTACGCCCAAAGCAAACTGGCCATCCTACTCTGGAGCTTCCATCTTGCTAAGACCGAACCGAGTATAAGTACTGTGGCTTTAAATCCAGGTTCTCTTTTAAATACAAACATGGTCAGAGAAGCATACGGTCGATTCTGGTCACCAGCAGAAAAAGGAGGTGACATTATATATGAATTGACTCAGAATGATTTACATCCTGATGCTTCGGGAAAATACTTTGATAACGACAAAGGGACTTATGGACTAGCACATCCTGATGCCTATAATCCCGATATTATAAACTCAGTTATCAGCAATACAAAGTCTGTTCTAGAGAGATTATAGTTTGTTAAATGACCCAGATTCATTTGGCTTAAGCCAAAAAATCAATCTATATAATTATCATACCCTAGAAACTGATACATACCACACCTTCTTCCGTCACAACAGTGTTAAAGATGCTCTTATCCTCATCGGACGCCTATTAATTTTTTAATATTGAATACACTAAACACGATAAGAAATGAACCTATTTGGAAATTTAATCGGAACTGTTTTGAGACAGGTTGCCAAAAGAAATAAAGACAACGATGCAGTAAAAACTGCTGACCCTGTTGTTTTTACAGATTTAGAAAAAAAGTTAGAAACGGTAAATGAAAGTGCCGCTCCATCTAGAGCAGATGCACTAAGAGATTACTTTGAAAAAATCAGAGAAGCTCAGGCTGAAAACGAGGCAAACCCCAATGTAGAAACTGCAGATAAATCTGTCTATGAGGATATTCTAGAGCAGTTAGAGCAACTAAAACCTCAGGTAGAACATGAGAATAGAGTTCCAGATATAGAAATGCCTCAGGTACAGGTAAATCAGGTTCCTGGAGTTACACAGGCATGGAATAGCAGTGGTGGTACACTAGAAGGGAGAATGGCTCCAGACATGGGTGCTCAGAAAGCTACATTACGTATTCCTAATGGAGGAGTTTTTAATGTGCTAGAGTATTCTCAAAACTCCGTAAACCTAGACGGAAAGCAATCTAGATTTGCACTAGTAGAAGTAGGAGGCCAGAAAGCCTGGGTCTTAGAAAGTTATCTAAACTTTAACTAGAACTGGATTAATAGTCAGTATATACTGACTTTGCCAAAAATTATATTAGCCTAGCTTTCATAGAATAGCTAGGCTATTTTTATTTACATTTCTCAAAAGTTTCTATGTCCACATATCCAACTATCTAGGCAGTCTTTTCACTTTTTAAAAAGCAATACATCCGAGAGCCGACAATAGCTACTCTACCCTTCTGCAGATATAAACTATTTACTTCGCAGTCTGTTCCTTCTTTGTCCTAGGCAGAAGGACTCTTTAAAACAAAACAATTAATCAAACAAATTTTGTTAAAAATGAAAAAATCAATTGGATTATTTATTATCCTGCTTCTAGCTACAGGTACTACTTTTTCTCAAAATGCAGATCAGCTAATATCAGAAATGGTTACTGCGATGGGTGGCAAGCAAGCCTTTTATAACATGGGTAATGTTACCTACGACTACGAATATTCTGACCCCAATGGAGGAACTAATTTAAAGGGAAAAGAAACTTACGTTTTTGATGGAGAGCTATCTCTAGGTGATTACACAGAGCATAGTCTCTTAGGTGCTAATGGTAAAGTTCTAGAAGGTTTTGATGGTACAAACGCATGGGTAAAATTCAACGGTGCTCCATCTATGGATGAGCAAGCCAACGGAGTTGCAAGATTCCTCAGAAAAACAAATTACTACTGGTTTGCAATGTTCTTTAAACTTCAGGATCAGGGAGTAAATAGAGAATACATAGGTTCTAAAAAAGTAGAAGGACATGACTATGATTTGGTAAGAATTACTTTTGGAGACAATGTGGGTGATGCTCAGGATTCTTATGTTCTATACATTAATAAAAGAACAAAACTGGTAGATCAGTTTCTGTTTACAGTTATCGCTTTTGGAATTACAGAGCCTAATCTGATGAGGGTTCGTTATGAAACTGTAGATGGAATCAAAATAGCTTCAGAAAGAAGTTACATCGGCTCTAACTGGGACGGAGATATCATCGGAGAAAAATGGGCAACTACTTACTGGTCTAATATTAAGTTTAAAACTGAAATAGCGACGAGTCTGTTTTCTAAATAATACCTTTCTATATTGCAATTCAATATGACAACAAATGGGGCACTAGAAGTGTTTGGGCTTTAAAATAGTATTCCTCCTCATTTGTTGTTTATATTGTATTATTCTACTCTAGTAAGAAGTTAATATATCAATCTACTAGAGTGACATTGCCGGTAAACATAAACTCTTCTTCATTTATAAAGACTCCTTTTATAAAGTATGTGAAAACGGCAGGATTTAAATGTTGGTTATTAAAAGTACCATCCCAGCCATAGTCTGATTCCCCTATCGGGAAGTTCTCATTTCTAAATACTCTATTTTCCCAACGGTCATATATATCCATCAGTGTGACTTCTTTTACCACACCACGATTTGCAAATGGAAAAAACCTATCATTATTACCATCGTTATTATGAGGAGAAAAAATGTTGGGAATGTATATAGATGTAAAAATGGGAGGAGAGATATGAATCTGATCAGAATCCATACATCCATTTATATCAGTAACGGATAAGGTCAATGTACTATCTGTGAATATCAAATAGTTGGGATTTAAGCAATCCGTGCAACTCAAAATATCCGCTGGACTCCATTCAATAAAAGCAACTTCTGATTCGTCTACATTTAAAACTGGAGTAACATTGATTTCAAGAGAGCCATCTAAAACCAAACTGTCGATGAGGTCTATCGACAATGGAGTAAACTCCGCTATATTAAATGGTAATTCTATTTGACAACTCTGGTCATCCTCGATGAGTAAGGTATAATTTCCAGCATCGAGTCCTTGTATTATAGATTCTTGAGTAAAGCTATCTCCATCAGTAATACTCCATTGATAATCAGGAACACCTCCTATTACTGATTCGATACTTAAGGAACCTGTATTAATTATACAGGATGGATCGATAGTTTCTATTTCCGCAGTCAGAGGAATGTAGGATTCTATAGTGGCTTGCAAAGTAGTATTGCAAAAATTGTTTGTATCTGTAATTCTAATTTCATACTCTCCTGCTAAACTCGTTGTAATGCTTGAAACACTTTCGTCAATTAGCTCATTGTCGTAGAACCACTGCGTAGCCCAATTTCCAATATCATTGGTAATACTTATTTGAGCCTGGTCTATATTACAGCCCATTTGGATTAATTCTATTTCTGGGTCAGGTGCTATGGTATCTATTAGAATTTCAAAAAAACTAGTATCCACACATCCATTAAGAGTGTTCAGAGTAACTAACGAAACAGGACCACCTTGATTAGTTACTAACATAGGTTCTGTAGATTCTGAATCTGATAAAATCCATTCGTACATGAAATCACTCTGTGGGTTTATAATGGATAATTCTGATTGGAGATTTTCACAGTTGATATCATTAAATATAAATTCTGTTTCTGGCTGTAATGTATCCACAGTAATCTCAAAAGGAGAATTGCTTCTACATCCGTTTACGGGATTAACGGATGTATAAATTCCAGCTACTGCATCACTTGTTACAAACGAATTTTGAAACATCGGACCATTGCCTATATCATATGAGTATTCAAAAAATGATTCAGGATCAATAACAGAAACAATAGATTCTCTATCGCTACAATCAATGGAAGAAAAATCTATCTGAAGTGGTGGTGCTATTGTATCGATTGTTATAAGAAGCGTATCTAGTATCTCACAACCTTCATTATCAGCCACTCTTAGAAAATAAGCTCCTACTTCTTCAACAACGATTTGAGAATTGGTAGAAGTAAAATTTCCAGGACCTTCCCATTCTACATTTACAATATCTGTCGAAGAGACTTCTAATACCGCTTGAGGATTATCACAGTTAATATTATTAGAACTTACAGAAAAATCAGGCACAGATTCATTAGAAAAAAATGAGAGTGTATCTGTAGTAACACATCCGTTGGCTCCAGTTAGAAAGAGGATAGCATCTACAACTGAATTAGAAAATATTTCTAAAGAGTCTTCTATCGTTTCTCCATTTATAATCCAACTAAGAGAATTTTCTATATCTGTTTCTACTGTAATTACACCTTGATCGATACAAGAAATTGAATCCAAGGTGTATGAGTATGATGGTTCTTGTGTATCTAATGTGATATGCAAAGTATCAGTAAGTATACAATTATTCTCATCTACTACTTCTAATATATAGTCACCCTGAGCATCTACAGTAATTGCAGATTGATTAGTCATGGTTCCATCACTTAGTTGCCAATTTAATGATTCATAGTTTCCATCAATCACTGGCTCGAAAACAAAACTAGAAGTTCCACATGTCAGAATAGAATCCCCAAGTTGGAAACTGAATTCTATTCCTTCCACAACTATTTCTATAGAATCTCTATTAGTACATCCATTTTCAGATTCAATCTCCAAAAAGTACGTTCCTGCAGAGGAAACGGTAGTCATAGGCGTAGTATAATTATTGCTCCAGAGGTAAGAGCTTATAGAAGACTGACTATTGCCGCTTAGTTCTACAAATGTGTTTTGACAATCTAGCACACCACTAGAACTAATTTCTATATCCGGATGAATAGTATCGATATGGACTTCGATAAATTCTTGTGAGTTACATCCATTCGGCGATACAGCCGTTAAGCTATAGACACCTGGTGAGCTTACAGTAAAAAAGTCTTCATTTTGGAATAAATCATTGCCTTGAGGATCTAGCCATACAAAATCATGATTTTCAGAATCTCCATTACTGATCCCTGCGGTAATAATAATCTCTTCAATGTTGCAGCTAAGTGTATCTATCGGTCCGAAACTTATATCAGGAGTTTCAAAATCATACGTAACTATCGAAAAAGCATTATCAGTACATCCATTTATTTGATCCTGAATAATCAACTCATAAGTACCTTCTCCAAAATCACTTGTATAAACAAAAGGTTCACTACTGATGGGAACACCATTTAAGTACCAGTCAAATGTCAAAGCATTTCCAATCGAATTAGAAGCATCGAGGATTTCATCCTCTGGATTAGAATTACAATCCACAATAAGATCTTCTATTGTTTGAATCTCAGGAGACATAGTGTCTATGGTAACATCTATACATTCTTCAATTAAGCAAGTGTGAGAAGTATTGAGAAAACTTATAATTGCAGTCAGGCAATAATACCCATCTACATTTGTATCAAAACGTTCCTGGTTTCCAGATATACCAAAAGGTCCTGTCCATTGATACTCGATATAGTCGATTGGATAATCGGGGTGCTCATTTTTGACTCCAATTTCTGAAAGTAATTTTATCTCAGGATTATTGCAATCGATATGATATGGACCCAATAAATCTATAGAAGATTCTAATACGATTAAATATAAATTTTCCTGATGAGCACAATTAGATCCTCCAGCGATGTCGATAAAAAATCCTTCTTCACTGTATCCTTGAAAAGACTCATCCTCACAAATCACTTCTTCTACATACTCCTGAGTCCCAAATTCATACTCTACAACTATAGGGCAAATCAAGTGGTTATTATTTGATCCACCAGTGGCAGATGTATATCCCCAATATGCCGTAGAGTTACCTCCAAAACAATTATTAATAATGTCATATGAACCAGAAAGTATCAAAGCCCCATCAAAAAATAATTCATAATTATCACCACTCGGGTCCCAAGTAAATATGATTTCATGATCATTTCCATCCTCTATATTACCTAGAGTAATAGGTCCGTCGATGGAGTTATTATGATTCATGTCTCCATTTACATTAAATGCTGCATGGTCTTGGACTGGGTCATCATAAATATCATTCTCCCATGTATCAAACTCAAAAATGGCAGAATTTGGCATTCCCAATGCTCCTATACCTCCACCACTGATTCCGCAATACGAAGCACTTGCATTTTGATAGACCAAACAAATACCATCAGCACCAGAGGCATTTTTATCTCCAAAATTAGCGGTCATAGTATGAGTAAATGGTACAGTAAAATCTATTGCTTCTTCAAACCATGCACATCCATTTTGGGTATTGGTTTCTTCTGTGAGTAAAATACAATCCCCACTAAATGAAGCATCTCCAAAGACATTAAATTCTGGAGTGACAGTAGCAGCATCATTAAAATATACAGAGAAGGATCCGTTCGCTGAATTACCCTCTGGCCATATACGGATAAAATATTCTTCTCCAGGAGTTAAATCTGTAAATTCAATAGTAGGACCCTCTGATTGGTCACAATTATTGTCTATCACATTATATAATAACTTAAGATCAGAGCAGGGACCTTGATAAACAGCCAAGGCAGGGTTTTCCAAACTCCCAGGTTCTATGGCTAGAAATAAACTACCTCCTCCGGACATTGTAAATGAAAACCAAAAATCAGGACTCATATAATCTCCATGAGGTGGAGCTTCTATACCAGACTCAGAATTTCCCAAATTATCATAACTAATAAAAGAAGATGATAGAGAAAGGTCTGTGCTACTACATGGATCATCACCAGCAATAAGATGGCTACCTATGCATAAGGAAAAAGAAAATAATATGATCCTGATATGATTGCTCAACAAAATTTAATTCTCAATTTGTGTAGAGCTATGAATATAATGAATTATACTCAGAGGCATGACACGAAAAATTCACATTCAGCTTGTGCCTCGAATTTATAAATGACTTAGATCCTTAGTGCTTCTATATCTTCAGATATAAATTTTTGTATTTTCAAATTGCATTAGACAAAAGCGAAACAATGAAAATCTTAAAATACGTTCTATTCTTTATTCTACTCCTACTCATAGTAGTAATAATAAGAGGCATGATGACTCCTTCTATTTCTTATGAAACCTCGATGATAGTAGATAAACCTGTGGAAGAATCATGGGCAGTCATGTCAGATGTCGATAAGTTGTCAGAATGGTTACAGGGATTTGTAAAAGCAGAACTAGTAAGTGGAACAGAGGGTGAGGTAGGTGCTGTTTCTAATATCTATATAGAGGAAAAGGGAACTGAAATGGTGATGATAGAAACCATTAAAGCTTCTGTCCCTAATGAGAGAATGGCGATGTCATTTGCGATGGATCCCGTGGCAATCGAATATGAGATATTAATGAGTGATAAGGATGGTAAAACGCAAATACAGAGCAAGACAGAAACGAGAGGCAGTACTTTCTTTGGAAAATGTATAATACCATTTATGCCAGAAGGATTGAAAACCCAAGAGGATAAAAACATGGCAAATCTCAAAAAAGTGATAGAAGCAAACACTAAAAATTATTTTGAGACAGTAGAGGTAGAGATGGGAGAAATAACTCAATAAAATTCTAAAAAACAGAAATTAAAAAAGCCCAGTTACATAGTTCTATGAAAACTGGGCTTTTTATTTCTTAACGATTTTGTTCTTTACCTAGGAATAATGTTGATCCCGAAGTTTATCGGAGTCAGCTCTGGACCTGCATCAACTTGAAACAGATCAGCTAATCCATATTGTACGTAGAAGTTTATTGGCCCTATTCCGAGTCTTGCTTCTGCAAAACCCATGGACTTACGCAGGTTAAATTCACCTTTGGTTTTTACTTTTTCTCCATCGTCAGTCTTATACTTAAAATTGCTCTGGAGTAAAAACTGATGCACATACCCGACAGCAAGGCTTATAGAATTCTTACTACTTTTAGAGTTAGAATTATATTCTAGTAATAGTGGAATCTGTAAATGATTTGCCTTGAGTCTATTCTTCTTTAGTGATGGAACATCAAAATCTAATGCTGATACAAAGTCTGGTTGGTTACGAAGCAGGTTATAATCTTGTTCCATGCTGTAGTGTACGATATTCCACTTTATTCCTGAGGAGATTCCTACTCTATTCTTAGTGCTATTAGGATTAAAATCTACTTTATAATTTACAAGATGGATTCCCACATTTATAGATCTCCACAATCTTTGATCTAGAAAACCGAGCTCGCTAGGAAGGTCTAGCTGCCCATCGCTTAAATAACTACTAAATCCTAGATCTACCATTCCGATGCGGAAAGAATTATTAGAGTCAGAACTCCCAATATTTATAACAAAACTATTACTATCATCAGTATGGTAATCATCGTCGTAATCCTCATTTTCTTTACTGAGATCTACCTCTTCTTCTATAATAACAGTAGTCGGAATCGTATCCTGTGCATAGCTTACACTAGTCATAAGGAATAAGAACATTAAATAACAAAGGGATTTAAATATATTTTTCATGGTTTTTAATTTTTATTTGGTGATTAATGTAGGTTTAATAGCATCTCCTAGACCCTCAGCTGCAGTCTGTAAATCTTGAGATACGAGTGCTTTTTCGACATCTAGATTCCTATACGCCGATGGAGTAAAAATATTTTTCCAGTTTACTCCTTTCTTTTTTGTTTCTATTATTTTTTCAGTTACCACCACTTCTGTAGATACCGCCGCTAGTGACTCATTTCTCACTCCCACTGGTACATCTAACAGGTAGTTCTTTTTAGTAATTATGTCGAAGCTTGCCATCGTTCTGTCATTCTCTCCTTGATCTATGGTCTTACGCTTAGGTTCTACATAATTACGCTCTCTCTTATTTTCTTTATAAAATAGCGGCTCCACTTTTATTGGCTCTTGGCCAATATTACGAGGCTGTTTATTTTCAAAATTTATTTTTTGTTCTCTTTCCATTTTCTGCTCTTTTTCTTGAACAAGTTTTTTAGAAGGTTCTTTTGGTTGATCCGTTTTTTGAATTTGATCTACTATTTGGCCTTGAACTTCTTTTTTAATTTCTGTTTGATATTGATCTTGCTCTTGCTCCTCAGTTTGCACTATATCTTGAACTTGCTCTTGAACTTGCTCTTGAGTTTGAACTTGCACGTGCACTTGAACTTGATGACCTGATTCCCTTCCCTGCATAAACCCAAAATAAAAAATCCCGCAAGCCAAAGGCAATAACAACAAAGCCGTAATCCATCCCACTCTACTTTTAGTCACTCCTTTTTTCAGAGTGTGTTTATTTTCCATAATGACCTTCTCATCTTCGATCATAACGGGTGCTTCTAGATAGCTCTCTATTTCCAACTTTACCTCTGGATGCTGATTCATAAAAGAATCAAACTCAGTTCTTACAGAAGCGTCTAGTGTACCTTCCAGATAATCTATGATGTATAACTCGTAGTTAAGCTTTGTGATTTTCATAGTGTGCAGGACTTTCCTGATTAAGTTTAGTAATAATAGATTGCATCTTTTTTCTTGCTCGGAAGATTCCCACCTTTACTGAGGACTCTTTTAAATCCATAATCTTTCCGATTTCTTCGTAGCTGTATCCTTCCCAGTCTCTAAGCATGATGATTTGCTTTTCTGTTTCCTTTAACTGATCGAATGCCTTTTCTAATAGGTCTTTATGTTCTAAATCTTGACGATGAGTAACTGGTTCTGGCAACTTTTCAAGTAGCTGCGTCCGAGAATTTTTTCTGCGATCATCGATCATCTTATTGTACAAGACCTTGTACAGAAAAGGAGGAGCATGATCAGTAGTAACCTTTGAACGATTTACCCAGAGCTTAGCAAAGCTTTCTTGTACCAGATCCTGAGCCCATGACATTTCTCGAGTGAGCTTCAATGCATATCTTAAGAGCCGATCTGCACTCTGGTCGATGATGATATTGTATTCGCTCGTTGTCAATTGGTTTTGTTTGTCTGTTTCCCTTACTACGGATGAGTTACCCGAAAGTTACAAAGGGTATTATTTGTAAAGAGAAAATTATTGAATTAATGCCTTAAAGCACTATATACTGTAGTTTAAAGGGACAAAAATAAAATTTAATAAACACACTTTTGTCACATCGACTTTGTGGAGATGCCTTTTTGATTCTCTAAATGCTCATCTTCTATAAGCTCAGAAACACTGAATAAATGGATTAATGGGTTTCTCAGATTCCTTATAATGTATTACTAAATCATCACAGCTCTTAATTAACTATATTTATTCTACCTCTTATCTTTCCAAGCTATAAGACCTAAAAGGAATGGAAATAAAAACTTACAATAATGCATCGGCCTACTTAAAAGAAAATGAATCCTATTTATTAAGAGAAGAAGCATTAAACAGTTTGCCTTTAGGCTTGACCCTAGAGAATAAAAAATTACAAGACGACACTACCTTTTACTTTGACCTTAGAGATGCTAATGGCATCCAACTTACAGGCATAAAATCAGACAAGAGAAATGTAATACTATATGGAAATAAAAATCTCTTAGAAAAAACGATTCCGCTTTTATTCACTTATTTCGAGCAATCGAAAATAGAGGTTCCCGGAATTATAGGTCAGAAAGATTTGATTTTGGCTGCAGCCAAAATTCTAAAAGAAACTCAGAATTACGACAATGAGGTTTCCTTTAAACACCTCGTATACGTCCTTACAGAAATAAAACATAATCCTAATATAGAAGGACAGATGCTAAAAGCAGAAATGAAGGACTTAGATAAATTATCTAACTGGATGCATCACTTCCTCCAAGAAGCCTTAAACGAAAACGACAAAGAGATCGCTTTAAAAACTGTCGAAGACAAAATCCAAAAAGAAGAGCTCTATCTCTGGCAACATATAGATGCGGTATCTATGAGCTGTGCCGCTCGACCTACTCATCATGGAATCACTATAAACTATGTCTACACTCCACAGAATAAAAGAAAAAACGGATACGCTACAAAACTGGTTGCAGAACTCAGCAAACTGCAGTTAGAAAAGGGCTATAAATTCTGCACTCTATTTACAGACAGTAGCAATCCCACTTCTAATAGTATTTATACCAAAATCGGATATGAACTAATCGGAGAGTTTAGGTCCGTAACTTTTATTTAAATAAAGATCATATGAATACTGATGAGGAGAATAAGATTATAAAAACTTATGGAGGAGCAGCTACTGAAGAAGCTATAAGTGAGTATCTACACTAAAAAAAATAAAATGCTAATTAAGAAAATATCAAATTACATTTTTATCCTTCTTATAGCTAATTTATTATGCTCTTGTAATAATTCAGAATCAAATAGATGGGAGCAAGGAGTGAGTATATTTGAATTTGATGAACTTGATTATTTCAAATTAACCATAGATAAGGATATAGAAAAGGAAACTATTGAAAAGAGATTTGAAATTCTTAGTGGAAGTGCTCCTGAAAAAGTAGATGATGTTTCTTTTGGTACTGAATTAATAAAATTAGGATTTAGGAAATATTCTTTAAAGGAAGATTCATTGAACAGTCAGATTAAAGAATCCCTAAAATTAATTGCTCCTGACAGATCAAAAATAGTTACCTCTTGCTTACCCATTTACAGAGACATTTTGATTTTAAAAACTGATAATAAAATTACAGGAATTGCCAAAATATGTTTTGAATGCGGGCAATTTCATTTTATTGGAAATGGAGCAAAAAATGAGAAGCTCGAAGAAGCTGTTCATTTTGGTAAACTTTGGAACAGTTTAAAGTCAATTGAAGCAACAAAAAATTAATTCCGATCCTTCTTATCCTTCTTTTTCTTAAAATCTCCTCGTCTCCATGCATCGATAAATTGTTTCCATGCAACTGGTGAGAAAATGTTTTGAGGTTTAAACTGTCCTGCGTATTTATAATCCGTTTGGATTCTATCGAGTTCTAGGCTGTAGGTTTCTCTGCCATCTACAGGGATGGTATAACTTAATTCCTCGAGGACCTCTCTTGCTAAATTTTCTTCTGCTTTTGCCCTGAGCTCATTACTCACATCTATGGCTAGGAAATCAAATTTAAAATGCTCTCTACTCGGCCATGGAAATATGACTGCCTCTGGAAGCAAGTAGTCACTCGAAGACATAATCTGCTGCCATGAGTATCTATCTATCTTAAGCGAATCAGGAATCTGTTTTTCTACCGTGGCGTAACCGATTCTAGAAAAAACCACAGTATCTCCTGCCAGTGCTACAAATGAGAAAAATCCGTAAGAATCTGATATCGTTCCTCTGCTCGTACCCTTTATCGCGATACTGGTATATGGCAATGCCTCTGGCTCACCACTCACTCCTTCTGTTACGACCATCCCAGAAAACTGGATTGCCTTCCGATCCTGTTGCTCCACCTGAGCTTGGGCTATACAAGCTACACTCAAACTAAATAGGACAAATAATATAGATTTTCTCATAAGACTTTCTGTACACAATTAACGCATCTAAAGTAAGACGTTGAATCCATATGGATTGTTTAACATAGAATTAACCCCTAAAGCAATAATAGGCTGCAATTATCTTGAATATAGCTAATTTAATGCTTTTATTGCCTCGGAAATGATGGATAATCCACTCTCACAAAAACGTACGATTCATAAGGGAATTACTCCTAAGGAGGATCATATAGCCATCGAAGAACCCCTACAAATCAGCCTGACTCACCTCGGCGATGCCCATAAACTATACAAAAAGCCCATTTCTATCACCATGCGTACTCCAGGTAATGATAAGGAGCTGGCCCTAGGATTTCTCTTTACAGAAGGACTCATAAAAAGCACCAAGGAAATAAAACAGGTACGTACCACAGAAAATAGTGTAGATGTCGTGCTCCATGAGAATCACAAAGTAGAAATGCTCAAACTAGAGCGTAATTTCTATACTACTAGTAGCTGCGGCATCTGCGGAAAAGCCAGCTTAGAAGCCATCGCTCAGCAGATTCCAGATTACAAAAAAGAAGAATTTTCCATATCAGCAGAGCTTATAAAGAGTCTCCCAGAAAAACTAAGAACACATCAGTCCACCTTTCTCAAAACGGGAGGCTTACATGCAGCTGCTCTATTTACACAAGAGGGAGATTTGACTGAGGTCAAAGAAGATGTCGGTCGACACAATGCCCTCGATAAAATAATTGGAAATCGAATCATGGCAGATCGGTTACCCCTCCAGAACAATCTGCTCTTATTAAGTGGAAGAACAAGCTTCGAGCTGTTGCAAAAAGCAGTAATGGCAGGCATCTCTATTATCTGTGCCATCGGAGCACCATCGACTTTGGCGATAGATCTGGCAGAGGAGCATGACTGTACCTTGATAGGTTTTTTATCAGCAGACAGATTTAATGTTTACGCTGGAGCGAAAAGAGTGTTATTTTAGGGATAGGTCTAGTTGTTGATAGGCAATCCACTATTTACAAATAGCGTAAAGTCAATTATGTAAATTAACATATTTGGTAAACTTTATTACTTAACTTTACGTTATGACAATAACAGAAGTTACGTCAGGTAAAGAACTTAAAATAATTATTTCACCTATTGAGCTTATAGATTTTAAATCAATTACACAGAAGAGATATTTCTTTGACTGGAAGCTTGAAAAGAAATATGAAATATACAAAGTCACTATAAGAGAGCAATCTGAAATACTTGGACTAGTTTCTTTTGAATTTATTCCAGAAGAATGGAGAATTCATATTAGACTAATCTCAGTTTCAGTAGAAAACAAAGGTAAGGGTAAAATATATGATGGAATTGTGGGAAACCTATTGACACATATCTCAAAACTTGCAATTAAAGAATTCGCTGAATTAGCATGCGTTTCATTAAAACCCAAAGGAGCTATTGCCCAACATTACATCGATGAATATGGCATGAATATAACGGGAGCTACCTTAAGTTTAGAATTAGGAGAAATATTAGCTTTAATTGAAAAATTTGATAAATGAAAAAAAGTAAAACAGCTAAAGGAATAATAGATCCGGAATTTGGAGTTGACTCAAGATACAAGAGTATCGACAGGAAATTAACGGATGGAAGGAACTTAATGGAAGCTCGATTAAAACGGCTAAATAATCTTTCTAGAAATCAAATCATTAAAGCGAAGCTTCTTCAATTAAAACTTAAAATGCAAGAATATTTAAGTCAACCTGTATACAAGGAGCACAACTTCTTTACAAGTTTCTTGTCAAATTATATTGATACGATTTACGATAAGAGAACAATGTTTGCAAAGGATATAGATATCTCTCCAGTGAGCTTAAGCCAAATACTTAACAATCATAGAGAACCTAAAGAAGAGTTTATGTTTAGGTTAATGCTTCATTCTGAATTGGCCTTTAAAAATGTATGTGAATTTCAAAAGAAAACTTGGTATCAGGTTTATTATCATGAAAAGATATGTGATACAATGGCAAATCAAGATGAGTGGCGTCCAGCGGAAAAGAAGCATGTCAAAATTAAAAACGCAGTTCTCAAGTAGAAAAAATGAATAAAACTCATGATGGCATACCTATCGGGATACATTCGATATCATAATTCAGTCATCAATAATTCAAAAAAATATGTCCGAGCCAAAAAAAATAAATCCCGAAAATCCCATCCAACCTACAGGAATCAAGATATCTGAACCTAAAACTGTAGCAGCAGGTATTCCTGCCCTAAAGACTTCTTTAGGTCATATCTATAAAGAAACAAATCTATCCGAAAGCTTAAAGGTCCTACTAGACCTAAATCAAAAAGGAGGAATCGACTGTCCAGGATGTGCTTGGCCAGATCCAGATGATGACCGCAGTGGTCTAGGAGAATATTGTGAAAACGGAGCAAAGGCGATTGCAGAAGAAGTAAGCAAAAAGAAAATCACGGCTGCCTTTTTTAAGGAGAATAGTGTTTCTAGTCTCTCTCAGCTAAGCGATTATGGAATCGGGAAAAAGGGAAGACTTACTGAACCGATGTATCTTCCTACAGGCTCAGACCATTATGAAGCGATTACTTGGAAAGAGGCTTTCGCCAAAATGTCTACACATCTGAACAGACTCGCCTCTCCCAATGAAGCCATCTTCTACACCTCCGGAAGGACCAGTAACGAGGCAGCCTTTCTATATCAGCTTTTTGCCAAAGCCTATGGAACCAACAATCTCCCTGACTGTAGCAATATGTGTCACGAGAGCAGCGGAGTTGCCCTCAGCGAAACTGTAGGAATCGGAAAAGGATCTGTTAAACTAGAAGACTTCTATCAGGCAGAGATAATTTTAGTAATCGGTCAAAACCCAGGAACCAATCATCCCAGAATGCTTACCGCTCTAGAAAAAGCCAAAGAAAATGGAGCCATCATCATCTCTGTAAATCCAATTAAGGAAACAGGACTAATTGCCTTTGCCCATCCACAGCATCTTAAAAGCTTTGTAGGTGGCAAGACTACATTATCAGACCACTACCTACAGGTCAAAATAAATAGTGACATGGCTCTCTTTCAGGTCATCAATAAACTATTAGTAGAAAAACATAATGAACAGGCTTGTTTAGATACAGAATTTATTACCGCAAAAACTGAAGGCTTTGAATCCTACAAAACTCATTTGGCCAGTCTGGATTTAGACCAGCTCATCTCAGAAACTGGAATAACCAAAGATAAAATAGAACTGATAGCAGACCTTCTTAGTCGTAAATCTAAAATCATAGCCTGCTGGGCAATGGGTCTTACCCAACATAAAAATTCTGTAGATACTATAAAAGAAGTCGTAAATCTATTGCTCCTAAAAGGCTCCATTGCAAAACCTGGAGCTGGCACCTGTCCAGTAAGAGGACATAGTAATGTACAAGGAGACAGAACGATGGGTATTTATGAGAAACCGTCCGCAGCCTTTTTAGATAAAATAGATAGTGTTTTTAATATTAGCTCTCCTAGAGAACATGGATACAATACCGTAGACAGCATAGTTGCCATGAAAGAAGGAAAGGCAAAGGTATTTATAGGAATGGGTGGCAACTTCCTCTCTGCGACACCTGACACACTCTACACGGCAGAAGCCATGCAAAACTGCGACCTAACGGTTCATGTATCTACTAAGCTTAATAGAAGCCATCTCATACATGGTAAAGAGGCTTTAATTCTTCCGTGTTTAGGACGTACAGATAAAGACATTAAAAACGATAAGGAACAAATCGTAAGTGTAGAAAACTCCATGGGAATAGTACATATCAGCAAGGGCAGTCTAACTCCTCCTTCTCCACAACTGCTTAGTGAGGTAGAGATAGTAGTCCAGTTGGCTATGGCTACCTTACTAGAGAGTCCTATAAAATGGAGTAAGTATCTTAATGATTACGATAATATAAGAACAGACATAGAACAGGTCGTTCCCGGATTTACAGATTACAATAAAAAAGTAAGACAACCCGCTGGCTTCTACCTACCAAATGCTGCTAGAGAAGGGAGTTTTTTAAAATCCACAAAAAAAGCAAAGTTCAGTATCGGTCAGTTTAATGCAGTTCCTTTAAAAGAAGATGAGTTCCTAATGATGACTGTACGCAGTCATGACCAGTTCAACACAACCATCTACGGACTAGACGACCGCTACCGAGGTGTCTACAACGAACGACGAGTAGTTTTTATGAATAAGAATGACATGAAAACTCTAAGCCTTAAGGCTAAATCCGTAGTAAATCTCACCAGCCATTACGATAACCAAGAAAGAAGAGCAGACAGCTTTATAGTCGTTCCTTACGATATACCGTCAGGATGTATTGCCACCTACTTCCCAGAAGCAAATGTCCTAGTTCCTATTAATAGAACTGCCAAGAGAAGTCATACTCCGATTTCTAAGTCAGTGGTGATTAGGGTAGAGAAAGAGTAAGTAACTCTAATCTTCGAACAATATGAAAACTGAGTCCTTAGCTACAAAATATTTTCGGAATGCATTTGTAGGAGCGGTAATTTTTATTCTAGTAAGAATTTACTCAAGTATGATAAATTCGTATAGCGACCCTTTTATAGACGCTAGTCTTATCTTTTATTTATTGTTATCGGTACCTGTAATTGTTTTTATTTTATGGGGTTTGGTTTTTTCTAAAATCATGGAAAAGGAATCTTCCAATGTTGTCCATACATGGCATCTTAAACTATCACTTCTGTGTTATTGGATATTTTTAGTTGTGGCGATATTATATCAACCTTTCACTAAAACACCTAGAAGATATTATCGATTTGGAAAGGAGACTATTGATTATACTTCTTCTGTATTCACTTCTGAAAATATTATAGATGCTATTGCAATTCTTTATCTGATTTTACAATTGGCTTTCCTTGTATATATAATTGTCAAGAGTATAAAACAGAAAAGAAAACTTGGCTCTTCGACCAAGTGAAACGCATGGAAAAGTCTTTTTCCTACGAAGGAAAAACATACTTTGAAATACCAATTGCATTAATAACAAAAAGATTTCTCCACTCCCTAAGGTCGGTCGAAATGAAAATGCATATTAGAAAAAAAGCAGAGCCACGTCACATTATAGTGGGCAGCGGGAGCGGCATTAGCAGCAGAGCCTTTAAGGTGACTTGATTTTTTTGGTTCGTTTTTTCATCTAAGGAAAAAACGAACATGTCCCATAGAAAGTGGATAAAATAATTCTATTTTCCAAGCGAAAAGACTTCTCCACAAGGTAGAAGTGCAAAAAATATTTAAATAAGAACTCCTACCCTATAGCATTCTTAATCACCTCTTCCATCCTACTGACATAGATAAACTTCATGCCTTTTAGATAGTGAGCCGGAACCTCGTCTACGTGTTTTTTATTTACATCACACATCATTACAGTGTTCAAGCCTGTTCGTTTAGCAGCGAGTATTTTTTCTTTAATTCCTCCTACCGGAAGTACTGCTCCACGTAAAGTAATCTCACCTGTCATGGCTAGAGGTTTTATTTTTTTGCCTTTAAAGGCCGAGACTAAAGCAGATAACATTGTAATTCCTGCACTCGGCCCATCCTTAGGAATGGCACCTTCTGGAACGTGTATGTGTACATCAGATTCTGCTATCGCTTTTTCATCTATTCCGAACTCTTCAGCTCTGGATTTTAAGAAACTGTAAGCAGTGGTGGCTGATTCCTTCATTACATCTCCTAGATTGCCTGTGAGTGTAAGCTTGCCTTTTCCTTTACTGAGGCTGGCTTCAATAAATAAAATGTCTCCTCCTACTCTCGTCCAAGCTAGACCGACTGCAACACCTGGAGTATTTATTTTGGCCAATTTATCATTAGAAAATTTAGAAGGTCCTAGCATGTCTTTTAGCTGCTCAGGTTTTACACTTACCTCGTATTTTTCTTCCATTGCTACTTTTTTAGCAATGCTTCTCATGACTCCTGCGATCTGACGATCTAGTCCTCTTACTCCAGACTCACGAGTATACTCTCTGATGATTTTACTTAGTACAGGATTACTCAGTTTTACATGACTGGCTTTAAGACCATGCTCTTTTCGTTGTTTGGCAACTAGATGTTTTTTAGCGATTTCCACTTTTTCTTCTGTTGAGTATCCACTGAGTTGGATGATTTCCATACGATCTAGTAGGGCAGGTTGGATAGTACTTAGACTATTCGCAGTAGCGATAAAAAGCACCTTGGATAAATCGTAATCATGCTCTAGATAGTTATCATGGAAAGTCGTATTCTGCTCAGGGTCAAGAACCTCCAGTAGAGCCGATGATGGATCACCTCTATGGTCTTTTCCGATCTTATCTATCTCATCTAGTATAAAAACTGGGTTAGAAGATTTAGCCTTTTTAATAGACTGTATGATTCTACCAGGCATCGCACCAATGTAGGTTTTTCTATGTCCTCTTACCTCACTCTCGTCGTGTAATCCTCCTAGCGACATTCTGATAAACTTTCTACCGAGTGCAGTTGCAATGGATTTTCCGAGACTGGTTTTTCCTACTCCTGGAGGACCCACTAGGCAGATAATCGGAGCCTTCATATCTCCTTTCAATTTTAAAACTGCTAGATGCTCTATGATTCTCTCCTTTACATCATCTAATCCATGGTGATCGCTATCAAGAACCTTTTTTACTTTCTTTAAATCAAAGTTGTCTTCTGTAAACTCATCCCATGGAAGATCTAGCATCAGCTCTAGATAATTTAGAGTTACACTGTATTCTGCTACTTGAGGATTCATTCTTTTGGCTCGAGCCAAATCCTTCTCAAAAGCCTTTGCAATTTCCGGCGTCCACTTTTTAGTTTTTGCTCGCTGTGCTAGTTTCTGTAAATCCTCATCTTGCGGACTTTGACCGAGCTCTTCCTGGATGGTCTTTAGCTGCTGATTGAGGAAGTAATCTCTTTGCTGCCTTTCTATATCTCCTCTTACTTTGCTCTCTATTTTAGATTTTAGTTCAAGCATCTGGAGTTCCTTATCTACGGTGCTCAGAATTTCTTTGGCCTTTTCTATGGCATTATCTTGTTGAAGGAGTTCCTGCTTTTGAGGAACTTTCATATTTAGATTAGAAGCGATGAAATTTAGTAAGAAACCCTTGTTGTTTATATTATTGAGCATCATTACAGACTCAGATGGAATCTGTGGAGAGAGCTTGATTATCTTTTTTGCCATATCCTTTAGAGAGGAAATCGTGGCATTGAATTCCATATCCTTCTTGGGCAGTACATCTTTTATCGATCTAATCTTAGCAACGATGTATGGATTTTCCTGAATAAGTGAGATAAGCTCAAATCTCGATCTACCCTGCAGAATTACAGTTGTACTTCCATCTGGCATTTTTAGAATTTTAAGGATACGTGCAACCGTTCCTATTTTATGTAGATCTTCTAGTGACGGATCTTCTGTATTTATTTCCTTCTGAGAAATTACGGCGATCATCTTCCCTAGCTTATTGGCCCGTTTTACTGCCTTTATGGATTTATCCCTACCGACCGTAATCGGAATCACTACTCCTGGAAACATCACGGTATTTTTAAGGGCAAGCAGTGGAAGGGTTTCAGCGACCTCCTCTTTATTTATCGATTCCTCATCCTCATCAGCTACCGAAAACATCGGTCCCATATCATTCTCATCCTCCGGTTTTGCAAAAATCATATCTTCAAACATATATCTCGTTTTATGCCAGTATGGCATTATTTATCATTTATAATCTACTCTTCTCTATAGTTCAAGTACTAGACCATTCCGATTATTATCGAAAAGATAGGTAAGAACGTCATTTTATACGATTATGAAGCGACAAAATGTCCGATTAAATCAAAATCGTAATTGAGAAAAGGGACTCAAAAAAATAGTTCTTAGGAAGAAAGGAATTCATTTGGCTGATGCCAATGGAATGGTACGGATATAGAGGCTTATATAATTGTATACTATTTACATGAAAAACAAGAGTAAAGAAAAGATTCAAGAACAGTACGGCAAGCCAAAAAATCAAGATTTCTATTTCGATCTAATCGATCAATATGCCTACTATAAAAATGAGAAGGCTGACTCTACACTAAGCGAAAAAACGCTGGTCGATTTAGACTTCTATGACTTTTTCAAATTTATAGATAGAACCCGCTCTTCTATCGGACAGCAATATTTATATCATAAGCTTATACAAAACAACAATGAGAACAGAGAGCTAGAAAAGCAAGAAGAGTTGATAGAGTTTTATGATTCTAATCCTGAGAACAGGGTAAATAGCCAAGTCGTTCTCAGCAAGTTGTCTAAGGCTACTGATTACTATTTTCCTTTTCTGATTTTTGGAAAGTTACCAGAAAAAATGGGCAGCTATTGGGTCGTTACTTTTCTGCAGTTTCTTTTAGTGGTTTGCATTTTTTTGGCCTTTCAGAATCCATTTTTCTTAATACCGATTGTTTTGATTTTTTCAATCAATCTGTGTATTCATTATTTACATAAAAACAGAATAGGAAACTTCGGTTTATATTTTTCTCGACTCAACAAACTGGCATCTACTGTAAAAAATCTAATCCCTTTATGCGAACTGAAACCTAAACAAAAAACACAAATCAAAAGCGATCTTAAACACATTAATAATATTACCTCTCAAATTTTATTTCTAAAAACAAACGATCTACAACAAAGTGAAATGGGTACCTATGTATGGTTCCTCTTTGAACTATTCAAGATTATAACACTAGGTGAAATAGTAATATTCAATAAACTAGTAGAAAAAATAAGAGTATCTAAAACTGAAATCGAACGATTGTATTCTTTTATTGGAGAAAGAGATGTTGCGATTTCTATCTGCTCACTAAGAGAAGGACTACCCTATTTTTCTAAACCCGATTTTACAGAAGAGAATAAAGGATTATTAATAGAAGGACTCTATCATCCACTGATTCCTGATTGTGTTTCTAATGACATCCATCTAGAAAATAAAAGTCTCTTGCTAACGGGTTCTAATATGGCTGGAAAATCCACCTTCATAAAAGCTGTAAATATAAATGCTCTCTCTGCTCAAGTACTAAACACCTCATTTACAACTAACTACTCATCACCCATCTGGAAGCTCATGACTTCTATGACCATAAAGGACGAGCTTACAGAAAACAGTAGCTACTATATGGAAGAAGTTTATTCCATCGGCAGTCTATTAAAATCCTCTGAGGAAACCGAAAGACAGTACTTATTTACCATCGACGAGATCTTTAAAGGGACCAATACCATAGAAAGAATAAGCACCGCGAAAGCAATCCTAGAATACTTAAATCAGAACAATCATCTAGTCCTCGTTTCTACTCACGATATAGAACTAACCAAGCTGCTAAAGGAGGGTTTTGATCTTTACTATTTCCAAGAGAATATTGCTGACAGCACCCTAGCCTTTGATTATAAATTAAATAAAGGAGTTCTAAAGAAAAGCAATGCAATTAAAATATTAGAGTTATCTGGTTATCCGCTGAGTATTACTGATGAGGCTAGAGAACTGGCAGGAAGGCTGGTTAGTGAGAAGACTGGACATGTGGGTAAATAGAGTATTCCAAAAATTACTCAACAGTACACTATATTTATACCTAATGATTTTAATATGGATAAAAAACTGACCTTAAGTCTAAATCAACGTATTCTAGAAAAGGCTAAAAAATATGCTAAGGACAATAAAACCAGTTTATCGGAAATGATTGAATCCTATTTAGATTCATTGACTAGGGATAAAGAGGATTCTGATTCTGATAAAATCACTTCACTAGTGGTGAGCCTATGCGGTGTTATTGAATTACCCGATAATTTTGATTACAAGATTTCTCTAAGAGACTCAAACGCTTTTTTACTCCATCTCTTTTTTACCATTTCTT
>CAZDWO010000018.1:26001-42842 GCA_964509175.1 uncultured Saprospiraceae bacterium
ATTTCTCTAAGAGACTCAAACGCTTTTTTACTCCATCTCTTTTTTACCATTTCTTAATGGCCTTACCCACTGCCTCATGGGATACAAATTCTCCTTCTCTAATCTCTTCTTCTGCCTTCTTAATTTCAGATACATAAGCTTCTTCAGTTAATTCCTGGACTTCTGATTTATTTTCTAAACTTCTAGCTCTAATCTTAGCCACCTTTTCTAAAATGGCAATATCCTTGATTTCTTGTAGCCATTCGATTAGTTTTATTTTTTCTGATTGTAAGTTCATCTCTTATGGTATGGAGATAAAGTTAAGGTATTTAAAGCTTTAATGAAATGGAACTTTTTCTAAATATTACTGTACACAAAAAGACTTTAAGAAGTCCAGTATTCCTATTTTAAGACCTAAGGAGTATTTAAGCATAAACAAATTTAGTAACTAGGTTTTAACCCACCTCAGCATCCTCTATCTGCTCCTCCACGGTATCCTCCAGATCACTCACACTCTGATTTAGGTCTTCTAGCTCATCGATTTCTACCTTGAGATTATCGATTATAAAGACCTGTCTCTCCGGTGTGTTTTTGCCCATGTAGTAGTTTAGGAGTTCTTCGATTCTGGTTTTATCACCGAGGACTACCTGATCTAGTCGCATATCTCCTCCGATAAAATCCTCAAACTCATTGGGAGAGATCTCTCCGAGTCCCTTAAATCGAGTAATCTCTGCCTTACCTCTGAGTTGCTTTATAGCATCTTGCTTTTCTTTTTCGCTATAGCAATAGAAGGTCTTACTTTTATCACGTACACGGAAAAGTGGCGTCTCCAGAATATATAAATGACCCTGCCTTACTAGATCAGGAAAAAACTGTAAGAAGAAAGTAAGAAGCAACAATCTAATGTGCATCCCATCGACATCTGCATCGGTAGCAATGATTACATTATTAAATCGTAGGTTTTCTATTCCGTCTTCTATGTCTAAGGCATGCTGTAAGAGATTGAGCTCTTCGTTTTGATAAACGATTTTTTTAGACATCCCGAAACAGTTGAGCGGTTTACCTCTCAGACTGAATACTGCTTGAGTACGTACATTTCTTGCCTTGGTTATAGATCCAGAAGCAGAATCTCCCTCTGTGATAAAAATAGAAGACTGAAGTCTCTCTTCCATGTCTGAACCTCTCTTATCTGTGAGATGTACTCTACAGTCTCTTAATTTCTTATTGTGAATGTTTGCTTTTTTGGCCCGCTCGTTTGCCAATTTTTTAATACCAGCGATGTCTTTACGCTCTCTTTCTGATTGGACTATTTTTTTCTGTATCGCCTCAGCGACTTCTTTATTTTGATGTAAGAAGTTATCCAATTCTTTCTTTAAAAAATCAACGACAAAAAGCCTAACCGTCGGTAGATCTGGACCCATAGTAAGAGATCCTAGTTTTGTTTTAGTTTGCGATTCAAAAACTGGTTCTTCTACTCTTAGACTTATCGCTCCGATGATGGAAGATTGTATATCTCGAGTATCGTAATTTTTACCAAAGTGATCTCTTATCGTTTTTACAATCGCTTCTCTGAATGCCTGTAGATGCGTACCACCCATCGTGGTATTCTGTCCGTTTACAAATGAGTAATATTCTTCTCCGTACTGATCTGCATGTGTAATGGCGATTTCGATATCATTGCCCATGAGGTGGATAATCGGATACCTTAGTTTTTCAGGATCTGTCTTACGAGTTAGTAGATCAAGGAGACCATTTTTGGAGTAAATGGATTTTCCGTTAAAGTTTAAACGGAGACCTGCGTTTAGATACGCATAGTTCCACAGCCTATTTTCTATAAAGTCGTTTCTAAATCTATATTTTTTAAAGATGCTCTCATCTGGCTGGAATATGATGAGCGTTCCATTTTCTTCTTTGGACTTTACCTGCTTTCCATCTTTTAGTACCTCTCCTCTTTCAAACTCTGCAGCCTTGGACTTTCCATCTCTGTAGGCTTCTACTTTAAAATAATCTGAGAGGGCGTTTACGGCCTTAGTACCGACTCCGTTTAGTCCTACTGATTTTTTAAAGGCTTTAGAATCGTACTTACCACCTGTATTTATTTTAGAAACACAGTCGACTACCTTTCCTAGCGGAATTCCTCTTCCATAATCTCTGATATGTACCTGTCCATCTTGTATAGAGATGTCTACCTTCTTTCCATTTCCCATGACGAACTCATCGATAGAATTATCGATTACCTCCTTTACTAGGATATAGATACCATCATCCTCTGATGACCCATCACCGAGCTTCCCGATATACATACCAGGTCTCATACGGATATGCTCTTTCCAGTCGAGCGATCTTATATTATCTTCTGTATATTTTACTTCAGCCATAGAAATTATCAATTGAGTAACATACAAAATTAAGAAACATATTAAAACAATGTCTTATTTGTAATCTATTAGGGTCTAATTATTTATTTATCGATGGCAACAAAAAATTCGTCTTCGCCACTGATAAAAATCTTATCTGTTTGGGCGTTAATACTTAAAAGGTCTGCATCAGTATCCAGCTTATGTGTTTCCCAGCTATCTCCACCATCTGTTGTGATAAGCACCTTACCTTCTTTTCCGATCGCCCATAATTCATCTGTAGATATCTGAGCTATACCCTGCAATCGATCCGAGCCTGATAAATCACCGAGACGTCGAGACGTATCCCAGCTCTCTCCTCCATCAGTAGTTTTTAGAATAAGTCCAGAAAGACCTACTACGTAACCCGTCAGGTCATCTATAAAGCATAGGTCTGTAAAAAAATCTCCCTGACCATCTGCAATGTTCCAATTCTGACCTCTATCCGTAGACCTGAGAATTATTCCAAATCCTGCAGCTATAATCAACTCGTCGTTTACTCTGGTAATCGCTCGTAATTCTATGTCCTCATTCCACACAGAGTCTACCCTTACGTTCTCTATATGATTAATAAATCCTCCTCTAAAAGCCAGTCCTCCAGTACTCAGCACCTCGTTAGAACTTAGTGCAATTATGTCCTTTATAAATCTCCAGTCTTTACTTCGTTTAAAAATCCAGTCATTGTTTTCATAGAAAAATAACTTTCCATCTAAACCTCCGCAGACTATAGTATTGTCATTTATATCGATAGCCGTGACCACCTTATTTGTTAAAGAATCAAAAGTCCAGCTCTCTCCTCCATCCTCTGTAGTTCCTATAAATCCACTAAACCATATATCACCTCCTACCGCAAACCCTCGCTCATCATCTATAAAGCATACATCCATAACTTCTCCTGGAAGATCTAGTGGTATAACTACAGCATTATCTATGGACTCAGGTCCACAAGAAATCAAAATAAGTAATAGGAAAAATAGATACCGCTTATCTGTCGTCAGCGGATAGGAATTTATTGAAAGTAGGAAAGGAGGCACTACCATAATGTGAAAAACATTTTTCTGCACTCACGTCGAGCTGATAACCCGCTGCAAATCCCATAAAGAAACTAGTGAGCTCTTCAAAGTTCATGTTTCTAGAATTGGGTTTAGGGTAATAAACGATGTTTTTTACTGTGCCATCATTATTCCAGAAGACATTTACCCATATTTTAATCCCTCTTAGGTCAAAGTTAGTGTCCTCTGCATATTGCTCGACATCACTGAGCATAGTAGACCAGTTCTGATATGCCTCATCCATAGAGTTGTCACAAACAGACAATAATCTCTCATTACAGCTAATAAAAAGCTGCTCATATTGCCCCTCATTTTCTCCTATCATAAAAACAGTAGGTAAATCATCCAACTGTGCCATAAGGTTGAAAGACCCTAGCATAATCCAAAGTGGACAGATGATTTTTATGAGATTGTGCATTTTCACTACTTGTAAGATAAGCTTAATTTTATTTAAGTGTTAAATTTTTTGATGTTATTTTTTGTTCTATTTCGATGATTAACCGTCTTATGAAGGTATTATGCCATTCTAGATCAGTAATTTATCCCTCTGCTTCTAATGTATTAAGTAATTTTATATATCTAAATAAAAATCATGATCATAGATATTGTACTAGCTCTACTTGTAACATACGGATTCTACACAGGGTTCAATCGAGGTCTAATAGATACCTTTTTTGATGCCATATCTATCATCATCGGAATACTCGTGGCCATAAAGCTTTCTTATGTCCTGATAAATTTTCTAGAAAAGATATTACCTAACCTCAGTCCGCAAATAGTGTTCCTAATCGGGCTGGTACTTACTTTCTTTTTAGTAATGCTGATAGTCCGATTTATCGGAAAGAAACTCGAAGGTCTATTTAAATTGGTACAGCTTAACATATTAAATAAGGTAGCTGGAGGTGCTCTCAAGGCATTTTTACTTTCTACAGTCTTTAGTTTTTTGATTTTACTGGCTGGCAAGGTCAATGTACTACCTGAAGATACTGTCTCTCAGAGTCGTACCTATAAACTGATCGAGCCGTTCCCTAGATATGCGGAGGCTGGTTTTGAAAAGATAAAACCTTACTTCCAAGAGTTCTATGCAAAGACTCAAGAACTCATAGACGATGCTAAAGCATTAGAACAGAAAAGATCTAAGTAATCCTAGACATGGGTAGCTTACGCAAAATCCTAGATCGCCTTTTTAAGACTCAGAAAGAGGAATACACCGTTCCATTCTTACATGAGAAATATAGTTTTGATACTGACACAGAATCCTACATTTTATGGAAAGGAGGTCGTTCTCATTTGGCTTTAAGCCAAAAAATAGACTCTTCTTTCAATGATTACCTCAGTAAAAAAGACCCAGACGCAGGAACCACTATTATTCATAATGGAAAGGTTTCGGGAATTGCACTAGATGCAGCCTCTTATGGTTTTAAGAAAACAGATTATATACACTACTGCAGCTATCTAATCGATCGCTTAACGCAAAATGGATATATTCTACATCTGTCTGAGATCAAGTCCAAAAAAACTGCAGGCACAGTGATGCAATCTATAAAAGCCTATCTCAAACCTTCTCGAAAACGAGTAATCGAGAATAAAAACGAACAAATTTATGGCAACATCACCTTAGACATTTCCTCTAAGGCAGATCGTCTTTTTAGATTTAAAATAAGTTGTAGTTATTATCAGGACCAGCATTTCCATGATCCTTTAGATTTTAAAACTTTCGTAGAAGATATAATACTCGTTTAATGAGCAATAAAACCCCTAAAGTAACCGGCGTAGGAGGCATCTTCTTTAAATGCAAAGATCCTGATGCTGTAAAAAAATGGTATGGCGATAACCTCGGTTTTGATATAGATGCTTACGGTTCTTCTTTTAAATTTAAGAAACTGGAGGACCCTACTAAGAATGGATATCTGCAATGGAGTCCGTTTGAGCAGAAAACCACCTACTTCGAGCCATCTGATAAGGAATTTATGGTCAACTATCGAGTACAGAATCTGGAGCAACTGCTAATCAATTTAAGAGAAGCAGGAGTTACTATACTAGATAAGGTAGAGACCTTTGACTACGGAAAGTTTGTACACATTCTAGATCCAGAAGGAAACAAAATCGAATTATGGGAACCGGTAGATGAGGTTTTTGATAAATTTTATGAGGAAGAGTAATTTGAAAACTTGCAGTTATTCTTGCATCATCGTCCAGAGCTTATCCTTTAGTTCTGTAATACCTGTCTGAGTAGCTGAGGAGAAAAATAAATAGGGAATATCCACATCCAGCTCGTCCTCAATCATGGTTTCTAGCTCACTATCTATTAAATCATATTTACTAATGGCTAGCAGTCTCGGCTTATCCATGAGTTCTGGATTGTATTTTTCTAGCTCGTTGAGCAGGATTTTATACCTATTACTGATGTCATCACTATCTGCACTCACTAGAAATAGGAGAACTGCATTACGTTCGATATGTCTTAGGAATCGTATCCCTAAGCCTTTTCCCTCATGTGCTTTTTCTATGATTCCAGGAATGTCTGCCATGATAAATGAGCGTCCATCCCGATATTTTACGATTCCTAGATTAGGAATGAGTGTGGTAAACTCATAATTAGCAATTTTAGGTTTTGCAGCAGTTACTACGGATAGTAAGGTAGATTTTCCAGCATTGGGGAAACCCACTAGACCGACATCAGCTAGAACCTTAAGCTCTAATATCTTCCATTCCTCCTTACCCATCTCTCCAGTCTGAGCATATCTAGGAGTCTGATTAGTAGAAGATTTAAAATGTGTATTACCTAGTCCTCCTCGTCCACCAGCGACTAGAATAATTTCTTCTCCATCCTCTGTAATCTCACATTCTACCTGATGGGTCTCGACACTCTTGGCGACTGTACCGAGTGGTACTTCCAATATGATGTCTTCTCCACTAGAGCCAGATGATCCACTTCCTGACCCTGGTAATCCATGACCGGCTAGTACGTGTTTTCTATATTTTAAAGGGAGTAAGGTATATAATTGCTTATTGCCTCTTAGAATTATATGACCTCCACGACCACCATCTCCACCATCAGGACCACCCTTGTCAGTAATCTTAGATCGTTCTAAGTGGGCTGATCCTGCACCACCATTTCCGGATTTACAGCAGATCTTTACATAATCAACAAAATTCTGAACTGCCATTTATAGTTTTATATAGAATCGATGGCCGTAGAAAGCCTACCGAATATCTCTTCAATGCTTCCTAATCCATTAAGCGTCTCTGCCTTCTGCGATTTATCATAGTGGCCATAGACTACTGCTGTTTCTTTCTGATAAACAGCGATACGGTTTCTTATTATATTTTCATCCTGATCATCAGGGCGATTAGAGGTTTTTCCTCTTTCTAAAAGACGTTTTACGATTTCCTCATCTTGTACATCTAGTGCGATGAGTTTAGATACTTCCTGATTAGATTCTGCAAGGAAGGCATCTAAGGCTTCTGCCTGAGGAGTCGTCCTCGGAAAACCATCGAAGATATATCCCTTTACATCTGGATTAGCATTTACCTTATTCTTAAGCATACCTATCGTTACCTCATCTGGAACAAGATCTCCTGCATCGATAAATGCTTTGGCTTTAAGACCTAGAGGAGTTTTATTTCCTATCTCATATCTAAAAAGATCTCCTGTAGAGATGTGCAGTAGATTATATTTCTCTACCAGTTTAGCAGCTTGTGTACCCTTACCTGATCCTGGAGGACCGAAAAGAATCAAATTCGTTTTTGACATATTATTTTTTCCGCTTAAAAGCTTAGTTAACCATTGTATAAGTCCCATATCCATTTTCTGATATTATATCTCTCCCGTAGAGAAATCTATCTTTCCAATACTGGGACTGATATACATTACTAATTACTACCCCTTTACTAGAGGTAGCATGTATGACTTTAAATGTTTCTTTGCTTTTATCGAGCACTATAGCAACGTGAGAAACCTTGTCTCCGGTTCCAAAAAAGGCTAAATCACCTTTTTTAATAGAATTGTCGCTCCTTTTTTTACCTAAAATAGATAGTTGTGAAGAAGAGCCACTGGTCTGGACACCCGCTAGATTGTAAATATAGTTAGAAAATCCTGAACAGTCGAAACCCGCTTTAGGTGTTTTACCTCCATAATTGTAGGGAATTCCTATATATTCTTTAGCCTTTGAGGCTATCTCCTCTCTTAGTTTTGATTCTGCAGATTTAACTGCACGTGACGGTTTAGGAGCAGTGGTTTGAGACCTAGAATGGGAAGTTCTAGACTTTTTAGAAAGCACTCTATAATCAGTAGATTTACAGGCCGAAAAAAAAATTAATAATAGAAGCAACGTTTTTCTCATATAGGGAATCTTATAGGTGAGAGATCAAACTTATAATCTTTAGCAAATATTAATCTCTTACATTCTAGTTAGTTTATAAGCTAAATTAATTGCAAAAGAAGCCTCTACGTAGTAGGGGCTTTTTTGTTAACTATAAGTTATTTATGTATTACAATTATTATTAATATCAAATTTTGTACCATGTTCCGATTAGAACTAAAATGAGATATGGGCATAAAAAAAGGGATGCATTTTTTACAATGCATCCCTTTATATTTTGGATTAAATTATCTCTATTATTCAGCTGGAGCTGCTGCTTCCGCCGCTGCATCTGGTGCCGCTGCTTCTGTAGCCTCTTCTGCTGCCTCGGCACTCTTAAGAGCTCTCGGTACTTCTATCGATGCCACTGGTGCTGCACCTGGACTCATTACCTGAATACCTTCACCCACCTGTAAATCTCTTACTCTTGCAGAATCTCCTAGATTCAGAGCCGTAATATCTACCTCTAACTTATTTACAAGAAATTCTGGAGTCGTCTTAATTCTTACTTTTCTGATTACTTGCATCAGCTTACCACCCTCTCTCTGTCCAGCAGACGTACCTACACATACTACAGGTACCTGAGTATTAAAGCTTACACCATCTTTTAATCTATAAAAGTCGATGTGCATAATCTCATCCGTTACTGGGTGAAACTGTATATCTTTTAATAGACACTTGTGCTTAGCACCGTCTAATTCTATTTCTGCTAGTTTAAACTCAGGAGTATAAACGATACTTTTTACATCGTTTTTCTTTACACCACAGTGTACGTTCTCTCCAGAACCATAGATAACTACAGGAATACTTCCGCTTTTTCTGAAATTCTTGATATTTCCTTTACCGAAACTGTCTCTAGAAATTGCTGGTACATTTATTACTTGCATGGCAAATATTTTTAAGCTTTTTACAAAAGGACTGCAAAGATAGTTTTTTTAAAGGAAATATTCCCTCCATCTATCTTAAATGTAAATGGTCTATCAATCTACAAACAAAGCAGCTATAGACTTATACTCATGAGTATTCCTTATCGCCTTGGCAAATAGTCGATCACAGGATAAAACTGTAATCTTATCTGATCTATCTCTAAGTGGTATTGTGTCAGTAACAATGAGCTCTGTCAATTGAGAATTATTAATATTCTCATAGGCATTACCAGAAAGTACTGGATGCGTACAGAGGGCTTTTACAGAACTAGCTCCTTTTTCTATCAGAGCATCTGCGGCTGCACAGAGTGTTCCTGCAGTATCTACGATGTCATCTATAAGTATAACATCCTTACCTGCTACCTCTCCTATCACTGTTATTTTCTTTACTTCGTTTGCCTTTCTACGTTCCTTATCACAGATTACCAGATCTGCACCGAAGTATTTGGCAAAGGTTCTGGCCCTTTTTACACCTCCTACATCAGGAGAAGCAAAGATTACATTCGTTAAATCTTGTTTCTTTAAATAAGGCACATAGATGGCCTCACTCTTTAGGTGATCTACTGGTATATCGAAGAATCCCTGTATCTGATCTGCATGAAAATCCATAACCATTACTCGATTGGCTCCAGCCGTCTCTAGAATGGCTGCAATCATCTTTGCAGAAATAGGTACTCTAGGCTTGTCTTTTCTATCCTGTCTCGCATATCCAAAGTAAGGAATCACAGCAGTAATATATCCTGCTGAGGCTCTCTTAGCTGCATCGATGAGTAGGAGTAGCTCTAGTAAGTTATCTGCTGGTGCAAAGGTGGACTGTATAAAAAATACATGAGCACCTCTTACTGACTCGTTGAGCACAGTCTGCATCTCTCCATCCTTAAACTTGTTTATGGTAACGTCTCCTAGTTTCTGACCATAGAAGTCGGCAATTTTTGCTGCAAGAGCTTGAGATTCTATTCCCGAAAATATTTTTACGAGTGACATCGTATGCTGTGGTTGATTTATGGCTCAAAAGTAGGATTTTGTAAGCCCATGATTCCTATCATTTTTAAACATTTAGGAGTATTTCTTAACAATCGCTTATCCTAAGATTACTAAACTCTTAAAACAGGTGGCTTAAAGCATTTGGCAATTCCAATAATGAGAGGTCTAGACATAAAATGGTTTATTTATTTTTACAATGATAAAAGTGGCAAATGGCTAAAAAAAATGTGCTAATACTCTGTGGTGGGCGATCTCCAGAGCATAAAATATCTCTCATCTCTGCTCAGAATGTCATAGAAGCATTGGACAAGGAGACTTACGAAGCCATAATCGTTGGGATTACTCCTGATGGAGACTGGTATTATTATCCAGATGGACTCACCTTAGATAATCCTAAGAGTCCAACGGATATATTACTAATACCTTCAGAGCATAAAATATTTCTGAGTCAGAACACTTCAGATAAAGGAATTTTTGCCGTTAAGGTTCATAAAAAACTAGCTACTGTGGATGTAGTTTTTCCAGTTCTTCATGGAAATAACGGAGAGGATGGTTCTGTACAAGGTCTCTGTAAACTGGCTGGATTACCTCTAGTAGGATGTGGAATAAGTGGTTCTTCTAACTGTATAGATAAGTCCACAATGAAGAAAATACTCAGAGATGCAGATATTCCCGTTGCTAAATCTATAACGATACGACCTTATAATCGAGCTGATGCTCCTTATAAGATGGTCTCTGAAAAACTGGGAGACACCTTATATATAAAGCCAGCTAGTCTAGGCTCTTCTCTAGGCGTACGATGCATTAATAATGAGTCGGAATATGAAGAGGCTCTAGATGAAGCTCTCAGCTATTGCGATAAGGTCCTAGTAGAATCTCTAGTAGTCGGAAGAGAAATAGAGTGTGCAGTACTAGGAAATCACCAGCCAGAAGCCTCGATTATCGGAGAGATAATACCTCAGGTAGATTTTTACACCTTTGAGAATAAGTATGTAAATGCAGATGGTGCCTTACTCAGTATCCCTGCAGAACTGCCAGAAGGAGTAAGTAGTCGAGCACAGCAGCTGGCCATTAAGACCTTTCTAGCTCTAGACTGTCTAGGACTGAGTAGAGTAGATATGTTTTATAAAGAAAATGGCGAGCTACTGATAAACGAAGTAAATACGCTTCCAGGCTTTACCAGTATCAGTATGTATCCTAAGTTATGGGAACATGCAGGTCTCAGTCAGACTGAGTTATTGAGTAAATTAATTGATTTCGCCTACGAGCGATACGAGAAAGAAGAAAAATTCAAGATTAGTTAAGCTATAATATTACTTATCTTCGTTATATAAAATAAATAGAGACTTGACATTTAAAAAGTTCCTAATCCAGCTTGCCATTTTAGTTGCCTTTGTTGCCATCGTTTTAATGGCAGTGCTTTTCTGGCTACGTATCTATACAAATCATGGTCAAGAGCTTACCCTACCCGACTATATCGGAAAGCAAATAGATAGCTCTCAGAAGGATGCAGAAAAGAAATCCTTCTCACTTATAGTAAATGATTCTATACACATCGTCGATAAACCAGGAGGAGAAATAATAGAGCAGAACCCTAAGGGTGGAGCTAAGGTAAAGGAGAACAGAAAGATATATGTTACCATCACTAAAGGTGTAGCTGATAGAAAAAGCTTATCTAGCCTACCCTCTCTCTATGGAAGAAATTATTCGCGTAAGCAAAAAGAGCTGTCGCATATGTACATCTATACCAAAATCAAAGATTATCAGTACGACAGCGGAGAACCCGACCATATACTCGATGTATGGTACAATGGAGAACGGGTTATAGATGCTCGAGGCAAAAAGAAAAACGTGGAAATCGTAGTAGGTGATACTCTAGAATTTACGCTGAGTAAGCGAGCAGGAGCTGAGTTAAACATACCAGATCTCATGTGTAGGTCAGTGGCTGAGGCCAAAATGGTACTAGAAGTAAGTGAGCTACTACTGGGTGATATAAAGACAGAAGGTGATATCTCTGACTTTGAAAATGCCAAAATCGTATACCAACATCCGTCCTCTAAAGATGGATTTACCATAACCATGGGAGAAGCCATCCATATCACTGTGACACAAAATGGCACAAATTGTGATAACTAGTAAGTAATGAAAGACATTACGGTCCAACAATTAAAACAGAAAATAGTAGATAAGGAATCCCCAATCCTTATAGATGTGAGAGAACCCATGGAATACCAGATGTTTAACATCGGTGCAGAACTGATTCCTCTAGGCGGCTTAGTACAGCAGTTAGATAGATACGAGGAACAGAAGGATACAGAAATCATAGTACTGTGTAGATCAGGAGCTAGAAGTGGAACTGCTAAGGTTCTAATGGAGAGAGCAGGATTTACCAAGGTCAGAAATCTGACTGGTGGTATGCTGGCCTGGATAGAGATGGAGGAAGGCTCAAAACTGCAATAACTGATAGTCTCATAGAGACAACTGATTGTTTTTGACGGTAATCTGTTAAACTTATACTAAAATTAATGTGACTTGATACCTTTTTATAAGTCCTTATTTTATACTAATAACATATTTCAAAAAATCATTTCAAAATAAACTAACTAAACAATGAAAGAAGAAGTTTTCAATTTAGGAAATACCATAAAAGGCTCTCTTACGGGTACTTTTAATTCCATCGGAGATTTTTTACCAACTTTATTAAGTGCAGTTGTTCTACTAATCATAGGATGGATAATTGCAAAAATCGTTAAAGGTGTACTCAGCAGAGTACTTAAAGCGGTTAAATTCAACGACCTAGCTGACAAAGTAGGTGTAAACGGATTCCTAGCTAAAGGAGGAATGAAGCACAGAGCTTCTAGCTTAGTAGCTACTCTAGGTTACTGGATCGTAATGTTTACGACTCTTGTTACTTTCTTTAACACTCTAGGACTAGAGGTTGTATCTGACTTATTAACAGATGTAATCAAGTATATCCCTAACATAATCATCGGATGTTTACTACTAGTAGTAGGAATGTATCTTGCTGAGTTTGTAAGTGGACTAGTTGTGGGAGCTCTTAAAGGAGGTGGATATGACAACGCTGAGATGGTAGGAAGAATTTCTTACGGAGCAGTTATGTTCTTTGCAATCGCTATCGTTCTTGAGCAACTAGGTATAGGTGGAGACATCGTAAATACTGTAGTTACTGTAATCATGAGTGGTGCTGGATTAGCTCTAGCATTGGCATTCGGATTAGGAGGAAGAGAATGGGCTGGAAACTTAATCAACAAAACTTTTAAGAGCTAATAACTCTTAATAGATAATATAGAAGAGGCTGTCTTTTTAGGCAGCCTCTTTTTTTTTGTGCCACTTACTTACTTATTATCGCTTTATAATTCTTAAGACCTTCTTTAAGTTTAGAGATAAAGAATCTGGAATCTTTTCTAGTGTAACCATAAGGCTCGACCAGAAAATTGAGATCGTTATCTAGAATGAGGTATTGTGGTTGTGTGTTATTCCTGAGTAGTTCTATCTGCAAGGCACTGTTTATATTTCCCACCCTTCTGGCCTTCCCTATTCTATCTAATCCATCAGGGGATGATATTATTCTATGTAAACCCATGGTATCACTAGTCGTAAATTTTTTGCTATCGTCGACATAGAGTTGTACAGTAATAAACTGTTCTTTTAAAAGCTTCTGTAGTCGATAAGATCTGAGGTGTACATCCATAAACTCGTTATGCCTTATAGCATATCCAGTAAAATGAACTAGAATAGGTTTGTTCTGAGCTGTGGCCAATTCTATACCATTGAATAAATTCTTCTCATATATAAAATCATCTGGTTCTGCTTTACAAGAAAGAAAAACAAGGGCAATAAAAATATATGTGGTTCTAATAAGTGACATGACATCCTATTTATACAATCGATTCAAAAATTTAATTTTCCGTTTTTTGGCCAGCCATCTTTTTTTGGGTCCATGTCTGAGTCCTGTGAAGGTAGGTTTGCAGTAGATGGTTAGCTTCTCGTTTTTTGAATAATAGCCATGATAGGTTTTAAATTTTAATTCGTTGGTACCGTTTTCTAATTTGTCCAATTCTATAAGTATCGGAGGACCCCGGAAATGCATGTATTCAAACGACATCAACTCTATAGGTGAGTCATTAGATACCTCAAAACTGGCTATCTCTTGAGAACCTCGATATATGGCAGTAATCGTCTTTAAAGAATCGTTCTTAAGACTTACTCCAGGACGTAGTCGATTTCCTAATTCGTCAAATAAGCTCACCTTATAAGAAGTCATATCCTTTCTAGGTGATTTTATTACGAGCACTCGGACAGAATCTTCATTGAGAAATGTTAGCTCTACAGAATCCTTCACTCTTTTATATAATCCATAGCCTCGCTTCTTGTTTTCTTTATAAATTCTATTGCCAGCAGAATCTACTCGGGTAACAAGTACATCTGTCCAGCTATCGATAGAAAAGGTATTGTCTCTAGAAAATTTCATCTTTTGTCCTGCAAAAGATGGTCCAGCATTAGGGTTCTTGGTATAGATTCCATTGAGAGAGCAGCTTTGTAGAAAGCAAGCTAGTAGGAATAAACCTCCTAAGTAATTTCTCCATATGTACAATTTAGATATCACTTGACTGCCTTTTGTTTTTTTGTTCCATATGATATAAATCAAAGCCTTCTCCCCAGTAATCGTTTTGAGTTTTGACGAGTTTAAAATTCATTTTCTCATAGAACTTATAGGTGAGCTGAGTAGTTCTTACTATCATGCTTTCTATCTCCACCATAGCATTAATATGTTCTATTCTATGCTTAGTCAGTATGGTTCCTATACCCTTTCCATGTAAGTCTGGAGTTATCATACCCCAAGCAAGTACGGCCCGCTTTTTTTCTGGAACATAATTTATTCCGCCAGCTCCTATAATGCGACCTTCTTTTTCTACGACAAAATAATCTTCTAATTCATGATCCAAGTAATGTTCCATATCTGCTCTTTCGCTAAGAGCGAAATAATCAGGAGTATTAGAATCTAACAACCCTAGTACTCCTGCTCTGTCAGACTTATGATATTCTCGGATGGTCAAAATACTTTTCTTAAGTTTTTAAGATACTCCAAATAAACGGCTGTAAGTCTAATTTACAATTAGCCTTTTTACGATTGTGTGCTGAGCTTGACTTAAAGTTATTTTTAGCAATAAAAGACCTAAGTAAGATTCTATTTCTAGCTCATAGCTTTTGTTATCGACTCTAACTGATTGTAGTATTTCGCCAGACGAACTATAAACTTCAATGTTTTCTATATTCTCTTCTGCTTGAATTTCTACAAAAGAGCTAGCTGGATGTGGAAATAGCTGAATATTATCCTCATAATTTTCTATCGGATGAGTTATACTTGAAGTCTCACAGATACCGAGCATGTATTCCCAGACAGGAGTAAAGACCGGCTCACCACCATCCATAGGCGTAGACGCATCTCTAATCATATTGCTGTGCGGACTCTCAAACATAGAGGTCGTGTATAAAACATGAGCCTCATTATAATTACAACTTGCCTTATCGATTTGTATAGAATCAGCCTGTACTAGCAAGTTCATATCTTCCCAGATTTCAAACTGTTGAGAAAAAGCCACTACCTCATCATTAATATTACCGAAGGCAAAGTGATTCTCCACTGGTGTCAATCCAGGAGAAGAAACCCATTCTGCAGGAGCAGAAAAAAAAGTGCTGTAATCATTGGGTGAGGCAAACATCAGCACTCGATCCACCTCTATCTGCTTGGCAATAAAAGCGGCAAGTCCGCCACCTTGTGAGTGGCCAGACAACACCAGATTAGACCAGACTACCTCCTCTTGAGTACTGTTTAAAAAAGCACCCCATCCTTCTGCAGTAAAATTATCCTCTAGATAAACCAACAGTTTTTGTAATCGATTTACAATACTGTTTGTAAAGTCGACATCCACCGCTGAACTCGACGAAGTCCCAAAAGGCACCTCGGAACGAAAATCACGATAACACGTGGCATCAGAACTAGCAGAACAGGTAGAAAAAGCAGCAACATCATTTGAGTATTTTAAATTGATAACTTTATATCCATTATTTGCAGCTATTGCTGGAAAGAAGGTGGTGCTAGATGGATTACCAAATGAACCGACGAGATGCACCAATAATTTATCATTCTGCTCACATTCCGTATTTATAAATATCTGATGCTGAAAAAGCTCAAAAGCTATATTACCATCTGTTTGCGAAGCACGTACTGTTCTCTGATCTAAAAAATCCGAATTACATAATTGACCTATAAGAAGATTACTGCTTGTCAGTAAAAACGCAACTAACATGCTTCTTTTCATATCTCGAAATTTTGGATTTTAATTTTTGGCTTGAGCCAATTTTCTATCCTTTCTCTGAATTATGAAAAAGGCAACGATAAGATTAGGAACCCAACTAAGCCAAGCAACGATTTGATAAGCGAAATTAAAACCTCCTGTGAGTGGAACCAAAATGGGCATCCAAATACGAAGTGTAACTGCAGAAAAACAAAGGGCATAACTATATATCATTAAATTTTGATGTTGCTCCACTTTAGCCTTACGAATAGATGTATATGCCATAATTGTTACAATAATCCATAACACACCCATTAACGAAAAACCTACTACATTATTTATACCACCAGTAGCGGACTGTGCAATAACCAAACTAGCGACTCCACTTATAATTACTGCTATTATATAAATTTTACCTATTGTTCTATGCAAGGATATCCTTGTTTTTCTCAGCTTACTACTAAACTGTAACCACCCAATCATCAAAGCAATTCCTCCCAAAATAATATGAAGATAAAAAGCCACATTCCACAGTTGATTACTTAATAGCTCCGCACTCTTAGTAGACAATAACCCAAAATGCCGATCTACTACGAAGTAGGTTATCGGATATAAACTGATGAGGACACAAAGGATGGCGAAAATGTACCAGGTGATTTTGGAAGCCATAGAATTCATACCTCAATTTAATAAAAAATCTAAAGCCTCTAGAATTCTTGTCTTAGTCCAACATTCTTTTCCTCTGAAATTCAACTCTATATTGAGAAATAATTATTCCTGCGATAATAACCACACCACTTATAAGATGATATCCATACAG
>CAZDWO010000018.1:42942-60942 GCA_964509175.1 uncultured Saprospiraceae bacterium
GTAAAATTTAGATTTGAGAAGCTGCCTTTATATTGTTTTACCCAGATATGATGCAGGGCAAAAACAGTATTAGCAATAAAAATTAAGAGGTCGCCTTTGTTAAAATTGAGGGCGAGAAGATTGGATACACTGCCCTGAATTACTAAGATCGCTACTCCGATTATGGAAATAATAGCTCCTATTACATGAAATCTTGTAATAGGAGTTTTTAAAATTAAGGCTGATAGCCATATGGTAATCATCGGATTGAGGCTTACGATTAAGGCTGCATTTACCGGTGAGGTATACTTTAATCCTAAAAAGAAAAATATGTTGAAACCAAATAGACCCACTACTCCGACCAATAAAATCCCCTTGAGAGGAATATCGCTGAAGCTCATTTTTCGGATAGAATTAATAGAAAACAAGAGCAAAGGAACTACTCCAAATATATATCGCCAAGAAGCAGCTTCCACAAAGGAGGTCTCCTGAAGCATATAAGAAGCAAAATGAAAATTGAGTCCCCATAATACGGCTGCTATGATTAGATATAATCGAGATCTCATTTATAAGAATTATAGCACAATTTCTACTGGAGCATTTACCATCTGATATCTAAAATTTAGAACAGAAGCATTTATAAACTTAGTGCCCCTCAATTCTCTAATTCCATAAGCCTCATGTATATGACCGAATACATGAATCTTAGGTTTTACAATCGCTATCCTATTTTTTAAATCTTCACAGCCGACGTACTGACCTCCTACCGTCCTATCTAGAATATCCATAGGTGGTCCGTGAGTAATCAGTACATCTGTATCTTCTGGAATTAAATCCCAGTGCTTTTTTATATCCACTCCTCTCCTTCTATTAAAAGCCCAATCATGAAACCACGGCTGTATCGGAGAACCCCAAAATTTAAGATCATTTATTTCTATCCCAGAATCATTTAGATAAATCACATTGTCAGGTATCAGATCCTCAATTTCTATATCTACTGCCTGCTCAAAGAAAAAATCATGATTCCCAGCGATAAATATTTTATGTTCAAAATCTAGTCCTTGAAACCAATCTAAAAATTCTAAGACTCCTCTTCTAGTTCCTTTATTAGACACATCTCCTGCATGGATAATCATATCACCTGACAGACTTGCTAGCTGGTCGTGTAATCCATGGGTGTCTGAAATGAAGGTTGTTTTCAAAGAGTTAAAATTTACTGGTTATTGTTTTTGTTGTACATCAATGTAGCCAAAATATGTTTACAAAAACCTCTTTTGCCCTGATTCCTAGTATACCAATAACACGTACATCTTTCACTTTTGTGATCAATGGCAACGGTGTATTCAGAATTATCAGGAGCCATGACCTTAGCAATTAGTTTTCCATTATCTCGGCTAACAAGTTGCACATGGTTTTTATCTAATAATTTTTCAGCTCCATTTAATCTAGAATTTAGATTTCTAAATCTATCTAATTTAAAGGGCAATTTTCGATAATAATAAGCTTGTTCTTCTAGACTGTACCCGAGTAGACCCATACTAGAAAGAAAAGGCTGAATACTCGTCAGCTTCTGCAATTCTGAATTATTTTCTATCGCTAAATTCTTAGGATTAAAAGTTTCATTGGTTTTAGACATTCGATCTACTGCAACCAATAAGTCACTAGGTGTCTCTAATGAGAGACCAGCATATTGCTGTCCATCTCCGGAGAATCCACGGTATGAATTTCTAGAAAATAATACTGTCATTTTAATGCCATCCTTTCTAAGGACTACACCGAATGCCTGATTATCCATATTCCTGTAGAAGGCGACTTCATTTACTCTAGGCAATAGATGAGTTAATAGTTGCAACCGATGAATCGAACCTATCTTTACTTTACTTGATGGTCTGGCAATACTAAATGCAAAGGTATTATCAGTACGCAGTGTATAGTCCATTTTCGGATCTTGCTGAGGTAGATTCCTAAATAACATCATACTCTGAGCACTACTTAGGGTACCTACATACTCCATATCCTTTAAGTATTGTTGTACGTTAGCAAAGCCTCTTATCCATCGATTAGGAAGCGGAACTTTACGCTCTTTTACTTTATTTTTTTTGGCGATAAGTGTTACATCCTTAGTACCTACTCCTAAAATAAATCTGTCCTTTGCACCTATTTGCTTAAAAAGCCGAAATGCTTCTTCACCAAAATCTACATTTACACAACCAGATTCTAAAAATTCTCCATCTAAACATTTAGAATCTAATTCCAGCTTAGTGTAAATACCATTACATGAAGAAAATGCTTCAAAATTTATTTGCCCATTTCCAATACTGATTACTGGATCTCTTAGTCTAGTGGTATTGATAGAATAATTGGAATTTACAATAGACGATAAGGTTATTAAAAATTTAGCAGTAATAAGGGGATTTAAAATAGTACCATAAAAATAGGTTCCTAAAAATTCTTGTTGCAGCTCGGAACAGGTTGATAAATTTATCCCGAGTCCATTCTTTTCATTTACCTCATGAGACCGATACTTGTATGTGTAGCTATAATCTATCATTTTCCTATGAGCTTTATTTTTTCCAAGCTTTCTTCATCAGGTTCTATGGAAAGTTTAGAATTTAGTTCATTATAAGCTCTTTTTAACTTGGGATAGTTAGTAGGAATTCTATCTATATTAATTTGGAGAATACATGACTGTACCATTAGCAGTTGCAATTTCAGAATATCTCTAGACATCCCTACTCTATTTATAAATTCTATTAACCTATTTACGGAAGCATATTTAGTAGCTATTAATTGACCGACATATTGTGCAAATAATTGTAACTGCTCTTTCTTTATCAGTGCTATATATTCCTCTATATACAACACTCCTAAATCTCTAACAACTTTCTTCTCAAAAAGTAAACAACTTGCTAGGAATAACCAGCCCATTGTATGAGGTATTATCCTATGCTCTAACATATAACTTAATGGAAACCTGCAGTTATTTATTTGATTGACTTCTACATATGTCGAATAGCGACTTATGTATCTGGTAATTACAGGGTCTATATAGTTAGGAGCCATACTCACGTGATAAGAAATATCATGCTTCATAGCTCCGCAGAGAATTCCAGAATAATAGAAATTTTCTCTTTCCTCATATTTGGGCATACTATATTCCTCGTTCCATTTTTTACCAATTTCCATGAAACTACTCTCGTGATCGATTTCTATAGGCATGTCAAAGGGATAGACCACTGAAGGAAATAATTTTGCTGGAGTGTTGCCAAATTCTTCTCTTAAAGAATTCGGGTATAAATTTCTATTGACCTGAGCCCAGACTGCAAGTGTTTCGGTAGTGAAATCTATTTTTTCAGAGTATCCCAATGCAAATAACATTAAACTTTTATATCGACTGAGTTTTGAGATTTCTTTTGTACTCAGATCCACACCATCCACAAACTTATGTCTATTAAACCCGATTATTAAATCGTCATAATCTGGAATAACTCGAGCATTTTCATACTCTAATAATCTATCAAATAATGTTTTGGAATCTATAAAAATGGAATCAACTGAGGGTGTTGAAAGAAATGGTAGTCGATTCCCTGTTTTTAATTTATCAAAAAGCAGCTTGAACTTATTCTCTAAAAATTTTAGGCTATTTAGCCAATAATTATTTTTCTCATAAATCGGATAAATACCCTCAGTCCAACCTATTAAAAAATCAGATAAATATCTGAGAGTCTCTGCCTCCCTTTTTGTAGGAGTAATCTGTTTAACAAATGGCTTAATTTGTTTTTGAAATTGCTCAGGGATTAGATCTCTATGCTGATTTATACTTTCTATTAGAATATCAAAATCAGCCGGATCCTGTTCTGCTATACATCTACCTATTAAATAAAGCATATCTTCCCAGCTATTGGCTAAAGAGGTAAATTTTGGTTCAGCAATAATGGGTATATCTATTGATTCAGCTTCGATTTTTTCAAAAGGAATCTGAAGAATTCCTAATGTCTCTAGTTTAAGATATTGCTTATAGGGTTCTATTAACTCAGTCCTTTGATTTAGATTTACTTTAATTAAAAAATTTGCCAATGCCTTCTGAATCTTAATATCTGATTGGATAAATCCAGTTACACATTTTTTAGCAATATCTTCAATTTCTAATTTATCTGATTCTAGACCATATTCTAATATTTTTAAAGAAGTAAGTATGGTCGATTTATTCCCCTTTTTCTGCAGCAGATATTCCGCTTTGTTTAAAAAGGAGGAATAATCAAAATTATCATCCTTGTAAATCCCTTTAAGCAAGCTCAATGCATAATTTACAGTTGCATTATTCTTTTCGTCTAAGAGAGCAAAAATCAACTCACTTCTCTCTCTGACTTCTAATTTTTCAGGACTTAGAGTTTTGAGAAATTTTAAGTGCCAATTTAGATGAGGAGTTTTCCAATCACGTTGTAAAGATTCCAATAGGCCAGAAAATAAATCCCGATTCTCAATCAGGCCTTCCTCGTTTAATGCATTATATACTTCAAACCAATAACTAGAACCCAGGATACTTAGCCCATTGGGATACTCTAAGCCTGTACATTTTATTCTCTCTAATACTGGAACTTCGTATTTATAAAACTTTAGAAAAACATTCTTGAGAAATTTTGGGTGCGACATAATAAACTTTAGATCTTCAAGATAGTTACTCTCAGAAAATGAATTTGAAAAAGTGCTAAGAACAAATCTTCTTTCATCAAAATCAATAATTCCCTTTTCATGGCATTGCCATACAAACTTAAAATCTAGTCCTCTCAGATTATCATCAGATAACCTACTAAATTCTTTGTTCAAAGAATAAATTTTAAATTTTTCAAAAAAATTGAATATTACATCTTTGCCTATTGCAGTATTAGAAATCAAATCACTAACTAGATTAAATTTTACTTTGCTAAAAGAGCCTTTGGCAATTTTTGGATATCTATTTATTAAAATAACTTGTAGAAGATATACAAGACTAGTGGCTGTGTTTAGTTTACCATAATATTTGGCGGAAGCCTGTTGGTTTTCAAACTTTTTAGGCCTTTTGAGAATGTCTCCTTTAAAAGCTGCTTCTTTAAGAGAGATATGCAATTCTTTGGCTTCTTCAAAGGAAATGATTAACAAATAATCCTTAAGCCAATCGATATCCAGTTTTCCAATTCTATTTAGAACTTTAGCCATTGTTTGCATGAATGCATTTTATTACGATACATCTTCATCCTTAAATTACCAAAATTGTATAGGAACACTGGGAGTAAGTGAGAATTAATTTAAGTATACAAATTCTCTCTCTCCTAAAACTTATTCTTCCACATCATAGATTCTACCGGCTTGGTAGTACGTTCGTTGTACTTAGCGTTTTTCTTTTTGTTGTAGTAGTTTTCTATGTCGCCGTCTACCATAAAATAAATAAGCTGACCGATCGGCATACCAGCATAAACTCGTACTGGATGTACGCAAGAGATTTCTAGTGTCCATGTATTACAGAATCCTACATCTCCTTTCCCCGCAGTTGCATGGATGTCGATACCGAGTCGGCCCACACTGGATTTACCTTCTAGAAAGGGAACAGAATTATGAGTCTCTGTGTACTCTTCTGTAACACCTAGATAGAGCGTACCTGGCTGGATTACAAATCCTTCTTCTGGTATTGTAAAGTGAGTAATCTCGTTATGCTTCTTGGCATCGAGCACCTCATTATTATAGGTGGCAAGGGACGCTCCGAGATGTACATCATAAGAATTAGTCCCTAAACAATCTCTTCTAAATGGCTCCACTACGATCTCACCGCTTTCGATACTGGCCAATATTTTTTTATCTGATAGAATCATATTACTTCTGAGATGCAAAAGAAGTATAATTTACTCATATTAGCATATAGATATGCCATTACTTTTTAAGGATACTGTTTTAAATAAAGCGACGATTGCCGTCTGGCAAATTAAAGAGGAAGAGGAATTTTTCCTATCTCGAGCAAAACACCAATGTGACACTGCCGAACTCGATAGACTTAAAGGCAACAGAAGACTAGAATGGATAGCTAGTCGCTTTCTTATCCAAGAGATTACTCCTGGAGATTTCTTTATAAACAAGGACAGGTATGGCAAGCCTCAGCTCTCGCCACCGGACTATAATATATCGATCAGTCATTCTCATGGATATGTCGCTGCTATATATGCAAAGGAGGAAGTAGGGATTGACATCCAAAAGAAGGTAAACCGAATAGATCGGATCGCCCATAAATTTATTAATGATTCCGAACAAGATTTTATAAACAATAGAAGTTATATCTCTAATCTGCATGTAATCTGGGGTGCCAAAGAAAGCTTGTTTAAAGCCTATGGAAGGAAAGAAGTTGACTTCAGAAAACACCTTAATGTAGAAGCATTTAGATATCGAAAGAAAGGGTTTTTTCAAACCGAGTTTTTAAAAGAAGACCATCAGTTCCGATATCAATGTGCCAATTTATATTTTAAAAATTTTCATCTTGTATTTTGTCAAAAAAGCTAAAAGAAACCAAATGAGATTATCTCAGCTATATTCCGCTCTTGCAGTACTCCTTTTATTAGCAACAGCTTGTAAAAAAGAAATCACTCCTCCTTCTGCGAGCAGCAGTACCGAGGAATTGGTCACTAGAGATATTCCTGCTAGTTTCCTAGAATTCTATGAGCTCTTCCATAGTGATCAAAAATATCAGATGGAGCACATCGTTTTTCCGCTGGCAGGACAAGAACAGGACGGTGTTACGCATGAAGTAAGCAATGTCCAATGGCAAGAGGAAGACTGGGTGATGCACAAACCCTTCAATAGTTATGGAGGGACTTTTAAAAGAGATTACCTAAACATAAACGGGCTCATAGTAGAAAAAATCCAAGACACGGGAAAAACTTTTACAATGGAACGTCGATTCAGTTTTATAGCAGGAGACTGGCAGCTGATTTACTACTCTACTTTTGAGATGGCTCAGTAAGTTGACTCCAAATGCCCAAAATAGCCAGCATCATCCTAGCCGCAGGAACCTCCTCCAGACTCGGCTTCCCTAAACAGCTAGTAGAATACAAGGGACAGACTTTAGTCGAGGATATTGTTAAGAATATACTATCACTTAATCTAGAGAGCAATATCTGCGTTACTGGATCTTCTAGAGAAGAGGTAGAAGCCAAAATTAAAGACTATGACATTATAACAGTCTACAACAAGGATTTCAAAAAAGGAATGAGCGAGAGTTTGAAAACTGGCATAAGAGCAGTCAAAGAAATGCAAGATATAGATGCAGTTATGATTGCCTTATGTGATCAGCCTTTAATTCCATCTAGTCATTACCAGTCTCTAGTCGAGGAATATCGGAAAAGTCATTTCAATATAATCTGTAGTAAATACGATAATTCCCATGGAGTGCCCGCTATAATTGATAGAAAGTACTTTGACGAACTTCTAGACATAGAGAAAGGAGGTGCTAAGGCAGTTATTACTGCTCATCTTTCTGACAGTCTTATTATCGATTGTTCCGAAGCAGCATTTGACATTGATACAAATGCTGACTTGGAATCTTTACAATCTGAGGAGTAAACACTACTCCTCCATGTAACTCTCTATCGGAGGACAAGTACATACTAGATTCCTATCACCGAAAGCATTATTTATCCTTCCTATCGTAGACCAGAATTTATTCTTGTCTCTTAAATATGGGAGTGGATAAGCGGCTTTGGCTCTAGTGTAGTTGTACGGGAACTCTTCGGCAGTTATAACCTTCAGCGTATGTGGTGCATTACTAAGTACACTGGATTCAGGATCCATTTCGCCTCGAGCGACCTCATCTATTTCCTTTTTTATTTCTAACATCGCATCACAGAATCTATCCAGCTCTCTCAAATCCTCACTCTCAGTAGGTTCTATCATTATCGTTCCAGGAACTGGAAAAGCCAAGGTCGGTGCATGGAATCCATAATCAATTAGTCTCTTAGCGATGTCTTCTGCAGATACGCCGATGGCTTTATAATCTCTAAGGTCTATGATAAACTCATGAGCAGATCTGCCATTCTTACCACTGTATAAAATCTGATATTCGTCTTGAAGTCTAGATTTTATATAATTAGAATTTAGGATAGCATACTTGGTTGCATCTACTAGACCTTCTTTTCCTAGTAATCTGATATATGCATAGGATATGAGTAAGATACTTGCCGATCCCCATGGAGCTGCAGAGATAGAATCTATGGCTTTTTCTCCTCCAGTTTTTGCAAGAGCATGACCCGGCAGATATGGAGCCAGTTTATCGTTACAACAGATAGGTCCCATTCCAGGTCCTCCACCACCGTGAGGTATTGCAAAGGTTTTATGTAGATTTAGGTGACAGACATCTGCTCCTATTTCATTTGGACTAGTGAGTCCTACCTGAGCATTCATGTTGGCTCCATCCATGTAGACCATTCCTCCATTCTCATGTACGATGTCGCAGATCTCTTTTATGGACTCTTCAAAAACTCCATGCGTCGATGGATAGGTTACCATCAGAGAAGCTAGATTATCCTTATGTTCCTCCGCCTTAGCACGTAGGTCATCGAGTTCTATATTTCCTTTTTCGTCACAGGCTACTATTACGACTTTCATTCCAGCCATTACTGCACTGGCAGGATTAGTACCATGAGCAGAAGACGGAATCAGCGATACATTACGATGTGTATCTCCTCTATCCATGTGGTAGGCTCGGATAACCATCAGTCCTGCAAACTCTCCCTGAGCTCCAGAGTTGGGCTGTAGAGAACAAGCAGAAAAGCCTGTACAAGAACATAAGTAAGCTTCTAACTCTTCAAATATCTGAGCGTAACCTGCTGTCTGATGAGCTGGTGCAAATGGATGAATATTTGCAAACTCTGTCCATGAGACAGGCATGAGTTCAGTTGCAGCATTTAACTTCATCGTACATGAGCCTAGTGGAATCATCGCATGCATCAGAGACAAATCTTTATTCTCCAAACTCTTAATGTATCTCATCATACTCGTCTCCGATCTATGAGTATTGAATATCTCATGAGTTAGATAAGGAGTATTTCTTTTTAGACTATCTGGAATGTCATCAGAGGCGAGAGATGCGTCAAAGGCTTTTTCTACATTGAAATAATTGGCAATAAAGCTATAGACCATTTCTACCTCTCCCATTGTAGTCGTCTCGTCTAAACTGATGGTTATGTAATCTTCTCCAAAGTAAAAATTGATATTTTGATGGTCACAGAGATGAATAAGTTCATGCATCTGAGATTTATCGACACTCATATGTATGGTATCGAATCCACCTTTATCATCGATTTTAAAACCTGCTTTTTTAAGATTGTTTTTTAGTACAGAAGCTTTAGATTGAATTTCTTTGGCTATAGCCAAAACTCCTTCTGGACCATGATAAACGGCATACATACCTGCCATTATCGCAAGTAGTGCCTGAGCGGTACAAATATTAGAAGTTGCTTTTTCTCTTTTTATGTGTTGCTCCCTGGTCTGCAGTGCCATACGTAAAGCTCTGTTTCCCTGGGCATCCATAGAGACTCCGATTATTCTACCAGGAATCTGTCTCTTGTATTTTTCTCTAGTGGCAAAGTAAGCTGCATGAGGTCCTCCATATCCCATCGGCACACCGAATCGCTGCGTATTACCCACAACCACATCTGCACCCCACTCACCTGGAGCCTGAATCAGTGCCAGACTCATAATATCAGCCGCTACCGCAACCAGACCATTATTGCTATGTATTTTTTCTACAATAGATTTATAATCTACGATGTTACCGAGAGCATTTGGATACTGTAACAATACTCCGAAATAACTGTCATCTACTTCTACCTCAGTCACATCGGCCACAACCAGTTCTATGTCTAGTGGAATCGCTCTTACCTTCAAAACAGACATCGTCTGATCAAAAACATGCTGGTCTACTAAGAATTTCGTCGCAGGATTATCTTTTCTCTTTTTGTTTACGAGAGCATAGAACATTGCCATCGCTTCCGCCGCTGCTGTTCCTTCATCTAGTAATGAGCCATTGGCCAATTCCATTCCTGTTAGGTCGGAAACTACGGTTTGGAAATTAAGCAAGGCTTCTAGTCGTCCCTGAGAAATCTCAGCTTGATAGGGTGTGTACTGAGTGTACCATCCTGGATTCTGAAAGATATTACGTAGAATAACTGAAGGTGTTATGGTTCCATAATAACCATGACCGATAAAGTTAGAAGCAACGATGTTGCGGTCTGCTATTTTTTTGAGTTCTTTAAAATATTCAAACTCAGAAATGGCAGTCGGAACTTCTAGATCTTCCTTTACTCTAATCTGTGGTGGAATGGTCTCATCGATTAACTGATCTAGAGAATCTACTCCGATGGTATCGAGCATGGTAGTTAAATCTTTCTGATTTATACCGATATGTCGATTAGAAAAACCTGTCAATGTTTTGGTCATATTAAGTCTCGTTAGGCCGTGCGAAAATATTAATAAACTGTGTAATTTTTAAAAGGATTTAGTAAATCCTGTTTACATATTTACAATAAAAAAGGACTCAAAATGTTGCAACATTAGGAGTCCTCTTTTAAACATTCTTATAATTCAATAATTATAGTCCGAAGGCTTTTTTAACCTTAGGTACATAATCTAATTTTTCCCATGTAAAGGTTTCTACCTTCATGCTCTTCTCTTTACCAGTTCCATCTTTAAACGTTACCGTTTTCTTCTGAGATGGTCTTCCCATATGTCCATAAGCTGCAGTCTCGCTATAGATAGGAGTTCTGAGTTTTAGACGCTTCTCGATTGCATAAGGTCTCATATCAAATACATCATAAACGATGTCAGCGATATCTCCATCAGTCATATCTACCTTAGCAGTTCCGTAAGTGTTTATATAAATATTAGTAGGCTTAGCTACTCCGATTGCATAAGATACTTGTACTAGTACTTCTGAACATACTCCTGCCGCAACCATATTCTTAGCGATATGTCTAGTAGCATAAGCTGCTGATCTATCTACCTTAGATGGATCTTTTCCAGAAAATGCTCCTCCTCCATGTGCTCCTTTACCACCGTAGGTATCTACGATAATTTTTCTTCCTGTAAGTCCAGTATCACCATGAGGTCCACCGATTACAAACTTTCCAGTCGGGTTTACGTGATAGGTAATCTTGTTTGTAAATAGTTTTTTAATCTTGGCGTTTACTTTTTTCTTTACTGCTGGGATTACGATGTTGATTACATCTTTCTTTATCTGAGCAAGCATTTTCTTATCTGCTGCAAAATCATCATGCTGCGTACTCACCACTATACTGTCTATTCTTACTGGCTTACCATTATCAGCATATTCTATAGTTACCTGAGACTTACTATCTGGTCTTAGGTATTTCATTTTCTTTCCCGCTTTTCTGATCGCTGCAAGTTCTTCTAAGATTTTGTGAGATAAATCTAATGCTAGAGGCATATAGTTATTGGTCTCGTTGGTCGCATAACCGAACATCATTCCCTGATCGCCAGCTCCCTGGTCTTCTTTTTTCTTTCTTTCTACTCCTTGGTTAATGTCTGGAGACTGCTCATGTATAGAAGAAAATACTCCACAAGAGTTTCCGTCAAACATATACTCTGACTTAGTATATCCGATTTTGTTTATTACGTCTCTAGCAATCTGCTGTACGTCTAAATATGATTTTGTTTTTACTTCTCCTGCAAGAACAACCTGTCCAGTAGTAACAAGAGTCTCACAAGCAATTTTACTGTCCTTGTCAAAGGCTAAAAAGTGATCCACTAAGGCATCAGAAATCTGATCTGAGACTTTATCTGGATGACCTTCTGATACAGATTCAGAGGTAAATAAATATGGCATTATAATGTGTTTATTTGAATTTAAAAGCTACAAAAGTATGACTTTATATGGATATAAATCATACTTATAATCCGTCATGTTTTATCACGTAGAAAAATGCCTAAAAGCACTATTTAATTTGACATTCTAGAATTTTATTTCCTTCAAGAAATCCTTCTAATTTATCTCCGATTTTTACCTGTCCGACACCTGCTGGAGTACCTGTGTAGATAAGGTCTCCGATTTGCAATTTGAAATACTTGCTCACGTACTCTATTAGATAATCAAACTTAAAAATCAGATCTGCAGTATCACCATCCTGAACCAGCTCTCCATTTTTATGCATCTGGAATTTTATCGACTCTAGGTCAAATTTATCCTTGCTGATAAACGGAGAAAGAACCGCTGAGTGATCGAAGCCTTTGGCCTTTTCCCAGGGATGTCCTTTTTCTTTGCACTTGGCTTGGATATCTCTAGCTGTAAAATCTATTCCTAGTCCGATTTCTTCATAGTAATCTGGGGCAAATTTTGGCTGAACAGATCTTCCGTTCTTGCAGATCTTTAAAACCACCTCTAGCTCATAATGGATATTATCACTAAACTCAGGATGATAGAAAGGTTTGTTTTCTAACAAGAGAGCTGTGGATGGCTTCATAAATACCAGTGGAGATTTAGGAACTGGATTGTTTAGTTCTTTGGCATGATCTCTATAATTACGTCCGATACAGATGATTTTCATGGTTTAGAATTTTACATTGAGTAATCCTACGAGGTCTTTTACTTCTTTTAGGGTATTCTGAGCGACTGCTCTTATACGAGCCGATGATTCCTTTATCTGATACTTTAGAGCTTTTTTGTCTTCAGACAATTCTTTTTTACGAGCAGTAAAGGCAGCCGACTTTTCTACTATTGCATCTCCTACTACCTCTTTTAGTTCAGAATATTTTAGAGTTCCATTATTTTCCATCGCTGCTAGTTCCTCCGCTCGATCTTTGTACCCACAGGCTTTTAAAAGCTCTAGTAGATTTACTACTCCTGCACTCATTTTAGTATCACTACTGGTTACTGCAGATTTTATTTGCTTACGGATTCTCGCTTCATCAGAAAATACATTTATATAGTGTTTCTCTCCTGCACTCTTACTCATCTTACGGATAGGATCTGCGGTAGACATAATTTTAGGAGTCTCTGTATAAGTCGTTTCTGGTAGTACAAAATATTCCTTACCTACCTGATTGTTAAATCGATTTGCGATCTCACGAGTGAGCTCAAGATGCTGGCTTTGATCTTTGCCTACGGGTACATAATCTGCTTTATAGATAAGTATGTCTGCAGCTTGTAACACTGGATAATCAAAAAGTCCTACAGATATAAATCCATCCTTACCTGCTCCACTCTTAGAACTCTTGTCCTTAAACTGAGTCATATTTTCTACTCGACCCATCCCTGCAAAATTATTAAATATCCATCCTAGCTCTGTATGCTCAGGAACCAGCGACTGAATAAAAAGATTCTCAGGTTGTACTCCGACTGCCACACAATTGAGCACAAGCTCCCAAGTATTGTTTCTAAGCTTCTGAGTATTGTAAGGCATGGTCATCGCATGGTAATCCACGATTCCATAAAAGCACTCATACTCTGATTGCATATCGACCCAGTTTTTTACTGCACCGAAATAGTTTCCGTAATGCATATCACCTGTAGGCTGGATACAGCTCAATACTCTCTTTTTGCTCATAGCTCTTAAAATTAGAGCGTAAAAGTACGATAATGATTTTTTTGAAACTTAGGTCTGATTAAGCAACTTTCAACTCATCGATATGACCATAGTTTTTTTCTATCTCCTCTCTGAGCAATTGAGGAAAAACGAAGACTGTGGCGTACCAGAATACAGTGAAGCAAGCAAAAATTAGAGCCACCCCAATATTGGAACCGATAGATAATGAAACCTCAGAAGCCGCTAAAGTGAATCCATGTTCCATAAATTTAAAAATAGTAGAAGTCCAAATACCTATCAAAAAACCTGATAATAAATAAGTCGAGGTCGTATAACCAGCCACCACTAAATAATCTGCACTCAATGACATAAATTTCTTTCTATCAACCCTTCCTAAATAAATAATGATAAAATAAATAATGGTTGCCAGAACGAGACTAATCATCGCTCCATACGGATTAGCAACAGATAGAATAAAGTAATATAGAGAAGCAATGGCCAGAGTAGCTATAATCCGAGGTAGTTTAAAAAAATTGAGGTAGCAATTCCAGATTTTCTTTCTCCAGTATTTAGTCATATGCTTGGCTTTCTCTTCTACCAGATTGGAAAATCCTGTAATCGGGAATCGACCGTACACTTCATTTAATGCACTATCAAAATCTAAGGACTGATCAACACTTTGCAGTTCTTCTATGGCTGAGGCCAAATGGTCTACTACCTCATGTTGGACATCTTTAGAATGTACATATTTGCCTCTAACAAATTTGAAGAGCTTTTCTATTTCTTCTTTGGATAGATTTTGGTTAGAGCTCATTAGGCAAGATTGAGGTGACTATAGTTTTTATGGATTTCTTCTTTGAGCATTTTTGGGAACACTATCAGAGAGGCATACCAGAGAATATTGAACAATGCATATGCAAAAGAAAGAATTATGCAGGTATAGAATCCTAGTGTATCTGGTCGTTGAGAAAACATGTGGAGCAGATACATCGGTGCCCATATAATTGTCCAGACGATTCCATAATAAGACTGGAGCACTAAGTACTTTTCTAGCTCTTTACTATTAGGCCGCATTTTTATCATAAAATATGCAAACACTAAAAGACCCGGAATTAGAAACAAATCAAAAGAGGTCCACCATCCTGTAAACTCATAATAATACTGGATTACAAAATAGAAATAGCTTAGAGCTGCTGTTACGATTATCTTAGGTAGGGTAAAATAAGTAAGAATGTAACTGAAGATTCTTCTCCTCCAGAATTTTGTCATAGCTGAGGACTTAGCTTGTACAAATTTTACAAATACCGTAATCGGAAATCTACCATATACTTTCTGTAATGCAGAATCAAAAGAAAGACTAGAATCTTCGTCCTGTAATTCTTCGATAGCTGAGGCCAAATGGTCAACAATCTCATACTGCACATCTATATAATGGACATATTTGCTCTTTACAAATTTGAAGAGCTTTTCTATTTCTTCCTTAGATAGAGAATTAACTGGTTCTATCATGCAATTTTTAGATTTAGATGCTCATATTTTTCTTCTAGTTCTTTAGAAAGCATCTTAGGCATTTCGACAAATAATCCATTTATAAGAATAATAGTAACGACGAATAAAGAAGCAGTCATGACTTTAAACTCAATGGATACTTCTAGTAATTCGGGACTTTTAAAATAGAAATACCAAAGCATCATGATAAAAATATAAACCCACTTCATACGATTTAGAAATGTTTCTACTATGAGATATGATTTATCTTGCTTTCCTATTTCCTGCCCAAAATATTCGTTGAGTATATCCTTTTCTACCAGAAATAAGACATGCCAAAATTTTCTTAAGTATTTATTCTTAAAGCCAAAATATAATCCTACAACCAGAAGTATGCAGTATAAATATTTAAAGACTGGAATCAGTTGATCATACATCGCAAAGGAGACAAGAAAGATGGATAAGCTTATAAGAATTTTGGGGATTGTGAAATATGAAATGAAATCACTAAAAAATCGCGATCCCCAAAATTTCAATAGTGCTTCTTTTCTTCCCCTTATAAAAGTGGACCAAAATCCAGTAATCGGAAATCGAGAATAGACTTGATGCAAGGCTCCATTGAAAGAAAGGGTGGGATTAGCTCCCTGTAACTCTTCTATAGCTGAGGCCAAATGATCTACGATCTCATATTGAACATCTATGTAGTGGACATTTTTACTCTTTACAAATTTGAAGAGCTGCTGGATTTCATCTGGACTTAAAGTATTTTGTTGTTCTGTCATGTTAAGCAATCTTTGGGTTAAGTATTGATTGTAATCCTGCTATAAAATTCTGCATCTCTTCTATAGAATCCGCTACATCTTTCTTTCCAGCCTTAGTCAGGCTATAGTATTTACGGAATCTATTAGCAACCTTTTTAGTCTCAGTTTCTAGTAGTCCTTTGGCCTCGAGCCTATGTAAGGCAGGATAGAGAGCACCCTCGGTCAGTTCAAACTCACCAGCAGTTAGCTCTTTTACCCGCTGAGTAATCTCATAACCATACATAGAGTTATTATCGGACAACAATTTTATGATGATTGTATCTAGGCTTCCTCTGAAGAGTTTTGAATTCATAATAGAAAGATACCTAAGATAATTAGGTAATGCAAATGTAGGAACAAATCTCTGTGTTAAACTAAAAAAAGGCTGACCTATTATAGATCAGCCTTTCAAATTAATTTCTATTCTATCTATTCTGGCCTATTTATCTTAAACCCCACAGCATTTTTATAGGTACTCGTAAAAAACATGTCTGTCTCAGGATCATAAACTGGATCATTATTATAGGTAGAATCTTCTGATCTTTCTTGATGTACCAGCTCTCCAGTTAGAGCATCGACGATCATAACAGAGCCTAATCCCCAGCTCGTATAAACTAGATAATCTTCCTTCTCATAATAAAGCATATTATCTGAACAGTTAGGGGCATCTTCTAGATTTTGCCATATAAAAGATCCATCTAATGGATTTAAACAATGTAGCTGATGTCCACCTTCATTTACATATAAGCGATCATCTTTTAGGAGATGATTGGTCTTAGTCCAAATACCCCACTGGGTATATCCTGGCATAGAGGTCTTCCATAATTGTTCTCCTGTTTGTATATCGAAGCCATACATACTCCAGTCTCCACCTGTGATGACAATGTCCTCATTATAAATAATAGCTGGTCTTCCGACATCTGACGCATAAAACTGAGTGAAATCTTTTGTCTCCCAAATTACTTGCTTAGTTTCCGCATCTACCGCTCTAATATTTTGGGTTGTAGTCGGGGGTGATTGTCCTGCATTGGGATATACTTTCAAAATAAACATTTCCCTACCAGTATTCTTTGAAGTATAACTAACATGAGGAGATAATCCTATACTACCGCTATCGGCAGAATAAAAAATATCTAGAAACCCAGTATTAGGGTCAAATTTTAAGATATCCGAAGTCATCTGGTCAGTATTAAGATTTTGACTTCCTCTTAAGTAAATTAATCCTTGCTCCAACCAAACAGGACCCGGAGAAAAGTTGAGTTCAGCTCTAAAATCAAATTCCCAAATCGGTAACCTTGTATCTAAATCTATAGCAAAAATAACTTTATTAGTTCTAGCGATATAAATATTCCCAACCAAAATAGAATAATCAATTTCGGAATCAGCAATACCGCTGTGTACATACTCCCAATCCTTATTTCCTGTTTCTTTATTAAAAGCCATAAGTGTAGGTGCAAAATTTAAATCACCAGAATAGATGTACCAATCTTTATAAAAAACTCCATTGTTTAGATTTACTATTTCTTTAGCACTGTCCATAACACTACTCCATTGTTGATCAAAAATTTCAATTTCTTCAAAGGGTGGAGGTGGAGCTATTGTAGGATTTTCTTCCTGGCATGAAGCCAGAAGTAATAAGATTGTAATATAGGTATAATTCATTTTCATTATTATCTTTTTTCTGTGTAAAAGAATCCATTCTCACCTTCTCCAAAACTATCTTCAAAAATAGTTTCCATTGCTAATTCTGTATTAGAATCATTTTTCATCTGAAAGTGATTAGAGCTTGGCATAAATGTGGGTTGATAGGTGGCACCTGGTGCGTTCATGGCTGACTCTGCTAAGATAAAGCCATCATCTGGTTTTTCGTTAATAATTATTTCATAATTTGTACTTAAATCATAACCACAATTATTCAGTATTTCAACACAAGGACCAGTTTCTATATTTGACTCTTCAAAAGGGTAAGAACTAGAAAAACAATCACAATCACCGGTAGGCATTACATTTACTTCTATAGCACCTATGAAATCTCTGTAGCTTGCATCCATAGTAGAAAACCAACCCAGACCCTCCATATAAGCTTCTGCAATGTCCTCATCAGTATTTTCAAAAGTTATATAAGGAACCTCTATATACCTAAGGCAAAATAATTTGTAAATTGAGTTATGCGA
>CAZDWO010000019.1:0-30252 GCA_964509175.1 uncultured Saprospiraceae bacterium
AGACTAAACGTCTCTAAAAAGCGATCGAACCGATACATCAGTATCGGCGAGTAAGAATTAAGTTAAAGAATGGAAATTTTATATTTAGGAAGAAACGCAGTCGGGATTTTAGAGACTAAACGTCTCTAAAAAGCGAGCGAACCGATACATCAGTATCGGCGAGTAAGAATTAAGTTTGTGAATGGAATTTTATATTGAGTATTAAGTTTGGCAAAGAAATTTATAATTTATACCCATCCTTTTCTTCGCCGTGGCGAATTCATTTCCCTTGGACAAGGGAAGGATTAAGGATGGGTACGGATAAACATTGATCATATCCTTATTATGCAAAACCTACTTTTCCGTATTTTTCTTCTTTCTTTTTTAACACTAGCCTTACTCTCATGTAAACAGAAAAAAGAAATACAATCTCTAGTAAGAAAAACAACTCTTCCTCCAGCCCCTAAAAACATAGAATCTCTATACGCATCCAAACATCTAAAAAGAGACCCTAATACAAATCTCCTAAAACATCTATCAGATGAATCTGTAGCTACAAAATTTTTCTATCATAACAAGGATGGTAAACCAGGAAGTCTATTTAATTCTATGGAGTCTTCAGAAAAAGATGGAACTGATGGATGTTTTGAATTAGTTAATTCATATCAGTCTTATGAATTCTACAGGGAAGATAAATGGGATGCTTTAGATTTATCAATTAATCATGGTATAAATGTACAGTCAAATACGGTTTATACTTTTTCGATAATGATGAAAACTCCCCAGGTATGTCCGTCGCCATCTTTGGAGATGAAAGTAGTTTACTTTAATCAACATGGAGAAAATATTGCGACCAGAGATGTCAGAGGCAATGTTGTAATGTATAATGGCAAGCCTCTCAGAAAGATAGAAACCATTAGGGCCCTAAACTCCAAGGCTAATGTATGGCAGGAGCAAAATTTAGTCTTTACTACTCCAAAAAATACAAGTAAAATTACCTTCGGTTTTGTAAATAATCTAGAATACGAAATCGAAGATGAGCTTGTAAAATGTAAAGATTGTGGTTGTCCTCTAAGTAATAAAGACTGCTGGCCGATTCTTATCGATGACTTTTTTTTAGGAGAAGGAATTTCTTTTAGTACTCCACCTACTATAAACCAAAGCTTTAAAAATGAGTATACGAGAATAGACCACCTAGGAAACATAGAGGTAATGAAGGATGGAAGATGGTCTGCTTTTTTTCCGTTAATGATATTTCAGGATTATAAGAGACATGGAGCAAGACATCCTGGCAATCCTTATCATGGAATATTCCTCAATAAATTTAATGATGCCTCGGACGATGGATATCGATTGTATACTCAGATGGGATTTAACACAGCCGCATGGACTCGGACTGCTGAAGACATACAGGCATTATTAAATGCGGGTATAGACTATGTAAATTTTGATATTACAGGCTATTGTAAAGAATGGGATAATAAAGGCTCATATCTAATTTCTCGATTTATTACTGATTTACAAGAAATAAAAAATGCGGGCCTGGAAGACAAGATTCTTTTTTTCTATCATGATAACGAGCTTTCTTTGCATCAAGAAGAATGGAAAGATTTACTAGATGTTGTAAGAGAGTATAGTAATCAACCCATATTTCAACTCAACGGTTATCCAGGAAATACAGCAAACTATAACAATGACAATTGTGATTTAGTCGATGTAGTCGGAACCTATGTTTGTTCGCCTAGAGATGGTTATACAAATACGCGGATAAGTATACTAGACCATCAAAGTAATATGAATGTACCAGCCATAGTAGGACAGCATACTCAGCTAAGCCCTAATCCTAAAAGTGGAGGTCATGGCATAAATCCTCGCTCAATAATCTATGCTTCAATAGCAAGTGGAGCTAGATCTTACGGATATTTTATGGATGTTCCTTATCGAGACATAGATGGAGATGGAAAGCTAGAGTATGATAAGACAGGAGATATAAGATTTGCAAAATGGAAAGATGACTTTCCGGTCATCGCCTGTGAAGTAAATAATATGCTTCCTATTATCAGAATGCCACACTGGACACCTTGGAAAGTAAAATCCAATAATAAAAAGATAGACATCGGCACCCGAGAGTTTGAAGGCTATCCTTATTTATTTCTGGCAAATAGCTCTGGAAGTGTTCAATCCTTAAGATTGGATTTATCCGAACTAGAAATAGGAAATACTCAAGTAACAGATTATAATTATAAAACCTCCAGAGGTCAAGTAAGAAATAACATTTATAATACTAAGCTTAAGAAAGATGAAGGAGTTCTCCTGAGAATTAATAAACCCATTCCGAATCATCTCCGTTTTAAAAAGGAAGCCTTACCATATAGGTTAGAAGGACATACTAGCTGCTCTCCTGGTTCTGGCTAAGGCCAAAATCCGATACTTTCTTCACAGCTCCAGAATTCAAATCGTCAAGTTTCGTATTTCCAATCCGTACTCTTATAAGTCGCAGGGTAGGAAAGCCGACAGCTGCTGTCATCTTACGCACTTGTCGGAATTTACCTTCAGTAATAGTAATACTTGCCCAACTAGTCGGTCCATGATGATCGCCTCTTATTTTTTTTGATCGTGGAGGAAATGCAGGAGCTGGATCTATTCTTTCTGCCTCACAGGGCAGTGTCATATACTTGCTGCCGTGGACTCCGATTTCTACACCTGATTTCATCTGTTCTGCTGCTTCTTGTGTCATTATACCATCTACTTGTACATAGTATTCTTTCTCTATTTTTTTACTTCTTACGATCTCACTCATCATTCCATCGGTTGTAAGAAAGAGCAGTCCTTCTGAATCTTCATCTAAACGACCGATGGCCATAGTGCCTTCTGGAAAATCACTTAGCTCGCCGAGTAGCCTTTTGTTTTTACGCTTACTCTGATTATTTATAAACTGAGATAGGTATCCAAAGGGTTTATGTATTATAAAATGGTGGTGATTAGACAAGGATAGAAATAATTTATTTTTCGTAATAGTAAAGATAGGAACAAAAAAAATCCCGACGCTTCCGTCGGGACGATTGTTAAGGTTTTAAAATACTAATGGATTTTATATATCCTAGGAGCATTAAAACTTCATATGCATCTATAGGCACAAATCGTGCTAAAAATGCAAACTATTAGTCATTTGAGCTAAGCATAGACCCTAGATAAGATCTATTGAGCATAGCGATGTTATCTGTAGATATTTCTTTTGGACATTCTACCTCACAGGCTCCTACGTTAGAGCATAATCCGAATCCCTCTTTATCCATAGTCGCTACCATCTTTTGTACTCTCTGAGTATGCTCTACTTGTCCTTGTGGAAGCTTACCTAGGTGAGCTACTTTGGCAGAGGTAAATAGCATTGCTGATCCGTTAGGACAGGCAGCCGCACAGGCACCACAGCCGATACAGGCCGCTGCATCGAAAGCCTCTGAAGCCATTTCTTTTTCTATGGGAATGGCATTGCCATCAGGAGCCTGACCAGTGTTTACTGATATGTATCCTCCTGCTTGGATAATAGCATCTAGCGAAGATCTGTCAACAACTAAATCCTTTATAATAGGGAAGGCACTTACTCTCCATGGCTCGATAGCGATGGTATCTCCATCTTTAAATTGTCTCATGTGGAGCTGACATACAGTCGTTCCTTTCTGAGGTCCATGAGGTTTTCCGTTTATTACCATATTACAGGTACCACAGATTCCCTCTCGACAATCATGGGCAAAAGCCACAGGGTCTTTTTTCTGAGAGATGAGTTCCTCGTTTAGAACATCCATCATTTCTAGAAAAGACATGTGTTCTTCTGCAACGACATTATAGGTTACAAAACCTCCTTTGTCATGCTCATTTTTTTGTCTCCAAACTTGTAGCTTAAGCTTCATAGTTTTTGTTTTATGGTTATGCCATTTGGCATTTATAAATATAATTTTCTCCACCGCTTGAGTGGGCTGGCCGAACAGGTAGGCGGAGCCATTTAGCTGTTCTAGCCTTTTTTTGTTCGTTTTTTTGGCAATGCAAAAAATGAACAAAGCTGTTTATATTTTTAAATTTCACCTCTTTTGGTAAAATAAGATTACTCTAGTTGTGCTGGATGATTTTATAATTTCGCTTAAGCGAATTAAATAAAAACACTATTTGTATGATCTAGTTTTCAACTCTACATTCTCAAAAGTCAGTTCTTCTTTATGTAGCACTGGCTCTGTATCATTCCACTCCCAAGCAGATACATATGTGTAATCTGCATCGTTACGCATAGCCTCTCCGTCTTCTGTGTACTCTTCACGGAAGTGACCTCCACAAGACTCGTTTCTATCTAGGGCATCACACATCATCATCTCTCCGAGTTCTAAGAAATCAGCAACTCTTCCTGCCTTTTCTAACTCTGGATTAAACTCAGTATCTGAGCCAGGAACGTATACATCATTATAGAATTCTGCTCTCAGCTCTCTGATCATCTGACGACCTTTTTTGAGGCCTTCTGCGTTACGAGACATACCGCAGTATTCCCACATGATCTTACCTAGACGTCTGTGGAATGATTCTACAGACTGATTACCATTAGAATTTGCCAGTCGCAATACTCTTTCTCTTACTTGAGTTTCTGCTTCTTTAAATTCTGGAGCCTCAGTCGTAAACTTAGGAGTACGTATCTCATCAGATAGGAAGGTTCCTAGAGTATAAGGAATTACAAAGTATCCATCTGCCAGACCTTGCATCAGTGCAGAGGCTCCGAGACGGTTAGCACCATGATCAGAGAAGTTTGCTTCTCCGAGTGCAAAGAGGCCTGGAACATTTGTCTGTAAATTATAGTCTACCCATAATCCACCCATAGTATAATGTATAGCAGGGTAGATTTTCATCGGGGTTTTATATGGATTCTCTCCGGAGATTTTTTCGTACATCTCAAATAGATTTCCGTATTTCTCCTCTACTACTTTTTCTCCTAATCGAGTGATGGTTCCAGCATCTGGATTACTGATTCCTTCTGTGAGTGCTGCAGATTTTCCGTAACGTTCTATCGCTGAGGCGAAATCTAAAAATACAGCAAGTCCAGTTTTAGAGACTCCTTTTCCTTCATCACAAGCTACCTTAGCAGCTCTGGAGGCTACATCTCTAGGCACTAGATTACCGAATGCTGGATATCTACGCTCTAGATAATAGTCTCTGTCTTCTTCGGCAATATCGAGTCCTGTTTTTTCTCCTCGCTGGATGGCTTCTGCATCTGCGATCGTTTTAGGAACCCATACACGTCCATCATTACGGAGCGACTCTGACATTAGCGTAAGCTTAGACTGATACTCTCCTGATACAGGAATACAAGTAGGGTGGATCTGACAGTAGCAAGGATTTGCCATATATGCTCCTCGTTTTACAGCTCTCCATGCAGCAGTGACATTAGATGCCATTGCATTAGTAGAGAGATAAAATACATTTCCGTATCCACCAGTCGCCAGTATTACACAGTGAGCTGCATGGCTTTCTATCTTTCCGTTTAGCAGGTTACGAGTAATGATTCCTCTGGCCTTGCCATCTATTTTTACGACATCGAGCATCTCGTGTCTATTGTACATTTCTACATTACCATTGGCGATCTGTCTAGATAATGCCTGGTATGCTCCGATGAGCAACTGCTGTCCGGTCTGACCTCTGGCATAGAAAGTACGAGATACCTGCACTCCACCGAATGATCGGTTATGCAACAGTCCTCCATACTCTCTTGCAAATGGTACTCCCTGAGCTACACACTGATCTATAATATCTGTACTCACTTCTGCTAGACGATGTACATTAGATTCTCGAGATCTATAATCTCCTCCTTTTATGGTATCATAAAATAGTCTCCACGTGCTATCTCCATCATTTTGATAATTCTTAGAAGCATTTATACCACCTTGTGCAGCGATACTATGTGCTCTACGAGGGCTATCATGGAATGTAAATGCCTTTACGTTATATCCGAGCTCACCGAGTGTGGCTGCTGCCGAAGCACCGGCTAGACCAGTTCCGACTACGATTACCTCTAGTCTCCTTTTATTATTAGGAGCAACGAGGTTCATTTTTGATTTATAATTGGTCCATTTTTCTGCTAGTGGACCTTCTGGTACATTGTTTTTTAAACTCATCTTTTCCTTATTTAAAGTATGACCATATAGGGATTATGGCATACGCCAATGGAATAATTATGCCTATTGCATATCCTACACCATTTATAAGAGGTGTATATTTTTTATGTCTAAGTCCGAGTGTTTGGAACGCTGATCCCCAGCCATGTATCAGGTGGAAAGCCAGTGCTAACAGACCTACTAGATAGGCAAGTACGATCCACCATTGCTGGAATGCTACAGATACTCTCGTGTATAAATCTTTTACGGCATAGTCGTATCCCTCATAGGTTACCATCTGTATGTCATTAGTAAACTTCATCTTGTACCAGAAATCTCCCAAGTGAATACATAAAAAGAAGAGAATAAATGTTCCTAGAAGTGCCATGTTTTTAGAAGCCCAGCTACCATTAGAGTAGGTACGTACTGCATATTTACTTGCAGAGGTCGATCCGCTTTTCTTCTTATTAGATAGATAGAGTAGGATTCCTTGGATGGTATGCAATAATATCATTGCATATAGTCCTATGGAAATAAATTTTATTGCCGGATTACTGGTCATAAAGTAGGCGTATACATTAAATGCTTCTCCTCCGTCATTCATGAGAAGCTGTAAGTTACCTATAAGGTGCACCACTAGAAAGGAAACGAGAAATAAGCCAGTGAGACTCATGACTAGCTTTTTTCCGATGCTAGAGGTTAATAAATTTATGATCCACATTGGTATTAGCTTTTTGATTTTTTCAATAGTCCTAAATTTATAAAGTATAAAGGCAAGTTCTACTCCAAGGTTGGCTAAGAAATCTTATTTAGAATGAATCTAAGGAGAATTTCAAGGTTTCAAGGTATCGAGGTCTAAAGGTTTAAAGGTGCAGAGGTCTAAAAGTCTAAAGGTGCAAGGTTAAGGGTTAAGGGCTCAAGGTTGACGAATTGACGATGCCTAAAAAGTTCTGAACGTTAGAGGCTCTTGGCAGACGGAGCTAGAGCGATTTAAATTTGATACTATTTAACCAATAACTAATTTTGTATTGTACATGCTTGAAAGGTCATTTACACATTATCATATTTACATATTGTATTCGTCCTAATTAGCCATTTTCAAATTCTCACATTGCCATATTTCCAAATTGAATCATGACTCTAAAGCAATTTTTTAAGTTCTTCCCCAAAGTGACTCTACCAATAACCCTAAATGAAGAAATATTACTAGATTTCTCTAGAGGGAATAAGCCATTTACTCCAGAAGCGATCAGCACTTTTATAGCTCCTAATGAGAAGGAGATAGACGATCTGACAGAATTTATCCCTTGCTTTAAACTACCAGATACGGAACTCTTTAATGCCATAGTCTACTGGAAGGGCGGTTTACTTAATCATGAATATGTACTGGTTAGTTATGATCTGCGAGGAAATTTTATCTGTCGTAGATCACTAGCTACCATGTTTGTGGATGGAGAGAACATAAAAAAATCCGTTGCTCAGATCCATGAGAACAATACCATAAATATTATAGCTGGTCAAAACCACAAAGACGAAACTCAATACGACCCTAAAATGAGTAAGGTCTATCAACTAGAAATAAAGCAAGATGGTCAGGTGGTGTTTAGTGATGAGAGTTAATTTAATTTAATAGAGCATACCTAGCATCCACATAGGGATAGCATCAGAGTTATAGTTTTTGTAAATATCCTTTACGAGATAGGCATTAGGTATGTTAAATATCTGTTTATAGTTTTTATTAGGTCCTCCTATTTCAAAGATATAACTATCATCTACCATTACATCACCTGCTGCAGGGGTCGAGCAAGTGTGATATACGGATAGAGCATTCCTTACAAAGATTTCTCTTGCTGTTCCTATACTTACATCTGTGAGAGCTAGGGCATGAGCGATGTTTGTGTTTTCCAGATATATTTTATCTGGCTTAGCTAGTACGCTATCTGATTTTTTATGGCTTTTTAGTGTATTTATAAGATCTGACTGGTCGAGGTAATCGATGTATTGTAAAAGACTATTTCTAGACATGCCCAGATTTCCCGAGAGCTTACTAATGTTAGGACTGAATGGTGATATCCTAGATATAAGTGATAATAATTTTTTGATTTGGCGGACAGCCGAGTAATCTATATTGAATATAGGAGGCAGATCTACCTCGATAACCTGATTTACAATACTAGCTATACGATCATGATATTTTCTTCCTGCTTCTTTAAAGAAAGGATAATAACCACTCTTTAGGTATCTGGTAAAGTGTTTTTTTATATCTATGTCAGCCATAATATCAGCTGCAATGTCATTATGGTTTTCTATAATGTCATTTAGCAGTAATCTGGGTAATTCTTTATTGAGAGAAAAATTAAGGAATTCTCTAAAAGATAAGCCTTGGAGGTTATACTTATCTGCTCGTCTACTGAGGTCTTCTCCTCCTGTAGTTATGTTAAGTGCCGATGATGCTGTGACCATCACTTTAATATCACTAAACATGTCATAAATATTTTTAATCTCTACTGACCAGTTTTCATATTTATGTACTTTATCTATTACGAAGTGAGTATATCCTATGTTATATAAGGCCTCTACGGTATAGAGTAATTTATTTTCTGTAAAGTAGATGTGATCTAGACTTAGATGGATGCACTTATCAAGAGAGGAGGTGTTGAGCAAAAATTGATTAAGAAGCGTAGTTTTTCCCACTCCTCTACATCCTTTTATAATTATAAGTCTAGCGTCAAATTCAATCTCGTCATACAAATATCGAACAAAGTCAGTAGGTGTGTTTTTTAAAATGCGATTGCTATACCTTATAATATTATCCACTTATGCTTTTTTGTGTAAACAAATTTATTATTGTTTATCATAAAAAACAAATATGTAAATTGTTAATCGTGATAAACAAAAATGCAAATTGATTTTATAAATGAAATATGTTCGGCAACTAGTTACAAGCGATAAGAATTAAAAGCAGTCTCATTAGAAGAACCAGTCGCCACATTACTTGCTGCTATTATAGCCGCTCCGATAAGTAGGCCGATATTAGTTAGAATTCCAGTCATAAAAAACCAGATGGTTACTCCTAACAAAACAACAACACCCAAAATAGTTCCAGCCATTTTAACAAAAGATGATTTGCTGGCTTTTACCTGATTTACCTGGTATTTTTTAACGCTTCCACAATGATTGCATCTATGAGAAAAATCTTCTCCTATTTTGTCTGCTAAATCAGGTCTGGAAATGGCTTTTTCTTTTAGGAAAGTTTCCTCCTGGCAAGATTTACAGATAAGACCTAGTTTCATATCGTTCTATTTTATTGTGTAATGTGCTATGCCGAATGGTACAAAGAACTTTAGACACAAAATACTCACATTAGTAATGATTTATATTAGTAAAATTAATTTTGAAAAATACCATTAGCCTTTCTGCAATCGTACTTCTGAAAGTTCTAATTTCATTTTTTTCTATTCAAAATCATCATATCTAAATAGAGCAATTTAAAAATTATAATTTCGAATATTGTTCTTGATGGATGGTTAGATTTTGATTTCCAACTTATTAACAAAATTTATTTTTTCACAAAAAGATCAAAATGAGAAATTATTTATTTGTTTTATTATTCGCGTTTTTAGCATATACAAATGCTAGTACTCAAATTTATTACAATTGCAACCATTCTGTTTCAAAGGAGGAACAAAAAGAAATGGTTAAACTGTTAGATTCACATAGATCAGAAGTTAGGGTTGCAACCTGTACAGATAATTTAGTGTGGAATGGAGGTGATCAGACCTATAGAGTAATTCTAGAATATTCTAAAGTTTATCATTCTATGGATGATATAATGACCAGTTTAGTCCCTGACATAAAAGCACTATACAATGCACATGGAATTGATTTTGAGTTTATTTTATTAAAAATCTCAACGACTGTATTGACCCAAACTGTTCTGATTGGATATTAGATCCTGTAGATTTTCCTGATTGTATTTATGGAAGAATTGTTCAAAATGGAATACCAATCGGAAACAATCAAACTCTAGCAGGATTGGCTTCGAATGGTTGGTTTTGGTCAATGCGTCCAGATCATTTTGTTTCACATGAAATAGGACATGTTTTGGGACTCAGTCATACCTTTAATTTATTTGAGCCAACAAATCTTAATGACAATAACGAGTTAATTCTAGATGAGAACGACATGGCTTGTGAGTGTAATTGTCAAACTACAGGTGATTTAATATGTGATACTCCTGTTACTCCTTTTTTCGATGGGGTATTTAATTCAAATATGTTTGATAACACTCCATCTATAATTAATGAAAACGACGAGCTTGATGCCTGTGGTAGAAATTATAGGGATATGTCCGACGACGATCAGCTTACAATGTTTAGTAATGTGATGAGTTTTTTCAGTTCGTCCTATGATAATCCACAACTTACTGAAGGTCAGACTAATAGAATTAAGATAATAAATCAAAATAGACCATGGAATACCAATACTAATGGTAGTGTATTACAAATGCTTCCTGGCCCAGAAATTAATACACCCACCATACAGGCAGATGATGTAGTTTATACATCAGATCTTATAATTAATAGCACAATGACAATCTTAAACTCTAACATACAATTTGTAGAAGGGGCTGGGATAAAAATAAATCCTGGGGGAAGACTTATAGTTGATAAAAGTAATCTCACTAGTTTTTTTGGTGGAGATTGTTTTGACAGTTCCACTCACTGGGAAGGAATAGAAGTAAAAGGAGGCTTATCTCCTAATAGCTTTATACAGTTAATTAATGGTAGTACGATAAAAAATGTTAGAGAGATAGCTATTGATATTTCTAATGCAACTTCTATAATTTATTTGCAAGATGGATCTAGAATAGAAGCTGATTCAAAAACAGCTATAAATGCAAATTTTAGTGGTGTACACTTACATTTAAATTATGCACACTTGGAGAGACTAGTTGTTGAGGGAAATATAAGCACGGCTAACTGTACTGGACAAATAAATGCAAGAAAAACCGATTTTAACTCGGGTACCTTAAGTTTGAGTGGACTCCAAGCCTTTTTTTCGAAAGAATGTAATATTAATTCTGATGTTCAAATTAATAATACATTAGGATTTCAGGGTGTCAGAGTTATAGATTGTGTGATTTCTAAAAATTTTAAAATTGATGCCAATGCTGGAAATACTGTAATAAGAAATAATGATTTTCTGAATGGAGGGAATTTAGAAATAAATAATGCCTTTGATTTCGATATAGGTGAAAATTATTTTGGCCCTACGGTTTCTGCACAATTCTTAAAATTAGGACCGAATGATCTCATTAATGAAAACAGTAGTATTATCACTAACAATACCATTGAGAATTTAAGCACAGCAGGTTTTTCAAGTGCTATGAGATTTGAAGGTTCTAATTCTTTATTGAATTTAGATTGTAATACAATGACCATTAACAATGGAGGTTTGGATTTTAATGTATTTAACAATAGTACATTTGCCCTGAATCAGGGTGGCCCACTACTAGCAGCTGGAAATAAATTCTCAGACAACCCCGATTTTTAAAATATCTCAAACCTTAATCCTACATTTAACTATACTTACTTTTTCCACGAAAAACCACAAGAAGAACCAGTACTCAATACCTTACAGGCCGGAGATTTGGAATCAGTAGAAGATATATACCCATCCAAATGTGATTGGCCTTACCCTTATCTTCCATTGCCAGCTCATTGTTATAATGGTATAGAAGATGGAAATGAAACAGGTGTAGATTGTGGTGGTAGCTGTAATGATTGCACCTTGCAGATTCCAATACCAGTTCCACCATCAGGTGGATGTAATAATAACGGCATACAAGATAATGGAGAGACGGGAGTCGATTGCGGTGGGCTAATATGTCCTCCTTGTTTTTCTGGACCTCCTCCACCCAATGATCACTGTGATGATGGAATTCAGAACTTTGACGAGACTGGAGTCGATTGTGGAGGCTTATGTTTACCTTGTTTTATAGATTTTCCTGCCTGTGAAAATGGAATACAAGATGGAACAGAAACGGGTGTAGATTGTGGAGGAGATTGTGTTCCATGTAGTGAAGACAATGAAGTCGTCGATGACCTAAACGAAACAACTATGTATTACATGGAATCAGTGTTAAATACAGTAGGTGTTTCTCTAGCTAATAACAATATCGGTATTCAATCTGATTTACAATATCATGAAAGTTTATTAGATAATGGGAATACTTTGGGATTGATAGAATACATTTCAGATAATGCCACTTTTTCTCCTAAGGCGGTATTAAATGTACTTTATGAAGCTTCTCCTAACGTGTCTGTAAGAGCTTTGCACACTGTCTTGGAGAACAGTCAGCTCTTTACAAGAGCTGAATTTTTGGGATTGATAAAAATGAATGCAGGGGTTTTGCAAGATCCTTATATTCTCTCTGTGATTCAAAATCAGGAATTATACACAAGCGAAGATCTTGCTTCTGTTTTTGAACATCATAGAACCGTAAGCAACGAACGAATTTCTTCTTTGTCTAATATACAAATGAAAAAACAATTGCTTCACCATATATTGAGAGAGAGGATAGATGTACACCTTGCTAAGAGTAATCCGGACTGGAATGAAATTAGACATTTATTATCCCTAAAAGATGAGCGTAATGCCTGGTATCAGATATATGAAACTTACATAAGTGAGTCTAAGTATACACTCGCTACAGCGTATCTAAATTCAATAAATATCGAGGAGGAAACAGATCCTTTTTTCAAGGAGCGGTTAAATAAATTTAAGTACCTCAATCATCTGCTTATGATGAATTACTATGCCGGTAACCGTAAAGAGAATCTTTCTGCAAACGTAAGCTCAGCCTTATCAGGTATAGCAAATGGCTGTTATGGTGTAGCTAGCATGAAAGCTAGGTCTATATTGTTGAATTATGGAATTATTGTTGATTTTATAGATTGTAATAAATATGATTCTGTGGTATTTAAAGATGATTTATTGACAGTTGGAAAAAGAGAGAGTGCTTTTGAAGATAAGATTAGTGTTTTCCCTAATCCCACATCGTCCAGCATAAAGATTGATATTAGAGACTTTGATGAAAGCTATAAATATACTTATAGACTGATGGACATTACTGGGAAAGTGATTAGAGATGAATTCCTTATTTCTAAGGTGAGTGAGGTTACGTTAAGCACTATCAATGAAGGAGTTTATTTTATGTCTATTTATAAGGATGACACACTTTTTGCAAAAGAGAGAATTGTCAAAATAAAATAAATAATATAGCGTATTTTGTACTGATCTCTTCTGCAAGAGATCAGTACAATTTTTATATGAAGCAAATAATAATTTTATTTCTATTTTCTCCATGCTGGTCTATTGCCCAGGGCCCCTTTAATAAAACCTTCAACTCAACAGATACGCTTACTCGTGTCGAGAAATTATTTGAGACTGAAGACGCTTATTATGCAATGTGCTACGCCGATTACGTGGGTACTGCTCATTTTGGATTCCAAATTCAAAAACATGATCGGTCTAGTGGAGAGGTGTTGAGTAAATCATACTTTGGAATAGATGGAGCATTTATGAGTATTACTGGACAGAGTCCTATCTATCATAAGGATGATAAGTTAATATTTCATTGTGACAGCCCCAATATGTATGAGTTTGAGTATGATCTCTATAATAATGAAATAGCGATCAGAGACAGTTTTATCAATCCTGCACCGGAGATAGCTGGATTTTTTTTATATGACGTTCGGTTTTTTGGAGACACAACAGTTTATGTGGTTACTCAACCGTATGATAATGAAGATGAATATCAACCAGCCTTATTGATTAGATATCCAGATAACACTAAACAAGTAAAGACCTATGAATTATCGGACAGCTTGTCAGGATTTAATAGTATTCGTAAAATAAGTCCTGATCGTTATTTAGTTACAGGTAGTAAGGTGATGGGTTTATTTTTTTACAATACGACTGTAAGTGTAAACATACTAGATGAGAATTTTGATATAATACATCAATTTAGTAGCGAGGTAGCAGATCATTACTTTTCCATATCTGACATATACATGCCTGATGATACGACTGCGTTTTTACTGACCAAAAAATTTAAATGGGATGATTATGGAGGAGAAGTGGGATTTGAGCATAATGTACTGCGGTATAATCTCAATACAGATGAAATAGAATGGGCCTTTGGAAAATCTGAGTATCCTATAGCACTGGGTACTAATAAAGGCTCTATAGTGCCCTCTCATGAGCCCGATCATCTGTTATATTGTACAACCGAGGGTAGATATAGTGAGAGTGGAGATTCTCTGGAGATTATAGGAAAAGTCTTTAAAATAAATTATGAGGGAGACCTCATCTGGGAACGTAGTTATTCTCATTATAATCAGTATGGCTCACAGAATGTTTTTAAGACCATGATTCCTACCTCTGATAGAAGATATCTCGTAGGAGGGACTGTCAGATATGGAGGCGTAAATTCATGGTTAGTAAAAATAGATGAGGATGGAAATGTCCTGGAGGACAATGTATCTAGTCTAGAAAATGAGTCAGTTGAGGCATTTAAGGAGTACAAAATTTATCCAAATCCAGCTTCTGATATATTAGAAATAGAATTTAATTTTACTAGACAGTCTGTATTCAGTATAAACATTTACACTTTACATGGATCTTTGCTACTCTCTAAAGATGTAGAAAAGAGTACAAGAGGAGTAAAAATGGATATAAGCTCCTTGCCAGAAGGACAATTTTTTTATCAAATAAATGAGGGATCTAAAATTTTAGCTAGTGGTCCCTTAATAAAAATTTAGGCTATATACTTTTTACACCTTCTTTCTAAACTCCTGCAGATTAGTAGAGATGCCGATATGATTTGTTGCACCAGCAATGTGATGATATCCGACTCCATAGTCAATTCTAAACTTTGATATCTTAAGCCCAAATCCTAGTGAGAAACCTCCTAGACTTCTAAACTGAGTAACCTTAAGCTCTTGTCTTCTGAGATGATTATAGGCAAAACGTAATCTAAGATTCTCCTTACGTCCGAGTAGAAACTCTCCACTAAATATCAAGTGGCGGAATATATTATCTATCCCTTGAGTAAATCGGTTTTCTTCCATAATGTTTCCAAATGCATCCGCAGTATTTACAACCCTAGGATCATCAAATCTTACACCTCCTCGATGTAGATTATGACCAGTAATGGTAAATCGGAAAGGTAGATGTTTTAATCGCTGAGAAATTCCTATTTGTACATCGAAGGGCAGAGACTCTCTCGTATCAGGAGTAAAACTAGAAAGCTGTACACCCAAATCTCTTATTACTATAGCTGCACTAAATCGGGAAATAGGATTCTCATAATACAATCCTAGATCTGTAGCGACGCCAGTAGAACCAAAGGATTCATAGTTAGCAGAGATGCCTTTTATGTTTACTCCAGCTCTTATACGTTCGTTTAATTGTTTTCCGACTCCTAGGATTACTGCCATTTCACCGGCGGTAAAGTCTCCTAATACGTTACCGATCTCGTCAGTAAGATTAAAGTCTCCATAGTTTACATATTGCACTCCTGCATGAGCCGTCAGTCCATACCACGGTAGGTTTCTTCCATATCCAAAATATCCATTACTGATTCCTGCCAGATGAAAGTTATGATTAAAGCTGAGCTGATTATGCATCGAGCTATCTGTAACTGCAGGATTATGCAGGCTGAGAGCGACATCATCATCATGGACTGTTATCAGCGTACCACCTAGTGCAGAAACTCTAGCAGAAGAGGGTAGAGACAAAAATTCAAAACTGCTCTGTCCACCCAACTGAGCACTTGCAAGCTGAGTTATAAAAAGACCAGTTATAAGAAGTATTATTTTACTCATTTGAATCACTGATGCCTTCAGGCCATATGGTTTTGCACTTGCTGAATCCCATAAAGGTATCGCACTGCATTTTTTTAATAAGAGTTCCTGCTTCATCATAGTTGCTTATTACACCGATCTCGTTATCTCCATTTATATAATTTCCTTCCCAGGATAGCTGGCCATTTTCATGAAATTCTTTAAACGGACCATTTTCTTCATTATTGACAAATGTAACCTCTTCTTTTATTTTACCACTGTCGTAGAAAGACTTTATCATCCCTTCTAGCACACCATCTTTATAACTGGCCTCTTGTTTTAAGACTCCACTAGGATAAAACGTTTTTACTAGACCTGTTAGCACATCATTTGTATAGTTTTCTTCGATTTCGACTTCTCCAGTACCATAGAAGATTTTTCTTATGCCATTCATTTTACCATCTACAAAGGTTTCTTCGCTATAGAGCTTGTTGTCTAGATAGGTCGATTTAAGGCCATGTAGAGTTCCATCTTCTTTTTGATAGAAGCTCTCGGTAATCTCTCCATCTGTATTTTTTATTTCTATAAACTGGGTAGTATCACATGATATAAGTAGTAAACATAAGGCTGTCGCCAATGGGAGGTTTTTCATGTTTTTATTCGTTTGTTTTAGAACGGTGGAGAAGGGTAGGGAATTGTTCTATAGAGACCAAAGGTGTGGAGGATCCGAGGGATTTAGGTTTAGAAGTGCAAATAGTTACTAGTTATCAGTTATTAGAACGCTTACGTTTAAACTAATAACTGATAACAAATAACTGAACAAGTACTACTTGCCATTTTCAAATTTTCAAATTCCCACATTTTCAAATTATGCGGGCAGCTTTGAGCAGTGCTCTAGATATCCAAAGCAAGTCTGCCATCTTCTATCTTGGCATTTTTACGCAGAGCATTTATAAGTCCTCCTGCTACTCTAGATCTTGCACTAGTATTAGTGGCATTTCTTAGAGAGGGTACGTTAGCCGCAACTCCTTCTGTACGACTTGTAGGATTTACGATGTATACACCATTATTTCCTATGATAGTACCAGAGTTATTATTTAACTCACCTCGTACCGCAGCAGCGATAACCTTAGGCTCGTTTCCTAGTCCTGCTAGATTAGTAGAAGAGATATTGGCAGCAGCTACATTCTGTACAGTCTGTCCGAACTTGCTTGCTAAATCAGTCAATGAACCACCACTCACCTGAGCAGCGATTTTTTCTCCTTTCAGTTGGTTCTTTACTAGAAATTCTATTTCGTCTCTTGCAGATGCTACAGTTTTTAAGCCTTCTGGACTTATATCATTTAGGGCAACAGCTACATACTTATTGTCATAGTATAGATTAGGGTCAGTATACTCATATACCTCTCTAGATACTTCTCCTATATCAGTACTGGACTCAAACAACCATTTTATAATCTCTCTTGAAGTCTGATCTCCACCTAGCGTTCCTAGTGTATAATCATTTGCATTTACAAAAGTGGAAAATTCCGTTTGTAACCCTTTTTCGGCAACAGCCGCCTTAAGAGCATCTATGGTTTTATTAGCACTTACTATGTCTGTTACTTCTGAGTATAGGTCGTCCTGAGTATCCTGAGATGGAGTAATCGGAACTCTGATTATAGCAGTCTTATACTTTGTGCCACGATCATTGTACTTACGGTCCTCTACTTTTATAATGTGTATTCCAGCTCTAGAATTTACTTTTTGATAAGATTTACTGTCGTTGTAAAAACAAGCTGCATTTAGAGCAGGTAACATTGTTCCCTGAGCAAAGTATCCTAAGTCACCTCCTTTACTAGATGATCCTGGATCCATACTAAACTGAGCAGCTAGATCGCTAAAGTTTCCTCTCCCAGCATTGAGTTCAGTTAATATACTATCCATCAATGTATTGGCAGCAGTGCTTCCAGCTAGGTCTGTAGGAGCAAACTGTCTAAGGATATGACTAGCCTTTACAGAATCTGCAACAGATCTTTTATCTACAAGCTTGATGGCATTATAGAATCCATTTTCTAAATATGGTCCATGGATATCACCAGTATTCATATTGATCACGATGTCTCTCAGATTTTCTGGCATCTCATCAGGCTTAGCATAAAAGTTTACATAGCTTCCATTATTGTTTGCTGCAAAAATCGAATCAGAGGTAGTTTCCTTTCCAAACTCTATGATTTTAGCATTTAGCTGTTCTCTATTGCTTATGGAGTCCTGACTAGTAGCTATTACATTAAATGTAATAAACTCTGCTCTTCTTGTTTCTTTTTCGTTTGTATACTTAGCAGAGTTGTTTTTTAGGTAACTAGAAAGTGCTGCATCTGTAACTTCTACATCTCCATCTGGTATATAATCAAAAGGAATCTTTACATAATCAAAGGCAACGTTAGAACTAGACTGAGCACCCAATCTATTTACCATCCATGTAGGTGTGTACATAGCCTTAGAAACCATAGCATTTAGCTTGGTCTGTTTCTGATCTTTTACTATCTGCTTTTCTTGTTCGTGCCAGTAAGCTCTGAAATCTTGATTTGTAAACTCATCCGTATCGATTGCGTTTTTGATCTCATTTAGAGTTTGCTGAGTCATAGACCCATTTGCAAGTCCTTGCTGAATCATCGGATGCGGATTAGCTCCGAACTGTAAGTCACGTAACTCATCTCTACTGACTCCTATACCTAGTGCATCAGCTTCTTTATTTACCAGAGCCTTCTCTACAAAAAAGTCCCATATCGAGTTTTTTATTGCAAACTGGTTGCCAGTACTTCCATTATAAAGAGTGGATTCTACTCTTCTAAAATCGTTGTAACTGATTGTCTCGCCAGCTACCTCACCCAATGCTGGTCCAGAAGCTGCACTGCCACCCATGCCTTGGCCAAAAATGTCCATAAATAAGAATGCCACTAGAGCTAATCCTATTACGATCAAAACAAACCAAAAATTCTTTCTTATAGTTCCTATTAGAGCCATTGTTTCTTTCTATTCTATTGTAATAAATACGCTTTCTAAAAAGCCCCACAAAGGTAGCTGAATTGGTGGTTTTTTCAAATATGCTTTTTCTTAATTTATTCTAGCTATAAATCGTCAGTTTTTTGCCCTCATTTGGCTCTAGCCAAAAGTTATTTATGTCTATAAAATGTTAATTCTAGGACATTCAAGCAACGTATTTCATAAATCTTGTATCTACATAACAAGCTCCCAGCCTAAAGCCTATCAAAATGAACAAGAAGATTTCCAGCATTGCAGCATTACTTTTTTTAAGTCTCGTTGCTTTTTCTCAAGATGAAGAATTAATTATTGATAATGTAGAGTGCTCATTTATACAAGCCTGTGTCGAGCCAGCTCCTGATAATGGAGTTTTTTATCAATGGACTATACTAGATGGAAATGGAAATGTAGTAGCTACAGATTCAACCGAGCAAAATTGCTTTTTCTCAGACTTTCTACAATTTGGACAATATATCCTCCAGGTTTCTGCTTTTGATGATAATGGAATGCCTTTATTATTCAGTACAGATCCTACTGGTGTTACTCTGGATTATTTGTCAGAATTCTTTTCTATAGACGATTTCGGAGGTCCTATCAATGGAGAAATTATTTCCATAGGAGCACCCAGCTGTGTAGGAGATTCGATTTTATGCGAGAAGGTCTGCGAAAACTCTATTGTTCAATATACTTTTTCCGCTGTTTTTCCCGGTTCACCTGACAATGTTTATCAATGGAATGTAACTGGCAGTACCGACTGGGAACAGCTCTCTAATGAACTAATAGAAGTGACCTGGGGAGATATCGGACCTGGTACTGTACAGGTAGAAACATTTGGGTTTTGTCAGCAATCTCAATTTTTTGAAAAATGTATAGAGGTTATAGCCCTTCCAGAGGCAGACTTTACAACTGTTCCGGCTTCCGCCAATGATGTATTACAGGTCTGTAACTTTCAAGAAATACTTTTTGAGAATACTTCCAGCGATGCCAGTTTCTTTGAATGGAGTTTTGGAGATGGGAATAGTTCTACACTCGCTAGTCCTGAGCATACCTATGAGCAGTCTGGAACCTATGAGGTACTGCTCATCGCAAAGAATGAATGTATGTGTATGGACACCAGTTCCTTAACTGTAGTAGTAGATCCATTAGAAACTCCACTATTATCCTGTATAGGTACCATCTGTCAGTTAGATACTTTTACCTACGAGACAGATGCAGATTGCTCTATTTTTAATTGGTCAGTATCAGGAAATGGTGATGTTATAAGCGGAGGTGGGACGAGTGACCCCTTTGTAGAAGTTGAGTGGACGGGAGGAACTCAGGGAGAGATAGGTTTACTGGTAGATGGATGCAATGGAGATTTCTGTACGGCTCCTAGTATGATGGTTATCCCTATTATGTCTGGTGCTGCCATTATCTCAGGTGAGACCATTGTATGTGGTGCTGATGTGGAGAATTACACGATCGATGACTATAGCGGAACCTATTTTAACTGGGTAGTCTCTGGAGGTACAATTATATCTGGTCAGGGTACTAATCAAGTTAGTGTGCTGTGGGACGGTTCTAGCACACTTCCTGCCACAGGTTCCATCTCAGTGGATTACGAAAACTGTTATCTAGAGTGTGGAGGAGATGCTACACTTGCAGTAAATATTGTAGATGATTTTAAAATAGAAGGAGATATACACGTATGCCAGGGCGGATCATCTACCTACGAGAGTATAAGTCTTACTTCTAATACTCCTGTAAACAGTGATTGGGAATTGATAGATGATGCAGGGGCTGTGGTTTCCAGTGTAAGTAATTCGTCCAGTTTTACAATTACGTTTCCAGATGCAGTAGATAATTATGAACTAGTAGCTACTCCTGTAGATCTGAACAGCTACTGTACCTCCTCTAGATTATTACGTTTAGAGAGCTTCCCTAAAACAGAAGCACCGACAGGCATCGAAGGCGAAAAAATAATTTGTCCTGGATCTAGCTACAGTTACACCGCTCTAGGCAATGTGACAGATGCGATTTATACATGGACTATACAGAATGAAGGAAATACAGAAATAACAGAGGGAACTTCCATTGTTGTTACTTGGGGAAGTACTGGTCCTTATGAGTTAAGTGTTACACAGACAGATGTAAATACACTTCCTTGTGAGTCGGACTCGTACTCAGAAACTTTGGATATCATACCTGCGATTACTCTAATAGGATCAGAGATAGTATGTAAAGAAGAAGTAACTATTTACGAGACCGAGTTTACAGAATTTGCTAGATATGAGTGGCAGATAAGTCCAGCAGATATGGCTGTCATCATCGGAGAAAGTGATAATAACATCCTAGAAGTCCAATGGCTTAAAACTGGAAATGCCACCATAGAAGTAAGTCAGTGCGGACAGGTAGAAGTAATAAACGTATCAGTAGAAGATCTTCCTGAACCTACTGCAAGTTTTCCAGTTATCCTCTGCGAAAACGAGAATGGATCAGTATCCACTTCGACACTATATAGTGCTTATGAATGGATAGACGAAAATGAAAACATTGTCTCGACAGACGCTAATCCTCAAATATTACCAGGCTCATACAATGTGATTGTTACAGATGTAAACGGATGCACAGGCAATACATTTTTTACAATCGAGTCATTGCCTCTTCCCAATTCTAGAGCCAGCTCTCCGGATGATGTAAATGTCTGTATAGCGGCTGGCGAAGGATTTCCTGTGCTGCATGCATTGAATTCTTTTCTAGGATATACATGGCAATGGTACAAGGATGGAGTTATGATTGCAGGAGCGATAAATCAGACCTTCCAGACAACTGAGCTCGGAAACTATACCGTAGAGATTACAGATAGTAATGGATGCATGCAGTCATCTAATACCTTAGTTGTAAGAGATTTTTGTGGCGGAGGAGGTGGACCTGTAACTTGTGTTGCAGATGGACTTTTAGATTTTGATTTTTTGGCTGGAGCCGAATGTAATGAAATCGTATTTACCAATCTATCGACCAATGTAAATGCTGGATCCGTAAACTGGAATTTCGGAGATGAGGAAGTGACCAATGATTTTTCTACAGATAATAATCCAACTTTTAAATATAGCAACGCTGGTTTTTACAGAGCTACCTTAACAGCATCAGTCCCTGATGTGTCGGATCCTACTGCAGCATGCATACTAAATTTGACTAAAGTCATAACAATACCTGTAGCGGCTAGATTTGAAATAGAAAATGCTTGTCCTAATTCTGAAATTCAATTTTACGACATATCTAGCTTTATAGAAGGAGAGTCTATTACTGGATGGAATTGGAATTTTGGAGATTCTGGATCTGCTCAAAATACCTCCACATTACAGAATCCAGAGCACATCTACACTGCACCAGGTACGTATACAGTTACCCTAGAGGTTATCGCCGGTTCATGTGTCTCCGTTTATCAAGAGGATATAGAAATACATCCACTTCCAGTTTTAAATTTTACACCTCCAGCTGTTGCTTGTGAGGGAAGTAGTGTAGAATTAATTCCTAGCTCTTCACAGTATATCGTAGAGTGGTTATGGGATTTTGGAGATGCAGCCTCTGGTGATCTGAATAGCTCAGCTTCTCAGAATGGTTATCATATCTATGAGTCTGCAGGAAACTATGATGTAGTATTGACTGCAACCAATATCTATGGCTGTACTTCTACGTTTTCCAATAGTATAAACATACAAGGCAATACGTTAAGTGGAGAAATTACTACCAGTGTTCCACAACCTATGTGTGAGGGTGATACGACCCTACTGACTGCTCCGACTGGAGGAACGAGCTGGTTATGGTCGACAGGTGTTACCACAGAATCAGTAGAAATTTCTTCTGCAGGTATTTATAATGTTACAGTTTATGATGATTTCAGTTGTTCTCATGTAACCGACGACATAGAAATCAGACTATTGCCTAAACCTCATAGCACCATAAGAGCAATCGTATATGATGAAAACCAAAACCCCATAGATTACATCTACAATAGATTAGAATTATGTGAAGGAGAGGAAATATATCTTGAAATAATATTTATACCTAATCATTATTATCAGTGGTCGACTGGAAAGAATGGAACTACGATATCTTTTAATACACCTACTGGTGATGATTTAGAACCAGGGACGCATCTCTTTACTGTAACCATGTCTGATAATTTTACAGGTTGCAATGCAACAGTTGGACCCTTTGAAGTAATTATACATGAAAAACCAGAGGACATAGAGATTACTGCCAGTCCATCAGGAGTCCTATGTGCAGATAATCTAACCACTTTTACTATAACTAATCCAGATGCAACGCTGACCTATATTTGGAGCAATGGAATGCTGGGCACTACGATGGTTACTGATGAGCCAGGAGTATATTTTGTAGAAGGTTTTAATTCATTTGGCTGTAGCCAAAAAAGCAATACCCTAGAGGTGCTAGAAGGGCCTGACACTAATTTTATTCCAGATGGATGCTTAGAAAGGTGTCTGCCAGATACGATGTGCCTTCCTGCTATTCCAGGTGTGGTAAGTTATCAATGGTTCTTTGATGGGATAGAAATTACAGGAGCTACCAGTCCTGATTTAATAATGGAAGAAGCAGGTGATTATCATGTCGTACTTACAGACGCAAATGGTTGTACCTCGACTTCGGATCCTCTATCTGTAGAAGAATATATAGGAACAGGAACCGTAGAAACCTTTGTTTTCTTTGACGAAAACCTAGATGGAATCTTAGATCCTGGAGATACACCTCTCGAAGATGTAAATGTATATCTAGAAGGAATAGGCAACAGTTTTATAGACTCTATGCTCACTGATGTAAATGGACTTGTTCAGTTCTTAGAGGTGCCTGCTGGTTCTTACTTATTAAGAATAGATAGTATAGCATTGAGCGAAATCGGGCTCAAGGCTTATGACTATGAAATTCTGGTCAATGTAAATCCATGTGAAGAGGGTGATGGAGATCCTCCATATTTCTTAGCTTATCCTGATTGTGAGATCACTTATGTAGGTGAGTCGGTAGAGTACTGTGCAGGAACAAATTATTTCAATGACATCGAGATAAAACGAGATACAATTTTTGAAATAAGTGAGATAGGAAGCGATGGATGTGAGATTATAACAACTGTAGATGCAACTGTTTATGATGAAATATCATTCGATGTAGATGTGATAAATTCCTGTTTCCAAGACAGCAATGGTTCGATAAGTATAAATAACATATCAGGAGGTAACGGTAGTTATATCAGCTATATAGATGGAGTTTCTTTTACTGGCATATCATCTGGGCTAGGTCTTAATGCATATATGATTAGAGTAGAGGATGAAATGGGTTGCTTCATGGAACAAGAGGTTCTAGTAGAAGAGTTTCCAGAATTGACAATGAACTATGATTTATTACAGTCTTGTTTTAATGAAGACAATGGAGGAATTGATATCACTAGTAACATAGAAAGTGGATCAACACTTTATCTGGACAATGGAGTTATAAATCCTCAAGATTTTCAAAATCTATTTGCAGGTAATTATACACTCCGACTAGAAGATGGAAATGGTTGTTCTCTAGAAGAAACATTCAGCATAGATGAAAATCCTGAGTTGGTTCTGGAACTTTCTGCACAAGAGTCATGTCCTGAGAGCAGCACAGGTGCAATCAGTATTATAGATATGGATGGAGGTTTTGGAAACTTGACAGCCACTCTTGATGGAATAGAAATAACTAATAATGAGATTTCAGATTTGGCCGCTGGTATTTATACCATTCTCTTAGAGGACGAATCGGAATGCTCTGTAGAAACCAGTATTGAAGTTGAGGCTTTACCAGACTTAGAGTATTCTATTAATGTACCAGTTTTAAATTGTGATGAAGAAACCGACCTTATCGAAATAGTAACTGATGATGCATCTATAAATATCTCATGGGAAGATGGAAGCGTAGAGAATACCATGGAAATAAGTAGTGCAGGAATGTACCAGGTCAGTATTACCAGCGACTGTGGCACAGTAGTCGAACAAGTATCTGTAGAACTAGAAGCAGTCGACGACCCTGAGGTTTATATCCCAAATATTTTTTCTCCTAATGACGATGGCCATAACGATGGCTTCCACGTAATGATGAATGAGGATGCCAGTTTAGAAAATGCAGAATTGATGATATTGAATAGATGGGGAGAAAAGATTTACGAGTCTGATCAGCCGAGTTTAGCCTGGGATGGAATGTTTAAGGGTAAGGAAATTCAGCCGGGAGTTTATATTGTATTATTCACTGGAACCATAGATTATTGCCACATTAAGAAGGAACACAAAGTACATTCGTCAATCACCATTGTCAAGTAGTATTTAGATAGTATGCGGGTAGGAGAGTTTTGTTCTCCTGCCCTTTTATATTTTTGCCTTAATGCACCTTCATCACTGGATACAACTGATATGTCTTCTCATAGTGCGGACTATTTTTATAAATGTAGTTTAGCTGAGCACCTGGATTTTCTGCAAAAGCTTCATCAGTCTTTTTCTTTTCTTCAAAGGCTTTTTTAAGCTTCTTGTTTTTCTTTAGAATCTCCGTTGCCAAGTCTTCAAAGACGTAAGCAGAAAAATGTTCCTTCTGCATCAGTATTCCATCGAAGAAGTTCCATGCAAAAAACGAATCTGGTCCCTGAGGCTCAAGTGTTTCTACGATGTATCTAATTTGGTCCTGTTGAGTGGAAACTACATAATCTCCTTTGTAATATTTACGCTTCATGTCTACAGATTCTACTTGTACTTCTTTATGTAGGAAGTGTCCTTCATAAGCTCTAGGAGAGGAACTATAGTCTGTGATGTAATACATCTTGCCGCTGATACTGGTATCTCTTTTGAGCTGTTCTACTTTTACGCCGTTCCATCTAAGACGTTCTGCGACCTTATGATAGGCATACGGAATTATGTATTTCTGAGGAACACTCGCCGATAGGGTTTCTTTATACGTATTGTTAAAGGGTACTTTTTTATCGTAAGCTTTTTTCTGATCATAGTACAATCTAGAATGACCTGTTACCTCACTTTCTTTGTAAGCAGCTTCGTATCCTTTAAAGGAAATTTCTTCTGTCTGCTCTCTATCTACAGTCCAGTTTATAGCCAGTTCAGAAGCCTTACGATTTTTTCTAATTGACGCTTTTTTTGCCTTTTGAATTTCTCCGGGGTTCTTAGCGATGTGTTCGATCATGGATTCCATAAAGGCATAGGTGCTCCAGACTCTATCAGCATAAGGTTTAAGCATATGTGTCTCTGGCATAAATGAGATTACCTCTTTAAGAGCTGCGTAACCAGAAGAGTATCTAGGAAGGTCTAGGAATCCATGGATGCCCTGATCTGGTGTCCCGAATGCATAAACGTAAGGAGTCATTTCCCATTTTTTCTTCTTCATCTTTTTATAAAGATCAGGAAGCATCTGTTTTTCCATATAGCTGGCGATGGGCTGGGAGAGCTTATCTTTCTGAGTCGCGATAAGTGTCATGGTGTAGCTATAGTCAGCACCATTGGATGTATGATTATCTATAAATACATCTGGACTCCACTTTGTAAACAGCTGATTAAAACTAGAGGCATTTTTACTGTCACATTTTACAAAGTCTCTGTTGAGATCCAGATTCTGAGCATTACCACGGAAGCCATATGCGGCAGGCCCGTTCTGATTTGCTCGACTGGTACTAGATCTGTTGAGACAGCCACCGATATTATAAACTGGGATGATGACTAGAACGAGATTGTCTAATAGCTTTTTATTTATTTTTCCAGATGCGATGTCTCTTACCAGCATCATCGTAGCATCTATGCCACAGGGTTCTCCAGCATGGATGCCATTGTTTATAAATAGAATTTCTTTTTTACTATTTCTAGCTGACTGAGGATCGAAGCTGCCATCAGTAGAAACGATTACTTCATGCAAGGGTCTACCGATGTCTGTCATTCCATAATTTGACATCTCTATATATGACGATCTGCTAGCGAGTTCTTTATAAGTTTTTATAGTCTCTGAGTAATTGGCAGAATAATTATCCTTTGATTCGAAGGGAGTAATAATTGCAGATTTGTTTTTCATAATTGTGGCGTCTTGCGTTTTACAAGAGAGTAGGAGAGTAGATAGTAGAAAATAGAAAGAAAATCGTTTCATAGATTGGTATTGCTTGCAAGATAGTCATCTCTTATAAGGCTTGGAAATTTTTCTAGGAGCTTAATCTTATGTTAAACTGGTAATAGAAGCAGCTTAGAAAACGTTTAGCTTATATACTTTTATAATATGAAAAAATACCTTTTCCTTTTTTTGGCGATAAGCCTATTCTCATGCTCAGAAGATGAGCCAGCGACACCGACATGTATAGAAGATTTACTCTCTGATTTTCAGGTTACTGCCGATTGTGTCGGAGATAATTTGGCCAGTTGGGATTTTAATGGAGAGAAAGTTTATTGTTTTGCTCGAGGGGTTTGTTTATCTACCTCTGTGGCAGATATCTATACTGCTGATTGCAATCTACTTTGTACACTTGGTGGAGCCAATGAACTCATTACCTGCGATGGAATTCCATGGCAAGGAAATGCCACTAACGAGCAGCTGATTTGGGTAAAAGAACAGTAGTTTTCTCTTATCTGTAGTATGAGTTTTAAAATTTAACAGTTTTGACAACATATTAAGAAAAATTTATATGTAATTTTATTGTAATATGTAACTTATTCGACCTAAGTTGCTTATTGCAATAAACTACAGATATGAAAACTACACCATTCTCTGTAAGGCATCTTGTATGTCTCACGACTCTATTTTTTCTTTTTTCGGCTACAGCCAAAAGTCAGAATTTCTCAATAATATGTCCAGCTGATGTAACCGTTTCCTGCGAGGATGATTTAAGTGATTTAACCATCTATGGAGGAGCCGTTGTGATGATAGGAAAAGGTACAGCACCACTTCCTGATACTGATGACGTAACTTATAATACTAACTCTTGTAATGTAGGTACGATTCTGAGAAAATGGACAACTACTTATAAGAAACAGACTTTTACTTGTACACAAGTAATCACTGTTCTAGGGGTAGGAGGAGATATCTCCGATATAGACTGGCCAGATGATATAACACTTACAGATTGTGATCCAGCTACGGCTCCATCTGATCTACCTACAGAAAACTCCTTCCCTACTTTCTCATCACCACCGTGCTCTATGGTCGGGGTAAATTATGATGATCAGAGATTTATGATCGGTCCTCAGTGTGAGAAGATTGTACGTACCTGGTCCATAATAGACTGGTGTAGATATGATGGATCAGGCAGTGGTCCAGGCTTTTTTACGTTCAAACAAAATATAAAATTAGACTTCGGAGAGGAACCAGTTTTTAGCTGTCCAGATGATGTTATCGCTCAGGCTCATAACTGTTATAGTGGAGAGGTAATTAATCCTCCATTAGTGATTCCTAATTCTTCTTGTAATCTACCTTATGAGATTACTAATAATTCTCAATATGCTACATCTAATGGAGCTGACTTGTCAGGAGTATATCCGATAGGTACTACTACTGTGCAGTATAGAATCGAGTATGGCTGTGGATCAGTGGTCTTCTGTTACGTAGATGTAATCGTGGAAGATGTTTCTGTACCAGTTCCTTATTGTATAGCGACGATACATTCTACTCTTTGGCCTGTAGATACAGACGATGATGGAGTAATAGATAATGGTATGATCGAAGTGAAAGCAAGCAAATTTGACCATAATAGCCATGATTTATGTGGAAATAGTTTTACAGTTTCTTTTGCTCCAGATGAGATAGTACCTACTAAGGTCTTTACCTGTGACGATGTAGGAGAAAACAGAATTAATATTTACTACATATCAGAAAATGGAAATTATTCTTTCTGTACAGTAACCTTAGATATTCAGAATAACGATGACATTCCTAATTGTGAGCCTACTGATGATGACAATAATCCCTATACACGTATAGCCGGTGAGGTGAGAAATATTTTCGGAGAAGAAGAGGAAGAAATGGTTATCGAGTGTCAGAGCAGCTTTACAGAAACAGAGATTATAGAAAATGTTGATAGCACGACGACAGTGGTACTAGTAGATAGCTTTATAAATGCGGCTGGTAACTGGATATGGCAGTATCAGGAGTTTGTAGAATATCAGTATAGCTATGATACAATTGTAATAAATCACGAGCAGATGCATCATAGTGTAACGGATGAGCTCGGAACATATAGTTTTGATTCAGTGACTATGAATATCGATTACGAGCTGAGAGGAATCTGTCCAGAAGTAGATATGTCCCTTATAGATGAGTGTGACTTAAATCTACTCGTAGATCATATACTTGGAGAGCAAATTATTACAGACCCAGCGATATTATTTGCAGCGGACCTCGACGAAAACGGTCAAGTAGATTTTGATGATTTAAAGCATCTGATGTTTTATCTCGGAGGAATCAATGATGAGCTACCTTATCAGAATGCCTATTACCTAGTGCCGACTTCCGTCGAAAATAACTTCTATGACAGTCCATTAACCATCACTTATAGCGACTTAGACACAAGCAAGATACACACGGATTTTACTTATATACAAAAAGGAAACTTATGCAGTCAACCATTTAGTTCTCATCAAAAAGAAAAGCCTATGAACATTTTTGCCTCCATAACCAAGAGGTTACCAGCTGCTCTACGTAGCAGTGTAGAAGCAGACGTCCCGAGGGATTATACTGAGCCCGCAGAGTTTGCATTTTATCCTAATCCATTTTCTCAATCCTTTGTGATAAGTATAAATAATCCAAAGGCACAGGTAGTAGAAATAGAGGTATTCGACAATCAGGGAAAACGAGTGTATCGCAGATCTGCCTTTATGGATAAAGGCTTCCACTCATTAGACAATGATATGGAATCTGCTACGTCAGGAATATATTTTTATCAGGTTACTGCAGGAGACTCCGAGTTTCACGGTAGAGCCATAAAGAATTAGTGTAGTTTGTTGGTTTTATAGTTTACATGAGGGCTAGTCGAAGACTGGCCCTTTTAATTAATACGCATACTTTTTTCATCTAACCCTTGAGTAAGCCGATACTGACGTATCGGTTCGAAATGTACTTTGAGTCCGCCGCTGCTGGTGTATCGGTTCGTAAACTTTAAAGTAGCAATTAGTTAGTCTTTTAATGCAGGCAAAGTGCTTGTGGTAATGGATAATATTAGTTTTAAAAACTAAACTTAAGTAAGCCGATACTGATGTATCGGTTCGTAAACTTTAAAGTAGCAA
>CAZDWO010000019.1:30352-59354 GCA_964509175.1 uncultured Saprospiraceae bacterium
CTAAACTTAAGTAAGCCGATACTGATGTATCGGTTCGTAAACTTTAAAGTAGCAATTAGTTAGTCTTTTAATACTGGCAAAGTGCTTGTGGTAATGGATAATTTTAGTTTTAAAACTAAACTTAAGTAAGCCGATACTGATGTATCGGTTCGTAAACTTTAAAGAGACGTTTAGTCTCTTTAATCCCGACAATCTTGTCGGGACCGTTTACTCATTCATAACGTAGAGATTCTATAGGGTCTAGTCTAGAAGCTTTCAGAGCAGGATAGAGCCCAGAAATAACTCCTACTATAAGACAGACCATAAATCCGAGTGTCATCCAGTCCCATGGGATAACAAACTTTCCCTTTATAGCGATAGATAAGCCGAATCCTAATAGAATTCCGAATATTATCCCCAATAAACCGCCTAGCTGGCAGATAACAATGGCCTCGGTCAGAAACTGGATAAGGATATTATTACGAGTCGCACCTAGTGCCTTTCTGACTCCGATTTCTCTAGTACGTTCTGTCACAGATACGAGCATAATATTCATGAGTCCGATGGCTGCTCCCAGGAGGGTTATGAGGGCGATGGCTATAGTTCCGAGTCTGAGCTCAGTCGTTATGTCTTTTAATATTTCTAGGATACCATCACTCTTACGTATCTCAAAATTATTATCCTCTGAGGCTTTGAGTTTTCTGATATTCCTCATGTCACCTATGGCATGAGAAACTGCATCATTTACTTCTGCAGAGTTAGCAACCGCTGAGGTGATGGAATAGTTGGTTCTCGGAGTACCATAAAGCATCTTGCCCTTAAGCAGTGGGATAAAGACTCTGGAGTCATTAGATCCACCCGAGCTAGATCCTTTTTGCTTCAGCGTACCGATCACTTTAAACTTACCGTTGCCTATATTTATATACTCGCCGACTGCTTTTTCTCCTTTCCCATCAAAAAGTTTTTTGACCACATCAGAGCCCAGGATAACCTTATTGTTCCCATTTTCTACTTCTGTCCGACTAAAATTACGGCCATGTTCTAGCTCAAAAGCTGTTACGTAAAAATAATTATCATCGACTCCGACTACTCTATAGGTAGGGTTTGTTTTATTGTCCTTATATCTAAGAACTGCAGAATTAGTACAGTAAATATCTACAGCAACTCTTGCAGATCCATAGGTGTAGCGATCCTTAAATCCCATGGCTTCATCATAGGTAATCGGTTCTCTTCTCGCAGACCTTCTACCTTTCCTATTGCTTTTTATCGTTTCAGATTTTGGATAGATGTTAAAAGAATTGGCTCCGAGACGATTGAAGTTATCACTCATAGAAAATAAGATGGTGTCGATAGCTGTCAGTATTCCTACCAGGCAGGTGATACCTACAGCGATAATCAGCATCGTCAGTAGCGAACGTAGAAAATTACTACGGACTGAAGAGATTGCCACCTTTATGTTTTCTAGGAGATTCATAATAACCAACAAGATATGGCTTTCGCCAAAAAGGAACGCCTATTATTAGAGCTAGGTAGACTAATCATCGATTAAAAATTAATAATTGGAATCTTTTTACTCATATAGATGATTAATATAATATGTGTAGGAAAATGGTAGGTTATCTGTAGTATCTAACTCATGAGGGTTTCAATTTTTAAATTTGTCTTTTTAACTGAATATACCTTAGAAATGAACAAATATTTCGCTTATCTCATCGATGATGATAAACCGACTGGTATTTATAATGAGATAATGATAGAGGATAGTGGTCTTTTTGATAGTTGGAAGATATTTTCGTCTGCACAAAGTGCCCTAGAAGCTCTTAAAACTGAAGCTGAAATTCCGGATATAATTTTTTTAGACATTAATATGCCCATTCACACGGGATGGGATTTTCTAGATATGTATGAAGCTAGTGATATAGAGCAGAAGTGTCCGTGCATTATTATGCTCAGTACCTCCATGAGCAAATTTGATTTAAGTAAGTCAGAAAAATATTTAAGAGTTAAAGATTTTAAAGTAAAACCACTTACACAAGAAACGATTAAGGAGTCAGTAGAGTTAGTCTGATCTAGGAAGAAGAGTTGATTCCATAACCTCCCGCATATAAAAAAGAGGCTATCCCTTAAGAGACAGCCTCCAACAATTTTTATTTTGTACTAGTAGTTATCCGTTTGTATGCACTGTTACTGTTTTGGTACAATCTCCTCTGCTGCAATCCGTACAATAGTAATGTCCATTTACCCCTTTTTTAGGTTGACATTCTTTGGCACTATTAGGTCCTGTTGTTTTGTATCCTGAGCACGTAATATCTTTACCTCCATCACTGAAATATAAAATACGCTCTCCTTCATTTACCAAAGTGAAGATAGTTTTATGACTATTTTTAGAATCGATTGCATATAATAGATATTCATCATCTAAAAATTGAATTTCAATTTCTGAAAATGAAACGGGACTTTTAATTGTACTTTGAATTTTGTTGGAAAGAATTGAAGATAATTCTTGAAAATTAAAGATTGGTATAATCTCATCTTCGATAATGTTGCCAATATGAATTCCTGCATCAGAGTCACTTCTAGATGCAGATTCTTTTTGCTGCTCTTCTATATTTTTTTCGTAATAAGTATCTTCTGTTGCACAACTGATTACCAAAAGAAGGATAAATAAGGACAAATAATTTTTCATAATGATTTTTTTAATTTAACCTAATTTAACTGCAAAGCAAAATTTTCAGATAATTCTTCGAACTCATTGTCTTATTTGAAAATTAATAGGTCAAAAGTATTTTAACCCATTTCAGCAACTACCTCAGTCACTTCAGGTACCATACGCTTAAGCATTCCTTCTATTCCTGCTTTAAGAGTCACAGAAGAGGAAGGACATCCACTACATGATCCCTGTAATTCCACGATTACCTTTCCCTTATCGAAAGCCTTAAATTCGATATTGCCACCATCCATTTCTACAGCTGGTTTTACATAGGTATCTATAAGCTCTTTTATTTTCTTGACCAGTTCTGCTTCTTCTCCAGTGTACTCATATCCGACACCTTTTTCTGCTTCTATTTTGGCCATAGCCTCAGCAAAACCTTCTTTTAAGACAGTTTTATCTTCCTGGATATATTCTTTTATCTGCTCCTTAAGCTTAAGCATGATGTCTTCCCAGCTGTAGTTAAACTCCTTAGTTATCGACACAAAGTTGTTACATATATAAACACCCTTTACATAAGGCTGATCGAATAAGAAAGTAGCCAGAGGAGACCATTCTTTTGCGAGCTCTGCCTCTCTAAAATCGGCAGTACCTTTATAAATCATCTTATTAGTTACAAACTTGAGCGATTCCGGGTTAGGAGTTTGCTCAGTATAGATCATCACAGGGCTTTTAACGGCAGTATCCATATTCTACTTTTTAGTAAGTACAAAAGTATAACATTTGCACTTTAGAATGGTTTCAAAAATCAATATTAAGATTGAAGGATAGGTAGGCCACGAAAAGAACGGGAAACAGAGGCATTTTCAAATTGCCTCATTTTCAAATTGACCTTATAGAATCATTTCCTTAAAAGGAATAACACTTTCCAGGCCTTTTGCATTAAAGTACTCTGTGGTTTCCTCGGCGGATTTATCAGAAGATACTAGTGCAAAATCACCACCCCAGGCTCCTAGGGATTTTACGACACCCCAGTAATCTGGAAACCGATCTTCTTTTATACGAGGATATCCTAGAGCAGAGGATAATATTTCTTCATGCTTAGTAACAAGTGACTCGAAGGATTTTAGCGTTTTAACATCCATCATTTCTTCTGTAATGTCATTTATGGCAGACACGAGAGTTTTACGATTTTTTACCTTTTTGAGGTAATGTTTTATCGCATCACCGGTATTTTGTTTCTCTCCGAGATAGACAAAGTAAAGCTTATCGCTAAATGGCGGATTAAAATCTATGGGAGTATAACTTACTGCATCATCCGCATTCTGAAATACTATCGGTCCTTCTGCACCTGCACAGGCTACATCGTAACCTGATCCATTGGAACACTTATAGCATAGTCTAAGTGGATGTACCTGAGCCCATTCTGCTATGGCATGTATAATCGTAGAACTAGTCCCTAAACCCCAGTTACGAGGAAACTCCAGCTGTGTTTCTACTTTGAAGCCATTCCATTTTGAGAGAAACTCTGAATTTAATCGAACAGCGTTTTTGAGCATTTTTTGGAGACGAGAAGAAACCTCTTCATCGGTGGTGTTTATCGGAGAGAAGTCCATGAGGGAGATGGTGGATTTAAACCAGACTTCTCCCTTGTCATCGAGGCTTTCCCAGATTAGGTCAGAACCTCTTGTTTTTTTAACGGTCATAGACTGGCCTTGCTTAGTGGGTAGTGCCAATGCCTTAGCACCATCGAGTACTGCATACTCCCCAGTAAGTAAAAGTTTTCCGTGTCCGTAAAAAGTTGTTTTGACTGCCACTTCTTAAAAATCCAGCCGCAAAGATAAGATTAACAATTATTATATATGTTAAACTTTAATCTATTATATAAACCACCAACTACCTCGATAGATAAATCGAACGATTTCTATCTAACTCTCTAAAGAATGGATCTGTAAGGTCCTTAATAAATCGTATAGCCTCACCCGTTGACTTCATTTCTGGTCCTAGTTGCTTATCTACATTAGGAAACTTATCAAAGGAGAAGACAGGTACTTTTATCGCATAGCCTTCTAGTTTTTTGGTGACTTTAAAGTCCTTTAACTTTTTAGTACCCATCATTACATGAGTGGCTATGTTTAGATATGGAACCTGATATGCCTTAGCGATAAACGGTGTAGTACGTGATGCACGAGGATTTGCCTCTATCACATATACGTTATCATCTTTTATGGCAAACTGTATGTTTATCAGCCCTTTTATTTTTAGAGCATGAGCGAGTTTTACAGTATACTCTTTCATCTTTTCGACTGCTTGATCTGAAAGACTATAAGTAGGCAACATCGCAGAGCTATCTCCAGAGTGAATACCTGCTGGCTCGATGTGCTCCATTATTCCCATGATATGTACGTCTTCTCCATCACAGATAGCGTCTATTTCTGCTTCCTTGGCTCTTTCTAAAAACTGGTCTATCAGTACCTTATTATCTGGCATATGTTTGAATATGCTGAGCACATGAGTTTCTAGTTCGGCATCATTTATTACGATACGCATACGTTGACCACCTAGTACATACGACGGTCTTACGAGTACTGGATAAGAAACCTCTTTGGCTACAGCCAATGCCTGGTCTGCATCATCTGCGGTACCAAAATTAGGGTAAGGAATATTTAGCTCCTTAAGCATATTAGAAAATCGACCTCTATCCTCTGCTAAGTCCAATGCATTATAACTCGACCCGATAATTTTTATACCTCTCTCATGAAATTTCTGAGCGAGCTTCAGTGCAGTTTGTCCACCCAGTTGTACGATAATACCTTCAGGTTTTTCGTGCTCGATAATTTCTTCTATATGTTCCCAGAATACTGGCTCGAAGTACAGTTTATCTGCTACGTCAAAATCTGTAGAAACTGTTTCTGGATTACAGTTTATCATAATCGCTTCATAACCAGCCTCTTTTATTGCTAACAAGCCATGTACACAACAGTAATCAAACTCGATTCCCTGTCCGATACGATTAGGTCCAGAACCTAGCACAATGATTTTTTTCTTATCAGAAACGATGCTCTCGTTCTCTTGATCAAAGGTGGAGTAGAAGTAAGGAGTCTGTGCTTCAAATTCTGCAGCACAAGTATCTACCATTTTGTAGGTACGGTTTATATTTAATTTTTTACGCTGTTTAGTAACTTCCTCATCTGTGATTCTAAGCGTCCATGCGATCTGCTTATCAGAATACCCATGCTCTTTTAATTCTCTAAAGAAATCCTCTGGGATATCTTCGGCTACATTGAATTTTAAAAGACGGTCTTCCATTTTGACCAGCCTTTTTATCTGCTTCAGATACCACTTGTCGATACGTGTAAGCTTATGTATTGTATTTATAGGAACTCCTAGTCTGAGAGCATCTTTTACTCTGTAGATACGATCATCACTCGGTGTTTCCAGTCTTTTGAGTATATCATCAGTTCTTATCCATTCTTTCTTATCAGCTCCTAATCCACTACGATTGTTTTCCTGACTCTGACAGGCTTTCTGCAGGGCTTCTAGGAAGTTACGACCGATAGCCATTACTTCTCCTACAGATTTCATCTGTAAGCCTAGAGTATGCTCTGCACCGTAGAACTTCTCAAAATTCCATCTAGGCATCTTTACGATAACATAATCAAGAGTCGGCTCAAAGAATGCAGAAGTGGTCTTTGTAATTTGATTTTTTAGCTCATCGAGATTGTAACCGATGGCTAGTTTTGCAGCAATCTTTGCGATAGGATATCCAGTAGCCTTACTTGCTAGAGCAGAGGACCTAGATACTCGAGGGTTTATTTCTATACAGATCAGCTCTTCCGTTTCTGGATTTATTGCAAATTGTATGTTACAACCTCCTGCAAAGTTCCCCATGGATCTCATGAGTAAGATTGCCTCATTTCTCATTTTCTGGAATGCAGTATCAGACAGCGTCATGGCTGGAGCGACAGTAATACTATCCCCTGTATGGATTCCCATCGGATCTAGATTTTCTACTGTACAGATGATTGTTACATTGTTATTAGCATCTCTGAGTAACTCTAATTCATATTCTTTCCATCCGAGGACCGCTTTATCGATCATTACTTCATGAGTAGGAGAGGCATTTAGTCCTCTACGTAGGGCTGCATCATAATCTTCTGGTTTCATCACAAAACCTCCTCCTGTACCTCCTAGCGTATAAGAAGGTCTTATTACGAGAGGAAATCCTATTTCCTGAGCAGCTTCTTTTCCTTCCAGAAACGAATTGGCAATTCTAGAAGGTGCATGAGCCATGCCTATGCTGATAACATGTTCCTTGAATCTTTCTCGGTTTTCAGCAAGTTCTATCGCATCTATATCCACACCGATCATTTTTACCCCATATTTTTCCCAGATTCCTCTTTCACCAGTTTCTATGGCTAGATTAAGAGCAGTCTGACCACCCATTGTAGCTAGGACTGCATCTATCTGTCGCTCTTCTAGAATTTCTATTATACTTTCTGGAGTCAGTGGCCTCAGATAGATATGATCTGCAGTCACTGGATCAGTCATAATCGTTGCAGGATTACTATTTATAAGGCTTACTTCGATTCCTTCCTCTCTCAGAGAACGAGAGGCTTGAGAGCCAGAATAATCAAACTCACAGGCCTGTCCTATAACGATAGGTCCACTTCCTATGATAAGGACGGATTTAATACTAGTGTCTAAAGGCATAATTTGCGGTAAATTGAGGGCAAATATAGATATTCGTCTCATAATAAAATACCATATGTCTAAGGTCTTAATTACGGATTATGTGCATCCTCATTTAATACATGGTTTAGGGGAGCTAGGATACGATGTGAGCTATGATAAAAACATCAGTCTTGCGAGCACTAAGGATATAATTTCCAACTATGAGGGCATAATTATTAACTCTAAAACCATAATGAATCGAGAGATGATAGATCTTGCAACCAAGCTGAGGTTTATCGGTCGATTAGGTTCTGGATTAGAGATAGTAGATTTGGCTTACGCCAAAGAAAAAAATGTCCATGTTTTTAATTCGCCGGAAGGCAATAGAAATGCAGTAGCTGAGCATGCCTTAGGAATGCTTTTGGCTTTGGCCAATAATATTATTCCAGGAAATCAAGGAGTGAAGTCATTTAATTATTCTCGAGAGCCTAATCGAGGTTTTGAGTTAGAGGGAAAAACCATCGGAATAATAGGATTTGGAAACACAGGCTCTTCTTTTGCAAAATTGCTCACAGGCTTCAAAGTAAAAATCCTTGCCTACGATAAATATCTAAGCGGATTTGCAGACTCTAATAAGCAAGTAAAAGAAGCTAGCCTAAAAAAACTGTTACGTAAATCGGATATTATCAGCCTCCATGTTCCGCTTACGGAGTTTACTCATAATATGGTAAATGATAAATTCCTCTCTAAGATGAAAGAAAACAGCATTCTCATAAACACAAGTAGAGGCAAGGTGGTCGATATTAAGGCCTTAAACAAAGCTTTAAAAAGTGGTAAACTCAATGGAGCTTGCCTAGATGTTTTACCGAATGAAAAATTTTCTACCCTGAATGAGGCTGAAATAAAGTCATATAAGCGACTATTTAAACATTCCAGAGTAATAATTACACCACATGTAGCTGGTTGGACGAATGAGTCATTATTTAAAATTGCGGACGTTTTATTAACTAAGATTAGTGGAATTTAGGGCTTATTATTGCGAGGAGATGTTTATGGCGACTTCTTCCATCATTTATATTTCTTAAAACTAGCAACTTAGATTATTTTTGAATTCTTTTATATTTAATTAACATTGCACTCTGCCAGCAACTATATATTAGTATAATCAACTATAAAAAGTAATATGAAAAAACAATTACTACTATTATTAGGCCTTTTCCTTATATCTACAATGGGATGGTCACAAGCTTCAATTGAGGGTAAAATCAGCGATGAACGCGAGCCCCTTATCGAAGCACAAATCCAGTTAAAGAAAAATGGTTCTTTTATTCAGGGAACTACTACAGACTTTGACGGAAATTACGTTATTAACAATCTAGAGCCTGGAACTTACGATATGGAAGTTTCTTATCTAGGTTATCAGACACAAATTCAGACAGGTGTTGTTCTTTTCGATGGTAAAACACAAAGAATAAACCTAACACTAGCTGAAGAAAGTGAGGTTATCGAGGGAGTGGTTATTAAAGCCTACAAAGCTCCTCTTATTGAGCAGGATAATACCACTCAAGGTAAAACCGTAACCGCAGAAGAAATTAGATCTCTTCCTACTAAGAGTATTACGGCAATTGCAGCAACATCAGCGGGATTATCTACTTCTGATGGAGATGCAGACATTTCTATTAGAGGATCTAGAGGAGATGCGACTAATATTTACGTGGATGGTATCCGTGTAGCTGCTAGTGGTATTCCAGCCTCAGAGATAGGTCAGTTGCAGGTAATTACAGGTGGGATAGAAGCTAAGTATGGGGATGTAACTGGGGGTATTATTTCTATAACCTCTAAAGGTCCATCTGAGCGATTTACTGGTGGATTGGAAATAGAAACTTCTGAGTATTTAGATGGTTTTGGCTATAATTTGATAGCTCCTAACATTAGTGGGCCTTTATTGAAAAATTCAGAAGGACAATCTATTCTAGGATTTAGATTTGCTGGACAGTTTAGGTCAGTAGATGATAATGCACCATCTGCTGTAGGTGTATTTAGAGCACCTATAGAAGTTATTCAACAATTAGAATCAAATCCAGTTGGTTTCCAAGGAACTACACCTGTTCCGAGTGTACAGCTATTAGAAGGAAATCCGTTCGGAGATCCTCTGAGTACTCGTCCAAACGAGAATAGAACTGATTATAACGTAACTGCTAAAATAGATGCTAGGATATCAGATAACATAGATATATCCTTTTCTGGAGCTTATGACTATGCTACCGATCAGTTTACTCCTGGTGGTGGATGGGCATTACTTAACTGGAATAGAAACCCATTTAGTTATACAGATGGATTTAGAACTTCTTTCAGATTTAGACATAGAATAGGAAAGCAAGGACTAGGAGAAGATACTGATAATCAATCGGAAGGTAGTTCTAGTTTAATCAGAAATGCATTTTATACGATTCAGGCAGGATATGAAAAAAGAAATGATAGAACAGAAGATTTAATCCATGAAGATAGACTTTTTGACTACGGATATTTTGGTAGTACACAGATAGATTATGTTCCTCAAGCAAATATTATAACGGATCCTGAAAACCCAGGTGGTCCAGGAGCTGTGGTAATAGGCGGACTATTATATGACCATACTGGTGAGGCTCAGGTAGCTTCTGAGTTTGTTGCTGGAAATGTAAATCCGATACTAGCTCAGTATACTCAGATAAACGGTTTAGCAGCTAATCCATTGTTTGATGTATGGAGTGGCTTACACCAAAATGTTGGACAGGTATTCAACAATTTTAGTAAAGGACAAGAAGATAGATATACCTTTAACATAGCTTCAGGTTTTGACTTTTTACCAGGTGGATCAGAATCAGGAAGACATTCTATCCAGTTTGGGGTAGCCTATGAGCAGAGATTAATAAGAGACTATGTAGTAGCTCCAGAAGGCCTTTGGCAACTTGCAGGTCTGCAAGCAAACAGTCATATAATCGGTGTAGATACTAATCAGGTAATAGGCACTTTCGAGCAAACTATTCAAGGAGTTCCAGTAGAATTTTCACAATATCAGACGCTTATTGAAGATAGAACGGATGCGGCATTTTTTAGAAATGTAAGAGATGCATTAGGTATAGGATTAAACGAGTATGTAAATGTGGATGCTCTGACACCAGATCAGTTAAGATTAGATTTCTTCTCTGCTGCGGAGTTAAACAACTTTGGGTTGATAAACTATTTTGGGTATGATTATACAGGAAATGAGCTTCCTGCCTCTACTACCTTTGATGATTTCTTTACGAGTAGAGATGCAAATGGTACTAGAACCTTTGATGTAGCTCCATTGCAACCTATTTATGGTGCTGCATACATCGGAGATAAGTTTTCTTACAAAGACATAATCTTCCGATTAGGTGTAAGAATGGATTATTATGATGCAAATACTAAGGTGCTGAAGACACCTCATGCATTATATGAGATAGAAACGGCTGATGCTTTCTTTGCAAGAACAGGCCAGGAAATGCCTGCCGCAGTGGACGGTGATTATGAGGTATATACTACTTCTGATGAAAGTGATGACGTTGCTGGATTTAGACAAGGAGATGAGTTCTTTTTACCTAATGGAACTGCAATATCAAATGGATCTGTACTTTTTCCTGGTGGATTAGTAAATCCTTCTTTTGTAGGGAAAAATGGAGAACGTATTCTAAATATTCAGGATGAGAACTTTGATGTAAATTCTTCTTTTGAGGATTATACACCACAGATTAATTTTATGCCTAGACTGGCTTTCTCATTCCCCATATCTGAAGATGCTAACTTCTTTGCTCACTATGATATTTTGGTTCAAAGACCTCCGACTGGAACTGCAGCTACAGCTAGAAGTTACTATTACTTCGACAGTCCAGATAGAACACCTGTAAATAATCCAAACCTAAGACCAGAGAAGACTATTGATTATGAGGTAGGTTTCCAACAAAAACTTTCAGCTTCTTCAGCGATAAAAGTATCTGCGTACTATAAAGAGTTGAGAGATATGATACAGAGAAGAAGATTTACGTTTATTCCAGCTCCTGTAAATAGCTATGAGGCATTTGGTAATATAGATTTTGGAACTGTAAAAGGTTTTTCTTTCTCTTATGACTTAAGAAGAACTAATAACATACAGTTAAATGCGAGTTATACTTTACAGTTTGCTGATGGAACAGGATCTAATCCTAATTCATCTGCTGGACTGAATGGAGATAACATCAGAACTTTATTACCATTTTCTTATGATGAGCGTCACAGAATAACTGGGGTTATCGATTACAGATACGGTAGAGGAGAAGGACCGAAAATAGGAGGTCTAGATGTATTCCAGAATGCTGGTATAAACTTTATCACAACTGCTATTTCAGGAAGACCATTTACAAGATTATCTACTCCAGAGTTTATCGCTCAAGGTGTGGGTGATGGATTTGTAAACTCTATAAATGGAGCAAGATTACCATGGAACTTTGATGTGGATATGAGAATCGATAAATCTGTAAGCTTCAATTTAGGAAATTCAGAAAATGCAAGAAAATTAATTGCTAATATATACTTCAGAGTAGAAAATTTATTAGATACACGTAACACCATCGGTGTATTTCCTGTAACAGGAAGTCCAGATGATGATGGATATCTAATTTCTTCTTTTGGACAGAATGACATCCAAATTCTTGAGTCTTTTGAGTCAGAGGTTGAGAACTTCTTAGCTTCTTATCAAGCAAGACTTTTAAGTCCTGGAAATTTTGCCTTTCCTCGTAGAATGTATCTAGGAGCAATTTTTGACTTTTAAATAAAATTTATCAATCTATTATATTAACTACAATTTCAAATTATGAAAATTATTAAATCACTAGGTTTATGCCTTTTCTTTCTCCTAAGCTTTCTCAATGTAGAAGCACACGTAGGACCGAAAGATCCAAATGCACCTAAACCTAAAAACGATAAGCCATCAGTTAGTTATAGAGAAGATTGTACTTTGCCTGAGGCACAAGTTGATCAAGATATAAATAATGTACGTGCCCGATTAAAAACTGCCGGAGATGTCTGGTGGGACGGTAATACAAATGGAAGGTATATAGTTCCTAAGCCACCTCCAGGAGAGGATGAGGTATCTTCTATTTTCTCAGGATCTGTATGGTTAGGAGGATTTGACCCTGAGGGTAACCTCAAACTTGCTGCTGGGCAGTATACAGGAAGTAATAATTTTGACTTCTTTACTGGACCCTTGGATCCATTTATGGGAGTTACAGATTTACCTATATGTGAAAACTGGGATAGATTCTTCGAAGTAGATGGAGATGACATCAGAAATGTTGCAAGGATATTTGATGGTAATGATGGAGCTATTCCGTGTGATTCTGTGACAACCGGAGTTAGATACTGGCCTGGTAGAGGAAATCCTTTCTGGTTAGAAAGATTCGATTTTGAATTGCCAGATACAGGTCAGGGGTTGGCTGCATTCTGGGATGAAGATCAAGATGGAGTTTATAACCCATGTAATGGAGATTTACCTATTATAGATATCAGAGGATGTTTTCCTGATAACAGACAGCAGGCTATAGAGCTGGTTCCTGATCAGATGTTTTTCTGGATTTATAATGATGCAGGTGGGCCCCATACTGAGTCCTTTGGAGATGCTATACAGATGGAGGTACAAGTACAGGCGTTTGCCTATGCTACTAATGATGAGATAAACGATATGACCTTCCAGAGATATAAGCTTATAAATAGAGCAGAGTCTGATATTAGAGATTGTTATTTTGCGATGTGGGTAGATGGAGATCTCGGTTGTGACCAGGATGATTACATCGGTTGTGACATAGACAGATCTCTGGCATATTTATATAATGAAGATATCGTAGATGGTTCTACAGGAGATATTTGTGCCAGTGGTGCTAACACCTATGGAACAGAAATTCCGATTTTAGGAATCGATTACTTTAGAGGACCACTAGCTCCTCATTTTATTGTTCCTGAAGGACAAGGAGATTTACATGTAATTGCAAACGCAGATGAAGATTTTGATAAAGACCAATATGCTATAGGAGATACAGTGTTTATAGTTGATGTATTACTAGAAGATACAGAAGAAGCTGATATACTTGTAGAATTAGGTATGTCTTCTTTTGTTTATACTAATAGAGCCGGTGCAGGTACATGGCCAGCAGGTACTACTGATCCAAATACAGCAGAAGAATTTTATAATCTTCTTACAGGAAGTTGGAGAGATGGAACGCCATTTACTTTTGGAGGGAGTGGATATGAGCCAGGAAGTACTGATTTAATAAACTTTGCATTTCCAGGACTACCTAGTTCAGAAACTGACTGGTCTATGTGTAGTGCTGAACTAGGATTTGGAGATAGAAGAACTATTCAGGCTTCTGGACCATTTTTATTAAATCCAGGTGCTGTAAATGAGTTAATCATTGGGGCAGTATGGGTTCCTAACATTGTGTATCCATGTCCAGATATTTCTAGATTACAGACAGCAGATGATTTGGCACAAGCCTTATTTGATAACTGTTTCGATATTACAGATGGACCAGATGCTCCAGACGTATGTGCTGTAGAACTGGACCAAGAGGTTGTACTCGTTTTATCTAATGATGAAATTCAGTCTAATAATCCTAATCTTCAGTATCAAGAAAAAGATTTACTAGTACCAGATGGTGTTTCTGATTCACTATACGTATTTGAAGGATACAAAATATATCAATTAGTAAATGCTGTGGTAACTCCACAGGAATTAGATGATATAGAAAAAGCCAGACTGATTCGTCAGGTTGATTTGAAAAATGGAATTACTGAAATTTTCAACTGGGAGGCGGATATTAATCCATTGACTGAGGAGCGTATTTGGAATTTTGAGAGAGAGGTAGATGGAGCTGACCAGGGGATAAGTAATACCATAAGAGTAACACAAGATCAGTTTGCTGATGGTGCTGACACTAGATTGATAAATCATCAGGAGTATTATTTTATGGCTTTGGCCTATGCTCATAATAATTGGCAAGATTGGGTTACAAATCCCATCGATACTCTTTTTGAAACTGGACAGAGAACTCCTTACTTAGAAGGAAGAGGAAATATACAAGTATATACTGTGGTCCCTAGACCTATAGTTTATACAAACATTTCTTCTAACTATGGCGATGGTCCTATAGTAACTAGACTAGCTGGGGAAGGAGTAGGAGACAATGTCTTAGACGTTGTAGAAGGCACTTATGATGATATTCTAAATGGTACTGCAAATGGTGAGGTTACCTATACATCTGAAGGATCTCCGATAGATGTAATAATATATAATCCGCTAGAAGTACAAGCTGCGAGCTTTATTCTAGAGTTTGTAGGAGAGGTAGAAAATAGTTCTGCTTGTACATTAGCCGAAGGAACTAGATGGCAGTTAGTAAATGAGGAGACAAGTGAAGTTGTCGCTTCAGAAAGTACTATAGATGCTTTAAATGAGCAACTGATTACTGATTTTGGTTTCTCCGTATCTATCCAACAAACAGAGGATGCAGGAGTTAATCCAGAAAATGGTAATGGTGCACTCGGTAGTGAAGTGAGATATGCGGATAGTTCTCAGCCTAACTGGTTCTTAGGAATAAGTGATGATGGTGCCAGTCTTGATGCTCAAGGATTCTTGAGACAGATTTATAACTTTTTGAAGACTGGAGGTGGTGAGCTAGATGAAAGTATCGACCCTAATCAGGAATATAGTACAAATGGTACTGGATTTTTCTATCCTTTTTCTATATGTGATTTTAGAAATCCCGATCCTGCAAATGCGGAGGTTCCATATATTTCTCCTGGATATGTAGAAAATAATGGTGGTGGATTTTTAAGAAGTGCTACGGATTTAGGAGACCTTAATAATGTGGATATTATTATGACCTCTGATAGATCTAAATGGAGTAGATGTGTGGTTGTAGAAACCTGTAATCAGTTCCATAGAATGGATGGATTAATTCCGGAAGGGGGAATGAGACAGTTCGATTTAAGAGCAGGAGCTTCTGTAGATCAAAATGGTCAAGCAGACGGTGATGGAACAGGAATGGGTTGGTTCCCAGGATACGCAATAGATGTAGAAACTGGATTGAGAGTAAATATTTTCTTTGGTGAGAATTCTGGCTATAATGATAACTTTACTTATGACTCTGGAGTTGCAGTCGGTAACGATATGCTGTATAATCCAGATAGTCAAATTATGATAGAGACTGGAGGAGGATTTGCACTTTCTAATTTCTATCTAGGAGGAGGACATCAGGTATTTGTAACTAGATCTCCTTATGATGGATGTTCTAGTCTTAGAGACGATTTAGAAGGACCATGTAACTTCCTATGTTTCCAGAAGAACAATCCGTTGTCATTAGTTACATGGACAAGTATGGCAATGACGGCTCCAGGTACTACGCTTAATTCTTTAGCGGATGGACTGATACCTAATGAATTGACGGTAAAACTTAGAGTATCTAATAACTATAATGCTGAGCGTATCGTAGATTATGGAATTGCCATGGATTGTAGAAGATTAGATGAGTTACCTAGATATAGATTAGATTTTACTCAGCTGGCAGCTTCTGATTTGACTCAGGAAGAATACGAAGGTGTACTAGAATCAGTAAATGTTGTACCTAATCCCTATTACGCATACTCAGAATATGAAAGTGATCAATTTGATAACACGGTAAAAATTACAAACTTACCTGGTAACACAACGGTAACGATTTACTCTATAGATGGAAAATTCATTAGACAATTTAGACGTAATGAGGTAAGCAGACCTAAAGGAGGAAATAATCCTGGAGTCCCTAATTCTCAGGTAGCCCCTGATATAGAATGGGATCTGGAAAATTTTGCCGGAATACCTGTTGCTAGTGGTGTTTATTTAATACATGTTGCGGCTCCAGAAATTGGAGAGGAAAGGACAATTAAGTGGTTTGGAGTACATAGACAATTTGATCCATCAGGACTATAATATAATATCTGAGAGAGGGATAAAACCCTCTCTCATTTCTTAAAAAACACAAAGAATGAAAAAAAACATCTACCTATTATTTTTTATACTTCTTACAGGTGTAACTGCATTTGCAGGTAATCCTGATAGGCAGGGAGAAGCAGGTGCTTCAGAATTGCTTTTTAATCCATGGGCGAGAAGTGCAGGATTGCATTCTATGTCTACTTCTTTTGTTTCTGGTGTAGACGCTATGCGTATAAATGTAGCTGGAATAGGAAGAATCGAAGACACGGAATTTGCAGCAGGAAATGTAAGACTTTATGAAGGCTCAGAATTAGGATTTAATGCTTTTGGCTTTGTAAAGAAAGTCGGGGAGAATGGAGGAGCTTTTGGAGTTTCTATGGCAGCTGTAGATTTTGGTGATATATTACTCACTACCACAGATCAGCCAGAAGGTATTACTAATTTTTCGCCGTCTTTTTTCCACATCGGATTAGGATACGCTAAAACTTATGAAAATAAGATTTCTGTTGGATTGCTTGTAAGAGGAGTTTTTGAATCTATAACAGATGTCTCAGCTTCTGGTTTTGCAATAGACGCTGGTGTACAATATGTTTCCGGAGAAAATGACGAATTTAAACTAGGAATATCCTTAAGAAATGTAGGTTCGCCTATGAGATTTAGTGGAGAAGGACTGGCCTTAAGAGCTCAAATAGATGGAGAAATCCTTAGTTTAGATCAGCGAGCAGCTAGATTTGAGATGCCATCGGCACTTAACATTGGAATTTCTTATGACTTTGCTGTAGGAACTGAAAATGTGTTAAGAGGATTGGCAAATTTTACCTCTAATGCCTTTTCTAGAGACCAAATCGGTCTGGGAGCGGAATTGATAATTTTTAAAAATTATATAATCAGAGGAGGTTATAAGCTTGATTTTGGAGATTCTGCAGGTGCTCTAGATAACATCTATACAGGAGGTGCGGCAGGTTTTACAGCTAATCTTCCTATCTCTAGCGAGTTTACACTAGGATTAGATTATGCATATAGAACTACTAACCCTTTTAGAGGTAGCCATAACTTTACAGTAAGAGTAGGGTTCTAGAAAGAAGTCTATTTTAAAGATATTTTTTATTATTGTAAAACGTTTTCATCTCATGGGTGGAAACGTTTTGCATTTTAAATTCATTTGATTAATAAAAAACTTATTTACAATGTCTGGAATAAACTACATGACTCAAGAAGGCTATGATAAATTACAAGCCGAGGTAGATGATCTAAAGACCAGAGAAAGACAGGAAATTGCAAAAGCTATTGCAGAGGCGAGAGAAAAAGGAGATTTATCAGAAAATGCAGAGTACGATGCTGCCAAGGATGCTCAAGGCATGCTAGAGCTGAAGATAAATGTAATGGAAAAAGCACTATCTAATGCGAGAATCTTAAAGCCTAGTGACATCGATACCTCTAAAGTAATGGTGCTTTGTAAGGTAAAAATTAAGAATGTAAAGTCTGGAAAGGAAATGAGTTATAGTCTAGTTTCTGAATCAGAGGCAGATTTAAAAAGCAAAAAAATATCGGTTACTTCGCCTATAGGCAAAGGCTTACTCGGTAAAAAAGTTGGAGAAATTGCCTCCATTTCTACACCCAATGGAAATATAGAATTTGAGATTATAGAAATAGGAATGTAGATGAGTTCTATCTTTACTAAGATTATTAAAGGTGAGATTCCCTCTTATAAAATAGCCGAGTCTGAGGACTATTATGCTTTTTTGGACATAAATCCTTTGGCAGAAGGGCACACATTGGTAGTTCCTAAAAAGGAAGTGGATTATATATTTGAGCTCGACGATGATACGCTAGCAGGTCTTAATGTATTTGCAAAGAGAGTAGCTCTGGGAATAGAAAAGGTAATAAGCTGTAAGAGGGTAGGAATCATGGTAATTGGTACCGAAGTGCCGCATGCTCACATACATTTGATTCCGTTTAAGACGGAGTCTCAGATAAGTGTAAGTTCTCCTAAGTTAGATATTAATCCTCATGATATGGCTGATATTGCAAGGAGAATCCGAGAAGCTATTTAGAAACTTTTTTGGGATTTGCTTTTATAAAACTATCCCATCCTGAATAACTCTTTCCTACAGTAAATCCGTTAGATGATTTATTATAGTAAGTGTAGGCTGCAGCCAAAGCGTCAGAAGCATCTAAATATTTGTTTTCGATTTTGATTTTTAATAGATGTTGCAGCATGGCGAGCACTTGTTCTTTGGAAGAATTTCCGTTCCCGGTAACTGATTTTTTTATTTCCTTGGGAGAGTACTCAACTATTTTTAAACCCATAGTCATTGCAGCGGCCATAGATACACCTTGGGCTCGACCCAGCTTAAGCATAGATTGTACGTTCTTCCCGAAAAACGGAGCCTCTATTGCTAATACTGTAGGCAAGTAAGTTTCTATTATTTCCTGGAGCTGAAGAAATATTTCCTTAAGCTTGATTTGATGATTTTCAAACTTATGCAGCTTTATAATACCAGAGTTTATATGTTTTACTTTCTTTCCCTCTACCTCTATTAATCCAAAACCCATAACATTTGTACCTGGGTCTACTCCTAATATTTTGTATTTTTCGGACATCATAGTAAAATTAACACTATATGTAATACAATTTGAATTATAAAATGTCGGGAATAAATTCTAGATAGAAAATTTAAATTTCAAGGCATGAGCGAAGTAACCTTGAAGGGTGAATGTTTAGTAAACATTCAAATGAGCGAACCGCAAAGGGGATGGGAAGAGTCTTAGCCAAAGCTAAGACGAGTATTTTTAACGCTGAAATTTGGAATTTATATCGGTATTTAGCCGCTATTTTGTTGTTCATGTTGTATCCATACCTATGCAATAATATTTTATGTTCAAAATAGATAAACGAGTGGTTATAGGACTTAAGGTCTTACTTGTAGGACTAATGTTCCTACTTATCTATAGACAGATAATCTCTCGGTCCAATATCCATGAGATTGGACAGAATTTTAAATCAGGACTGAGTAGTGGTAATTTGGTTTACTTACTTGTGTGTTTTTTTCTTGTTCCTTTTAACTGGTTACTAGAAAGTCTAAAGTGGAAAATCCTGGTAGATAAATTTCAAAGAATCAAATTGTCAGAGGCTTTTAGGGCAATTCTTGCAGGGCTTTCTGTCGGAATCATTACACCTCAGCGAGTAGGAGAGTATGGAGGAAGAGTATTATTCTTAAATGACGGCAATCGATTCAAAGGAATTCTAGCCACTTTTTTATGCAGTCTCAGTCAGAATGTAGTCAATGTTGTTTTTGGACTTATCGGAGTCTATTATCTAAATGACCGATTACAATTGGTAAATCAGTATTGGTTTATAAGTCTAGTAGTAGCGATAGTATTGCTTTTTGTATTGCTTTATCTACTTTATCGTAACACAAGAATTCTTAAGCACCTGGTAAATCGATTTATCAAAAATGAAAGAATAAAAGGATGGATTTATAATCTCAGTTACCTTAAAACAACAGGATTTAGAATTCATGTAAAAGTTTTTACCTTAGCAATACTTAGATATATCGTATATCTGAGTCAGTACATACTTGCTTTATGGTTTTTTGGTATTAGTGTTTCTTTATTTGATGCTTTTAATGGAGTTTCTTCTATCTATTTGATTCAGACAGGAATTCCATTGCCACCCCTAATGGATATAGCGGCTCGAGCCGAATTGGCATATCTGGTCTGGGGAATATTTTCAGATAATGTATTAGGTATTCTCTCTGCGACATTTCTCTTATGGATATTTAACTTAATTATTCCATCCCTTTTTGGGTTATTTTATGTTTTAGGTTTAAATCTTAATGATATAAGTGACTAGATTTCTTTCAATTATCTTCTTTTTGCTTTTTGTAGTAAATATCGCCGGTGCTCAGATATGTGAGTATAGTAATAAGGTAGTACAAGATGGAGAGATACTAACCTATCAACTTTATTATCAGTGGGGTTTTATATGGGTACCTGCAGGTGAGGTAAGTTTCTCATTTGCTGAATTAGAAGAAAGCTATTTTGTTGAGGTAGTAGGTAAGACTTATGAATCTTACAATTCTATTTTTGAGGTAGATGACTACTTCTCTTCCACTATAGATAAGGAGACTGGACGACCTGAGACGTTTATAAGGAATATAAGAGAAGGTTCTTATACAAAGTTTGATAGTATACACTTTGACCACCAAAAGGGCATAGCGACTGGGAAAATAGGCAAGAACCGTGAATTGGCTAATTCCTATTCCATAGAAATAGGGGATTGTGTACATGATTTGATTTCGATTCTCTATGCTGTAAGAAATACTTCTCTGGAACCAGTAGAAAGTGGTAAGTCATATAATTACGATGTATTCTTTGATAATGAGTCTTTTGCCTTGAGCTTAGAATACATGGGAGTACAAGAAAAGAAGATAAAGAATCTAGGAAAAAGATCCTGTCATGTTTTATCTCCTGAGGTAGTTGCTGGAAAAGTATTTGATAAAGATTCTAGAATGAAAATCTGGGTTTCTCGAGATACTAAGCAGATACCCTTACTCATAGAATCGCCTGTAATAGTCGGTTCTGTAAAGGCGATCCTTAAAGAATCCGCTAGTATATTCCCATAAAAAAAGCCAATTGCAGATTCTACAATTGGCTTTTGAAATAATATAAGTTGTGTATTAATCTATACCGTGCATCATACGTTTCAGAGTCGGTTTTAATATTATAAGTAATAGAGCTGCAACTGCAGGCACTACCGTAAATATTAAGAAGAATACCGACATACTGTTTTTCTCTACTATTGCATCAATGTAACTACCAGTCATACCACCTGCCCAGTTGGCCAGGAAGTTAGATAAGAAGAATACACCGAACATGATTCCGATTAATCGGAGTGGAGCCAGTTTACTGATGTAAGATAGTCCAACAGGAGATAAACATAATTCTCCTAGAGTGTGAAATAAATAGGCCAGTATAAGCCATACCATACTAACTGAAGCTGTTTTAGCACCCTGTGGTATTCCTGCACTTCCCCATGCTAGGAATGCAAATCCTAGAGCTAGTAGCAAAAGTCCCATTGCAAATTTTACTGGTCCAGAAGTTATGATCTTCATATCCCAGAATTTAGAAAATAATGGAGCAAGAGCAATTATAAAGAAGGAGTTTAATATACCGAACCAAGAAGCTGCTACTTGAGTCTTATTTGGATCAAGGTCTAATCCTAAAGATTTTGCTAAACCAGGAAAATATCCCCATTCAAAACTTAGCATTAATATGATGATAACCCATATAATAATGAAACTTATGGCTAAGATGATATTTGCCATACTAATAGCACCATAGGTAACACGTATCAATTTTGCCAATACCCAGGTGATAACGACCATAGGCACTATGGTAAGCAAGGTGTTTATAACGTTAAACACATTTGCCTGGCCACCTACTAAATTCCTATCAGTATAATCACCAGCAAATATTGTCATGGAACCACCAGCTTGTTCAAAAGCCCACCAGAAGAAGACAGTAAAGCCTGTTAATATTACAATAACCCAAACTCTATCTTTTTCAATCTTAGTTAAACTAGGATCAGAAATAATAAATCCAATAATTGCCACAAATGCAGCCAATATCAAGGAAGGCATGACTGCAGAATTGACAGTGGATAAAAAGGAATCAAATTCTTTCAAAGGATTTACGAAATAAATAACTGCAGCTGTTATTACACCGGCAAAAACCCATTTTGTTAATCTTCCTCCATTATTATTGGTTAAGTTGGTTTGTTCTACAGGCTTATCTAAATCCGCAAGAGTATCTTTTTTAGGAGCTAATCCTATATCGCCGAATATTTTTCCAGATAACCAGAATTGTATAGCTCCTGCAATCATGAATATCATTGCAAGCCCAAATCCGTACGACCATCCCACTTTCTCACCTATATACCCACACAAAAGAATACCCAAGAAAGCCCCAGCATTAATTCCCATGTAGAAAATGGTATAAGCACCATCTTTTTGCTCAGGATCATCATATAGTTGACCTACCATTGAAGAAATATTTGGCTTAAAAAGACCATTTCCTAAAATCAATGCTGTTAGACCGATATAAAAGAAAATTGGTATTTCCAAGGCCATGCATAAATGCCCAAATGCCATCACAAAGGCACCAATAATTACAGCTTTCCTATATCCTAGGACTTTGTCAGCTATCATCCCTCCAAAAAGTGGAGTAAAATAGACTAGACCTGTATAAAGAGCATATAATTGAAGTGCATTTTCTCTTTCCCATCCATAACCGCCATCTATCAAAGATGCTGTAAGAAATAGAACCAACAAGGCTCTCATACCGTAATATGAAAAACGCTCCCACATCTCCGTAAAGAATAGAACAAATAGACCTGAGGGGTGATTCAGGACCTTGCCTTTATGTATAGTATCAAGACTCATAGTAGTTGATTGTTTATTATCCTTGAAAATATAATAAATAGAGCAGTTTAGTTACTTTTTAGCAACTAAAAAAGGGAATGTATTCTATTTAGGACAACCATTATTGGACTTTGCTCCTGGAGTGTCGGGGCACTGGTCATCTTTATCTGGAACGCCATCTGCATCTCTATCAGGGCATCCTTTAAATAATACTAAGCCGTATGTTTCGGGACATTCGTCCAAATAATCAGGAACTGTGTCTTCATCTGAATCTGGGCATCCATCATATTGTTTTTCGCCGGGCACATTTGGGCAGTTATCAAGGATATCTGCTATTCCGTCTTTATCTGTATCTGGGCAACCCCAGAATTTTAAATCACCATTTGTACATGGACATTTATCATATCGATTTGTCAGTAGATCCTCATCACACTCTTTCTCGCTGGATAAATTGTAATTCAACCGTAGAATTGCAAACTGATATGAGTCCTTATTACGATCAGTATTAAAGGGAAGAATTACTCTGGCCATACCATCTAATTGATCATATTGAGGTATTATTCCCTTAAATTCTACATCTAGTGATAAATGTTGAGTAAACTGAAAATTTGCTCCAAGTCCCAAAGCAAAATGGAGATAATTTGTTCTTTGGTTTTCTAAATCAAATTGCCTAAAATCGGAATCCGGAGGTGTCAATCTAAAATCTAGCTCTGGTTTTACATAGGAAGAAGATATTCCTAGTAGTAGATAAGGTTTAAATGTGTAGCTCTTAGATAAGAATGCTTCGGGCTGCATCATTAAACCGTTCTGATTGTAATAAGTATTTTCTAAAAGTTGGGCATTTTTAAAACTAACCCTTGATCCATCAGCTCTATGTATTTTTCTACTCGAATCTCGATTATGAGATAAAAACTTCCAATGTAAGTTTAAACCAATTTCTGAAAGAGGAGAATCAAAACTCCAACCTCTATCCGCAAGTTCCTCAATGTTAAGGTCATCGCCAGATATCGAGGTTCTGGTATATGATAGGTTTACATCAAACGCCTTATGAATGGGATATTGAATGTTGGCTCCAAATAAGATATGAGCTTCATCAAAAATACCTTCATCTCTTGTTCCCCATGTATGAGTATCTGTTCCCGACTGAGCTATTCCACTATGTAGGCCTAGAGTCAAGTTTTTAAATCCTTGAGCTTCGACCATGGCCACTTGGGACATGATCAATAGCAAACATAAATAGGATTTATGGGTCATTAAATAATTTGGGGTTACTTATAAAAGTATAAACATAAAAAAAGGGGATCAAAATAATTTGATCCCCTTAAATATATAATTTTTATTGATTATCTGTCGTAGATACAGATTTCAACTCTTCTGTTCTGAGCTCTTCCTTCTTTAGTATCATTAGTAGCGATTGGAGAAGTTTCTCCTAAACCGATAGCAGATGATCTAGCTGCTGGGAAACCTTTACTAATCATTCCTTGAAGTACTTCATTTGCTCTTCTTTCAGATAGTTTCTGGTTATACTCATCAGTATTTCTACTATCAGTATGTCCTTGAACTACAGCTCTATAGCTTGAATTCTCATTCAATTTCGCTAGAGCTCTGTTGAAGATTGCAACATTCTCTTGATTATCAAGATATCTATCTCTGTCATTGTTACTTACAGATGACTGATTAGTGTTGAAGTAAATTACTTCACAAGTCAATAGTACTGGTCTAGTTACTACAGTTGTAGGTCTAGTAGTTACTACTTTTCTAGTAGTTACTTTCTTAGGACATCCTTGCTCACTAGCTATACCAGGTACAGTAGGGCACTTATCTTCAGAATCAATGATTCCATCTTTATCACTATCAGGACATCCCATTACAGTTCCAGGAGTCTGAGGACATTTGTCATCTCTATCTACGATACCGTCACCATCAGAATCAGGAGGTAAACAACCGTTATATTCTCTCTCTCCAGCAACAGTAGGACAATCATCATCATTATCAGCGATACCATCACCATCAGAATCTGGACAACCATTAAATCTTACAAGACCTGCTACATTAGGACATTTATCATCAGCATCAGCTACATTATCACCATCTGCATCAGGACAACCGTCTAATCTTTTAACACCAGCTACATTAGGACAAGAATCGTTAGTATCGATTATACCGTCACCATCTGTATCAGGACAACCCATAGAAGTTAGTAAACCTGGTAGGTTAGGACATTTATCTAAGTTATTGTTTACACCATCACCATCATCATCTCCGATTCCTCCTAATCTGAAGTTTAATCTACCTACAAAAAAGTGGTAAGCATCTTCATTTTGTCTTGGATCTTCAAATCTAGTAGTAGCACTCATTCCGTCTAGTAAATCCGTCTGTGGGAATACTCCTCTAGCTTCTAAGTCTATAAATAGTTTTTCAGATAAATCTATTCTTAAACCAGCTCCTACAGGAAAGTGTAAATATTGAGATTCTTGGTCAGCCGCATCTTGGTCTATTAAAGCCTGAGCAGGAGGTCTATTAGAATAATCGATTTCTGGATCAACAAAAGTCAAAGCTACTCCACCAGTAATATACGGAGAGATAACTTTCTTATAAGAACCGAACTCATCGTATCCTCTTTTACCACCTAAAAATTCCCATTCTAAATCCAATCCAATTTCTCTTAGAGGCGATTCAAAAGACCATCCTCTTTCCAGATGTTCTTGACAATCAGATAAATCCTCTGATTCGACATCACCATCAAGAGAATTACAGGGCCCGAAAACTTCATTATCATCACCTGCGATATTTGTTTCGAACCAATTAAGTCTTAGGCTTAAATTATTAGTTGCTTGATACTTGGCCTGAAGACCATAAACAAAGTGTGCTTGGTTAAGAATACCTTCACCATGTCTTCCCCAACTGTGGGTATCAGTTCCTGATTGAGAACCTCCAAGGTGAATTCCCAAAGAAAATTTGCTAGGAGAATCTAACTCTTTAGCATCCATCATTTCTTTGGACATTTCTTGGGCAAATGCTCCGACACTAAAAAACAGAGCTAAAAGAAAAGTAATTGTTAAATTTTTCATCGTGTGTTTTAAATTGATCTAATAATTTTCCTCATATTACAACATGAGTTAAATAATCATTAAGTAAAAGTGCATGTTTATTAGGTTTAATACGCTATGCTGCGAATTAAACGAATTACAAATGTAACAATAAAATCTTTTAAATAACTGTGTCCTTTGTTAAAACTCTATTACATAATACATAAAGTGTAAAAAGGACGGAAGTATGAAACTAGAAAGAAATTATTATACTAGTTTATAACGACTATATGACGTAAAATGTAGACTTAAGATACATGTTGGATAAAAAAATATTCATTTTTTTAAGACATGGACTGCTTTAATGCATCTAAATCTCTTATTAATAATCTTTTTCGATCAAATGCGATTAGATTCTTATTCCTGATATCGTTTAAAACCGTTGTTACTGTTTGTCTGGATGTTGCGGTAAGGTTAGCTATTTCTTGATGTGTGATAAACTTTCTTACCACCCATTCATATCCCACTCTTTGACCGTTTTTAGCGACAGAGTTTATTATATACTGGATAATTCTAGTTCTACTATCCTTAAATACTAAGGATTCTAGTCTTTCTTCCATTTCTAGAACTCTAGAGCCCATAACTCTCATCAGAAACAGATTAAGACTATTGTGGTCTTTAATAAGATTTTTCATCTCAACGGATGTGACGGAGCAGACCTCACATTCTTCCATGGCAAAAGCAAAATCTCTTCTCTTATTCTCACCTACTAGGGCTAATTCTCCAAATACCTCGCCCTCATTTAAAATGGCCTTGGTGATTTCCTTACCGGAATCATTGATGTTACCTATTTTGACCCTTCCTTTATTAATGAAAAATATTTTATCCGAGGCTTGCTCAGCTAGATAAATGTATTCACCCTTTTTAAAAACATTTTTATGATTATGATTGACGTCATTGCTCAATTTGTTTGGGCAAAAAATCTTATTAACATCAATGTTTTCTAAAAACCATATGGACTGTTCTTTCATCTTATTTAAAGTTTAGCTGTCAACTTTTAAATCAAATTTGTCTTTTAATTCTTTCAATGCTGGGTTTTTATCTAGTAATATGTTGTATTTCTCTTTCGGGCTTAAGACCTGCTTAGGACTAAATTTTTGATATTCTGGAAATCTCTCTGCACTTAGGCTAGGTTCGATAACTAGTCCTTCTATATCAAAACTATCTCTTATCTCCTGAAGTAAATTATCCTCACTGACCAATGTATTAAGGGCATTAGGAGAAGGCAGAAAAACTTTTATAAGCTTATCTGAGATTTCTATTTCTTTATTTTTTAAAGAGGTCTTGATTGTTATTGAGGATTGATTTTCTACGTATTTCTTCCAGACTTCATTTATAATGCCTAAATTCAGCTTTTTTGGACGTATCTCTTTCTGTTTTTCTTCTTCCTTTATTTTAGATAGAATATCCGCCTCACTACTAAAACCTATTGTAGGAATCTTTTTAATACTTACTGTAGCTTGTGTCGTCTTCTGCATCACCTTCACTTCTGGAGTAGCTGCAGGAGGAGTACTTTTAACAGGTTCCTTTGCTGGACTAGGTTTTTCTGAGCTTGCAACTACTTTAGAAACATCTCTTAGAGGTTCCTCGATGGTTTTTTGACGATTGAGGTAGTTTATTTTAGATAAACTTATCTCAGCATGTAGTCTCTTGTTTTTTGCCTTTTGAAAGTTTATGTCAGCAGTATTTAGGATACTCAGACCGCTCATTATAAAAGAGTGAGTACATAGCTGACCCTGATTTAAGTATCTCTTCTTTAAATTCTCTCCTGATGTGATGAGCGATAGGGTAGAGGTGTTTTTAGACATTAATAATTCACGGAAGTGTTCTGCTAGCCCTAATAGACAAAGCTCTACATCAAATCCTCGCTTCATTATATCATCCAGTATCAATATTACATTGGAGATATCTTCTTGTAATAAGGCATCTGTAAGTCTGAAATAATAGTCGTAATCTAGAATGTTAAGACTATCGATGACCTCATCATAGGTTATTTCTCTATCAGTGGTACTTACTACCTTATCAAATATCGACAAAGCATCCCTCATCGCTCCATCCGACTTTTGAGCTATTATATTAAGAGCTTCTAGGTCATATTTAATCTCTTCTTTAGTCGAGATATTTTTTAACTGGCTAATTATATCCTCTGTCTGAATTCTTTTAAAATCAAAAATCTGACATCTAGATAGTATAGTAGGTAATATTTTATGCTTCTCTGTCGTAGCCAAAATAAAGACTGCATACGGAGGTGGCTCCTCTAAAGTCTTCAGAAAGGCATTAAATGCCTGCGAACTCAACATATGGACCTCATCTATGATAAAGACCTTATGTGTTCCTTGTTGTGGCTGGAATCTTACCTGCTCTATCAGATTTCTGATATGCTCCACCGAGTTGTTAGAAGCAGCATCCAGTTCTATAATGTTAAAGCTGGCATTATTATTAAATGACTTACAGGAAGAACATTCTCCACAAGGGTCGACTTGATTCTGAAGATTTTCGCAGTTGAGCACCTTTGCTAGGATTCTTGCACAACTTGTTTTTCCGACACCTCGAGGTCCACAAAACAAAAATGCATGAGCCAGTTGATTATTACTTAGAGCATTTTTTAATGTAGTAGCTACATGATTCTGGCCCAGTAATTCATTGAATTTCTGCGGACGATACTTCCTAGCTGATACGATAAACTGACTCATTGACTATTTTGGCTATAAACAAAAATAGTCTTTTAGGCATTTTTGTTTAACTATAGCATGACTTATCCTCGATTAATTATTTTTTTACTCTAGCTTCTTTAAGTTTACAAGATGAAAATTAGCATAGCTCAGTTAAATTATCACATTGGAGATTTTGATGGAAATTTTGCAAAAATGCAAGCCGCAGTAAAGCAGGCCAAGGAGCAAAACGCAGATATCGTTTGCTTTGGAGAATTAGCTACTTGTGGATATCCACCTAGAGATTTTTTAGAATTTGACAACTTTATAGAGCTTGCAGATAACACTATACATAAGCTGATGGCCTTGTCTAAAGACATAGCAATAGTGGTAGGTTCACCGTGTCGTAATCCGGTGGTGGAGGGAAAAGACCTTTATAACTCTGCCTATTTTCTTTATAATGAGAAAATCCAGTACGTTCAGCATAAAACGCTACTTCCTACCTACGACATCTTCGATGAGTACAGATATTTTGA
>CAZDWO010000020.1:0-4652 GCA_964509175.1 uncultured Saprospiraceae bacterium
TTCTGTGGTGAAAGTCAGATAGTTAGATGTATTTAGAAACAGGCTCACTAGATATGATCGCATATCTACTCGTACCTCGTAGAGACGACGACATATCATTATCCGTTGTACACCATGTGAATTCAAAATTACGATTATGCCAATTCGCGAAATAAAAATGTTATATCCTTATGATCCAATTTACCAAGTAAACGCTTTCATCATGAACAAGTATTTAAAATAAAGATAGAAGCCAAATAGTTGAAATCTAAGAATTAAACGGTCGAAAATATTGACGTTAAATAATAGTTTCGAAATTCCAATCAGAACAAGTTCAGAATAAATTCTACATCAAAATTTTAACTTGAATGCAGGGAACATAATGATGATTAATTTTATTTTTATTACTTTAAATTAAAAATAAAACTTTATGAAAAAATGTTTGCAAATTTTAAGTCTAGTGTTTGTTTTAGGAATATATTCTTGTGGAGATAATTGTGATGGAGTAGAATGTGGGCCTGGCACTTGTGACGATGGCACATGTATTTGTCCAGATGGAATCGAAGGTACTGCTTGCGAAATAATAGCCAATGCTATTTATTATGGCGATTATGAAGTTGTAGATCCAACTTGCGGCACTACAAGCAATACAGCTACTGTGCAATCAATGTCTATTGTAGCTCATTCTAATGGAAATCCAACAGAGATTGAGCTCACTGCATCAACTTCATCAATTACAGCGACAATTGATGGTACTATAGTTAATGGAAATATTGAAGCTGAAGGTCCCTTCAGTTCTTTTACTATGGAAATATCTGGATCATTCTCAGATAATGATAATTTGGAGGTGACTTTTACAGCTTCAGGGTTTGTTTGTAGCGATGTGACATACGCCAAATAAAATCTATTCATCAGAATGTCAAAAAGTATAGCTAACGAACCTTGAAGAAAGGGCTAAGATTTATAATTCTTAGCCCTTATATATATTAAAATAACCAATTTTCAATTTCGTATTATACGTATATTTTTAGTGTAAAAATTGCGGCAAATTTTGAAGAATTTTTAGAATTCATTGTATCCTCAATAATATCTGATAGAATTGCCCTAATGGATGATAGAGCTGATTATCTGGAAGACGAACAAGATGATGCTGAAGTATATTTGTATATCACTTGGAAGCAAGACTGGATTGAAATAGCAGATGAGTATTCGAACAGATTAAATTCGTCAAAAGATTAAAAGTGATCCATCAAGTCTGACGAGCATGTCTACGACTTACATCGCAGAGACGCCACCTATGAATATCTCATACTGCAATAAAATCAAATGTCCTTATCTAAAATAAGAAACATAAATACTGGATGGCTTCTAATTCTCTTAGGAGTTGGATTTATTCCTATGGGTTTGAATATGACAAGTGATTCGGAAACGGGAAATACCTTGCTGTGTTTTGATGCTGGATGTGTAACGGTTCAGGGTTACTCTTGTATAGCGTTAGGAATATTTATGATTGGAATTGGAATCTACACACGGTTTTTTTAATATAAGTGACAATAATTTATAATCAATCCTTAGACGACCAGTCTTACTTCTCCACAAAAGCCTTAAACTGATCCATCCATTTTTGGACCTGATTTTTAAACATAGACGGTTTTATCCAACCCATCAGTTTCATTATAAAAGCCATACGTGTATAATGGATGTTGGCAGTCCATCTGGTTTTATCACTTGATAATTCTTCAAAGAGATTCTGCATCTTATTGTCCATCATCTTATGCTCGTAGAATCCAGTCATCTCCTCTGGTAAATTATAGACTTCTAGTGTTTCTTGTAGTATCATTTCTCTGCCCTTATTATTATAAGTGATTTTGGCCGTAGAGCCTATTTCTCTTATTCCTCCTGTTAGTCTCTCAAAAGATACAAATCCATCTTGCCAGTGCTGCATGTTGTCAGGATTGTCAAATAGGGTTATTACCTGCTCTCTAGGAAGATTTATATCCACTGTACACGTAAATTTCATAGTTTTTATTAACTGATTATCAATGTGTTATGACGAAATTAAAATAAATATTGATTCTCACCCAACCCTTACTTCCATAATTACGATAAGCCTAGTGTAACCATTTCGTAACCACCATTTTTTTATTTCGTAACCACCATTTTTTACTTTGATTTAGATAAAATGAATAAACTAAGTATTATTAATTTTAGACTTATGAAGAATACCTTACAACTACTGTTAGTAGGCTTTTTCTCTTTTATATGTATAACTTTTGGAACCTCACAGGATTTAAAACTAAACGATAATAAACCGCACTTCTATGCCGGAGCGTCTTACTATCAGTACAGAGACTTCAGTGAGGTAGAACAGAATTCTCTTTTTAGAGAAACTGGATTTTATACCTCATCTCCGGTAAACTTAACAGCAGGAGTCCAGATAAATTCTGCACTGTCGCTAGAACTCAATTACCTTAATGCGGATCTCAGAGTGTCTCAGGCTTTCGGAGATAATGGTGCAGAAGCATTGGGAATATCAGATCTCAATGTTTTCTCCTTTTCTGTAATAAATAATATTAACCTTATTAAAAATAGACTTTCGATATTGCCTAAAGTGGGATATAGTATGGCATTTCATAGCCAAACAGCTGGTCTATCTGTAGGAGGTTCTTTTGGGCAAAATGGGGATTTGTTTTCTAGTAACGAACGTACGGTTCTGAGAGATGGAAGATTGGATTATATAACCTTTGGCTTAAGTCTAGAATGTGTGGTATATAAAAACATATCCGTATTCGCAGGCTATCTGATGCACAAGGGATTTAGGCCTCTAGTAAGTGTAGAAACAGAATATGAGTATCAGGGAGAGGAGGGGGCCGTTCAGTCTGTATCTGATGGAACCATCGGAGGATTAGAACTAGGACTGAAATATAGATTTAAGTAAGGTCTCGATAAGTATATAAAGATGTTACTAAATATAAGTTTAAATAATTCTACTCAATTAAAAGAGATGACTACTATCGCTCAGGTGGACGTAGTGCAGGAAATAGTAGAAGGCTTACGCCAAGGGAAAAGGCAGTATCAAGAGAAATTCTATAAACACTTTTTTCCCATTATGTTTCCTACAGCTATGCAATATGGCTCTTCTAAAGAAGATGCCCATGAGATCATAAATAGTGCTTTTCTTAAGGTCATAAACACCATAGATAAGTACAAGGATCAGAACTTCGGAGGATGGGTACGTACCATCGTTAAACGTACTGCTATAGACCACTGCCGTAAGTTTAGCTTCGGAAAAGTACAAACAGTCGAAATCATGGAGATTGATGAGACGACTTATAATCATGCACTGAGTAATCTGCACGTGGAAGAAATTTTAAAACTCCTACAGCAGCTGCCACCTGCAAGTCGTACGGTTTTTAATCTTTTTGTTTTTGAGGACCTATCTCATGATGAGATCGCGACAAAGCTAAGCATCTCAAAAGGTACCTCTAAGTGGCATGTCTCTAATGCCAGAAAATTATTATTTGATCTAATTAAAACCCTCTAATCACCATGAACAATAAACTATTTAACTCAGAGGAAAAGCTAAAGAAAGCTATGGAAAGCTACCAGGCACCTCTAGACAATAATGCCTTCGAGCAATTTTCTAAGGCTCTAGATAATAACCCAGGTCCTTCGGCTACAACTTCTACAGGCTTGATGAGCTCTAGTTTTATCAAAGGCTTTTTATTTACAGCCATAATCGGTATTGCAGTTTTGGGTTTTTATATAAGTAATGAAAGCACTGGTGCTGATAAAGATTTTTCTTCGGTTGACAATACTCAATCTACGGAAGTAGCTTCTCAGAATTCTACAATTCAGCAGTATGAAAAGGAAGCTTTACTCGATGAGTCATTAGCCGTATTATCATCTTCATCTTTAGGTAACAATAAGGAGACTCTTGAAGCTTCTAGTACAGCTCAGGATAGAAATGTAGGATTAGTAAGTGGCAATGAATCTGAGTCTGTATCTCAGTCCGCATCTAAGACTAAAGCAATCAGTGAGACAGGGACTTCAGAGTTTAGAAGTAGTTCTAGTAATACAGAATTAGCTTCTGGTTCAGCTGTCAAAGAAAATAGCCCTTCATTTAATCAGTCTTCTTTAAGTTATAGAAATTCAACAGTTTCAACAGTTTCAACAAATATTGATACTAATCTTAGAAATTCAAAATCTGTCAATAACTCGTTTTACAACAATGGAACAAGTTCTGCATCTGCCTCAGCAACTCCTTCTAATTTTAATAATTCAGCAACATCTACGGTTGTACCCAATAAAGTGCAGAAAGAAAATTCTGATTTGCTCTCCATAAATCAAAATCAAAAATTTGAAGTACTAAGTCCTCTAGATAAATCAGAAATAGCCTTGTTAGAGAATTCTAAAGTATTGGAGAATTTTGTGGATGTAGAGGTCACTTTACCTATCATAAAATATAAGAGACATTTCTATTTCGGTACAGAAATAGGGATAGCTAGAGAATATAATTATGCAACGATAGACAATACTTTTGAGAGTATAAGTTTTCTAGATCCTGCGACTCTAGGATATCATGTTAGATTAAAAGCAGGTTATCAGCTAAGTGCTAACACTGCACTAGAACTTACTTTACAAATGAAGGATAATAGCTTGCATTGGGATTT
>CAZDWO010000020.1:4752-59059 GCA_964509175.1 uncultured Saprospiraceae bacterium
TTACTAATAATCTGAGTTTCACCTCTTCTTTAAGTTATTTTCAAGGATTTAATGAGATTCTAAATAATAGGATACAGTATATCGCAGGAGAGGGAAATTTAGGAGATTTTGAAGTTAGCTCACGAGGTGGATTTACTTCTCTGGATTTAGGACTTATTTATCGTTTCAGGTCTTATTAATTCGTTTTTTTATAACCTGATTTTCTGAGTTGCGAGAAGAGTGTTTTTTAATTGATTTGGCTATAGCCAAAAACAAATAGAGAGACGCTTTTTTACTATCTTGTCAGTCTGATTATGAATAAACCGGTCTCATTTATAAACGCCCTTCTACCCATACTTTTCTTTTTCCTTTTATTGGTTTTTGGGCTCTTTATCTATCCAGTTTTTTTGGATGAAAATAATGATGGGCTGCCTTTGGCTGTGTTGATATTGATGGCTTTTTCATTCAGTTCCACCTATCTCTTGTATCAAGGTTACAGCTGGGAGACCATTATGAAACATATCCGCAAGAAGGTAGGAGAGTCCATAGGAGTTATTCTCATTCTCTTTGCGATAGGTGTACTCATAGGTAGCTGGATAGTCTCAGGAACCATACCGATGCTGATATATTTTGGAATCTCGGTAATAAACCCAGAGTGGATATACATATTTTCTTTTCTAGTATGCATACTCTTTTCTCTACTTACAGGTACCTCATGGGGGTCAGCTGGTACGATAGGAATTGTAATGATCGGCGTATCTCAGGTCTATGGTGCTGATCTTGCCATAACCGCAGGAGCTATTGTAGGAGGGTCATTTTTTGGAGATAAAATGTCTCCCTTATCTGATACGACTAATGTGGCCTCACTGGCCTCCGACGTTCCATTGTTTGACCACATCCGTTCTATGCTTTATACCACAGGACCTGCTGCAATACTAGCAGGAATCGTATACATATTTTTATCTCCGGCAGTTTCTGGAACTGAATTAAATCAGTTAGATGCTAAGCCAGAAAACATACAAAATACGCTCCATGCTTTAAAGGAAATTTTCAATTTTAATTTAATATTACTCATACCTCTAGCAGTAGTAATCTGGGGAGCAATGACCAAAAAATCTATCGTACTTACTCTACTGGGTTCTGCATGGATAGCACTTATACTTGCTCTTGTTTTTCAGAATTTTGAACTGCTTGATATTCTCAATTCTTTTAATAAAGGTTTCTCCATCTCCATGGCTAAAGGCTATGAAGGAGATACTGGAGTTCTAAATATATTAAATAGAGGAGGACTCTATAATCTTATAGAAGGGATCGTATCCTGCTTTTTAATCTTTGCCTTTATCGGAACACTAGATGTAATAGATGCCATAAATGTGGTCCTTAAAAATCTAATGGAAAAGATACTTACTCAGAAGCAAGTTGTCTTTGCCGCCTTATCGAGTACTCTGGTAACTAATCTTACAACCTCTAATCAGTACGCAACGAGTTTTATTATAGGCGAAACTTTTAAAGAGAAATTTGATAAATTAAAAGTGAATAAGAAGGTGCTCTCTAGATCTATAGAGGACGCAGGTACTATGATGGAAAACCTAGCACCGTGGACTCCTTCTGGAATATTTATGGCCAAGACTTTAGGAATTACCGCATTGGCTTATGGTCCATATCAGTTTCTGTCATTGTTTAATATTGTGATTGCTTACTTCTTTGCGGTAACAGGAATCGCTTGTTTCTATAACCGTAAAAATGAAGAGTAAAAAATCATTACGAGACGAGAGCATTTTAAATTATGATAATTATGAGGATCAGCATGGAGCAGTAGTTCCGCCCTTATATCAGAATTCTCTATTTACGTTTAAGGGATGGGATGATATAGATAAGGCCTTTGATCATAAGACAGAAGCTTACATCTACTCTCGTCTTATGAATCCGACAGTCAAGGTTGCAGAGGAAAAGATAGCAGCAATTTGCCGTGGAGAAAAGGCCAAACTTTGTGCTTCAGGAATAGCAGCTGTAACGAGTGCAATACTTCATTGTGTCAGAGCAGGAGATCATATCATAACCATTAAGAACATCTACGGTCCGACCAATAGATTTATAAGTTCTTACCTAAAAGAAAAATTTGACATTAGTTCGACCTATGTAGATGGTAGAGACGTTGCAGAATTTGAATCTGCTATAAAAGAAAATACAACCTTGATTTACTTAGAGAGTCCTGCTTCCCTTACTATGGAGTTGCAAGATATAGAAGCCATTACCACATTGGCTAGAGCCAAAAATATAAAGACGGTGATAGACAATACTTGGGCATCTCCGATATATCAGAAACCACTGACCATGGGTGTAGATCTAGATGTTCACACTAAAAATAAAAAAAAAGTTGGTCATAGTGATGTGGTAGCTGGAGTAATCGTAGGAAGCCAGTCGATAGTAGATGCAATCATAACTGCAGAACATGAGTTGCTAGGTGCTAAGATGGCTCCCTTTGAAGGATGGCTGATTCTCAGAAGTCTCAGAACACTCTCGATAAGAATGAGAGCCCTGATGGAAAACACCACGGCTGTTGCCGAATTTCTAGAATCCGATAGTAGGGTAGTAAAGGTTAATTATCCAGGACTTAAAAGTTTTGAACAGTATGAGCTCGGTCAGAAACAAATGACTGGCTATGGCTGTCTATTAAGTTTTGAACTAGCGACCAAGGAGATTCCAATGATTAAAAATTTTATAGAAACCCTAGAATTGTTCTCTCTAGGAGTTAGCTGGGGCGGACATGATAGCTTAGTCTATGCTCCAGTAATAAGCTACCTTAAAGAATTGACCTTTGATAAATTTGAAGCCATGGGAATTAATGCTTCACTGATACGCATATCTGTAGGCTTAGAACATAAGGAAGATCTAATCGATGATTTGAGAAATGCTCTTGGCCAGATCGGATGATTATTTAAGCGGTACTAGCTTATTTGTTATTAGTTCTTTAATTCTTGTAGGGATAGGGTGCTGATCCATATGTTTTTTTAGAATATCTCTTCCCTCTTCTACTTCTTGAATAATACCAGTAGGATTTTTTATAGTGTAGTTTTCTGCAATGAGTAACACGTCTTTAAGAGTGATGTCTGTTCTTTTATTATTTATGGACAGAGCTCTAGAGGTTTTTTTAAAATCTAATAAGGGGTTACTTGCATAGGTGAGGTCATAGGCTGGAGATAGAGACCATCGATCTTTTTTTCTATCATATATAAACGAGTGATTCTTTAGATGGTCATCTGTGTTTTGGAAGATGAGATTAAATATCATACGCTTATAGAGTTCTTCTAACTGTGCATGTGGGATTTTTAGAAAAGAGCAAAGCCTGAATAGGTTCTCGTAAGAAGACTCAGTAGCTATCTTATAATCCCAGCCAGTCATACCGCTAGCTGTAAGACTATGTACTTTCTCGCCATCGATCCGATCATATCTGTGTGTTACAAAATGTTTATCATCGAGCAGCTCGGAGTCCATCATACGGATGCCTATTTCTCTTGCAGTCAGATAGTAGCAGTACTCTATGACTTCTCTAGGGTAGGAGTCATTATCTTCTAGTGCGAGCTTTATGAGTAGGTGGTCATAATCTGCGGAGTATTCTAGGTCACCTGGTATTACTTCTTTGTTGTTTTTGTTTTTAGAGATTAGAATCTTAGGGCGAGCACCACCAGCTGAGGTTCCTATTTTAAATATATTCAGTAGAGCTCGGCTGTTTAGTTTCTTTTGCCTGCTCGATGATTTTATATCTAGGACAGACCTGAGTACTTCTATAATCTCCTCTAAGTTTATGCTAGTGTTTTTAGGTATTTTCTTACTCGGCACATATTCTAATGCACCCATGCCTCGAGTAGAGATGTAAGCGAGTTGTTCGATGATGCTGATCTCTTTGTTGTCTTGACTATCAAGCCAGGTTTTAAAAATCAAATTACCAAACATGTCCGGTAGAGAATCTGCTATCTGTGGTGGCAAGCCTTGAAAACTGCTCTTATCTAATGAGTTAAATAACTGTACCTGTGGTACTCTTCTTATGACTCCTGTATTAGGAAAAAACTGTGTGTGTTGCTTGTTTTTTAGAAAGTCTGGATGATACTGAAAGGAGCTTCTGTTTAGCTCCTCATCGTAACCGATTCTACCTATTTCTAACCCGAAGGCCTTTAGATTTATGATGTCATTTTTTGGCATCTAGTATAGAGATCTGGGTTCCTTAATGATGGTCTGAGATTGTAATATCCGCTCATGTAAATCTCTCAGTAGGTCGAGCTCTTTTAAAACTTTAAGTAAGGTGTCTATGGTAAAGTTTTTTCCAGCTTCTAGGTTCTGTATGGTGTTTCTAGATACATCTAGTCTATCTGCAATCTCGGACTGCGTAAGCTTATGCTGCTTACGATAGGTCTTTATAAGCTTACCTATATCCTTTTTTACATCCTTAATTTCTGTTGTATAAAACATTCTATGCTTATTATATTATGAATATACGCAAATATATCTGATAATGCATATTATAATATACAAAATAGCAAATAATGCCATAAAAGCATATTATAATGCTCATTTAATCTATTTAGCACCTAAATACATATTTAATTATGCATATATTTAGAGTATTAGAACTTATCATTCTTAAACTTGACTATACCATTTACCATCGTCATCAGTACCTCCGTATTTAAAATATCATCATCACTACAATTGATTAAATCCTCAGAGAGTAAAACCAGATCCGCTACTTTCCCTATTTCTATACTTCCTTTTATATCTTCTTCAAAAGCAGCAAAAGCATTATTGCGAGTATACGAAGCGATGGCCTCTGCTCTCGTCATCGCTTGCTCAGGGAAAAAACTAAATCCACTATCCACTCGTTTACGAGTCACAGTTGCATAAAAACATTCTATCGGATCCACATCTTCTACAGGTGCATCCGTTCCATTAGTCACCACAGCTCCAGCATCGATTATGGATCTCCATGCATAGGCTCCTTCTTTTGCCCTCTGAGTACCTAATCGTTTTTCTACAAAGGGAGCATCAGAAGTACAATGGATACCTTGCATAGATGCAATCGTCCCAGTACGTTTAAATCGATGTATGTCCTCTATAGAGAGATGCTGAGCATGTTCTATTCTCCAGCGATAGTCTTTGTCTTCTTGCTGTAGCTTTTCTATTACATTAAGAGATTCTCTATTTCCTTTATCACCTATGGCATGGATGCATAACTGCATATCATTTTCTAGAGCTATTGTCGCAATCTCTTCTAGCTCTTCTATCGTTGTAGTATTCTGCCCATAGAAACCAGGCTTGTCTTCATAGTCCTCTAAGAGCCATGCTCCGAATGAACCTAGAGCACCATCCAGTTCTGACTTTATGGCACGACAGGTAAAGAAATTATTTCCAGTTCCGATCTCTCGATATTGAGCAACTTTATTTTTTAGATCCTTGGAGTGATGTCGAATCATCGCCCAGAGTCTTAGATCTAGTTTACCTTCTTTGGCCATCTGAGAATACTTTTCCAGTTCATCAAAATGAGAACCTGCATCTTGGAAGGAGGTGATGCCTTTTTTGAGACATTCTTCTTGAGCCATTTCGATTCCTTGATACCATTTCTTTTCTTGAGCATCAGGGCTTAGGCCAGCCTCGTATTTAGAAAAAGCTCTATTTATGAGGCCCATTGCTCGTTCCTCAAAAACTCCGATCGCTTCCCCATTATTGTCTCTTATTATAGCTCCACCCAGTGGAACCTCTGTTTCTTTGGTTATTCCAGCATCCTGCATGGCCTTATCGTTAGCAAAAAGAGAGTGTCCACTGGCATGATAGAGTATTACAGGGTTGTCAGGCGATATTTTACTTAGTTCGTGATGCAGTGGATATCCATCTATATTGCGGATGTCTATAGAATCCCATTTTTCCTGATGCCATCCTCTTCCTTCTATCCATTCTCCAGGAGCAGAGGACTTTACTTTTTCTTCTACTTGAGAGACGATTTGTTCCCATGAGCTGCTTCTGAGTAGATTGAGATTTATAAGCATCTGTCCCATTCCAGAAAAATGACCATGACCTTCTATAAAACCAGGCATTAAAAATTTGCCATCACAATCTATTTTTTTTGCTCCAGTATAATCTTCTAGATTAAAGTCTTTTCCATCAGAAACCAGTGCTATTTTTCCATCCTTTACACCGACTATTTTTGCCCATTTTGCTTCCTCTGCAGCTACAGTATAAACCTTTGCATTGTGCAAAATAAGGTCGTAAGGTTGAGGGGATTCATTACAAGAACTCAAAATAAAAATGACCAAGGCAACTAAATATACTCTCATAGAGGATTTCTTTTTTATAAATATCTCAATTAAAAACTAAGTAGCCATAAGGATAGTTATATAATTGCAATTAGATGAGTAGAGGGATAATATATATGATGATGGCTTCATTTTTATTTGCGGCTATGAACGTAATCGCTAAGTACCTAGCTGATTATCATCCGATGCAAGTTGTCTTTTTTAGGGCCTTTGGTTCCTTTGTTTTTATCTTTCCCTATATACTTTGGAATCGCATACCAGTCCTAGGAAATAATAAAAAACTACTCTTTACCAGAGCTGCCGTAGGAGTAATATCATTAGGCACTTTTTTCTGGGCGATACAGCGTATACCTATTGGATCAGCAGTAAGCATACGTTATCTAGGACCTATTTTTGCGGCCATTTTTGCCTACTATTTTTTAAAAGAGAGAATAAACAAATGGCAGGTCATGAGTTTTATTTTCGCTTTTGGAGGGGTCTTACTCTTAAAGGGCTTCGATTTACGAATAGATACTTTGAGCTTTTTTCTAGTTCTTATTTCTGCGTTTTTTGTAGGGATTGTTTTTACGATTTTAAGGTATCTAGGACCGACAGAAAATCATCTTGTGATTATAAATTACTTCATGGCCTTTTCTGTTTTAGTCAGTCTATTTTTTATTCCATACTGGTCTGTACCCAAATGGGAACATTTATGGGCTCTTGTATCTATAGGTATACTAGGTCTCCTAGGTCAGATATTTATGACCCTGGCCTTCAAGCTAGAGGAATCAACTGTAGTGGTTCCCTTTAAATACTTGGAGGTGGTTTATGTAATGATTTTCGGGTATTTTATTTTTGAGGAAGGATATACCATCAAGTCTTTGGTGGCTATTGCCATAATACTCACAGGTATGTTTTTTAATGTTTATGGGAAGAGTTTAAAACAGAAGAAAAAGCTTAAAACGAAAGATTAGAAAGACTCTATTAATAAGTCCCAAAATACCTCCTAAGAAACCACTCCAGTATCAGTAATATAATAAGTATACCCAGTATCCATCTGATATTAAGAATAGACTGAGTCTTATTACTGGTATACAATATAGGTTTAATCAGATCGCTATCTAGGATACTAGAACTAAGCGTATCTATCTGAGCAGGGTAGTATAATTTGCCTCCAGATTTCTTACTGAGGTCGAAGAGAACATCATGACGAGCGGTAAGGTCATACTGCTCTAGTTGTATAGATTTTACAGAAAACTTGCCTTGGTCTTTTAGTTCTTTGCCTCCGACATTAGTGGTTGCAGTAAAACTATAGTTGCCTTCTTTTAAAGTTCCTAGGTCGAGATTATAATAGTTGTCTTTTTTGGAGAAGGTGTATTTGTATTCTTTTTTCTTAGAATCAAATAGGCTTAGAAATACATCAGCGTCATTTACAGCTTCGTAACTATCGTTGAAGAGTTGGGCTTCTACTCTTACGTTTTCGTTTTCTTTAAAAACGTTTTTATTTACATCTGCTCTAAACTTTCTCTTGTCATCTTTTACTGTTGTAAACTGGATAACTTTGGCCATCAGGCTATTAAAATTATCATGATTTCCATGCTCCAGATAATCAGCCAATTTCCATTTCCATATTCCCTCCGCAGATAGGACTGCAGTCTTGGTATTATTTAAATCAGAAAAGGAGAGTAAAGGATAGTCAGTATCTACACGTCCGATACGCTGGTAGAGCAGACTATTGGTTTTGGCTCCAGCCTTATATTTTCCAAATGGAGCTATCAAGGGCGGAAACTTAGAAACCACTCGTTTAAGCTCTGGGTCCACAGTAAACGAACTGAAGCCAGGATTAAAATTGGCCTGAATGTCATCGGACTGAGTATTGTTGCCTCCGATGTTCAAAACCTCTTGTTGATTATTATATCCACTCAGTTGAGTCTGTCTTCCTACTATAAACAGTCGAGGAATTCTTCTTTTGTTAAGAGCTGTTATATGCCGGTCGATTCCATTTTTTATAGAAGGGAGGTTATGGAAAATAACCATGTTGTAATCATTTATCTTGACATCTTTCCTTTGGGCGAAAGCCACATCAAGCGTATAGTTTTTATTATTGAGTATGCTTGTTTTTAGAGCAGCGATATCAGGATGTGGAGCATTTGCCAGTAGCAATATTTTTTGTCGAGCATCTAATACTTCGATGACTATGTCCTTAGAATTATTAGAGGTTAGGCTTTCTCCGGATAAGGTGCTGAGCTTGATTCTATATTTTATAACGCCACTTCTATTTGCGTTAAGCGTAATGTCTTTAGAGGTAAAAAAGTCGTTCCCCTTTATTACTATCTTTTCTTCTTTTAGTTTTTTCTGACCATTGTCTGTTACTTCAAAAACTTCAAGAGTTGTTCTTTGATTGCTACAATTGTCAGCAGAGATATCGGCCTGTATGGTAAACTGGTCATTTAGATAGACAATTTTGTTGTAGAATATATCCTTTAAAATGAGGTCTTTCCGCTTAGTTGTGTCACCGAGTGCGATGGTATAAATCGGAGCGTTTATTTCTGTTTTTTGGTAGATGGGATTAGAACCCTCGTTATAGATTCCATCACTGCTTAGGATGATGGCTCCGACATTCTGGTCTCCATAGTTCTCAGAGATATACTTTATTGCACTTGAGATATTAGAGACCTTATCGTTTAGCGTATCTGCTTTTCCTGTTCCGACACTATCTCCGAAGTGCAATCTCTTTACATCAAATTTTTCCTGAAGCTGAGATTCTAACTGGTCCATCTGATTGCCAAATGCTACAGACTCCTCTTTTAATCCCTGAGCGATAGACTCAGAAGAATCTTCCACCATTACGATGATGGGATTTCGCTGGTTTTGAATCAGACTTTTTATGAGTGGAGATAAGAGTAAAAAGGCCAAAAGCCCAACTACTGCAGTACGTAGAATACCCAGTAACCACTTAAACCATGAGGCCTGTTCCTTAAAACGTCCATCTCGATAATAAAGGGAAACGGCATACACAACCCCTAAAAGAAGGCAGAAAATTATATACCACTTAGGATATTGAAAAATTATGTTATCCAATCTACTCCAGTTTTTAAAGCCCTACAAAGATGCAAATATTATTATCCCTATGAACGGTAATCTCGTATCAATCGTATCGAAAAATACATTATACGTCTTCTTATTTGTCCATTCTACTATAATAATATCTTTATGGTATGAAATAGTGCAACTTCGTCAGCATTTTAGACGTTGATGTTAGAGAAAATAACACATGAAGAAATTCTTATTGAGCTTTTCGATTTTGATGTTTGCAGTGATTAAGCTATCTGCCAGTTATATTTTAATCCCTATGGATGACAAGTCTCAGACCGACCATCTCAAGGCCTATGGAATTACCTATTGGGTAATCGAGCAGGAGGTAGAGGCCTACTGGTTACTAAATTACAGAGGAGGAAGTTTTGCGATGCCTTATGCAAAACCGATAGAGGACGAACTCAAAATTAGAGGGGTAAAATACGAGGTTATAGCCGATGCACAGTTTATAAAAATCAGAACAGAAATCGCCAATCCTGAAGTAAATAAAGAGGTGATAAAACTAGAGCAGGCTCCGAAAATCGCAGTCTACACTCCAGATTTTAATGCCAAAGGAGAAAAAATACAACCCTGGGATGATGCGGTGACCATGGTTCTGACCTATGCTGAGATTCCTTATGACGTAATTTACGATAGAGATGTATTAGAAGATAAGCTGGCAGAGTATGACTGGCTCCATTTACATCATGAGGACTTTACGGGTCAGTATGGAAAATTCTATGCAGGATATAATCATACCAAGTGGTATAAGGTAAATCAGCAAAAAATGGAGGCACTAGCCGAGAGCCTAGGTTTTGAAAAAGTTTCTATGCTTAAACTGGCTGTAGCCAAAAGAATCAAAGAATACGTAGAAGGAGGTGGATTTATGTTTGCAATGTGTTCTGCTACGGATAGCTATGACATTGCACTTGCTGCAGAGGGTTCTGATATCTGCCATGATGTTTTTGATCATGATGGTATGGATAAGAATGTAGATAGCAAGTTGGACTTCTCTAAAACCTTTGCCTTTAAAGATTTTAAACTCGTAAAGAATCCGCTAGAATATGAGTTTTCTGAAATAGACCACAGATCTAGAAAGGTACAGACAGAGCAGGACTACTTTACACTCTTTGATTTCTCTGCAAAGTGGGACCCAGTACCAGCGATGCTTACTCAGAATCATACGACCACTGTCAAAGGATTTATGGGTCAGACTACTGCTTATCATAAAGACTATATAAAATCAGACGTCCTCATAATGGGTGAGTCTAAAGCTCTTAACGAGGCTAGATATATACACGGAGAGAGAGGATTTGGACAATGGACCTTCTTTGGAGGACATGATCCTGAGGATTATCGACACCTAGTCGGAGATCCAGAAACAGATCTTGCCTTGCATCCTAAGTCACCAGGATACAGATTGATACTTAATAATGTCCTCTTTCCAGCGGCTAGAAAGAAGAAAAGAAAAACATAGTAGAAATAGACATACCCATCAAAAAAAAAAAGAGGCTTTCTTGATTCAAGAAAGCCTCTTTTTTAATTTACTCACCAGCCTAAAAACCGGGTTTTACTCCTTTCACTTTAAGGGAAGGTCGGGATGGGTCGAACAAGAAATACTTAGTTACTTAATCGCATGTAGCCTTTTAAATTTTGCCCACCCATTTAATCTTCTAGTTAAAAAGCTTAATTATTTTTTTAACCGTAGTAATTCTTTCTCCATCTATTTTTAACAAGTACATACCTTTACTCATATTCGTTAAATCAAAGGTGGTCGAGTTTTCTCCACTCTCGTACAATGATTTCTGACTCATAATATACTGACCTCTAGCATCGTATAGAGAGAATTCAATTTCTTGATCTCCGTTAGTTTCAAATCCGATAGTCGTAGTAGTGGCAACAGGATTAGGAGCACAAACTATATTAAAAATTGCCTTAGTATCTGGTCTTTCCATCAGTTCGATAGTAAAGTCTAGATCTATCCCACATCCCTGGTCATCGACTACTGATAGTACATAATTTCCTGCAGGTAGATTTTCAATCAAAGGATTGTCACTTGGTGCACCAAAATTTAAAGCATATCTATAATCGCCGTTTCCACCCTGAGCACTAACTTCTATAGAACCATTAGCATCTCCAGTATCGTCTGTTTGGTTGATTATACTTGCGGTAATTATTGGAGCAGAGTCGATGGTAATCTCGGTAGAACTTGTGCATCCATATTGGTCCTCGATGTTTACAGTGTAATCACCGCTGCCTAGAGTATTAAATTGTCCAGAAGTATTGGACTCACCATCTATGTTATAAGTAATGGTTCCTGTTCCTCCATCGGCAGAAAGTGATATCGCACCAGTCTCCTCTCCAAAACAGATAACATCCACCACAAAATCTGTAATAATTTCTATCTGGTCAGGCTCACTTAGAGATAATTCTACAAACTCAAAACATCCATCATCAGTCCTCAGCTCAAACATATATTCTCCAGCACCTAAGGCAGATAGGTCATCCGCATCCTGCTGTACACCATCTAAATAGATGTCCACATCTAAGTCTGCATCTATAAATACAGTTCCATCTTCAGCACCGAAGCAGGTCGGATTGCTCTGGTCTGAAATAAATCCATTTATCGCAGCAGGACCATCTATAGTAAAGGATTCCATGGTCTGACAATCGTTATCATCTGTGATTATGGCATTATAACTTCCAGACCCTAAATCATCAAAGAGACCTGTTGTATTTACATCACCGTTTACATCATAAGTATAGTTTCCAGTTCCACCTATCGCAGAGAGCTGTACGGTTCCATTATTGCCTCCGTCGCAGCTGGCTGCTTCTGTAGAAACAACTGTAGATTGTAATTGGTCAGGGTCGTCTAACTGGAAGCTTAGAGTTACTAAGCAGTCTGCTTCATCAGTAATGCTCACAGTGTAGTTACCTGAATCTAGTCCTGTAAAGTCTCCGGTATTATTTATCTCTCCATCTAGGTTATAACTTAAATTTCCAGTACCACCATTGGCTCCGAGAGAAACAGAACCATTTGATTCTCCACTACAAGCTGGATTTGATTGAGTATCTATGGCTGCGATTATATCACTACCGGAGGATACATCTACAAAGGCCTCCGTAGTACAGTTGTTATCATCTGTAATAATAACGGTATAACTTCCTGCCTCTAGGTCTGTAAATAGGCCTGTGTTATTCATTGGAGTGGTTCCTATTTGATAGGTGTAGTTACCTGAACCACCATTTGCTGTAATTCTAAAGGCTCCTATGGCATCTCCATCACAGTTAGAGTCGATTTGCTCAGTAACACTATGTGTAATTTCTGAAGGTGCCGTAAGACTTATAGTTGTAGTGGTGCTACAGTCGTTTTGGTCAGTAATGACAACCATATAATCTCCTGCGTCTAATCCACTAAATTCTCCATCAGTATTGTTTAATCCCATACTTCCTATAGAGTAGGTGAGTGTTCCAGTACCTCCGGAAGCTTCTACACTTATGGTTCCATTTTCAGAATTGAAACAGTCGAGATCAGTGCTATTTTGAGTATTTATTTCTAGCAGTTCTGGTTCTGAAATATCAAAGAATTCTATAAACTGGCATCCAGCACCATCTTCGATAGTAACCTCGTAACTATTAAAAACCAGGCCAGTAAAAACATTGCTACTTTGGAAGTTTACTCCATCTATAGAGTAGGAATAATTTCCATCTCCCCCTGTTGCATCGATTGTGGCAGATCCATCAGCAGAACCGAAACATAAGATATCTTGAACATCACTTATGGATGCAATAAGATCAGAAGACCCATCTATTATTACATCGATATTCTTAGAGCAGTCATTACTGTCTGTAACAATCACAGTATAGGTACCAGTGGTGAGATTTGTAAATACTCCCGTGTTATTTATAGTTCCATCTAGTTCGTAAGTGATATTGCCAGCACCTCCACTTGCTGCTATAGTTACTGAGCCAGAAAAATCTCCGATACATTCTGCATCTACCTGATTCATGATGGATAAGGCCAGCGGCGAGTCTTCTACAACCTCTACTTCCTGAGTGTTGCTACAATCAGAATCATCTCTAACGGTTACCATGTAAGTTCCACCTCCGATGTTAGAAAATATTCCCGAACTTTGGAAATTTGTACCATCTATGGAGTAACTCAACATTCCATTTCCTCCATTTCCGGCTACCTCTATCTCGCCATCATTATTTCCTCCACATGTTACTGGATCTATGTTTAGTACCTCGATTTCTATTTCGGCTGGAGCCAAAATCTCAAACGTATCATAGGCCACACAGCTATTACTATCGATAACTGAAGCAAAATATATTCCTCCTGCTAGATTGCTAAAAAGCCCATCAGTATTAGACCCTATCCCATCTATGCTATAAGAATTATCGCCGTTGCCTCCTAGACTACTGAGACTTACAGAACCATTCATGTCTCCGAAGCAATCATTAGAAACGATGTTGTCCGCAGTTAGTGACATAGAATCGGGACCTGGAATAAGTAGCGTATCTATTATAAAGCAGTTGAGTGTATCTGTTAATTGTACAAAGAGTGTATCTCCTTGTAGATTATCGAAATATCCACTGTCATTACTGATTGTATCTCCTACGATTGCAAATATGTATCCCGGTACACCACCAGAAGCATTTAAGTCCATAACTGCTAGAGAGTCTTCCCAGCACAGATTTGCAATGGACGTATCCATGCTCATTTCTAGTTGGGTAGGTTCGGCAATTTGCACCGCTACATTGGCTTCACAATTATTATCATCTGTAATAGAAACCATATACAATCCAGCTGCTAGATCTGTAAACACATTTTGTGGACCGAAGCTAGTTCCATTTACACTTACGTCATATCCCTGATTTCCAGGAGTACCACCTTCTATTTCTATTTCAAAATATCCATTTTCATCTCCGAAGCACTGAGCATCCTCCATTATAGTCTCAAAGGCAAACAATACCGGAGGTTCGATTATATCTATAGTTAGTTCAGCTGTTTCTCCCTGACTATCTACTACTTGGATTAGATAAGTGCCTCCTGGAAGATTATTAAAAAATGGATTAGAGCCATTGTTATTTCCATTTATAAAATAGGTATAAGGCATTACTCCACCTACGGCCTCTACCTCTATAAAGCCAGAAAAGTCTCCATTACATAATAGATCCTCGGAGTCAAATAATGCGAGTTCTAATGGGTCCACCACTACATTACATCCATTTGGAAAAATGGGGTCATAATTCTGAGATGAACTGCAGGTTCCACCATTATAGTTGCCACTATTAGCTGTTTCAAACATAAGCTGAGCCTGATCCTCAGTAAACATAAACATGCAAGCATCATCCACATAATCCATGAAACTGAAAAAGAAATCTGGAGCTCCACAAGAGTTGTTTGCATTGGAATTGCATGAATTTAAATTAACATCTGGGCATCCAAAATTTTCTTGACTTTGGGGTGGAGTATCTGCTATACCATCACCATTTCCGCATCCTGCAAACGGATGACGCAGTCCAAAATAATGTCCAGCTTCATGAGTTCCTGTCCTACCTAGACCATAGGTATTATTTGTATCTATACCTGATCCAGAATTGCAACCACTTCCTGATCCTCCAAAGGCAGAAGCCAAAACAGTAATTCCATTTCCATTAGGATTTGCACCTCCAAATAAGGGAGCATATCCCAGAAATCCACCTATGTTATCATCCACAAAAATATTCATATAACCAGACCAGCATGAAGCATTATCGTTGTTATAGACACCTACAGTTATTGCATAGCCATCTACAAGATTACCGCTAGGTTCGCATGAGGGATGATTAGACTCTGCAAGACAAAACTGAATACAGGCTCCTTGATTCACAACATCTGGAGGATAATCTCCCGGACATTCCTCTGATATGTCACAGTAATTGGTGATGTCTGCATTGTATCCTCCAAAATCTTCATTTAAAACCTCTATCTGCTCTTGACATTTGTCTACAAGACATGAGGTATTTGCAGTAGTAATATTTCCTCTGAAATGTACAGCCACGGGAATAATGATCGGAGAACCACATGATACCCTTTGTGTAAAATCTACTCTAGATCTTATTAATTTTTGGATAGAGATAAACTGCTCTGCAAAAGCCGGATCCATCATTTTTTCAGCATGCATCTCATCACTAGTGCAGCGATGTAGGCCAGAATCTAGTTGAGAAAAAATAGTTGAGATATTGAAAAAACAAAAAGAAAGACTTAGGGCTATAATTCTAAACATCCTCTGGTTTTAGGCTAATCCATAAAGTTAAATTAACATTTTCACTCTTATGCTTATCTGGGTGACATTCTTATCTGATAATGGTTTTAGTTTTAACAAATTTAGTCACCGAGCCAGTCCAGATTTCCATCAAAAAGCCATACGACTATTCCGCCTACTAATATTGGAGTAATGATAAAGACAACCATATGTTTAAAATAAGCACTGCCAATCTTAGATTTTTCTATTTTTTCTACCATCCATGCGATTATAAGTATGCTTAAAGCGATGGGTGGAAGTATTATCATGAGTAGCGATCCTACATATTCATTAAAATACCATACGACGCTGTATATTACTATCTGCAATAAAAACGATTCTAGCAATGATATCTTCATGTTATAGAGAACTTAGCCATAAAATTACTGTTATAATATTATTGTAATAAAGAATCTAACTATGGAAAAAATTACTCTTGGAGGTGGATGTTTTTGGTGTACCGAAGCAGTTTTTCAGAGACTGGAAGGAGTGAGCCAGGTCATTTCCGGATATATGGGCGGACATGTAGATAATCCAACCTATAAGGACATTTGCACAGGACAGTCTGGTCATGCAGAAGTGATAGAGATAAGTTTTGATTCAGAAACCATTTCATTAGAACAGATATTAGAGGTTTTTTGGGCCACTCATGATCCTACTACCTTAAATAGACAGGGAGCAGATAAGGGGACGCAGTATAGATCCGTGGTTTTTTATAATTCGCTAGAGCAAAAAGAAGTAACTCAGAATTCCATAGATGAAGTTGCCGCTAAAGTATGGGATGACCCGATTGTAACACAGGTAGTGCCGATAGCGAAATTTTACACTGCCGAGCAATATCATCAGGATTACTATAACCAGAATTCCTATCGAGGCTATTGCCAAGTAGTTATCTCTCCCAAAATCAACAAACTAAAATCTTCTTACGCCACACTCTTAAAAAGCTAAACGATGAAACTAAACGAGCTTACACCAGCAGAAAAACACGTAATTCTCAATAAAGGAACCGAAAGACCCTTTACTGGAGAGTATGATAAACATTACGAAAAAGGGATTTATTCCTGTAGACAGTGTGATCAGGATCTCTATGAGTCTGACTCTAAGTTTAACAGTCGCTGTGGCTGGCCATCTTTTGATGATGAGTTAGAGGGAGCTGTAGAAAAAGTAGCAGATGCAGATGGTCGCCGTATAGAGATTATATGCTCTGCATGTAAGGGACATCTAGGTCATGTGTTTAAAGGAGAGCGGCTTACGCCAAAAAATACAAGACACTGTGTAAACTCTATTTCATTAAAATTTAGAGAAGCTTAAGTTCTTTCTACGATTCATTTCCAGTATAATTTTACATTTGCAAAAAAATAAAACCAACGAACTATGTCAGCCCTAGATAAAATCGATATTGCCGAAGTACAAATGCTCATGCAAGCTGCTTCTTACGATTCAGACATTAATATCTGCATTTCTACAAACAAAGGAGATATAAATCTAGTCCTCTACGCTCAGAAATGTCCTAAAACGGTTTGCAACTTTTTAGAATTGGCCAAAGCCGGATATTATGACGACCTACTATTCCATAGAGTCATCCCAGATTTTATGATACAGGGAGGTTGTCCTTTAGGTACTGGAACTGGTAGTCCTGGATATAGATTTGAGGATGAGTTCCATCCAGAGTTAAAACATGATAGCCCAGGAATTCTTTCTATGGCAAATGCTGGTCCTGGAACAAACGGTAGTCAGTTTTTTATAACTCACGTACCTACAGATTGGCTCGATGGCAATCATACCGTTTTCGGAAAAGTACTTTCCGACAGTGATATGGAAACAGTAAATGATATCCGTGGTGGAGATAATATTATATCCATTAAGATAGGGTAGAAAGTATACATTCTCAATTATGTATCCTATTTATGAGCCATTTAAGGAGGTTTAAACCCTTTTTATCCTCATGAAAAACCAATTTTAACATTTATTCTAAAAAATATATATTATAAATTTCTATATATATAAATTATAATAATATATTTGTCCAACGCTATGGAACCATAGCATTACCAAAACACGGTAATATTCCTTAATACCCTAATTAGAATCTGAAGCACTATTAGTGTGCCATCAGAATTTTTGTATTTACCTGCCTGATGATAATGATACTAGACCTTTAATTTTTATTAACGGTTTTAAACAGTATTAAACGAATCATTACGCAAATGAGTAAATTACACAAAGCTCTCACCTCCGTGAGCATTATCCTATTTTTAGTGGGTTTTGCACACATTTCTAAACTTTATTCACAATGTCCCACAGTTCAATTTGTTGATCTCAGAGGAACCCCAGGGTTTCCACAGACTGACGATTTAAACGTATGTGGCGAGGCAGATACCTTATCCATTCTGATGTTTACTGATGCTCCCGGCGATATAGCTGGTTTTGAGTTTACAGTAAATATGGTCTCGGGTATGAGGTATGCCGGCTTTGAAGAAGCACATTATGGGGGCTGTACCTCCCTTAGTAATTCTAACCCAGACATCAATAGTCCGGAATTTATCGGTGGAGGTATAACCTGTGGCGATATTTTCGTGGCCAACATTGGAGTCACGGCTGATTGCTCGGTAGATCTCACGGCCAATGATTATCTCATTGAAATAGAATATAGCTATACATACTTTCCTCCTACCGGTGGATCTATAAAGTGTAGTGGTGTTGAAACATTAGAAAATGATTTTAATGGAGCTTTAAAAGTTCCCGTTCTAAATATGTTTACACCTAGTCCTATAGATGTAACAGTTACCTCACTAGGAACTCCTGCTTGTCAAGATTTCACAATTTCTCAAGATGGTCTCCAAGCTTATATTGATGAATTCAAATTTGCAGTATGTGGTTTAGACGTCGGGCCTACGAGTCAAGTAAGTGTCAGTTCTATGACTGCAAATGGTATTGATATATTAGCCAATGCAGTATATAACCCAGCAGACACCTCATTAACAGCATGTATAGATAACTCATTCTTTGCATCTAACGGTTCTCCCAATGCCAATGGGACACCTGAACAATTTGATACAGCAGAACGAATGACTTTTCAAGTTTGTTATGAAGTGGCAAATTGTCCCTCAGGAGCAGATATTCCTTTTTCATATAAAGCTTGGTATGGTTGTTTTGATGAAGTATGCCAGCAGACTGGTCAGAGCTCGTTCTTAAAAGTAAGACCTACGGGATCTTTGCTTCCTACCATTACGGCATCCCTGGACAATGGAATAACGATTTGTGGAGATGATGCCAAAGTAAGTGCAACAGTTACAAATCCCAATACTGATACAGATCAAAACGTTTATACAGACCTGAGCATTGGTTTCCAAGCCTGTGGAATGGAAGCATTCCAGATTACAGATGTAATGATTAATGGAGTAAGTGTACCTCCAATTTTTACAGTAATTGGAAGTGATATTGATATAGATTTAAGCATGAATACAGATCCTGGAATCGGATTAGTAGATTATGATGGAGATGGATTTCTTGATGATTTGCCTGGTGGATCTCCTCCATTAAATATTATGGTCCAATTTAGCTTGGCCTGTGGAGTTGGTTCAGATGGAGGTTGTCCAGAAATAAATTGTGACAATGTTCAATTTTACCTAAGTGGAAAAACTAACTGTGGAAATAACTTCCAAGGATTTCCTCCTACAGGAGGATTTAATCTTCAATATGGACAAGAAGATGTTTCTAATGTTGGTGAAGTACCATTTAATAATGCTGGAACTGTCGTAGGGTATGATTTTGGAACCTACAGTAGTTTAGGAGGTCCAGTAGGGCAAGATCCTACGCAAATAACAGTGGAATTTTGTTATGAATTTGCTCAAGAAAATATAGAGGACTGTCCTAGTGGGGGTGAGACTTTTATGAGAGCAAAAATAGGAGGTGCACAAATAATGACTGATGACATTGCCTTTGTACCAGGTTCTGCAATGTTTGACGATGGCTCTGGCTATGTTGCTGTAGCAGATGCAGATGTATCTTTAGTTAGCCCTATGCCCGGTATGGCTTTCTTAGAAATCAATGTTGGAAATAATAATCCTACCCTTTGTTATAAATATGATTTAGAATTAGACGAATGTCATTGTGGTCCTCCTCAATTCATGGCAGTAGATCAACAAATCGTATCGGTTTGTTCTGATTGTGATCCTGATTGTGAAATTATAAAAGGATGTAGATCTACTTTATTTAGGGCTGATCCTCATTGTTCTCCTTGTCCTTGTATAGCTGAGTATACTACAACTAAGACAGAACGTAAAAACCTAGGTTATGTGGACAAAGAAATGACAAGGAAAATTACTAGAGATGAGCTTTTAGCTGCTAATGCAGTAGACCTAGGAAGATTTATGCCAGGAGATACATTATGGCATCAGGGATATTGGGAGCTAATCGATGAAGATTTTCTACTCTCTGACCCTATGAGATGGCTTTTTACATTTAGACAACAGACGATGGCAGGAAGTGGTACAAGTGGGGAAGTTCAGTCCGCTCTACCATTGACATGGGAAGGAGGGTCAATCGATTTGAATGAATTGAAAATTGAGAATCCGGATGGAAGTATTCATATTGCTGATATGTCAACCTTATTGGATTGTGGAGCAGCAGCTGCAGTACCAACATTTAATTCCTTTATGACCCATTTTAATACCCCAGGAGATGATCATCCAAATTCTACTTTTGAATGTGCATATCGTGCCTGGGAAGGCTATGATGGTAACTATACCATTTTTGAAATGTGGAATTTTGATCGTATGGAAGAGATCAATGCTGTAAATCCATCAGCTGCACGACGACATACTTGGGATGAAGGAGATTGTCTTAAAGAATTTATTGAAACCTATGAAATAGTAAAAGGAACCAAGATCCATTTTGATTGGTGTGTACCATTAATCAAAAATCCATTGAGAGAAGCTGCAATAATCGCTGGAATAGCCCCTCCAGAGCAGAATGTCGCTAGAATAATACCTACATTTTCTGCCAATGCAGCTGACGAAATAGCAGGTACAACTACTTATGGAATGACACCTACTCAATCTGGATGTGCAGAATTTCCTGTATACAATATGGATTGTCCAGGAGGCTTAAGTTCAGAGACAAATATTACTTTGGATGCCTGTGGAGGGACGATTGAGCATGAATTTGTAGTCGATGCCTTTGCTGGTGTTCCAGGTGACTATTGGTTTACGCATGAGTATAGACCGCTATTAGAGTTACATGATTTAGAATTACCCATTTACTCTCCTCTGGCATACTGTGCCAATGCGATGGTCGAACAAAATGGGATAATGACGCCAGTAACTGTAGATTCAACAATGAATATGAATTGCAGTCCGGTCGCTGGATATTCAGATGTTCTTTGTTCAGTGGACTCAGGTACTCAAGGAGCTATCGTTATCGACTTGTATGATCAAGGATTCCAAGGATTGGGTATTGGATTAGGGAATTGTGATACAATACGATTGACCTATGATTATTGTATGTTATGTCCCGCACCTTTAAATGGCGTATTAGATTATGAATTATTGGCAGATTGGTGTTACATAGGAGGTCTACCTTCAGAGTGTGCAATTAGTACTATGACAATTTTTGGAAATGGAACTACAATTGCACCCTCGGCTACTATAGTAGACGAACTTGTTGCTGCAGGTTTTCCTGCCGTTCATAATACTAATTATTATAATTTATTAAATCTAGATACACTTTTCTGTAAATTAGACGATACTCAAGGAGTAGTATTTGTAAATGATTCTGAAGTAGAACCAGGAATACCTCTTAGTGCAGCCAATGTTGACGGTTCAGATCTAATAGCAGCTGGAGCACCAGGTTCTAGTATAGAAATAAAAGAAGTAGAATTCTGTAATCCTGATCCTATGGATGCTACAGGCTTTAGTGGCTACGTCACCACACCTAATGCGGTAATGTTCCAGGGAGTTTGCTTAGATGCCGCTGGTACAATGCCTTTAGTAACTACGCTCATTTCTGATGATGGACAAATAAAGAAATATCAAGTTGATTTTCCTTCTACGACCTTAGCGTCAACAGATTGTATAAGTGCTTTTGTAAAAACTACCTTATTATTCTGTCCATTACCTGGTTCATTGCCTCCAGAAATTTGTGTAGGAGCTAGCTCTGGATGTTCTCCTGATGAAGTAAGGGCAGCCATAGGTGGAGGTGGTGCATGTGCATCGTCTGAGGTATGTTATGCATATATATTTGGAGAAGCAGATTTACAGACAGAGTGGTTTAGTTTCCCAGATGGCATCGACCTCTGTGAGACCTTTACCCTCCATGTAAGAACTAAAAACGTAAAAGATTTAGTGCTCCTAAATATGGAGCCTAACTTCACTCTTCCTTTTGGACTATCAGTAATCCCGGGTTCTTGGGAGGTTGCCTATCCAGGAGGAACAGTTGATATGACTGGTAACTTTGGGGCTTGGACAGGTGTACCTGATCCAGATCTAGTAAATGGATTGAATTATGCTTGGTCAGATGATGTGCTTTGGAGTAGCCATATTGATATGTTCGGACTACCAGGTGTGAGCGTAACTCAAGATAGTAACACTGTCTCTTTCAGATTTGAGGTTACAACCAATTGTGATGAGTTCCTTTCTGGGTCTAAGCCGAATACTGAATCTCTTGCTTCGGATCCTTGTGGACCTGATGCTTTATCTTCCGGAAATGTAGAGGCTCCAGCATTGATAGTAAATGGTGCTGATCCAGCAGATCATGCTCAGATACTTGCAGTAGGTAGTCCTTCAGAATTGTATTGTGGTGGTTTGATGAACGAGTTTGGCCTCACAGCCTTAAACGTTTCTGATAATCCTACAACAGATAGTGTGGTTACCTGTATCATAATCCCAGGTGAGTATCTAGATTATTCCCCAGGTAGTGTAATGTTTACTAATGGTTTTGTACCAGATTATATAACAGAAACACCTCTTGGAAATGATATACAAGTTTGTGTTCACTCACCGGTACTTCCACCGGGACAGTCGTGGTCACTAACCTTTGAAGCAGCGATGAAAGAAGATGCTCCTTGTGGGCAAATTCCTATTGCAGCGGATATTAAGAGTGTAGTAGAAGCAGTTTCATGTAATCCTGGGCCACCTGACGAATGTGCAGTATTCGTACAGAATAGTTTGAATCCTGTAATACTTATAGATTTAGAAGCACCTTTAGAAACAACTGATGTAAGAGTAAGTGCAGATTGTGTAGCAAGCGAGGATCCTGTACAAGTATGTTACGAAATAGATTTATCTAACCCAGGTCCTACTTACGATGGAAATGTGAGAGTAGGTATTCATGATGATGTAACGGCCAATGGTGCCTTGGATTCGTTCGATCCAGAATTAAATGGAATGGACCATGCAGTGAGTTTAGCTCCAGGAGAGACAACGACTGTTATGATGTGTCTTGATATAGCTGCGATACAGTCTTGTCCGATTATAATAAAACAAACGTACGAAACAGATTGTGCCTGTGATTCAGAAGAGACTCCGATTATGGATCTTTCTCCATCCTTCATAGCTGATTTACAAGAATGTGTTGTATTGTGTCCTACACAACCACTCATGCTTGAGACTTGTGGAGATTACGAGATTACTCTCGATCCTGCAGCAGGTGGTACCATCACAGATGATGGTATGGGAATGTTAAGTATAGAATTGGCCTCAGGCTTTGGAATACCAGGTACTGATCCAGTAAAACTTGTTGTGACAGGTGGAACTGGAGAATGTGAGATCATGGATATGGTTGACTTGAAATCCATCGGAGATTGGGTCGCAGAAGATCAGGTTGCCGACATATGTGCAGAGGACTGTGTAGATTTAGATTTAATGATTCCTGCAGAGTTAGAAGATGGTGCCACAATAACATGGTCACCTACCTTAGGTCTTGATGATCCAACCTCTGCTACACCTGAAGTATGCGATCTTACAGCAGATCAAGTATATGATGTAGAAATTAAATTTAGCGATGATTGTGTTTTCAATATTGAATATGCAGTTACTTATAATCCTAATGGAGTAACAACTATAACTGGAGAAGAATTCTGTCTGTGTCAAGAAGCAGGAACGCTTACTGGACTGTCTGGTTTTGAATCTTATGAGTGGTACTCCATTCAGAGCGGTGCCGAAATATTAGAATTTATCGGTACGACCAATACATGGAATGGACCGACGGTTGCTGGAGATTATTTCCTTAAGGCATTCTTGCCAGGAGCAATCTGTCCAAGTGTTTCTAATGTAGTTACGCTAGATGGAAAGGAATGTGTGGATTTAGAATTAGAAAAGAATATCATAAATATTCCGAGTCCTGTAGTTATAGGAAGTCAGATTACTTATGAAATAGAGGTTTGTAATATAGCGGATGACGCTCTAGGGCTGAAGTTTGATGCTACTAATGTAGAAATATCAGATGAGCTTCCAGGTGCAGTTACCTATGTACAACATACACAGACCACAGGTAACTATAGCCCTACGACTAATCAGTGGGACATAAGTACACTTGCCAGTGGAACTTGTGAAACGCTACTCATTGATGTTACTATAGACGCAATGGGTATGATAGAGAATACAGCTCAGATTTCTGGCTCTGACCAGGAGGATATAGATTCAGAAGAAAATAACGATGATGGAGATCAGTCAGAGGATGACGAGGATAATGCAGTTATAGAAGTAGTATGTGAGTCGCTCGGTGGCGAAATTTTCTACGATGATGACAACAACGGTTGTCAAGATCCTGGAGAAGGTTTAGTAATGGAGACCATAAACGTTACGCTATATGAATGTGGAGATATGCCAGGAGTTGATCCTCCAGCTGCCACTACACAAGTAATGAATGGCGAGTACGAATTTGGTCCAGAAAGTGATGACATTGGTGCGGACGTATGTTTACAACCAGATACAGAATACTTCGTGGTATTCGATATTCCTAATAATGCAAATGAACCATTAGAAGATTATTCATTCTCTGACATGATGCCAGATGCTTCTTGTCCTGATGGGAATGGAACGGATACAAATCCTAATACTGGAGCAACCGATTGTGAAGGTCCAGGAAGTGGAGACGGAGACGATGATAACCATATGGACGCAGGTATAATGCCTCCATGTTACGAGATGGCAGGAGAGATATTCTATGATACGAATAATGATGGCTGTCAAGATCCAGGAGAAGGACTAGTAGATGATGCACCGATAGAAGTAAGCATCTATGAGTGTGGTGATATACCTGGTGTAGATCAGCCAGCTGCAACTACCACTGTAACAGATGGTATGTATGAGTTTGGAGAAGATAGTGATGATCCAGGTGCAGACATCTGTTTAGAAAATGATACAGAGTACTTTGTAGTATTTGATATACCTAACGCAGTAGGAGAAGCTCTTGAAGAGTTTGAGTTCTCATCTAATGATGCTTCAGGAGCCTGTGCGGTTTCAGGAGAATCTGATAATGTAGATCCTGCAACTGGAGCTTCTGGTTGTTTTGATCCAGATGATGATGACGGAAGTGATGGTGATGATGACCAAAATGTAGATGCAGGTATCACACCTCCATGTGAGACACTAGGTGGAGAGATATTCTATGATACTAATGGTAACGGATGTGAAGACGGGACAGAGTCTCTAGTAATGGAGCCTATAAACGTAATGCTTTTTGAATGTGGTGATGATCCTTCAGTTGATCCACCTGCAGCAAGTACAACTGTTTCTGATGGAGAATATGAGTTTGGTCCAGATAGTGATGACCCAGGTGCAGAAATATGCTTGATGCCAGGAACAGAATACTTTGTGGTATTTGATATTCCTATGGGAGCTGGAGAGGTTCTTGACGGCTATGAGTTTACAGCTGGAATGGCAAGTGCTTCTTGTGACGCCGCAGGCGAAGGCGATGATGTAGACCCAGCGACTGGTATGTCTGACTGTTTCGATCCTAATGATGATGATGCAACTGATGGAGATGATGATAATAGCGTAGATGCAGGTATCACTCCTCCATGTGAGAGCATTTCAGGAGAAATATTCTACGACTACGATGATAACGGCTGTCAAGATGCAATGGAGCCGTTAGTTATGAATGATGTTAATGTTTCATTATACGAATGTGGAGATACGCCAGGTGTAGATGCACCAGCTGCAGCCACTACAGTTAATGATGGAGAATATATGTTTGGAGAAGGAAGCGATGATCCAGGAGCTGACATTTGTTTAGAAGCTGGAACAGAATACTTTGTAGTTTTTGATATTCCTAATGCACCAGGCGAAGACCTTGAAGGATTTGATTTCTCTACAGGAACTGCAGATCCGGCATGTGCCCTAAGTGGAGAAGCTGATGATATCGATCCTGCAACGGGAGCTTCTGGTTGTGTAGATCCTGATGATGCAGATGGTGGAGATGGAGACAGTGATAATAATGTAGATGCAGGTATTACACCTCAGTGTGAAAGTTTAGGAGGAGAGATCTTCTACGACGATGATAGAGATGGCTGTCAAGACGGTAATGAGTCACTAGTTATGGAAATAGTTGGTGTAATGTTATACGAGTGTGGACAGACTCCGGGAGTTGATACACCTACAGCCTCTACATTTACAAATGATGGAGAGTATGAATTCGGAGAGGATAGTGATGATCCAGGAGCAGACGTATGTCTGATGCCAGGAACTCAATACTTTGTAGTATTTGATCTTCCTAATGCAGGAGGAGAAAGCTTAGAAGACTATGAATTTACTATGGGTATGGCTGATGCAGGTTGTATGGCTCTAGGAGAGTCTAGTGATGTAGATCCTGCTACTGGACAAACAGATTGTCAAGACCCTAACGATAATGACAGCGGAGATGGAGATGGAGATAATAATATGGATGCAGGTATAACACCTCCTTGTGAGAGTATATCTGGAGAAATATTCTATGACGATAACAGAGATGGTTGTGAAGATCCAGGAGAAACATTAGTAATGGAAAACATAGAAGTTTCTATTTACGAGTGCGGAGATACTCCAGGAGTAGATCAGCCACTAGCAAGTACTACAGTTTCAGACGGAGAATACGAGTTTGGTGTAGATAGCGATGATATGGGAGCAGACATATGTCTAGAAGCAGGTACGGATTATTTTGTAGTCTTTGATATTCCTAATGCAGCTGGAGAAGCTCTTGAAGATTTCTCCATCACAGAAGGAGTAGCTTCAGGTGCTTGTGCAACCTCAGGAGAGTCTAACAATGCAGACCCTGCGACAGGGGCTACTGGTTGTGTAGATCCTGATGATAATGACGGAGCAGATGGCGATGATGACGAAAATCTAGATGCAGGGATAACACCTCCATGTGAGACATTAGGAGGAGAGATCTTCTACGATGGAGATGAAGATGGATGTCAAGATCCAAATGAGATGCTCGTTATGGAGGCTATCGATGTAATGTTATATGAGTGTGGCGATGTGCCAGGAGTAGATGCTCCAGCAGCGAGTACCACAGTAACGGATGGAGAATATGAATTCGGTCCAGATAGTGAGGATCCAGGAGCAGAAATTTGCCTTGAGCCAGATACAGAATACTTTGTTGTATTTGAAATTCCTAATGCAATAGGAGAGGCACTAGAAGAATTTGAATTTACCTCCGGTATGGCTGATGCAGCTTGTATGGCAGCAGGAGATTCTAGTGACGTAGATCCTGCAACGGGAGCTACAGATTGTGAAAACCCTGGTGATAGCGATGGCGACGGAGATGATAATATGGATGCAGGAATAGTTCCTCCATGTGAGCAAATAGGAGGAGAAATATTCTACGACCTTGATGACAACGGATGTCAAGATACGGGTGAGAGCCTAGTAATGGAAAACATAAATGTATCTCTCTACGAGTGTGGAGATGATCCAGCTGTAGACTTCCCAGTTGCTTCTACTACAGTAAGTGATGGTATGTATGCCTTCGGAGAAACCAGTGATGATCCAGGAGCAGATGTTTGTTTAGAAGCAGGAACAGAATACTTTGTTGTATTTGATATACCTAGTGCTCCAGGGGATCCTTTAGAAGATTTCGAATTTTCTTCAGCACCTCTAGATCCTGGATGTGCAGCTACTGGTGATTCAGATGATGTAAATCCTACTACAGGAGCATCAGGATGTCATGATCCTAATAATGATGATACAGATGATGGAGATTCTGATGAAAATATAGATGCAGGTATAGTACCTCCATGTGAGGAATTAGCTGGTGAGATTTTCATTGATGAAGATGAAAATGGATGTCAAGATCCAGGCGAAAGTCTGGTTATGACCAATGTAACGGTATCTCTCTATGAGTGTGGTGATGTGCCAGGTGTAGATACGCCGACAGCAATTACTACAGTTACTGATGGAGAATATGAGTTTGGTGAAAACAGTGATGATGCAGGAGCGGACATCTGTTTACCACCTAATGTAGAATACTTTGTACACTTCGATATTCCTAACGGAGCCGGAGAAAATTTAGAAGATTATGCCTTCTCTATGGGTATGGCAGATGCTGCTTGTGAGGCTGCAGGCCAAAGCAATGACGTGGATCCTGCAACAGGAGATTCTGAATGTTTTGATCCTTCAGAAGACGGAGGTGATGAAAATGTAGATGCAGGAATTACTCCACCATGTGAGTCACTCGGAGGAGAAATCTTTGTAGATGAAAACAGAGATGGTTGTGAAGATTCTAATGAATCATTAGCACTATTCGATATAGAAGTTTCTTTATACGAGTGTGGCGATGTGCCAGGAGTAGATCAGCCTTTAGCTTCAACAATTGTGTCAGATGGAGAGTATGAATTTGGAGAAGATAGTGATGATGCAGGAGCAGACATTTGTCTAGATGCAGGTACAGAATACTTCGTAGCATTTGACTTACCTAATGGTCCAGGAGAAGCTCTTGAAGACTATGAGTTTACCCCAGGAGTAGCGAGTGGTGCATGTGCTATAGCAGGTGATTCTGATAATGTAGATCCTGCTACAGGAACGTCTAGTTGTTTTGATCCAGATGATTCTGATGATGGAGACGGAGACGATGATAATAATATCGACGCAGGTATTTCACCTCCATGTGAGACCTTAGGAGGAGAGATATTTTATGATGATAATGCAAATGGATGTCAGGACGGAGGCGAAAGTCTAGTTATGGAGTCTATAAACGTAATGCTATTTGAATGTGGACAGACACCAGGAGTTGATGCTCCAGTTGCTTCTACAAATGTCGCAGATGGTATGTATGAATTCGGAGAAGATAGCGACGATCCAGGTGCAGATGTCTGTCTGTCATCTGATATAGAATACTTTGTAGTATTTGATATTCCTATGGGAGCTAATGAGGTGCTTGATGGATTTGAATTCACAGACGGAATGGCTAGTGCGACTTGTATGGGTTCAGGTCAGTCTGACGATGTAGATCCGACCACAGGTACTTCAGGATGTTATGATCCAGGAGATGATGATGCTAATGGAGATAGCGATGATAATATAGATGCAGGTATCACCGCACCATGTGAGAGGATATCAGGAGAGATTTTCTATGATACAAATGGCAATGGATGTGAGGATGGAACAGAATCACTAGTGATGGAAGATATCGGAGTAAGCTTGTATGAGTGTGGAGATACACCAGGTGTGGATCAGCCAGCAGCGAGTACGACAGTATCTGATGGAGAGTATGAGTTTGGGATAGATAGCGATGATCCAGGAGCAGATATATGCTTAGATGCAAATACAGAATACTTTGTGGTTTTCGATATTCCTAACGGAGTAGGAGAGGCACTAGAGGATTATGGTTTCACTGATGGTACAGCAGATGCGGCCTGCGAACTGGCAGGAGAGTCTGATAATGTAGATCCGACTACAGGAGCTACAGCTTGTGTAAACCCTAGTGATGACGATTCAGGAGATGGAGACGATGATGAGAATTTGGACGCTGGAATAATGCCTCCATGTGAGAGTATGGCAGGAGAGATTTTCTACGATGATAATGGCAACGGTTGCCAAGATGGTGGAGAAAGTTTAGTAATGGAAGCGATTAATGTTTCTGTCTACGAGTGTGGAGATACACCAGGTACAGATGCACCAGTTGCATCTACTAGTGTAAATGATGGAGAATACATGTTCGGAATGGGTAGTGATGACCCAGGAGCAGAGGTATGTTTAGATGCAGGAACAGAATACTTTGTAGTATTTGATATCCCTATGGGAGCTGGAGAAGTACTAGATGGATTTGAATTTACAGAAGGAATGGCATCTCCAGCATGTGAGACTGCCGGAGGTTCAGACGATGTAGATCCTACGACTGGATACTCTGATTGTTATGATCCTAATAATGAAGACGGAGCAGATGGCGATAGTGATGAGAATATAGATGCAGGTATCACACCACCATGTGAATCTCTAGGAGGAGAAATCTTCTATGACGATAATAATGATGGATGTCAAGATCCTAACGAGCCACTAGTAAATGATCAAACTATAGAAGTTGTTCTTTACGAGTGTGGTGATATACCAGGATTGGATCAGCCCGCAGCATTTACCTCTACCAGTGATGGTATGTATGAGTTTGGAATCGATAGTGATGACCCAGGTGCAGACATTTGTTTAGAAGCTGGTACAGAATACTTCGTAGAATTCCATATACCTAATGGTCCAGGTGAGGCACTAGAAGATTATTACTTCTCAGAAAATACGGCAGCACCGAGTTGCTTGTTCTCAGGAGAAGGAGATAACATAGATCCTAATACAGGACAATCTAGCTGTCATGATCCATCGGATACTGATGGTCGCGATGGCGATGCTGATGAAAATATAGATGCAGGAATTATGCATCCATGTGAGATACTAGGAGGAGCAATCTTCTATGACTATGATAACGATGGTTGTCATGATGCAACAGAAAGCTTAGTAACGGATCCAGTAAACGTAAGTGTATACGAGTGTGGAGATGATCCTGCTACCGCTGCTCCTGTTGCCAGTACGACTACTACAGATGGTACTTATCAGTTCGGTGATGAGTATAGCGTAGATTCTACAGATGATCCATGTCTTAACCCTAGACTAGAGTACTTCGTAGTATTCGATTTCCCATCTGCAGTTGGAGATCCACTTGAGGACCACTATTTCTCTGATGGAGAAGGAGATGGTGCAGGAGATGGAGATGTATGTGCGGGTACTGATTCCTCAGATGATGTAGATTCTGATACAGGAGTATCAGATTGCTATGGTCCAGATAATGACGATGATGACAATGATATAGATGCGGGTATTACTCCATGTGAGGAAATATCAGGGGAAGTATATTACGATTGGAATGCAAATGGATGTCAAGACGATGCAGCAGAGACAGGTGTAGAAGGAGTAGATGTTCACATCTTTGAGTGTGGAGAGACTGATCTTTCCCCAGCTAATGCTCTAGGAACGAGCACAACTAATGCTGATGGAGAATATGCATTCGGTCCAGAAGAAGAAGGAACTGCAGAAGTTTGTCTGCATCCAGATATAGAATATTTTGTATTGTTTGATATTCCTAACGGAGATGGAGAGCAACATGAAGACTTCTTTGTAACGGATGGGGATAGTGCGAGCTGTGCAGGAGATGATACTTCTGATGATACAGATCCTACTACAGCAACGACAGACTGTCATGATCCAGATGATGACGATGATGATTCTAGTTTAGATGCTGGTATTACACCATGTGAAAATATCTCAGGAGAAGTATTCTTTGATAATAATGCTGATGGCTGTCAGGATGAGGCAACAGAAGGACCTGTTGTAGGAATGAATGTTTACATATTCGAATGTGGTGAGACTGATACGTCTCCAGCAAATGCATTGGCTTCTGATGTAACAGATGCAGATGGTGAGTATGAGTTCGGTCCAGAAGAAGAAGGAGATGCTAATGTATGTCTAGATCCAGCAATGAGTTACTTCGTATTATTCGATGTGCCTACTGCTGATGGTGAGACCTATGATGACTTTGCCTTAACAGACGGTGATGGTTCATCTTGTACAGGTGCAGATAATATGAGTGATGTAGATCCAGCTACTGGAACATCAGATTGTTATGGTCCAGACGAGGATGATGACGATAGCAATGTAGATGCAGGTATCATGCCTTGTGAGGAGTTAGCAGGAGAGGTATTCTTTGATAATGATCAAGACGGATGTCATGACCCAGCTAATGAGTTAGGAGTACCAGGAGTAGATGTATATCTATTTGAGTGTGGAGAAACTGACACATCACCAGGTAATGCTCTAGCATCTGATACTACAGATGATGATGGAGAGTATAAGTTCGGATCAGGAGAAGATGGCGATGCTGACTTCTGTCTTGTAGCAGGAACAGAATACTTTGTGGTGTTCGATTTACCTAATGCTGCTGGAGAATCCTTAGATGGAGCAGAATTTACAGAAGGAGATAGTTCTTCTTGTGCAGGAGCAGATAGTGCAAATGATGCAAATCAGATGACTGGTGCTTCTGATTGTTATGATCCACAGGATGATGATTCAGGAGATGTTGATGCAGGTATAACGACACCTATAGATGTAGCTCTATTAAAAGACATAGTAACTCCTGGACCATACAGTTATGGACAGACTGTGACTTTTGAGATAGAGGTATTTAACCAAGGGGCAGAAGCCTTACATAACATTAAAGTAAATGACTTCATCCCTTGTGGGTACGAGTACCTAGCTTCTAATGATACTGTATGGACATTTGACTCGAGTCAAAGTATCGCGACCACTACGATTGTAGGTCCGATTACAGGAGGTATGTCGGAAGTATTATCTATAGATGTAGTCGTTCAGCCTTGTGATCCAGCATCAGTTGATGGATATACAAATGTTGCAGAGGTAGAAAGTTTCCAAGACGAAGATGGCAATGACATTACAGATGAAGACATCGATAGTACAGGTGATAATGATCCTACTAACGATACAACAGTAGATGGAGATAAGGATAATAAAGATGGAGACGAAGATGATAACGATCCAGCTACTATAGAAATATTTGATTTAGCACTACAGAAAACGGTTAGCCTACCAGACCCACTTGTAGCACTCGGTGATACAATTGAGTACTGGATTACGGTTTATAACCAAGGAAATATTATAGCAGAAAAGATAGAGGTAACAGATTATCTAAATGCTCCACTATTATTCGATCCATCGCTTAATACGGGATGGTCACAAGGAGCTACTAATCTTACCTATATTGAAGATGGACCATTGAATCCTGGTGATTCAGCACACATTCAATTAAATCTGATAATTGATCCTGCAGCAGCTGGTACTATAGAAGTACTCAACTTTGCAGAAATCTCAGGTTCACTAGATGATGAAGGAAACGATAGGTCAGATGATGATGTGGATTCTGATGCTGATGATAATGCATTTAATGATCCAGGTGGTGTACCAGGAGGCGATAGTGATGGTATGATTATGGAAAATGGTTTCGATACAGATGGCGATGGAATTGCAGATGAAGATGATCATGATCCAGTATTACTAGTATTACTAACCTGTCATGAGTTTGCCTGTATAGGAAACATAAATCTAAGTTTAGATAATAACTGTACGAGTGAGATTACAGCAGCAATGTTACTTGCTGAGGAATCTGCAAATGCTCCATCTCTATATGAGATAGTTATAACTAATGACGATGGAGATGTTGTTGATAATCAGTTTGACTTCACGGACCTAGGTAACTGCTTTAACGTAAGTGTAAGCCTACCAGATTGTAACATGAACTCATGCTGGTCTAGAGTATGTATAGAAGATAAGTTTGCTCCAGCACTCGATTGTGGAATGCCACAAGAAGTGTTTGCATGTAGTGCAGCTGCAGCTGATCTAAGTGCAGTTACTCCACCAGTTATTATGGATAATTGTGGAGGAGCTGAACTAGTTCTTCTTAACGAAGTAATAGATGTAAATAATGATTGTGATCCTGATAATTTATTAGCAACTGTAACTAGAAGTTATAAAGCTGTGGATTCTCAAGGAAACGAAAGTCAGATATGTAATCAGGTTATAAATGTACTGAGAGTAGCAAGTGGAACAGTAACGTTCCCAGCAGCCTTTACTAGTGATGTTTGTACGACGAGCACAGATGTAAGTGTAACAGGAGTACCTACTATAGATGGAGTTTCTATCTTCCCTGTAAATCAGAGCGAGACTTGTAATCTGATGGTAAGCTTCCAGGATATTCCATTAGGAGCTGATAACTGTCATAACAAGTTTGTAAGAAACTGGACTGTGAGAGAGTGGTGGTGTGGATCAGTAGTAGATGCTCTGACCTTCGGTCAAATTATCGAAATCAATGATTTATCTCCTCCATCGATTACTTGTCCTGCAGATATGACTGTCACGACAGATGGTGGAATAGATAATTGTATAGCGACATTTATGTTGCCTCCAGCAACGGTTACTGATGATTGTAACACTCCAGTAGAAGTGGATATAATTACAGGAGGACCATTTATCGATGGCAATGGTGGACAGGCTTCTTTAGAAGTGGGAACACATGAGATTACTTATGTAGCGTACGATGGCTGTGAGAACAGTAGTACATGTACGATGATGGTAACGGTTATGGATAATACTCAGCCTACAGTACTCTGTGATGGAAATACAGTAGTGAGTTTACAGAACGATGGTATGGTAGAAGTCTTTGCAGAAGTATTCGATGATGGAAGTTTTGATGACTGTGCGATCGATAGATTCGAAGTAAGAAGAATGGATCTGACTACATTTGGTCCTAGCGTAAGTTTCGATTGTACTGACATCGGACAGGAGCTACTAGTAGTATTCAGAGTATTCGATATGAGCGGCAACTTTAACGACTGTATGGTCAATGTAGAAGTTCAAGATAAGACAGCAGCTACCATAACTTGCCTCGATAATGTTGTGCTAGAGTGTCCAGCAATATTTGATGTAAATAACCTGGCACTACAGTTTGGAATGCCAGAAATCATGGATGATTGTGCAGATAATCTAGTTGTAGATGAGATTGCTCCGATAGTGGAAATTGATAACTGTGGACTAGGAAGAATCGTTAGACGATTTAGAGCTCCAGATGGAGTAGGTGGAACGTTGAGTTGTAATCAAGTTATAAGAGTGGTTAATAACAGTCCGTTTACGGATGCTGATATTATCTTCCCTCTAGATTTTGAGACGACGTCGATGTGTGATTTTGAGGATGCGACTCCTGATAATCTACCAGCAGGATTTAATTTCCCAGTTATCTCAGAAGATGCTTGTGATTTAGTGGGTGTAGATTTTGAAGATCAGACCTTCAACTTTGCAAGTGATCCTACAGCGTGTTTCAAGATATTAAGAACATGGACAGTGATTGACTGGTGTCAAAGAGCTGCAGATGGTACCTTCTTAACTTGGAGTCATGTACAGGAAATCAAAATCAACAACGAAACGGATCCAGAAATCCAAAGTGGTTTAATGAATATCGTGGTAGAAAGTATAGCCGCAGATTGTGGAGATGCCTTCGTAACACTGGGTATAACGGCTACGGATGATTGTCCTATGAATATACCGTTGAGTTATTTCTACGAGATAGATTTAGACAGTGATGGAACTACAGACCTTGCAGGAAATACTAGTGATGCAAGTGGAGACTATCCGATAGGAGTACACACTATACACTGGTTAGTACTGGACGGATGTGGAAACGAGGATCAAGGTTCTCATACCTTCGAAGTTAGAAACATAAAAGCACCAGTAGCTATTTGTCTACAAGGCCTGAGTGTAAATCTAACGTTGATGGATACAGACGGCGATAATATTCCTGATACAAATATGGCTATCCTTTGGGCGAGCGATTTTGATAAAGGAAGTAGTCATCCATGTGGTTATCCGGTAACCTTAAGTGTAAGTGCCGATATAAACGAGACCAACATAGTGTTCGACTGTGATGACGTAGGTCAGCAAGGAGTACAGTTATGGGTAACGGATATCTTTGGAAATCAGAGTTTCTGTAGCACCTTCGTAGATGTACAGGATAATGATAATCTATGTCCTGATAATGGAGGTATGACTACTATCGGTGGACGAGTCTTTACAGAGGAAGATGAATCTGTAGAAGAAGTAGAAGTAGAGTTAATAGGTTCAGGTGCACAGGATATGACAGAAGAAGATGGACTCTATGACTTCGTAGATATGCCACTAGGAGGAGAGTACACGATCGATCCAGGAAAGGACAACGATGTGCTGAACGGAGTAAGTACTCTGGATTTAGTATTAATCCAGAAGCACATACTACAGACTCAGTTACTGAATAGTCCATATAAGCACATCGCTGCAGATATTAATCATGATGAAAACATTACAGCGATTGACCTTATACAACTACGTAAGTTGATCTTAGGAGTATACGAAGAGTATCCATCTAACGAGAGTTGGAGATTTGTAAATGCACTCTATGAGTTTGCACCAGATGTAAACCCGCTAGATCTAAGCTTCCCAGAGGCTTATGGAATAGATGAGTTAGAAGGTAGCATGTGGATAAACTTCATAGGAATTAAGATCGGAGATGTAAACGGAAGTGTAGTTCCTAATCTACGAGCAGAGGTTGCAGATAGAAGAAGCGATAAGACCTTAAACTTAGGATACGAAGATGTAATCCTAGAAGAAGGTATAGTAGAAGTAGTGATCAGTTCAGAAAACTTTAATAATATCAGTGGTATGCAATTTACGCTAGAGCATAAAGGCTTAAGCATAGATAAAGTAGAAGCTGGATTATTATCAATAGCAGAATCCAATGTAGCAGAGTTAGAAGAAGGAGTAAGCACGATGAGTTGGAACAGAACAGATGGAGAGTCTATGACAATAGCTAATAAGAAGAACCTGTTTACTTTAACTCTAGAAGTAGGAGAGGAGCAAGTTGGTCAGAGATTGTCAGAGATATTGACATTAACTAGTACAGTAACGAGAGCAGAAGCTTATGAGCAAATTGTAGAAGAGGCTAGAGAAACTCGATATGAAGAAATCGGAGTATCACTAGATCCTATAAATACAATAGCACAAGAAAAAGCATCAGCTCATATGGTTATGCATCAGAACGAACCTAATCCATGGAATAAGTCCACGATGATTAAGGTAGAAGTAGATGCAGATCAGGAAGGAAGAATAATTATAAAAGATCTCACTGGTAGATTAATCCATTCTAAGAAAGTTACCCTAGAGCAGGGTATGAATGAGATTATGCTTACAGAAGATTTGATACCAGTGAGCGGAGTATACAACTACTCACTAGTAATCGACGATCAGCAAGTGACCAAGCAGATGATCAGGTTATAATTTAAATAATACCGTTAATTTTAGCTCCTATCGATTCATTTCGGTAGGAGCTTTTTTATTTAACGCATAACATATTATAAAAAATTGTAATATGTAATTTATTGTCGTAGTTTTGCATTAGACACCTGAAGTTGTCTTTTTTACAATATTAATAATACACAAAACTGCATCGCTATACCTAGTGCATAGTGCCCATCGCAGTATCATTTCATTTACTTAAAAAGAGGCCTTCCCAAAAGGCATTTTTGTCATACCGATTTTTTACATGTTCGGGCTCATGAGTATATCTCTTGTGGGGCTAGCGTATTATGTATCTAAACAAGATCGAGATGACCAGATTTCATGTTTCCAGATTTTTTGCAGGAGTAATCTTTATACTAATTGCTCAGATTAGTTTTACTCAAAATGATTTTAACGTACAGTATCAGTTGCCCATTGGTAATTTTGATAGGCTTGCTGTCTGTGGAGATGCACAGACTCATACTATCCAACTGCAAAACATAAGTGGTGAAGTGCTGGAGGATGCAACGGTTAAATTAAATCTTCCGAGTGGAATATTCTATATGACTGGTTCCGTAACTACTCCAGGTTCAGAAATTTCGGCAGCACCAGCTGTTTTCGATGTTGGGGATTTTGCAATAGGAGAGATAAAAGTAATATCCTATGATCTAGATGTAAATTGTGATGGATTAGCTTTAGCATTGAGTAGCTCATCTACTAACTACTCTTTGGATCTATGTTATACAGGTGGAGAATCTGAATTGACTAACCAGGGTTCTCCAAATTTTGAGGTGGTAAATCCTGTAATCTCATTTCCTGCGATTCAGGGAAATGCCACGACTAATAATTTATTTGATGCTGCCTTTGGATTAATCGATACACTTAAAGTAGATGTCGTAAATGGAGGAGAAGGATCTCTAAGAGAATTCACCTATTGTGTAGTAAACTCACATCCTAATTTAACTTTAAATAAAATCGTGGTCGCAGGAATGGATGTGCCTCTTGCATTTACATCTTCTTCTGGAGACAGTTTATATTTCCGCATGGATGCAAATGAGATTGCAACTGCAGAAATCTTTAACCCTAATCCAGTTCAAGACCCCAATCTATTTCAGTTTAATGAAAAGCTAATTGTTTGTGAGGTGTGGGAGACGACCGCATGTCCAGCCGCAGGTGATATAATTCCAGATATAGAAAGAACAGCTTACTATGGCTGTGATGGAACAGAAGTCTGCCAGGAAACACCGACATCTTTTACTGGGGTGAGATTTGGGTTCTTAGGTCCAGATATCAGAGCTTCAGATTACTTTGCAACTTTTAATTCTGAAGTGGATTATAAGGATAGACCATATTATACAGATTGTTATGATAATGATGAAAATCTTACTTACAGCTTCGTAATAATAAATGATGGAAATGCTAATATGTTGGTTAAGGAGTTTGATCTTATAACTCATAATCATAGCTGGTATTATATTCCATGGGCTATAGATGAGAATAGTGTAACCTTCAATTTTAAAAATGGAAGTACGCTTACTCCTTTGGCTTCCTCACCTACCGCCAATCTTGTGGAAATCGGAGATTTAATTTCTCCTACGCATGGATATGTTACTCATTGTCACGACGGTGATGCTACAGCGATATGGAGAATGGAGTATAGAAATGCTGATTTATTAATTCCTCCAGGGGATACTTTATTGATAGAATACGGTATTTATCATGATGAGGGAGATTGTGGTTCTTGTACCGCAGCTTATCATCAGTTTAATTGGCCTTATCCGAGATTGGCAAATGTAGAGTATACAGATGAGTGTGAGATTTTTGATTTTGCTTCGACTAATAGTACGGTTTCTCCTCGATTGAGACAATATATAAGAACCTTTGCAGAAGGTACAAGTAATTATTTTTCCGGAACGGTAAATAATACCTGTTGGAATGTAACTGATGGAGAAAATTATTTCTTCAATTACTATTGTCCTAATAATGGGCAGCCTCAGGTAGGTGCCTCATATGATGATAATAGATTTCATATAAATTCAGACAATGCTTATGTCGAGGACTGGTACATTCTGCCAGAAGCAATCGATTGGGTAGGAACATCTGGGGATATTAATACAGATTGTATTACCTGGGTGGATGCTACTGGAGATGCATATCCGATTTATGACCTAGAATATACTGACCATAATTGTGGTCCCGATACTTTGAAGGTTAGATATAGAGGATCTGATAATGTTTGTTTCGACTTACGTCAATCCAAGTTTACACTTAAAACCACACCAGATTGTGGTGAGGCCAAAGTAGCTTTCTGTAATAAAACAGTTTCTATCACTAAGCAAACTCATTACGTTACAGAATGTGATGAGGATGGAACTCAGTGTTTTGAAGAATTAGATGCAGTACGTTCGCATACGGCAACGATACAGGGTTGTGTGTGTGCTCCTTGTGAGGGTATGGTCTTTACTTTCTTAGATTTATCGAGACAGACTTTTGGAGAAAATGACCCAGATAATGACGGAATCGTAGAGCCTGGTACACTAGATTTAAATAATGTAAACACCTCAAGATTTATAACCGGAGATACTATTAGAGCTAGCTATGGAGGTAGAGTAAATCTTATTACTAAACCTAATTTTGAATATGCTTATGCAACCATAAATGTTCCTATTATTGGAAGTGGTACAAATGCATTAGGAGATACAGGGATTACGCCTCTATCAGCTAGAGTTCAGATTTGGGATAGCAGTACTGGAGGAATGTATGATTGTAATCTAGTTCAGCTATTTCCAGATAATCAAAAAGTGGTAGCAAACTTAAGTGTTCAGTCCTTAAAAGATCTTAATTGTGCTGGAATGCCGGCTGACTTTGTTTACGAGCATGGAGATTCTATTGCAGTAGATTTTGACTTTAGACTTAAGGATTATAGAACTGTTCAGACCCTTGTAAACTTTGGATCAGAGTATTATTTGACAGATCAGCCCTATGATGCAGGCACTCATTATCAATGTAATACTTTGTCTGAGGCTATGACGTATATTCCATTTCGTGCACATAACGAGTGGGTGTATAGAGAGATAGGAGGCTGTGAGGATGGTATGGATAATAACCAGTTTGGAACTCCATATGGAAATATAGCAAGTGTCTACGATTCTCATCGAAATTTATTCAGATTGGGTGCAACGACCTTTGATTATTTTCCATTTGAAGTAAGAGAAATAGCCAGAATAACACAGCAGACCTATGTAAATAATTCAGATCTAGAATGGGGAACCATCTTTAGAATGTTAGTCTACGATAATAATGGACATCTCACAGAAACAGGTTCGACCCTGAGCTGGTCTAGATATACGCTAGATATGACCACTAGTCCATGTTTTGCAATATCTGGTAATACCGTAGTCGTAGACTATGAGTGTGTTTATGCAGAGATTGGATATGAGAGATTTGACGAAGGGATGGATTTATATGCATCACCGACCTTATCACCGACCTGTAACTCAGAATATGAAGATGGTGGCACGTTTAAAGACATAGACGTATTTACAGAATACGACATGCTAGAGAGTATGTTCTGTTCGCCTACTTGGACAGCGATAGATACTTCCATTGGAATTAACCAAGGAGTAATAGATCCATTTAATAATTCTGTTCAGCCAGAATTTATTGTTAATAGAAATAATATTTATAATGGTGATTACATTCAACTGACGGAGTTGCCAGATATAGTGCTACAGCCACATAGTATAAATCAGAGTCTTACAGAAGAAGAAGCCTGCTTTAATGTAGATATAAGTAATATAGGAAGCGGGCCTGCACAAAATGTTTTCTTTACACTAGAAAATATAAGTGGTGGAATCATTTTCCAAGGAGTAAATGATTTAACTAATGATGCGATGCTACCGGTAAATGTGGGTGTCGTAAATCTAGGTGATTTAGGAGTAGGAGAGACTAGAGAGTTAGAGTTTTGTGTAACGAGTAATAACTGTAACAGAGACTCTATCCAGATTAATACTGGATGGGATTGTTTAGGACTTCCAGAATCTCCGGCTGAGGCCAATTGCACAGTTCCTCAATCTGTATATTTAGAAATACCTAATTCAGAATTAGGAATGATGGTCCAGTCTCCAGATCCTACAGTTGATTTCGTTACAGACCTCTGTGACGAAGTTGAGTATGTGGTGCAATTGTCTAGTTCAGACATTGGTTCACTACACGATATAAATTTCCAATTTAATACTCCGACAGGAATGGATTTTGTCCCAGGAAGTTTTGAAATTGCATATCCAGTTCCTTCCTCAGGAAGTCCTACGTGGGTAACAACATCTAACCAACCTACCAATACAAGTGGAACACAATATAATATAGTACTTGATCCAGAAGATGCCTTACTAGCGGCCAATGGCCTTCCAGGTACTACAGATATCGGTATGAACTTTTTACTAGTTCGTTTCAGAACCTTTGTAGGCTGTGGTTCATTCAGTGGTTCTAGAGTACGATTTTTAAGTTGGGCATTTGACCCCTGTGATAGATTTGCAAACTTTAGATTTAGCCCTGGACCTCAAATAAGAATTAATGGAATTAGTGATTCCTACGTATCTAGTTTGTCTGTCCCAGAAAATGAAGTGCTTAATGCCTGTGAAGGAAACAACGTAGAGCTAGGAGTTAATTTTTCTTTAGCACTTGGAAGTTTACCTGTAGGTCCTACGGATAGCGTAATGGTAGAATTGCCTTTTGGGATAAACTATGTTCCTGGGTCATATTCTCCAAATTCTAATTCAACACCTGCTACTGCTACTAACCCTAGAGTGGTAACCAATGCCGGAGCCCAAACGGTTTTCTTTGATTTACTCGATGGAGTAATGGCCGGAGAAACCATTGATTTCACCTTTGAAGTAGCAGCAGAAGATGTTGCACAGCAGTGTAGAGATTACGAGTTGATTATCAGAACCTTTAACTCTCAAGTGGTCTACTGCGAAGCGACTGATGAGTTTTGTGATGTAAAAACTACCTCAGATGAGGTGACAGCCATGATAGAAATCGTGAAGCCAGATTTAGATATTTCTAATCTTTCGATATCATCCTGTGCGGCTCCTCCAGATATGGAAGAGTTGGCTTTTTGCTATGACATAAGTAATTCTGGAACGGATATAGCTGCAGGAACACCGACAGTTGTGGAGTTTTATAATGATGCAAATAATAATGGAGACTTTGACGGAAGTACAGACATACTCCTTTCTTCAGTATCTACAACTATGGCAATACCATCAGGTGCAACGCTTATGGTATGTGACACTACTTTAGTTCCAGCAGGATTGACTTGTAATGTTATTGCAGTAATAAATCCAGAGGTTACCTGTGCTTGTAGTGCAAATACTAGCTTCAGAGCTCATGCAACTTTAAATCAAAAAATAGAAGAAGACGAGTGGAGTGTATGTAGCAATACCTTAATAGAAGACATCGGCCCAGAAGCTCTTGCAAATGTAGATTATGAGTGGGTAGGAATAAATGGAGCTTCCACGGTAGGCTTTACGAGCACAACGACTACACCAGTAGATTACCAATTCCAAAATACCACGGGAGCAACCATCCAGTGGGAATATTATCTAAGAAGTATAAGTAATGGAGAGTGTGCTGCTCTTGATACATTCATGATTACAATCTATCCAGAGGAACATGGAGAAGTGAGTTTGCAAGCCTGTCCATTTGATGAATTTAATTTAGCTGGACCTACAGGAAATACAAATTACCAGTGGTCACCTTCTCTCGGACTTACTGATCCTAATGCCGCAAATACAAATGTAAATGCCTCAATATATCCAGAAGGGGTACATGAGTTTGTGCTGACCTATACAGATGTAAATGGATGTCCTGGTGATTTCACAGCTGAGGTAACCATAGTTCCTTGTGCACTTACTTATGTAGGAAATTATGTCTGGTGTGATGATAATAATAATGGTATACAAGATGACTTACCGATAGAAGGATTAACCGTTCAGCTATTTGGAAGTACAGATCCGACGATGCCGATTGCAACAACGATTACAGATGCAAATGGTGCCTACTTGTTCGGTCCAGTACCTCAAGGAGAATATATCATAGGCCTAGACTTAGCATCTAGCAATTATTTAGTGGCACTCAAAGATGCAACGACAGACGATTTAGACAATGATCTAAATCCTAATTTCCAGACAGACCCATTCTTCCTTTCTAATGGAGATAGTCTAACAACTATTGATTTGGGAGTCTTATGTCCGGAGCTAGATTTAGAATTAGAAAAAACAGCAGTTACTGATAAGACAACTAATCTATTAGAAGCGGTTGCCATAGGAGATACTGTATTTTGGAATATAGAAGTTTGTAATAGAATGATGGCTCCTGATACTGTAAACTTTGCAGCAGATAGTGTCCAAGTGACGGAGCTATTACCTATGGGAATCGGTTACTTGAGTCATACTACTACTCAGGGTACCTATGATCCTATAACGGGTTTATGGGACATCGGTAGAATAAACAATGGATCATGTCCAAGCCTATGTATAGCCAGTAATATCACAATGGATATTTTGCCTATTACCAATACTGCAGAAATAACCAAGGCTGCCGACCCCGACATAGATAGTGAAGAAGACAACGATGATGGAGATCAATCAGAAGACGATGAGGATGATGCGAGCATCTTTCCTAAACGTATGGATTTGGCTTTGACCAAAACTATTGCGAGTAGTCAAATGCTTGCAGTTGAAGCAGGAGATGATGTGACCTTTACGATGACTGTTTGTAATCAAGGAAATGTTCCAGCCTATAATATAGAGCTGGTAGATTATATTCCATCAGGTATGATTCTTAATGATCCTGATTGGACTCCAGGTGGTTTGTCCAATGAGGCTTTCATTCAGATTCCTGGACCTCTAGCATTAAATGTATGTACTGGAGTTGATATTACTTTAACAATAGATCCAGCATTCGCTGGAGATACCTTGACTAATTTCTCTGAGATATCTAGCCAAGAATTTGATGATGGTACCTTTGCTCCAGATGTAGATAGCAATACAGATAGTGATCCAGGAAATGATGGACCGGTTACTGATCAGCAAACTGGTAATCAAAATAATGATGAAGATGATCATGATCCTGCAGGAATTCATGTAACGACTATAGAATGTATGGTAAGTAACAATGGACCGGTGTGTCCAGGTACCTCAGTAACCTTAAGTGAAAACGGAGGTGATGCATCATCTTGGTCTTGGTCAGGTCCTGGAGGTTTTAGCTCTAATGTTCAAAATCCAATGGTCACACCTGCCTTGCCAGGTACGTATTCTGTAACTATCTCAGATGGTAATGGATTTATGGAAGTGTGTCAGACAGAAGTTAGCTTGCTGCCAGGTATAGAAGTAAATGGTTTGGCTTCCGATGTTTCCTGTAATGGAGGATCAAATGGAGCCATAGATATAAATGTTTCTGGAGGTACTGCTCCGTACTCCTATGACTGGAGTAATGATGGTGCAGAAAATCCAGACAATGATAATCAAGATGTAAATAATTTAGCTGTGGGTAGTTATACAGTAACTGTTACGGATGTGCTAGGATGTATGTCTACAGCAGGATTTACCATTTCTCAACCCGCCGCAGTTAGCTGTAGTACCACTGCTCAAGATGCTTTATGCAACGGAGCTGCTACAGGTATGCTTACAGTTACAGGGTCTGGAGGAACTGCTCCATATGAATACAGTTTAAATGGAGGGCCTTATCAGCCGTCTGGAATTTTCTTAAACCTTGCAGCGGGCAACTATAATATAACTACTAGAGATGTAAATAACTGTGTGACCATATGTCCTGCTATGATAGGAGAGCCATCTGCGGTATCATGTACAGTGACAGGAACAGATGTTTCTGATTGTGCTGTCCAAGATGGAACGGTAACTATAAGTGCTACTGGAGGAACTGCTCCATATAAATATTCTATAAACGGAGGTACGCCACAGCCTTCTAACATGTTTAGTGGATTGATGGCTGGAACACATACGATAACTGTCGGAGATGACAATGGATGTACATCTACTTGTAATATTACTCTAACGGCTCCTTCTGTTCCTACTTGTCAAGTTACTTCTTTTGAAAACATAGATTGTCAAGGTGGATCTACAGGCAGTATTACTGTATCTGGGTCAGGAGGTACTAGTCCATATGAGTTTAGTCTAGATAATTCTACCTTCCAGACTTCAAATACCTTTACAGGATTGAGTGCTGGACTTCATGTTATTTATGTAAGAAATGTAGGAAGTCCGATGTGTATGTCGATGTGTTCTATGTTATTAACAGAACCGACCTTACTGCTTTGTGAGTTAGCAGGTACTGATGTTTCGTGTATTAATGGAACTGATGGAGCTGTAAGTGTAAATGCTACAGGAGGAGTTACTCCTTACGAGTATAGCATAGATGGTGGAGCATGGCAACCGGGAAGTAATTTCTCTGGTCAGTCGGCTGGTTCGCATACGGTAACAGTTAGAGATGGAAACCTTTGTACTTCTACCTGTTCTGTTATGATTATGGAACCAGCTTTATTAGAATGTACCATAGCTGCTACCGATGCCTTATGTTTAGGCACTGCGACAGGAACAATAAATATTACCGCTGCAGGAGGAATTGCTCCTTACGAATACAGCTTAAACAATGGTGCATGGCAAGTAAGCAATGTGTTTACGATGTTGAGCTCTGGTTCACACTCAGTAACTACTAGAGATGTAAATGGATGTACGACTTCTTGTAATGTAGTTGTAAATCAGCCGCAAGCTTTAGTGTGTAATGCAGTAGGAACTGACTTGACTGATTGCATGCTTCAGGATGGAACAGTTACTATAAGTGCTACGGGAGGTACCTTACCTTACTCATATAAAATCAATGGAGGTGCAAGTCAGACCAGTAATCTATTTACGGGTCTAATGTCTGGAACCCAAAATATAGAAGTCATAGATGCAAACGGATGTAGTAATAGCTGTCAAGTGGACTTGGCTGCTCAGTCTGCTCCTAATTGTTCGATTACTTCATTCAGTCATATTTCTTGTAATGCTGGAAACGATGGAAGCATAACAGTATTAGCTACTGGAGGTAATACTCCTTATGAATATAGTTTAGATAATATGACTTTCCAAAGCTCAGGAACCTTTAATGGACTGACAGCTGGAACGCATACCATCTATGTACGTAACATGGCTAGTCCGATGTGTATTACCATGTGTGGAATGGAATTGACGGAGCCTACTTTGTTGATTTGTGATCATACTCAGACACCAGTAAGCTGTAACGGTGGAGCAGATGCGATGATAAATGTAAATGCCACAGGAGGAGTAACTCCTTACGAATATAGCTTGAACGGCTCTGCATGGCAGCCAGGATTTACCTTCAATGGTTTGGCTACAGGAGATTATACAGTAATAGTAAGAGATGCTAACTTATGTTTAGCTTCTTGTATGGTTACTATAAATGAGCCTACTAGTCTAGTGTGTACTCTTGCTAGTGCAGATGCACTATGTAATGCTTCTGCTACAGGAGCGATAGCTGTAAGTGCTACAGGTGGTGTAGGAGCTTACGAATATAATGTTGACAATGGTCCATGGCAAATCGATAATCAGTTTGTGATGTTGACAGCTGGAACTTACGTTATAACGACAAGAGATGAAAATCAATGTACCTCTACCTGTACAGTTACTATCGATGAGCCAGGAGCTTTGTCATGTAGCCTGACTGGTACAGATATAACAGATTGTGCAATACAGAATGGAACAGTTACTGTAACTGCAGTTTCTGGTACAGCACCATATATGTACAGCATAGATGGAGGTGTTGATCAGATGAGTAATATGTTTAGTGGATTAATAGCTGGGTCTCATACTGTAGTTGTAACAGATGCAAATGGATGCCAGAGCTCATGTGATATAGATTTAGATGCACCGACTACACCGATGTGTGAGATTTCTTCATTTACACATATTGCTTGTAATGGAGATGCTACAGGTAGTATAACTGCTACAGCTACTGGAGGTGTCCTGCCATATGAGTATAGTCTTGACAATATTACTTTCCAGTCTTCCGGAACCTTTAGTGAATTGCTGGCTGGGACGCATACGATATATGTAAGAAACGTTGGATCTCCGATGTGTATTTCTATGTGCTCTATGGAATTGACAGAACCGACCTTATTGGTTTGTAGTCATACGCAGGTAGATGTTTCTTGTTATGGTGGAGCAGATGGTATGGTTTCTATAAATGCAAATGGAGGAGTTACAGATTATGAGTATAGTTTAGATGGTTCGCCATGGCAGCCTGGAAGTTCTTTTGCAAATCTTAGTGCTGGTTCTTACACAGTCACTACTAGAGATGCAAACGGATGTACAACAACCTGTGGGTTTACAATAGAGCAGGCTGCTCTGCTAGAATGTACACTTACTAAGACAGATGTACTCTGTAACGGAGATGGATCAGGAAGCATTACCGCTTCCGCGAATGGAGGAGTTCTTCCATACGAATATAGCTTAGAAGGATCACCATGGCAGTCAGGTACTTCATTTCTTAATGTTACAGGCGGGACGTATATAGTATCAGTTAGAGATGCTCATGAGTGCATTTCTACCTGCGAGATAACTGTTGAGGAACCAGCTGCATTGACTTGTACTCTGGACTACGCAATAGCAGAGAGTTGTATGTTTAACGACGGGGAGATATCAGTTACAGTATTAGGAGGGACATTGCCGCATCAGTTTAGTATTGATGATGGAGCTACTTTCCAGTCTTCTACAGTATTTACGGGATTGACAAATGGAGCTCATACAATACTTACACAAGACGGAAACGGCTGTGAAGTAGAATGTACGTTTACAGTGGAAGCAGATTGCTTTGATTTAGCCTTAGAAAAAGAATTAGCTACAGCTCCGCCATACGTATATGGTCAGCTGGTAGATTTTGATATTACGGTTACTAATCAAGGGCTTATAGATGCCACTGATATAGTAATAACGGAACACATACCTTGTGGATTTACTTATGATCCATCAAGTCTAATAAATCTTGCAAATAACTGGACACCACTGGTTACCGCTAACCCGATGACAACCATATCTTCATTGACGATAGGAAGTAGTGAAACTGTAACGATTCAGCTTATGGTTGAGCAGTGTACAGATGATGGTGCTTATTTAAATACTGCAGAGATTAGTTCAGCTTCAGATCCAGATGGGAATGATATCGATGATAATGACAGTACTCCTGATATAGATCCAGACAATGATCCTGAATCAGAAGATGATCACGATACAGAATTATTGCCTATTTATGATCCAGCTTTAATTAAGCAGATTGTAACTGCTCCAGCTTATAGCTATGGACAGATTTTAGAATTCTCTATTCAGATTTGTAATCAGAATGGAAATGCCATTTCTAATGTAGGAATAGTAGATTACCTTCCTGAAGGATACTCTTTTGATGATTCTATAAATCCAGGTTGGGTGCTCAATGTAGGAGATGTAATTACATATACGCATAGCTCATCCATAATACAGGGTGGAGATTGTGTATCTGTACCATTATTCTTGACTTTAGAAATGTCAGATTCACGGGAAGACTGGCACAACGTTTCTGAGATCTATCAGTTCTCAGATGAAAATGGAAACCCACAAATGGATACCGATGCCACAAATGATCAAGATGACTCCAATGATGGAGACATGGTCAACGATGAAATGGACAACAGAGACGATGATGAGGATGACAGTGATTACGAAGAAATAAGAATTGTAGATGCAGCTCTTATAAAAGTTACAGATGACCTAGGTCCATTTGCTTATGGAGATACTATAGATTTTGAAATCAAAGTTTATAATCAAGGTAATGTCGATCTAAACAATATAGAGGTTGCGGATCATCTACCTTGTGGATTTGTTTACCTTCCGGTAAACGATGCTACTTGGAATTTTGCGAGTGATATTGCTTCTACAATAGTAGCGGGTCCGATTGCATCTGGAGACAGCAGTTCAGTAAGTATTTCTTTAGAGATAACTGAATGTTATGCTCTCGGAGCATATACAAATATTGCAGAAATCCAATCATATCAAGATGAGAATGGAGACAACATCGAAGATGAAGACATCGATAGTGTTGCAGATAATGATTCTGATAACGATGAGTACTGTGATGATAAAACTGACAATGCTGAAAACGATGAAGACGATCACGATGGTGAAGTAATAGAGATATACGATTTAGCTCTTATAAAGCAACTTGTTACTCAGCTTCCATATGGAATAGGGGATACCTTAGAATTTAAGTTCAGCATCGTAAATCATGGAAATGTTACAGCGAGCAATATTAATATTGCAGACCATGTTCCTGTAGGTTTTAGTTTCGATCCTACGCTTAATTCAGGATGGGTATCTACTAACAGTCCTACTTATGAATATCTGATTCCAGGTAATTTAGCGGCCCTAGATACTGCCTGCGTTTCTATATTCTTAGAGCTAGAGGCATCATTTGGAGGCCCTATGGATTATGTAAACTTTGCAGAAATTGAATCTTCTACAGATGAGGACGGAAATACTGTATTGGATGCAGACAGTACTCCTGATAATGATCCAGATAACGATGGAGATATTGTAGATGATAGTTATGATGATGAGGAAGATGATCATGATATAGAAACGATCTCTCTCGTAGATGCAGCCCTAGTAAAAACGCTAGCAGGTCCTGCTAGTTATTCTTACGGCGATATCTTGACCTTTGAGTTTGAAATAGCAAATCAAGGAGTAACAGATTTATACAATATTAAGGTCAATGACTTTATCCCTTGCGGATACGAGTTGGAGTCGACTAATAATACAGCTTGGACACTTGATACTTTGACGAATATCGCAACGACCACAATTCTAGGTCCTATAGCAGGAGGAGATTCAGATACTGTAAGTATCGAACTAATGATAGTTCCATGTTATCCGACTGAGGATGATGCTTGGACAAATGTAGCAGAGATAGAAAGCTTTGAAAACGAAGATGGAGAAGACATAACGGATATGGATGTAGATAGTGATGGAGATAATGATCCAGATAATGATGAAGTTGTCGATAACGTAAACGATAATAAAGATGATGACGAGGACGACCATGATATCGAGAAGGTTGAGGTCTTTGATCTAGCATTACAGAAATCAGCAAACGTAAATAGCAATGTTTCACTAGGAGATACAGTAGAATACTGGATACACCTATTTAATCAAGGAAATATAGTTGCTGAAAAAATACTCGTTGTAGATTATTTAGAAGCTCCTTTATTATTTGATCAGAGTTTAAATGCTGGATGGGCAGTAAATGGTTCTAATCTAGAATACACCGAAGATGGTCCGTTGATGATTGGAGATACGATTCATATTCCATTGTATCTACTAGTAGACCCTTCTGCAATGGGATTCGCAACAGCGATAAACTTTGCAGAAATAATGGGAGCCTTAGATGATAGCGGTAACGATAGATCAGATGATGATATAGATTCCGATGCTGATGACAATGCCTTTAATGATCCAGGTGGAGTGCCAGATGGTGATACTGATGATCATATATTAGACAATGGATTTGATGCTGATGGAGATGGAATTATGGATGAGGACGATCATGATCCAGCGATGGTTCTAATATTTGCTTGTCATGATATGGTTTGTCAAGGAAATATAAACCTAAGTCTCAACGAAACCTGTATGGCATCTTTGACACCGACGATGTTATTAAATGGAGCCCTAGAATTAAATGACGATTCATTTTATGAGATAGTTGTAACTGACATTGATGGCAATGTTGTTCCTAACCAATTTGACAACAGTCACATCGGTCAGACCTTTACAGTTACCATAAGTATTCTTCCTCCTGATATGGCGGATTGTGAGATGAACAGTTGTACGATTTCTATGCTTGTAGAAGATGAGTTTACTCCACAAATAGAATGTGGGCCTCTGCAACAAGTATTTGCGTGTAGTGTAGGAACTGCTGATTTAACTGCAATTGTTCCTCCGACTATTTCTGATAATTGTGGAGGAGTCGAACTGGTACTCGTAAACGAGACCATAGAAACCAATGACGATTGTCTCCCGGATAATCTGCTAGCAACAATAACCAGAAGTTATAAAGCAGTAGATACCTATGGAACGGAAAGTCAGATTTGTACTCAGACCATAGAGGTGCTGAGAGTAACCAGCGGAGCAGTTGTTTTCCCTCCAGCCTTTACCAGCAATGTCTGTACGACGAGTACGGATGTAAGCGTAACTGGAGTACCAGCTATAGGAGGAGTGCCAATCTTCCCAGTAAACCAAAGTGCAACATGTAACCTGATGGTAACTTTTGAAGATATTCCTATCGGTCAAAACGACTGTCATAATATATTTATGAGAAGTTGGACAGTGAGAGAATGGTGGTGTGGTTCTGTGGTAGATGCATTGACCTTCGGTCAGAGGATAGAAATTAATGACTTTACAGCACCTACGATTACCTGCCCAGCAGATATGACTGTGACAACTGATGGTGGAATAAATAGTTGTGTAGCTACGATTAATTTGCCAGCTGCAACTGTAGCTGATGATTGTAATGCACCGGTATCTGTAGACATAGAAACTGGAGGACCGCTTATTACCACTAATGGTGGAGAAGCAATCCTAGCAGTAGGTACACATGAGGTTACTTATATCGCTTATGATGGCTGTCATAATAGTAGTTCATGTACGATGATGGTAACGGTTATGGATAATACTCAACCTGTAATACTCTGTGAGCAAAATATTGTAGTGGCACTTCAGAGTACAGGTGATACAGAAGTTTTTGCAGATGTCTTTGATGATGGAAGTTTTGATGATTGTGGTCTGGATAGATTTGAAGTGAGTAGAATGGATAATCCTGGATTCGGAGAGAGTGTCAACTTTAGTTGTGATGATGTAGGAATGGATGTAATGGTCATGCTTAGAGTTTATGATACCAGTGGAAACTTTAATGAATGTATGGTTATGGCCGTGGTCCAAGATAAAAATGCGGCAAGCATGGCTTGTATAGATGATGTTGTCTTAGACTGTCCAGCGATATTTGATGTGAATAATCTGGCTCAGCAGTTCGGAATGCCGACGATTTCTAGTGGATGTGCTGGAAATGTAGTAATTACAGAAGCTGCTCCTGTGGTAAACATAGATAACTGTGGATTAGGAACTATAGTTAGAAACTTCAGTGCACCTGATGGCGTAGGTGGTACATTGACTTGTATGCAGACAATCACTGTTGTAAATAATGATCCATTTACTGAGGCAGATATTGTATGGCCTATGGATTTCAGTACAGTCAGTATGTGTGACTTTACAGATGCGACACCTGATAATCTGCCAGATGGATTTAATTTTCCTGTTCTATCAGAAACTGCTTGCGATTTAGTTGGAGTAGATTATGATGATCAGGAGTTCTCTTTTGCAAGTGATCCGACTGCATGTTTTAAAATACTTAGAACATGGACAGTGTTAGACTGGTGTCAAAGAATGCCTGATGGAACATTTGTTAGTTTCTCTTTTGTACAAGAAATTAAAATAAATAATGAAACGGATCCAGTTATAGAAGTTGGCTTAGACAATATAGTTGTTGAGAGTAATGATGCAGCTTGTGGTCCAGCTCCAGTAACTCTAGGTATTATTGCCAGTGATGATTGTCCGAGTAATATACCGCTGAGCTATTCTTACGAGATAGATTTAAATACAGATGGTACTACGGATATTACCGGTATTACAAATGATGCGAGCGGGGATTATCCTTTAGGGTTACATACGATTCATTGGTTGGTACTAGATGGATGTGGAAACGAAGATCAAGGCTCGCATACCTTCGAGGTAGTGAATGTAAAGACACCTACTGCGATCTGTCAGGAAATATCTGCAAGTATTACACTTATGGATACAGATGGAGATAATGTTCCTGATACACCGATGACCATCGTATGGGCCTCAGATGTAGATAAAGGAAGTAGTCATCCATGTGGATATCCTGTTGCACTTAGTTTTAGCAGTGATGTAAACGATACCAGCGTAATCTTTGATTGTAGTGATGTAGGACAACAAGGAGTCCAGTTATGGGTAACTGACATAAATGGAAATCAGAGTTTCTGTAGCACCTTTGTAACGGTACAGGATAATGATAATCTCTGTCCAGATACTGGAATGGCGACTATCGGCGGACGAGTATTTACAGAATCAGATGTATCAGTAGAGGAAGTAGAAGTAATACTACAAGGAGCAGGAGCAGAAGACATGACAGAAGAGGATGGATTATATGATTTTGTAGATATGCCTATAGGTGGCGAATATATTGTCGAGCCTAAAAAGAATGACGACGTCACTAACGGTGTAAGTACACTGGATCTAGTATTGATTCAAAAACATATTCTTCAGACACAGTTACTGAATAGTCCATATAAGCACATAGCAGCAGATATTAACAAAGATGAAAACATCACGGCTATAGATCTTATCGAGTTACGTAAACTAATCTTAGGAGTTTATGAGGAATTCCCTAATAATGAAAGTTGGAGATTTGTAAATGCGATGCATGAGTTTATAGAAGATGTAGATCCGCTAGATACCAGTTTTCCAGAGGATTATGAAATCGACGAGCTAGACGGAAGCATGTGGATAAACTTCGTCGGTGTAAAAATCGGAGATGTAAATGGAAACGTAGTAGCTAATCTAAACGATGTAGTATCGACAAGAAGAAGTGATAAAGCTCTATCACTAGTCTATGAAGACAGAATCCTAGAAGAAGGAATCCTCGAGGTAGAACTAAGGTCAGGAAACTTTAAAAACATAAGTGGAATGCAATTTACCCTTGAGCATCCAGGTCTACTAATGGATGGAACAGAGTCAGGAATCCTAGAAATGAATGTTGGTCATTCTGCTCAGATAGAAGACGGCTTAAGTACCATGAGTTGGAATAAATTAAATGGTGAAGCTAGTTCAGTCTTTAAGCATGAAGGCTTATTCAAAATAGTTTTTGAGGTAGGAGCTAGACAGGCTGGAAAGAGACTCTCAGAAATACTAAGCGTAAATAGTAGCCTTACTAAGGCAGAAGCCTATGAGTTAGTAACTGAAGAATCAGGAGATACTCATTATGAGGAAATGGCCGTAACCCTAGAGTCTGTAAATACAATCGGAGATCAGGAACTCATGGCTCTCGATCCGATTATACTACATCAGAACGAGCCTAATCCATGGAGTACTAATACTGTTATAAGAGTAGAGTCAGATGAAGCTAAAGAAGTAGACTTTATCATCAGAGACGCAAGCGATAGAGTAGT
>CAZDWO010000021.1:0-2639 GCA_964509175.1 uncultured Saprospiraceae bacterium
ATTTCATTCATGTTTCACTAACCTATGCACTTTCAGTGCATAGTACTTAAGTTCACCTGAAAAGGCTGTTTCCAGAACAACTTGTGAAATATCTAATGGTGGAGTTTTTCAGATGAATGCGGGAACTAGTTTTCCATGTACTACAGCAAATGGAGAACCAGGGTGTGTGTATGCATTCTTTTTGTTTTATTATGATGAGGCAGGAAATCAAATAGAGGTTGCACATGGAACTGAACTATGGCTTTGGTATTGGGGTGGGCCGGGTCAACCTATTTTTGAACATTTTTTTACGTATAATGCTGAAACGAACTTACATTGCATTCCAACAATGAATTTACCACCGGGAAGTACTTTCCCTATTTATTGGGAGCAGCAAAATCAATTGGATGGTATTTTCTATGCCTGTACAGAAATTGAGGTGATTGACTGTAATTGAGGTTCTTGACAGTTGAAAAAATTGACATGATTCGATGCTATATAATAATTCAGATTTTTTTTAGTTTCTTTTTGACTTTATCATCGCAGTGTCCCAATGTTACATTGGCAAGCCAACAAGATGTTAATGGTTTTCTTGTGGATTATCCAGAATGTAGTAATGAAAGTTCTGGGATTACAATATTTGGAGAGGATATTCAAAATCTCGAAGGTTTATTGGGAATTAGGAAAATGGGCTCGTTTAGAATCTTGAATGCACCTCTTTTAAATTCATTAGCTGGATTAGATAGTTTAAGATTTGCTGGCTCTTTAAATATAAGATATTCGCAATCTAAACTTCAGGATTTATCGGCTTTATCAGAACTAGATTCTGTGGGATTATTGAGTCTCAGTTTTAATGAATTCATAACTGATTTATCTTCTTTTCAAAATTTAGAATTTCTAAACAAGTTATCGGTTGAAGGGAACGGAGTTCTATCAGGAATGAACCCAGTAATTAACAATGATAAGATTTTAGAGAGTAGTAGTATTGTAATTACAGATAATCACGAAGCAAATGATTTAGCCCATCTTTTGCATCCCAATATAGAGAACATTGATGGAATAGCGATTTTAGAATCTTCTAATTTTTCATTTGTTGGATTAACGCAGTTAGATACAATTCAAGAATTCGTTATAAATGATTGTCATGATATAAGCTTTGAAGGACTTCAGGAATGGGAGCATATACAGGAACTGTTATTAGAATTTAATGACTTTTCAACTTTTAATCCAAATCATAAACTATTAGGCATTGATAAAATCGGGAAACTTCAATTTACGGGAAATAGTAATTTGGAGAGTTTAGAAGTGTATTTACCCAATTTAACAATGTTAAGTGAATTCCTTTTTATAGGGAATAATGAAAATTTGATAAACATTACACCCTTAGAAGATACAGAACCACCTACAGAAGGCGTCTTAAGTACGAGTAATCGACTAATGGTTTCTGATAATCCTGACTTAATTTCTTGCGAGTCGTATCTCTTATGCAAAGCGATAGAGCTTTATCCAGATAGTGTAAGGATAGAAGGCAATGGAGAGTTTTGTGAAAAGGATTTACTTACTGAAGAATTCTGTAAACAGATTTTATCAACTGATGATCTTCTTGATGTAGGAGTTGAAATTTATCCCAATCCGTTTAATCATTTTATAGAAATCAGAACGGAAAGTAGTTTTTATTATCAACTGAGGTTATATGATGTACTCGGAAGAGAGCTTCTGAGTTCATTTAATAGTACTAGACTTTATCTTGATGATTTGTTGTCGAGCACCTACTTTTTAAAGATTGTTGACTTAGAAAATGGAAAACATAAGACTTTTAAAATTGTAAAAGAGTAAAAAGTTGGTTCAAGATGTACCTAAAGCCGGGGTGCAATCTATTTATTTTGTTTGAGCTATCCGAATTTTAAGATTAAAAGGGCAGTCTGTTTTTAGGCTGCCCTTTTAAAGATTTATAACTAATTTATCGAATAAATACTTTTTTAGAGGTGTGTTTTAATACTCCGTTTAGTTCAAATTTCGTCAATATAACATAAACTCCTGTAGGTACTTCTCCAACTTTAATGTTATGAGCATTATTTTGATTAATTTTTATTTCCTTGATTAACCTGCCTTGCATATCCAACAATTTGGTACTAACAAATACGGTTTCTTCATATTTAGAATTTAGATACAATTTTCCATTAAGAAACTCACTGGTAATATCTGAATCTCCTAGAGCTTGCTTATCATACTTTTTATTATTTGAGGAAATAAATATATCCCCATCATTTCCACCTTCACAAGTACTTCCATAAAGCTTTATTTCTTCACTTCTGTCAAAACAACCGGAAGGAATATGCGTAATGGTTACTGTGTACAATCCTTCAGGCTTACAACAAAGAATTTGGCTAGTAGTCGTTCCATCACTCCACAAATAGCTATAATCAGGTGAGGAAGGAAAACTGCTCGGATCATTCTCGTTATAAGCGTATAAGAAATCCAACTGTTCATATGCACAGTAGCCTCTCTCTATGACAGCAGATACAGGATTTTGTAATGTGAATATTCCTAAATTAGCAGAATTGGTGCTGAAATCTAAGTTATAATTACTAGTAGGATCACTTTGACCGTTCAATATGTAGTCAAAGAATTGGTCTAGATATATTATTGGAGAATCTGCA
>CAZDWO010000021.1:2739-58643 GCA_964509175.1 uncultured Saprospiraceae bacterium
ATTGGAGAATCTGCAACACATGTGGTTGCAACTAAGTTCGAATTAATTTCAATTTCATATGTTCCTGGGGGAATTCCGGAGCTAAGGATATCTATTGAAAAATCACCATCGGTAAATATTTCTTCACCATCAGGATCCACACAATTTTGAGTCCATGGATAGTCACCTCCCACTTTAACTAATTGAGATTCAGATTATAGAGAATATGAAGCATTAGAGTTATTGACATCTGTTAAAGTCCATGTATGCGACCAACTAAGTTTCAGACAATTTTCATCGCATGCATTGTTCCCCATACTATAATCGCCTAATTCAATATCGATATCTAATTCACATGTTACTGCTGATGATAGAGATACATTTAAATTTGCGTAACCTATAGTTTGAGAATAGCCAAACTCGATTAGAATTAATAAAGAAAATAACACAGATAAAATTTGTTTCATAATAATTATTGTTTTTTGATGAATACTTAAGATACGAAATTCTTCTGATATACTTTAGTTGATAGTTTTTTAATAAAGCATCATAGAAAAAAAAGGGCAGCTTGAAATCAGACTGCCCTTTGTAACATATCAAAAAGTGATTTTACCTGATCACTAATTTTTCTTTTCTGTTATAGCACCACTGTTGGTTTCTACTATTACAAAGTACATTCCAGTAGGTGAACTTCTTACATCGAAGCTTAGTCTTTTTGCTTCACTAAGACGTACGCTGTTTTTGCTCAGTAGTTACGGGCTATTGCTCATGAGCTTCTAATTTCTTTCCTTTGGTCAAAATAATTAGAAGAACAAGAATTACACTTCTCTAAAATATAACTTTAATTAACTGTTTGGATTATCTGTCTCATAGATAGGTAATTGTAAAATATTTAATAGAGTGCTTTATAAGTTTGTAGAAATTAACATTGTCCACAAAAAAAAGGGCAGCCTGAAATCAAACTGCCCTTGGTAATATTTAAAAAAGTGATTTTTACTTAATCACTAATTTTTCTGTTATTGCACCACTGTTGGTTTCTACTTTTACAAAGTACATTCCAGTAGGAACACTACTTACATCGAAGCTTAGTCTTTGCTCGTTTTCGCTTAGACTTACTTGCTGCTGAGCAACTAGTTTTCCATCGATGGTAAAGATACCTGCGATTCCTGTTTCAGTAACCCTAGAAGATATTGCTAGGTTTACTTGCTGAGAAGCTGGATTAGGGAAGATGCTTAGACCGAAGTGATTAGAATCAACACCTACTACAGCGGAGATTCCATCTGAATCTACAAAAACTGTATTCTCCTCAGTACATACTGCCTCATCTAAATTATCAGCATTTATACAAGCTGTACTCGTATAGGTAAGCAGTTCCATTACTTCAAAATCATCCATTAACCATCCTGGGGTTACTCCACCTGCACTTCCTGCATCATCACAGGCTAGACGGAATCTAAACTGCACGTCCTGACCTTGATAAGCAGATAGGTCTGCAAAACTAGGAGTCCAATCTGGCTGTAGTCCAGAAAAAGCAAACAAGTTAGGAATAGCTAAGGTTCCAAAATTCAACGCTCCAGAGTAATCATTTTCAAAGAAGTCATCAAACAATTCAAATCCTCCACCGTTTACAGAAATTTCTACAAATCCACCATCTGAACTTGCTTCAGTATTCCACTTGTGTACAAACTTAAGTGTAGGATTATTTCCTGTTACTGTAAACACGTCAGTAACTAGACCTTGGTCAGAATCTACATCCGTATCTGCAACATACCAGCTATTAGATCCACTAAAAGCGTCTACGTTAACTACGTTCCAAACGTTAGTAGCTTCTGATAAAATGTCTCTTGTAAAGAAATCATTTGCCGCACTTATGTTTTCAGTATCCTGGAATATAATAGAGTTAGATTTTCTATCAGAATCAGAGATTAGAGAATAGGTAATAACCATTTCTCTATCAAACTCCAAGTCTCCTAACTCAAAAGAAATCGTATTTCCACTTACAGTAGGATCCATAGAAGCAGTACCATCTATATAGCTCAGTCCATCTGGAATTACATCTGTAACAATAACGTTCTCCGCTAATTCTGGAAGGTGGTTTATCATAGTAAGTGTAACATCTACATTATCACCAGCAGAGATAAAACGAGTCATTTCTTTTCTGATTTTCAGCTCTTCTAAACAGGTAGGTCTAGGCTCAAAATCTTCAGTTCCGTCACCAGCACTCGCTGATGTTCCTTGATCTGCAAAGAACCCTAGTCCTCTTCTGGCAAAAACTTCCCAGAGTATACATTGATTCTCTCCACCATAATTTGCAATGTCCGCTGCTAGTATAGCATTACGACCATCTACAAATCCTGGATTACATGGTTGCATTTTCATACCATCCATAACAAGTAAGATGGCTCTATAATTTCCAGACTCAGTATTAGACCAGTCAGCATCATATCCATATACGTCTACAAATGCCCAGTACATATCCCATAACATCTGACACCATACCTCTCCGACACCATGAGGGATATTTATTCCTTTTATAAAGTCATAGGTAGTAGGATTTATATCCATATCTGTAGAATAAGGATAGTTACGTATCCCATCTCCTAGTATTCCATCAGAAGTAGCAAAGTTACCGATTCCTCTTCTGTCTGCTCCAGTATCCCCTGGCTCTACAGTAGTTACTAGTGAGAAGTAATCACTCCATCCTTCTCCCATCTGCTCTTCACCACCTAGACATCCTACAGCAGGACCTCCAGTAAGACGTGTAGATATTCCATGTCCAAACTCATGAGCTATAATTCCATTATCGAAGTCTCCATCCAGTAAGTCTGGTCCTTCTACTTCATGATTAGCAATATGAGCAACTACTGGTATCTCAGCAGCGAGTGATAGCTTGATTCTGTCACAAGTATTTTTTCCTACTCCTAAAGAAGGAATAGTTACATCAGCAGCATTATCTGCTCCCATCATTCCAAATGCATCATTACCATCATCTCCTGCAGTAGTAGCACCTGGTATATTACAAACGATAGCTCCTACTGCACCTCTCATCTGTGCATTATATACTTTAGTAGAGAAGAAACATCCTCCTCTATCTATAATCGCAATTTTGCCTGTAAGGTCATTCATTACTTCTGTACAGGCATCAGTATCTGCACTCCCGCCTGCAGTTACTCCATCAGAAATCACAATACACTCAGCCTGAACATCTGCTGCTCCCAGAGCTACATCTGGACCGAAGTCCGCAGTTCCGCTATCATAGAATCCTTCTAGCTGCTCTGGATCTGTTAATCTTAAAAGACCTCCAGTAGCATTCCATAAAAACATTTGCATTCTACCGTTACCTCCGTCAGGCGGAGTAGCAAAATTGGCATTATCCACTCCAGATCCATCTTGTCCCTCTGCTTCAACAAAGTCACCTCCTGCACCACCAAGTCCAAAATTGTTTTGTTGGAAATTTCCAGCCTCTTCTGTAAATCCTACGATATAAGAAAGATCATGCATCATGTTGGTCATGTAAAATAGATTTACTTGAGCAAGAGCATTTAAATCTGCTGGCTCTGCATTTGAGTCATAAGGAAAATCAAATACTAGGGAATCACCACCATCTGGCTCCATTCCGTCAGAAACATTGTCTCCATTTGCATCAGCATAAGCCCATACATTATTACCTCTGGTAATCGTATAGTCTATAGTTCCTGTACTGTGCCATCCTTCTGGAGAAGAACTCAGTATTGCAGGATCCATTATGATTTCTTGAGGTCCATGTATCGGACTCTCAGTAGGTAGTACAAATACGTTATACTGATTAGACATCATAATAGCTGCACTTGCAGGCTTAAAGCTTCTTTGGTGATCAGCTATATTATGTGCTGCACAACTATGGTCAAAATTCTTAAGACCATGCTTATCGTGCTTACAGTAAACTGTGTAATTATGTTTGTGTACTATTTTTCCAGAATTAGCATCTGTTCTTACACTCCAGTAATCTGCAGTAGAAATCATATCTACAGTAAATTCCCATACGAGTACGAGCTCACCTTTTTCGTTCATCTGATAAGCAAGCTTTGCAGCAACATCACTATTGCTAAAATCTGGCTTTTCAAAAACATATTGATTCTCAGAAGATCTATTTTTTACTGTTAGTTCCTGAAGAGAAGTGGCGACACCCATTTCTTTTAAAGAAGAAAAAATAGCTTCCTCTACAGAAAGACTGGCCTGCGTATCCAGAACCTTCTTATCTGCTTGAGGAATAAATTTAGAGGTCGAGTAGAATGCTTGACCATTTTTAATGTTTACAGTAGTGATGGCATCGATAATTCCGATTCCTTCATGGCTCTGCTGTAAGTATACATGAGTTACTCCATTATGTCTAGAAGTATACATGTCTGATATCAAGGGACTCTGGATATCACTGTCTGATAGGTTCCATTCTTCTGCTCTATCTTCTAAAGCTCTTAGAGCGAGGTCAGCATTATTTTGCTGTTGCCCAAAAGCGGTAAAAAATAAAGACATGAGTAGAAAACTCAGAGTAGGTTTTAATGTAGATTTTAATCGCATATATAGAAATTTGTTTCTTTAAAAAATTAGAATACCAATATACAATAATCACTATAATTTAAATTAAGTTTGAGCCATAGTTAGTATGCTTCTAGGACATATAGAGTAAAAAAATTAAGTTGGAAGAAAGAGAGCAAATTATATTCGGAAGAAAGCCTGTTTTAGATGCTATAAAATCGGGTAACGATATCGATAAGGTGTTGATTATTCAGAGTCTGAGGGGAGAGTTTGAAATAGAGGTCAGAAGATTGTCCAAGGAAAATGGCTTTACTATCCAGCGAGTCCCACAAGAAAAGCTCAATAAAGTAAGTCGGAATCATACACATCAGGGTATAATAGCCTATCTGACTCCTATCAAATACTACAAACTATCTAATCTTCTTCCCGAGCTGATAGAATCTAAAAAAGAGCCCTTATTGCTCATAATGGATGGGGTAGAGGACGTTAGAAATTTTGGAGCGATAAGTAGATCAGCACTGGCTTTTGGGGTAGATGCAATAGTAACTTTTACCAAGGGAAATGCAAGGATAAACGAGGTAGCCCTAAAGACCTCAGCTGGAGCATTATTAAAAATTCCGGTGTGTAGAGAGGAAGATTTATCTGATACACTCGCTTATATCGGGAAGCTAGGAATGAAAGTCCTTGCCAGTAGTTTGTCCAGTGATAACTATATCGAGAGCATCGACCTGACAGGTCCTCTAGCAGTAGTTATGGGATCTGAGGAAAAAGGAGTCAGTTTACTTACACAAGACTATGCAGATGATACTTTTAAGATAAATCAGTCAAACAAAATGGACTCTCTAAACGTATCAGTTGCAGCTGGTGTAATCTTGCACCACATTTATAATACACGACAATGAATTTAAGAAACATTAGTTTTCTCTTTTTACTTTCTATTATTGGCTTAAGCCAAATGAGCTGCAAGGCTTCTAAAGAAACCATAAACTCAGTCCCTACAGCTGCTCCACAATCTATGGAGCTAGAGAAGTCTCTCTTATGGGAGGTTACGGGAAATGGTCTGACCAAGCCTTCTTATGTATACGGAACGATACATATAATCGGTAGTGATGATTTCTTTTTGCCAAAAGGCACACTGAGTGCAATCGACCAGGCAGATGAGCTCATTTTTGAAATCGATATGAACGAGATGACTGACATCACTAGCCAGATGAGCTTACTCAAGGATGTCTTTATGAAGGATGATCTTTCTATAAAAGATCTGCTAAGTGAAGCAGATTATAAAGTAGTCTCTGATCATTTTGAAAAAATGGGACTTCCGCTTTTCTTTTTTGAAAAAATGAAGCCTATGTTCCTTACTGTTTTTGCCTCGACAGATTTTGATCCATCAGGATTACAAAACGGTTCTATGAAGTCTTACGAGTTTGAGTTTTTTGAAATGGCCAATAAGTCTAGCAAACCCGTCTCTGGACTAGAAACGATTGCTTTTCAGATGGGAATCTTTGATAAAATACCGTATAAGGATCAGGCTACGATGCTTGTCGAGTCTATTAAAAATTCTGATGTAGGAGGAGCACAGTTTGCCGAGATGATAAGAGTTTATAAGGCTCAGGATATCGATGCGATGGTTTCTATGATTTCTGAGGATGATTCTGGAATGGGAGAATTTGAGGACATTCTAGTAGATGGAAGAAATAAAAACTGGATTCCGATTATGAAGGAAAAAATGGCCGCTAAACAGGTATTCTTTGCCGTAGGAGCAGGTCATCTAGGTGGTAAAAATGGAGTAATAAATCTTCTTAAAAAAGAAGGCTACAGTCTTAAGCCCTTAAGTTCTATCTAATATAGATGCCTATAATTAAAGCAATAAAAGGAGTAAGTCCTCAAATAGAGGAGTCCTGTTATATCGCAGATAATGCGGTCATAACTGGCGATGTCCAGCTAGGCAAAAACTGCAGCATCTGGTTCCATACTGTCATAAGAGGCGATGTAAATAAAATCATCATAGGAGATAATGTAAATATCCAAGACCTCTCTATGGTACACGGTACAGTAGGTCGAGGAGATACGATCATAGGAAATAATGTCTCTGTAGGCCACAGAGCCATCATACATGGCTGCCAGATACAGGATAACGTGCTTATCGGAATGGGAGCTATAGTTTTAGATGATACCATCATAGAATCTAATGTCATCGTAGCTGCAGGTGCAGTAGTCACCTCTAATCAGGTCTTAAAATCTGGCTTCCTATATGCTGGAATTCCTGCTAAACCCATTAAAGAAATCGAACCAGAGATGGCTCAAGTTTATATTCAGGGTACCGCTCAGGGATATGTGGAGTATCAGAAGTTGTATAAGTAGGAATTCAATCAGAAACTTATTTTTCGTTTATTTTGAACTTTTCGTTTATTATTATATAAGAAACCAAATAATAGGAGTTATGCATGGCTTAGATATAATCAATAAACCTTCTAAAGAAGACCAAAGGCTAGCAATGGAATCATATAGTGCTTTGGAAGAAGTTATTAAGGATTTGAAATATGACCCAGAGATTGAAATAGAAGAAACTAATGATAAAATTAGAATTCCCTTAAGTTCTTTGAAACTGTTGGCCAAAATCTTAAAAGTAACTAGTCAAGGCAAACCAATTTCTATAGTGCCTATAGCAATGGAAATGACTACACAAGCAGCAGCTGATTTGCTTGGTTGTTCTAGACCTCATATCGTTAAACTATTAGAAGAAGGCAAAATTGAGTTTACAAAAATCGGAAAGCATAGAAGAGTAAAATTTGAAGATGTAATGTCATATAAAAAAAGTATGAAATCAAAGCAGAAAGATTTATTAATAAAAATTATGAACGCCGACGAAGCCTCAGGACTGTATGATACATAGTACTCGGTTTACCTGTGTTTTAGATACTAATGTTATTCTTCCAATCGAGATTAGGGACTTGCTTTTTTGGTTTGCTCATGATGAACTCTACACCCCAAAATGGAGTAAGCAAATATTTAGGGAATGGGAAGAAGTAATGAGAGAAATGGAATTTCAGACGTTGAGATAGAAAAAAGAGTTGGTTGGGCCAATGAAGCATTTCCGGATTCAATGGTTGAGAATTATGAAGTTTTGATTGATGGCCTCAAACTACCAGACGAAAATGATCGTCATGTTTTAGCGGCTGCAATAAAAGTTAATGCCAATATTATAATCACAAATAATCTAAAGGACTTTCCCTAACGAATATTTGGAAACGTTTGGACTATCAGCAAAAAGTGCTGATGATTTTTTAACAGAGACTATTGATTTGAATCAAGAAATTGCAATAGAGTCTTTTAGAAAATTAGTACTAAACAGACGGAATCCAGATTTAGATGAATAGGAAGTTTTAAAATGTTTTAGAAGGAATGGATTAGAGAATACTGCAAATTACTTACATGCATTGCTCTAGCTTCATTCGATATGGTACTTTATCTATTGAATTAAAGCCAGCCTAGAAGACTTAACTTTTTCAAACTTTGCAAGACCCATGTAAGCTAAAGATACTGGCGTATCAAAAAGATTAACTATATATTTGTAAATATACTCCTTGATAAAATGAAAGAAGTAAATATCAAAATAGGTAAAAAAGTATCCTCATTGCTTAAGAAGACTATTGAGGAAAAAGCAGAAAAAAGGAAAAACATGACTTTTCCTAGCCCTAAGGATTTGTCTCAGATGACTCCAGTTGGATAATTATACATTCTATTCTATTACCGACCATACATTTTCATTTACACCATGTAAAGAGATCGTATATGTAGTTGAGTTTTCTAATGACGGATCTCTACTTGAAAATTATACAGGCAAGTACGCATTTAGAAATGTTTCATTTTATGCAAAGTTTACAGCTGGATTTAAAAAATCCGATATTCTGCATAAAATTGAAAAGGATAGAATCGGATATACAATTGTAAAAATCGTAGAATATTATATTAATAATAATACATGCTGTCTTGCATACGTCTGTGAATCAGACGATCGTTCAAGTCATGCTAGAATGAATCTATTCAGTAATTGGAGAAAATTTCAATCGATAAACTGTTATCACAAACAGACATCCTTTATTTCTGAAGATAATGATGTTTATTATGGAGGAGTTATCTCTGGATCGTTAAAAGTACAAGAAGCCATTATAGATGATTTCAAAAATTCTGATTACTGGAACAAGTAAAGAATGTCGAAGCAATAAAATATTCTCCTTGTTTGGAAAATCTAACTCTTCTTTATCAAATAAACCCCACTAAGAATCAGTGCCATACCTCCGATATGAGTAAGCCCGATGGTTTCTCCATCCAGAAATCCCCACAGTAAGGCAACTATCGGAATCACATATGCAACAGAGGAGGCAAACACAGTACTGGTTTTCTGTACCAGTTTAAAAAACAAAACTGTAGAAATCACTGTCCCGAATAATGACAAGAATATTATCGCAGCCACAGAAATATTAGTTCCTGAGCTGCCGATATCTAGATTGCTAAAGCTTCCATTAAAAAGAAGGTAGAGTAGAGCAGGTGGTCCGATCATCGTAAATGATACCGCACTTAGCAGTAATGGATTTGTGTTTTGGAATACTTTTTTTACCAGGTTTATATTGAATCCATAACAGATGGTACCACCAATTATAAATAGGGTGTAGAGTGGATTGGAGACGGCAGCAACCTCTTTACCATAGAGGATTAGTATAGCCGCTCCGACCATACCGATAATTATTCCTACAAATTTTAAACCTACAAATCGGTCTTTAAAAAGCATTATACCTAGAAGGAAAGTAAATATCGGTGTAGTACTATTAAGTATACCTGCTATAGAGCTACTTATCTGAGTCTGACCTATAGGATAAAGAAAAGCCGGGATACCACTTCCAGTAAGCCCTACTAGAAGAAAATAATACCATTTACTCCAGTTTACTTTCTTTCGTAGATAGTATAGGAAAGGTAAAAATGCCAAAGAAGATAAGGTAATTCTTAGAGCTGCTACCTCTAATGGACTAAAAGATATTAAGGCCTTCTTTATAAGTATAAATGAGGATCCCCAGACAATGGCCAGTGCTGTAAATACAAGTATATTGGATGCCTTCATTATTCGTAAACCTCTTCGAAGGTACTAAACTAAAAAGCCACCGACTGCATTGCAACCGGTGGCTTTATTAACTTTTCTTTTTAATAAGTTACTCTACTTTTAAGATTCTCTTTTGATATCTGTTCTCTCCGTTTTCTATTTCTAATAAGTAAACTCCTGTGTTAAAACTTCCCATCTCTAGAATAGAAGTAGCAGAATTTATAGGCTTAGAAATAATTAATCTACCATCTAAATTGTATAAAGAAACTTTTAAAGGAGAACCATCATATTCTGAAAATTCAACGTTTAGGTTGTTATTTACAGGATTAGGATAAACTGATATAAATGAGGTGTCATCTATATCTGCAACACTAGAAGTAAAGGCACCATCTATCTCTATATCGAATTGTGTAATACCGACCCATCCGCCGTTACCATCTTCTATAGTAAAGCTAAAAGCATCCGTACTAGCACTAGAAGCTGGATCGTGACGATATCTCAGTCTGTTAGTATTTATATCCTGCTGAGTAAATTGATCTCCTACGATAAGAGCTGTGTTTCCTAGATAGACATCTCCGTCATTAGGATTACTTACAAGAGTAAAAACTAGCTCTTCAGCAGTATTATCTGCATCTGTAGCCAGTAAGTTTTCTAGCTGTATTCTCTGCCCAGAAGCAGGTGGTAACTGAAGCACATTGTTATTTATAAGTGCTGGTGGATCTAGAGAGGTGTTAGAACATATTTCTAGTTCTACATTACTAAGCGTTCCACCATTTCCAGAATCTCTATCTTCTATACGCAATCTCCATATTCCTTGAGATTCCTCTCCTGTAAGTCCTGCAAAAGGAGTAATCGGCTGGAATATCTGACCAGTGTTTATAGGACAAGATACCAGTCCCGGAGCAGCATCATTAAATCCTAAGCTATAGTTAGAGCTGTTTCCACAGTCTTCCTCCCATAGAATGATTTCTGTACCGTTAGGACTAATTAGAATTCCTGCTAAATCTGAAACTCTTTCATGTATTCCTTGGATGTTTTTAATCTCTATATCTACGACCTCTCCAGTGGAGGTAACAGGAATCGTTGCTTCTACAGATGGAGTTCCAGACTGAGAAATCTGTAAAGGAAGATTTGTAGCTTCTCCTACATTACAGTTTAAAGTCTCCGTTCCGAATGCTCTAGTAGTAATAAAATCTCCTGCTGCACAATCGTTACTAGCTCTTACTCTCCAGAAAAATAGTGTATTTTTTTCTAATAGCTCTTCTAAACTGTATGAGGTACTAGGAGTTCCATTAATCTCAACTATCATAGATTCAGGACTGAAACTAGGAGATGTCGCTAACTGGAAATCATATAATTCTGCATCTGGTACATCTACCCAAGAAAAAGTAGGTAGACTAGAAACTCCCATTTCATTTACATCAGGTCCGATAGTATTTAGAGGAGTAAAATCAGTACCTGTAACAGCAACTAGTATTTCTCTCGTTTGAGTCATTTGTCCGGCTGTAGCCAAAATTGTAACAGTATATTCACCTGTAACCGTAACATTTGTTAGGTCCATTTCTAAGGTTATATCTTGATTAGGATCAACATTATTTGCAGAAAAATCCGCAACCGCTCCTGGTGGTAGACCATCAACAATCTCATAAGTAACTGACTCTTCAAAACCTCCAAATCCTGCACTTTCTAGTGTAAAAGAAGAAGAAGTAGGTAGACATAGATCTACGGATTTTGGAAATACATCCATAAAGAATGATGGAGTCGTAGGTTCTACTAGTCTTACATCACTATTTCCTATATCATAAAATACATTGTCGTGAGCTCTTACGATTACTCTTGCAAAATCTGCAGGCGTATTAGGCATAATTACTGGGTGAGAACCATCATTAGGAACATTAGAAGCTAAAACAATATCGCCCCATGTCAAACCAGCATCGACACTAAGAAGTATGTCTACTCTCTGGCAGTCTACGAGATCACCATCAGTATTAGCCACATCCCATTCTACATTTATTTCTTGACCTACCTCAAAGATTTCCTCTTCGTTAGGATAACTTACTCTAAACGGTCCAGCTTCATCAGTTGCAAAAAACTCAACTTCTTCCCATTCTACAGTTCCTCCTACTGGACTATTATCTCTTACCGTAAACCTAAAAGTCATTTCTCGACTATAAGTAGGTAACAGTTCGAATCTATCGAAACCGTTAGATAATACTGTCAGTATCCTTGGAAAAAATCTTGATTTTGAAGTTGATAATGGAAGAGTTTCAAAGATCGGTGCATTACCTACAGGACTTCCTACATTAGATATAGGTCCTAAATCAAATTGCTCCCATGAATAAGTCAAATTATCTCCATCTAAATCAGTAGCATCTCCTTCCAGTACAAAAGGTGTACTTATCGGAATGTAGAAACCATCTTCGTATTCTAGAATAGGCTCAGGTGCACGATTTCCGAAGTCATCTTTTACTGCACAGTCTGCATTTCCTCCTCCTCTAGTAAGTCTATAAATTTCTTCTATAGAACCTATGTGATATCTTAAAAATGATCTTCCAGTATTATCAGGTCCACAAGCACCTGAATATGACATTACTGTAGATCCACTTCCTACTTCAAAACTTGTACTACTATTTTCGTTTCCAGCTGCACCTCCATTACTACAGTTATTCATAGTATGGTTTGCACCCATCTGATGGCCCATTTCATGGGTAAATATTCTGATAATACCATTTGTTGGATTAGATCCAAAGAAACAGGTAGCTCCAGCAGCCTTATTTACTATATTACATATGGAGTTTAGAGCAGCAATTCCTCCAGTATCCGTACATCTTGCAAATATGTGCCCGATGTCGTAACTGTTTTGTCCGATAGCTCCATTTAATACATTCGTGTTTTGACCTATTAAAGCTCCACCAGAATTTGCAGTATTGTATGGATCCGTATTTCCATCTATATGCACCAGCTGATCATTATCATTAACTAGAACAAATGTGGTAGACAACTCATTTTCATAAACTAGGTTAGCTCTATCTAGGGTAAGAACTATGGTTTCCATAGCATCTGCTACAGTATTTCCTTGTGCTGCTCCCCACTCACCCGTACATGCTATAGCGACTCTATAAGTTCTCATAGGTATGAGTTCGTTAGGGTCTCGTAAGGAAGTAGTAATTTCTCTTTCTCTTTCTAGTTCTTCTACTGTTGGCGGATTTGCATTTATAGTTCCACATGCTGCTGGGGTAAAGGCATCACCTCCATTTTCATCTACTATATAATAACTTATGTAGTAATCTTTTTCTCCTGCACCGTATGGGTCTATGTAAATCTCTCCTTCTGTAGATCTTATCGCAGCTCGTAATCCTTTATTTCCTACTGTCAATCTTGCAATATGACTAGGGTTTTCTAAAGAATAGGCCTTATAGGATTGTATATGAGAGTATTTACTGGCGAGTTCTCTTTGCATTACAGAAGAGTTAACTACCTCAAAACGTTCCATACTTCCATCTGGCAGTGGCAATGAAATAATTACACTTCCATTTCTGTCTGTTGCTAATGGAGCCTGTTTTAGAGTTTTATTTAATGAAGCTAGATTTAGTTTTACTGTAGCGTATTTAGAAGGGATAACTTCTCTTTCTATCTGCTCGAGCTGTGGAGTTTGTTTATCATCGACAAACTGCCAAGTTTGAGCAAAGCTCAAGCTCGAAATAGATAGGAATAGCAGAAATGAAAGGATTCTCATAGTCTTTAATTTTTGAATTGTAAGTATAAAAATAACAAGGTTTAGGACTAATTGTTACAATTGAATTGTGTTTCAGATGACTTTATTAGTTTAAAAAGTCGCCTTTACCTGTGCTCTGGCAGTATGTATGGGAGAATTATCTCCTGTTTTTCGTCCTTCGTAGTTGATAATAAGGTCCACATTCTTGGCCAATCGTCTAGTATATGATGTACTCCATAGAAAGTTATTACCTGCTCTGAGACCCTGTAATAGTTCAAAGGCGGTAAAAGTATTTTCTTCCCCCTCAAAGTCCACTCTTATAAAACTGAGTCCCACGTTCAAATTGGTTTTTTGGGCAACTCTCCAGGTAGATTCTAGGGTAAAGTCATGACTCGTCAGCATTTCTAGGTCTGAGATAGTCTGTTGTTTATTCTGAAACTCATACCTACTTATAAAACGGAGATTACCCATAGGTCGATAATTTAATTCTGGCTGGATAGAAAAGAAGTCTATTTCAAAATCCCTTGCATCTTGTATCTCGGAATCTCCTGTAGTCTGACCTATTTTACCTTCGATAATAAAGTCCAGCTTAGAATCTAATCCCATCCGATACCTACTAAAATACTCTGCCAAACCTCGACTCTCACTACCCGATATCTGTACAAATTTTGTTTTATTGGCTCTATAACCAAACTGCATGTCCCAGGCTGGGTTACCTCTGTTGAGATATAGTGTATGATTATTTAAAGCATTAAAACTGACTATCGTACTATCCCCAAAACTGAAGTCCAATGGATTATAATCATTATCATCTATTTCTACCTTTTTATTTATCCTTACCGTTGATAATAAGGAGACTATTTTCATAAAGGAATACCATTTTTTCTTGGTTTTAATCTGTGTTGCAGAATTAGCTGAACTTGAACTTGATTGTCCACTTTTATTCTTTATCACCTTATTGAAATCTACTCTCAGACTCTGGTTGATTCCAGAATTATTAGTCTGTATAAACTCGTTGTTAAATAAAGGGATTTGTATAAATCTAGAAGTGTCCTGAAATTCTGACAATCTAAATTCTGCAAGCTGTTGTACTCCATCTTCGTTTATGTCTATCCAGTCATAATTTCCCTCACCAGGAAGGACTTCTTGATAATCAAATTCCACCTTTGCCTGTTGTCCAGAACCTATGTTAAAAGAACTCGTAGATTTTAAAAAGCCATCTAGAATGCTAAACTGATAATCTGCTTGACCGAGATAAGACCTTCTAGCTTGCACATTTTTGGCTTCTGCCAAAGGAACATCGGTTATTTGTAAATCTCGGTAGGTAAAATCGACATTAAGTAAAGAAGTTTTTGATGCGTTCCATGTACCGTTGAGTATGAGGTCATTTGCTCTACTAAAATCTTGATATGCTCCGTTATCTACCCCAAGGTCTAGTCTGTTTTCATAGGAGATTCTTCCTTTTAGTTTTTCTTTTTCAGGACTCTGTATGTAGAATTGATGTACTCTGAATGCAAGACTATTTATTTGTAGATTCTCAGAGACTAAGTCTAGTCTATCGTTTTTTTCAGCCTCGTAGACATATCCAGTTTTCCACGGATTTTCCTTTCCGATGGTCCTAGAGATACCCAGAATCGGTCTCAAAAAAGCTGTTTTTTCGAGATTATCTTCACTGGTTAAAAGACTAGAAAGACTGGTCAGCTCAAAACCCAGATAGTTTATTTTATAATCCAGTCTATGTAGTAGACCCTCATAAATATTCTGTCGATTGAAGCTACTCAGACTATAGTTAAAGTCTACTTGTTTTGCTCGGCTTATATTCAAACCTGTTCTTAATATAGTTTCATCGGTTTTTTCTCTAGAAGTCGGAAGGTTCCAGTCTCTTGTAAATTCTATAGCACGATAAGGATTGAATGCCTGAAAATTTCGGTCAGTATATTCCATTGCAAGAAATGGAGTAAGTGTTAGAGCAGTCAAGCTGTCTTTGGCCAATGTAAAACTATGATTAAGCTTTACATAAGCTGCTGTTCCGATATCATCCTCACTGTCGAGAGTAGATAAACGATTGAGGTCATTATTACTTAAGGATAATTCAGTTTCTACATTGGTATTCTTAGAAAGTTTATAGGTGGCTCCTAAGGCCATAATCTGATTTTTCTGGGGAGCAACCAGCTGGATTTCAGGAATGTAATTTCCCATACCAGGTCCGACATAGGTGTATACTCTACCATTGGCATTTATCTGAGTATCGATGATATAGCTCCCTTGACCCGCTTCTGTCTCTGTAAATATGGCTACATATAGTTCTTGACTCTGGTCCACACTGAAAGTAAGTATGCTATCTGCAGACAGGGTGTAGGTAATCAGAGTAAGGTCAGAATTATCTTCTAGCAACCTTCCTCCGAATCGACGTGTATCATCCAGGTCATCACCACCGAGTTGTAAAATGTCTAAATCGATTGAGTCTAGTGGACGATCTCCGGTAACATTCCGACTGTCCTGCTGACTGAAAAAATTGAACCTTAATGATAGATTTTTATAGTCGTATGTAGACTCTGTAGCATACATGGTTCTTAGATAATTACGATCTACGTATTCGTACTCGGCTGTAATTCTACTGTCTTTTGTAATCAGTTTTTTTTCTGTAAAAGTGATTTCTGCCCGATCATAATTTATGAGGTAGTCATGATTTTGACCTCGAGTCAGCAATCTACCATCCTCATATATTTTTTCCGAGCCAGCTTCTATGATTATAAAACGCTCTCCATTTGCACCTGGAAGTTTATAAGGACCTTGATTAGCTTCTATAACCGGAATCAGAAACCTATTGAATATCGCTCTAGATACCGCAAAACTCGCCTTCTGTTTAAAATATTGATTATCAGTAATTTGGGCTTCATGATAAGCAGATAATCCTTGTACTTGTTTAAAGTAGTTTATAAAATAACTATTGGGTTTATTTACCTCATAATCTCCTGCAGTTATGTAAGATTTGTCTTTACTCACCTGTATAAATACCTTGTCAAACTCTTGTAAAAGTCTAGTATTTCCCTCTGGTTGTATCGGTATGTTATCATCTGAGATAGCCGCTTTTATTTTTATTCCATCACCGATATCACCGGACATCTGCATATTGAAATCAGAATTAAGTAAAAGGCTTTGGCTATTTCCGATAGAAAATCCACGAGCAAAACTCCCATCATAATCTATTCCTGACTCGTCCCATGGATTATTTGCCTCATCAGAAGGAGTATAATCATAACCGATATAAATGGCCTTATCAGCGGTAAGTAATTCTTCTTTATCGAGATGTCGGTAGGTTTTTGTTAGAGCATTTGGAAATCTTCGATAGCTAAAACTCAGCTCTTGATCATGGTATCTTCTAAGTATTGAAGTATCCCTAATTTGAATCCCTAAATCATAAAATTTAAAAGCTTGTTGTAAAGTATCATTTGGATTATCGAGTACTATAGAAGAGGGTAGGATAGCAACTGAATCTAGAGCATAATATTCTACTCCTTTTTGTAAGGTAATTGTCCTTTCATTTAATGAAGTTTGGTTACTATTTTGACCCTTTATTTTTTGGCTAGAGCCAAAAAAAAGCAAGATTACTATAAGAAAAGTACAGTCTTTAATAGAAAGCGTCTTAATGGCTCAAAATTTTCGTAAAAATAAGTAAATCAACGGTAATACATATTATGAAAAATCGTAATATGGCATAATTTATGTACAGTATCAGACATCGAGTATTCTTCTATTGCCCTCATATCTTGATTTATAACGCATTTAGATAGAATCCTTGTACTCATAACATTTAAATACTGTAGAAAAGTCGTGACATTATGATCTATTCTCTAAGCAAAACATCTATATTTGGTCTCTTAAGAAATCAGTGTATTTCTTACTCAATTTTTTTTACCGTGGACTACAAAACTCAAAATTCAAGAAGACTTACTTCTATGATGATGTTTTTACTTGCATCTATCATGGTCTCTGCTCAGTACAGAACAATAGATGGTACCGATAATCATCCAGAAAATCTAGGTGCTGCACATGCGGTAATATGTCAAAAGACCACACTCTCTTATGAAGACGGAATTAGCCAACCGGCTGCTCCAGCTAGAGTAAACCCAAGAATTATAAGTAACTATGTTTTTGACCAAAATGAGAGGGTAGATAACAGCTTGGCCCTTAGTGATTTTGTTTGGGCCTTTGGCCAGTTTTTAGACCATGATATCTCGCTAGTAGGAGATAATCATGATGAAGCTTTGCCTGTTTCTGTTATAGAGGACGATGAGTTTTTTAAGACAGGAGATGTAATAGTTATGGATAGGTCTATAGCTGCAGAAGGTTCAGGAACTGATATAGATAACCCTCGTTCGTACAAAAATGAAATAACCTCTTTTATAGATGCCTCTAATGTTTATGGCTCTGATGAAGAAAGAGCACTATGGCTTAGAGATTCTCAAAGTAATATCGGTCTTTTAAAAGTGTCTCAGGGAGATTTATTGCCATGGAATACAGATAATGGAGAGCTCAATGGTTCTACTACATCATCGGGCATACCGGAGATGGACAATATTGATGTTTATACTAATCGATCATTTGTAGCTGGAGATTCTAGAGCAAACGAAAATCCACTGTTGATTTCTATGCATACCATCTTTGTAAGAGAGCACAATAGAATCTGCAAAGAACTTGCTGTCGCAAATCCAGGATGGTCGGGTGATAAAATATATCTAGAAGCTAGAAAATGGGTAGGAGCTTATATGCAAGCCATTACTTATTTTGAATGGTTACCTGCACAGGGTATTTTCTTGCCATCTTATAACTCATATAATGAGAGTTTTGACCCTAGTGTTTCTAATGTATTCTCAGCGGCTGCTTTTAGAATGGGTCATACCCTTATAAATTCTTCATTGATTAGAATGGAAAATGATGGTGTAGAGATGCAGACAGGCAACATCGAATTGAGAGATGCTTATTTTAATCCTACATTGATAAATATATCAGGTGGTATAGAGCCATATTTAATAGGAATGGCGACCAATTTGCAGCAAGAATTTGACTGTAAAATGGTAGATGATTTAAGGAATTTTCTATTTGCAGATACACCTAATGGTGCCTTTGGTCTAGACCTAGCTGCTATAAATATCCAACGAGGACGAGAAAGAGGTTTACCAGATTTCAATACGGTCAGATATAATTTTGGCTTACCCAGAATCAATGATTTTCTCGGAATAACGGGTGATTCTGAAACTGCAGAAGTGCTTTCGCAGATATATGAAGGAGACTTTAATGATATAGACCCTTGGGTAGGAATGCTCGCAGAAGAACATGAGCCAGGTGCACTGATGGGTAAAACGGTTATGACCATTCTAGAAAAACAATTCCAAGCACTTAGGGATGGCGATAGATTCTATTTTGAAAATGATGCATCCTTTAGTTCAGAAGAGATAGAAAGCATAAAGAATACAACCTTACATGATATCATCACGAGAAATACAGACATTTCTCTTATGCAAGAAAATGTATTCGATGCAATGCCTTATGAGGAGATTCCTAATGGACCTGAGCTACTAGCTCTGGAATTAGAAGCAAGTCTTTATCCTAATCCAGTAACTACTCAGACCACGGTAAAGTTCTATATGGAGACCACAACTCCTATGGCGATTGTATTATACAGTTCTACTGGTGAGAAAATATGGTCGCAAGATTATGAACCTACACTAGGTGAGAATTTTATCAATTTAGAGTTTGATGATTATTTTCCCAGAGGAATCTATAATGTCAAGCTAGAAACAGAGTCTGCTTTTAAAATTCTACGTTTACTAAAGTATTAATCTAAAACCATGAGCAAAAGAAGAGATTTCCTTAGGAAATTAGGAGTATCTGGTTCTTTATTGGGTTTAGGTATATTTAGTTCATGCAATAAAAATTCCTCTAGCGATTCTAAGTTAGACTCCAATAAGAAAGGAAAATTCCCTTTAATCATAAGTACGTGGAATAATCATGAGGCAAATCTTACTGCCTGGAATACGCTAGAAAATGGAGGAAGCCTTCTAGATGCAATAGAAAAAGGCATCCATATTCCTGAAAATAACCCCAATGATAATTCTGTAGGTTATGGCGGTAGACCAGATAGAGAGGGAATAGTTACGCTAGATGCATGTATTATGGATGCTGATGGTAATGCTGGGTCAGTCACTTTTATATCTGGATATAAAAACCCTATTTCTGTAGCTCGTAGAGTTATGGAAAAGACTCCGCATGTAATGCTAAGTGGTACAGGTGCTGAGCAGTTCGCTCTGGAGGAAGGCTTTGAAAAAGTAGATTTACTCACTGAAAAAACAATCGAAGAGCTAGAAGTCTGGCTAAAAGATTCTAATTACGCTCCTAAAATAAATTCTGAGTTGCATGATACTATCGGAATGATAGGGATAGATAAGAATCAGAATTTAGCAGGAGGATGTAGCACAAGTGGGCTTGGGTATAAAATGAGAGGTAGAGTAGGAGATAGTCCGATTATAGGTGCTGGATTATTTGTAGATAATGAGATAGGAGCTGCGACAGCTACAGGTCTAGGAGAGCTCGTTATGAAAACAGTAGGCTCATTTCTAGTAGTAGAACTTATGAGAAATGGTCTTTCTCCAGAACAAGCTTGTAAAAAAGCAGTAGAAAGAATTTCTTCTAAATACGATGTAAAAGAAAGTCAAGTCGGCTTCATAGCCCTTAATAAATCGGGGCAGTACGGTGGTTACGCTCTACAAAAAGGTTTCCAATACGTTGTAAACAGTTCCCAGGAAACAGAACTATTTCATGCATCCTTTGATGTGAAATGAGTTTTGGCATCTAATTTGCATTTCTTGCAATACCAAAACACATGTACTAGAAAAGAAACTAGTATTTACTTACACACGAATTTTTTATATGGAAACGATCAGTGCAATTATTGCAGATAATCAAAAGATGTTTACGACAGGTCTTAAGTCAGTTTTAAAAAACGATACGAGTCCCAAAATAAATCTGCAAAGTATAGTCTCAGATGCGGCTACACTTAGAAATGCACTTAGTCTAGAATCCTTCGATGTTCTTTTTTTAGAACTAAACCTTCCTGACGAAGATGGTCTAGAAATCCTTCCAGAAATAAGAAAAGATTACAAAGATTTAAAAATCTGCGTAATAAGTAATTACGAACAAACCAAGTTTGTAAAGAAAGCTTTCCAAAATGGTGCCGATGCTTATTTTTCTAAGAATAACGGGTTTGAAGACTTTCTACAAGGAGTAAAAGAAGTGATGGAAGGAAATACCTTCCTAGGAAAGAGATTAAGAATTACACCTGCCAACAGTTTTGGAGGTATAAAATTAGAAAGAAAGCCTTCTACGTACGAGGATCGATTTTTAATAAAACAAAAATTAACCTCTAGAGAGCATGAAGTTTTAGAGCTTATAACGCAAGCAAAAAATAATAAAGAAATAGCAAAAGAGCTATATATATCTGACCAAACTGTAGGCGTCCATCGCAAAAATATTATGAGAAAACTGGGTGTTAGAAACACCATCAATCTTATAAAGTTTGCCATGGAACATCAATTGGTCTAGTTTTTGACCTACACGGTCTCAGAAGAATTAAATTTTATTAAAACCAACGACTAAATTCCCCCTTAGTCATATTAAAAACCAAGTTTCTCTCCGGTCTGAACGATTTATATTTTTAAACTAAATCGATTTTATCTCATGAAAACGGAGAATAACATTTTAAACAAGGTATTTTCAGCGATTGCCTTATTTGGATTTCTCGTGATGTCACTAAACAGTTACGGCCAGTGTAATTTGGCTTGTAATTCTGATGTTCAGGTATCACTTGATAACGACTGTTCTGTAATGATTATGCCGGATATGGTTCTTGAAGGAGACGCCACAGCCGGTTGTGACTATACAGTAGAGTTAGAGCTGCCAGACGGAACTATAATTCCTAATGCAACTGTAACTGCTGCTCATATAGGCATGACCATTACAGCTAAAATAACAGACCAAACACAAAATAGCTGTTGGGGTTCTATTAGAGTAGAAGATAAACTAGCACCGGTATTAACCTGCCCAGCTGATGTTTCTGTTCTATGTTATGAATTTGCAGCCCCATTAACACCTTCTCAATTTATAAGTGGAGGTTTTCTATCGGATAACTGTGGCGATGCTACGGTTACAATAGTTTCTGATGTCACAGTAGACATAGACTGTGCAGATCCTATGTTTCCTGATTACAGTGCAATCAGAACCATTACCTACATAGCTCAAGATGCTAGTGGTAATTTTTCTAATGAATGTAGCTATGATATCTTGTATGAAAGGGTAGATCTTTTTGATCCTATGGGTAATTTAAATATTACTTTCCCAGCTGATCAGGTAAGAAGCTGTTTTGCATTTCCTACATGGAATAACATGCTTAACGGTATGGGTGTACCATTAATTAATGGTACGACTTTCGGAATATTCCCTAATAACTCTTTCTGCGAGCTTAATGCAACCTTTAGCGATGTTGTACTAGACCTATGTGGTGCAGAGTATAAGGTAATAAGAGAATGGACTGTTCTAGATTGGTGTTCGGGCTTAACTGCATCTGATAATCAGATAATAAAAATAGAGCAGGGGTTAATAGGTTTTGCAGCTGTTCAAGGCTGTGATCTACAAGGGGTTTCTGACCCATACAGTTGTACAGGTTCTTTTCAGATACCTAATAACTTCTTTAGCCTTACTGGACTATGTGCTGGTGTAGATTATACTTATGAGGTATTTAAGCTTACCTCAGGTATATTTCCAATTGATGGAAGTAATCCAAATCATCCAACTTTGGATGGTGTAAATAGTTGTGATTGTCCTAATGTCTTCCCCGGAGTATTTACTCAGGTAGGTGGTACTTTTAACAATCTAAATAATGCTCCTAACATTACTGACTTAGAATATGGCTGTAACTGGATAAATGTTGTACTTACTACAGAGTGTGGACAGGTTCTAGATACTTCTTTTGAAGTACTTATAGAGGATTCCATAGCTCCTAACCCAGTTTGTGATCAGAATACCGTAGTCACTGTTGGCAACAATGGATGGGCTATTGCAAATGCAGGATCATTTGATGATGGATCTTTTGATTTCTGTTCAGATGTAAGTTTTGGAGTTAGAAGATTATCACCAGGATGTTTTGGAGGAGTTTCTCCTACAACCTTTGGTACTTTTGGTGGAAACACCTACTTCGACTTCGAAAAATTCTGTTGCGAAGACATAGGTAATCCAGTATCAGTAGAACTAGTAGTAGTAGATGAGAGTGGTAACTGGAGTGTATGTACTGTCGAAGTTTTTGTTCAGGATTTATCTACTTTCTCTGTTTCATGTCCAGTAGGATTTGTTGCTCAGAATAGATCTTGTGGACAAGGGCCAGCCTTTACTTCAGGTCCTACTATTACTTCAGCAATCTGTACTAATTTCTTTGTAGATGGTCCTTCTGATAGTGCATTTACACCTGATGATTGTGGAGATTACTCGCTAGTAAGATCATGGTTTATCAGAAACAGTAATAATAATCAAATCGTACAAACATGTACGCAAAATATAAGTGTTACTAACACAAGTCTGTTTAACGGGAATACCATAAACTTCCCTGGAGACAGAGAGAACCTTATGGGATGTATAAATACAGATACTTCGCCTTCATCTACAGGATCTCCAAGCTTTAGTGCAAATGCATGTAGCCTCGTTGCTGCAACGCATACCGATCAGACTTTTACCATGGTAGATGACGCATGTTTTAAAATATTAAGAACATGGACTGTAATCGACTGGTGTCAATATGATCCTAATAACCCAAGTGGTGGAGGAATCTGGCAAGATGTACAGGTTATCAAAGTAAATGATAACACATCTCCGACTCCGATAGCAGAAACTGTATTTATAGACATTACTTCTAAAGTAGGATGTCAAGCAGCAGGATCTGTATCTGTAAATGGAAACGATAACTGCGGTAATCTAACCTATTCTTACAGCCTTAATGGTGGGCCGATGTCTAATCCTAGTGCAAACAATAACTTCTTTAACAATAACTGGACTGAGGGAACTCATACAGTTACATGGACAGTGTTCGATGCATGTGGAAACAGTGGTACGACTAATCAGACGGTAATCGTAGATGATGTAGTAGCTCCGACTCCATTCTGTATAGGATCTCTATCTACAGTTCTTATGGAGAGCACAGGTATGGTTACTATATGGGCCAGCGATTTTGACCCAGATATGAAGAGTACTGATAACTGCAGTGGGAACCAATTAAACGTATTTTTTGGAAATGGAAGTTCTAATCTAACCTTCGATTGTGACGATCTAGGAGTTCAGACCATTCAGGTTTTCTTTGAGGATGAATCAGGAAATTCTGATTTCTGTACAGTAGAAATCGATATCCAAGATAATCTAGGAGCTTGTATGGGTACTAGAATCGCAGGAGAAGTATATAGCGAACTGGACGAGATGGTAGATAATGTAGAAGTAAATCTACATAACATGAACTCAGAAGTTGATTACTTTGATATGACTGCTTCTGGAGAGTATGAATTCCTTCCAGTAGATGTAGCTCAAGATTATCAGATATCTGCAGCTAGAGATGATAACTATATGAATGGTGTTTCTACACTTGATCTAGTATTGATTCAGAAGCACATACTATCTACTCAGTTACTAGATTCTCCGTATAAGGTGATGGCAGCTGATATAAATAGTAGTGGAAATATTTCTGCTATAGATCTTGTAGAACTGAGAAAACTTATACTAGGAATCTATACAGAACTACCTAATAATGACAGTTGGAGATTTGTAGATGCATCACAATCTTTTGCAGATGCTAACAGTCCATGGCCATTTACAGAGGTTATTACTATAAACCAGTTTTCAGCTAGTGCTCTAAATGAAGACTTTGTAGCGATAAAAGTAGGAGACGTAAATAATACGGCTGCTGCCAATGCAACAAGTAGTAACGCAACTAATCGTACAGATGATAGTCTTGACCTATCTGCTGAAATGAGCAGAGATCAGGATTTAGTAACAATAGACATAAAAGCAGATAACTATAACAACCTTATAGGATTCCAAACTGCTTTTAACATTACAGAAGGATATGAATTTGAAGCTATAAACGCTGGAGAATTGCCACTTACACACGGTCATATAAATCCTTCTATTGATGGAGCTTTAGCAATAAGTTATAACAGCACTAACGGCGAGACCATCGCCGAGAATGCTACCTTATTCTCTATAGTTCTTCGAGCAAAAACGAATAATAATACAAGCACTCTTACAATAGGGTCAGAAATAATCCAAACAGAAGCTTACACACACGATCTAAAGGTAATTAACATTACGCTTAGAGATGATAGAAATGACAATGATAGATTTACAGTATTCCAGAATACTCCTAATCCATTCAAAGAAAATACTACTATCAGCTTTAACTTACCAGAGAGTGCTTTTGTTACGATGACGATTTATGATGTTACAGGTAGAACTGTAGCAGAAATATCTAGAGAATTTAACAAAGGATTCAATTCTATAGAAGTGTCCCAGGACGATATCCGTTCAAAAGGAATTCTATACTATAGAATAGATTCTGGAAGTTTTACTGCTACCAAGAAGATGATTTCTTTGTAGAAGTTTTTATCGCTGAGATAAAATCATTTAGTGCCTTCGCCTTACGGCGGAGGCACTTTTTGTCATATTCAGAATATTGTATGCAGCATTTAAGCTCCATAAAGAGTTTATATGGTAGAACCTTCCTTTTTTAGAGGTAAACCCTTAATTTTTAAGGCCACCCTCATTTGTAATCTTTTTCTAAACAAAGAATTGTATTTTTGAAGCCAGTTTTTGAATGTCCCTAACATAGTAAATATATGCGTCGAATAACTCTTTCGTTATTAGTGGTATTTGCATTCTTTTGCAACCATGCCCAAGCTCAGCTAGAAGTAGTTTTTACAGGAAACCCTACCGTTATGTCTGGAGGACAGGTTAGTGTAGATGTGTCCGTAAATAACTTCGATAATCTCTTTGGGGTTCAGTTCTCCATGAATTGGGATTCTCTAGTTCTAAATTATAACTCAGTAACTAATATAGTTCCTAACTCGATTCTTCCAGATGTATCTGCGGCTTCGATTGGTGACCCCTCTGCTTTGGGCGTCGACCCAGGACAGGCAACCTTCTCTTGGTTTCCTTTTAGTGGTGTAGGACAGACTGTTCCAGATGGGACTATTTTGTTTACCTTAGTTTTTGATGGTACAGGAGAAGCATGTTCTTCTACCTCGATAGTATTATCCGATGACCCACGTATTATAGAAGTGAGTGTCGATGATGGTGCTAATACAGATATAGGTGCAGTATCCTCAGGTATTGCATTAGAAATATTTTGCCCTCCTATGGGAGATTGTGGTCCTAACATGGGGAACACCAGTTGTACAACAGGAACTCCAGGAGGCTTAGGGATTATAGGTTCTGATGAATTAGCGGCTAGTGGAGAAAACGTTTGTATGGAAGTAACTGTAGAGAATTTTACGGACGTACAGAGTATGGAGATGAATATGGTATGGCCAGCTGGTTTACTTAATTATGATACAGTTACTAACTTTTGCCCAGATGTATTAGGACTGGGTGCAAGTAATTTCAACTTTATTGGAGATATGATGGGTAATGATACCCTTAGACTTGTTTGGTTTGATTTTTCTGCATCTAATCCAGCTACCTTGCCTGATGGCAAAGTTCTATTTGAGGTGTGTTATGATGCTGTAGGTCCTAATGGAAGTTTTGCGGATATTTCCTTTTTAGATACTGAGTTTGGAGATTCTAATCAACAGACCATAGCTGACTTTACGGATTGTGGATCTGTAGAAATATGTATTGCTGACCCTGGGATGACTCAAGTAGATTTATTTGCAGATGATGTCACCTTTGTAGAAGGTGAAGCGATTTGTATTCCGATTAGGGCTGATGACTTTACAGATATACAGAGTTTTCAATTTACTATAGACTGGATAGATAATGTCTTCCAGTTTGGATCTATCCAAAATATACATCCCGATTTAACTCCGGATCCTGTATTTAATGATACGGATCCAGGTATTCTACCACTTAACTGGTTTAATTCTGCAGGTGTAACTCTACCAGATGGAGCTATTCTATTTGAAGTCTGCCTAGATTTTGTAGGAGACTGTACTAATCCAGCTTCAAATAATAGCTTTATATCCTTTATAGACCAGCCAGGTTTTGAAATAGAATTTGGAGATATAAATGATATGGCGATAGACATGGTTACTACTGATGGAGCTAATGTTTCTATAGATTGCCCTGATTGTGATGTAATGCTATCGGTTTCTAATCCAGATTGTCCAGGAGAGACTGGTTCCATACTAGTATCCGGAGGTGAGATGCCATATCAGAGTTGTGATTGGTCATTTAATGGTGACAATAGTTTTGATCCAGGAGGTTGTAATGTTTTTGCAGGTATCCCTGGAAATTACACAGTAACAGTAGTTGATGCCAATGGGCAAATTTGTGATCTTACTGCAACAATTGTTAATCCAGATCCAATAAATTTTACCCCAGTAGTAAGTAACATTACCTGTAATGATTTAGGTACCGTTACTGTGCCTCCAGGAAATATTTCTGGTGGTTCTGGAGGATTTATGATAGATTTTAATCCTGCTGGTCCATATATGACTGCGACGACAGTAACAGTAACGGTTACAGATACTAACGATTGTTCGGAATCAGTCGTAGTAACGGTGGGAGACGAGGTAGTGCCTCCATCAGTTATGAGTGCAAATGCAACTGGAAGTTGTTCTAACAATGATGGAGAAATAGTAGTTACGATATTGGACGGATGTCCGCCATTTTCTGCAACTGGAGGTGTTGCTTCCGGTAATGTGGTGATTTTTTCTAATCTACCTGCTGGTAATTTTGGCCCTATAGATATAACAGACTCAAGAGGGAATGTAGTAAGTGTAGGACCAGAGATGGTTCCATTCTTTGATGCAGTTACTGCTTCTGTATCAGTCACAGATGCATCATTTGGTGGAATGGATGGAATTATAGATTTAGGATTAATGGGTGGTGCGATGCCTTACACCATACTTATAAACCCTAATGCGGGTAACGCAACTGGGGCCAACGGAGATATATTTACAGATCTTCCACCAGGAGACTATTCATTTTCTATCACAGATGCTAATGGATGTACCTTGGACTTAGGTCCTATCAATGTTGCTGAAGAAGATGATGATCCACCAGTTATAGATACTATAGAAATAGATATAATTATTACCTCAGAAGCTGAATTTAATGGTTGGGGAGTTTCCTGTAATGGAGCTTGTGATGGATCAGTAGTAGCTTCTACGAGTGAAGTAAATGGTTCATTGACCTCTATTGTCTTAACAGATGGAGATGTTGTAATTAATGATTTATCTGCTACTGATTTATGTCCAGGAGATTATACATTGACTGTAGTCGATTCTTTAGGAGTTACAGAAACAGCAAACTTTACCATTTCTCAGCCAGACCAGCTAGTAGCTACACTATTTGCTACAGAATGTGATTCTGTAGGTATGAATACTGGAAGTATAGAAATATCTGTTAGTGGAGGTACTCCAGATTACATATTTGATTGGAGTAATGGAGCAGATACTCAGAATATAAGTAGCCTAGCAGCGGGTGATTATTCAGTTATGGTTACAGATGAAAATGGATGTTTGGATACAGTAATGAATACAACCGTTGAAGCATGTACAGATCCTACTGGAGATGGCTGCTATACAGCTGCAAATATTATGACCCCAGGAGGCAGTATAGGAGCAAATGATTTTCTAAGCATAAATTGTGCAGGTGATAATCCCAATACATTAAACATCTACGATAGATGGGGAAGACTCGTAAATGGATTTACAGATTACGATAACAGCTGGAATGGAGTAGATATGGATGGCAATGAGCTAGGAGAAGGAACTTATTTCTGGGTTTTAGAAACTACGTTCCCTACTGGAGAGATTAGATTATTTAAAGGATCAGTAACTCTACTGAGAGATATTTAAAACATAGATGACAATGAAAAAAAATATATTATTACTTTGTCTTTTTTGTATTGCGGCCTTGAGTATTTCTGCTCAGGAAAGATATTTTGATGAGAGATACACCTATACTCAGGCGTATTTATATCCTGTAGTTATAAATCCAGGAGCCACAGGCTTTGGGGATTCTGAGTTACTGTTTAACTATCGTAATAAGTGGTCTACCTTTCCTGGTACACCTAAGACTTTAACCTTGAGTTATAATGGTGATTTAGGAAACAGGTTAGGATTTGGAGGTTTATTACTTTCTGATACTAATGGAGCACTAGAAACTACAAAGGGTCAGCTATCCTTTGCATACACCATAGATTCTCCTACTAATGTGGTAGGCTTCGGGCTATCTACAGAGTTTATTCAGCATAAGATAGGAAACATAAATAATCTAGTAAATCTAGCGGATAACATTATTCTAGATAGATTAGATGGAAATAGTTTCTTTGATGTTTCGATAGGAGTTTATGGAGAGTACGAGGGCAGCTTTAAATACGGCCTTACACTTCCAGCCCTTATAAGCTCACAAGTACAGGATGTGGTTTCGGTAGATACCAGCTCTGTTTCTAGAGAAACTGGCTTGATAGTTCACTTAGGATATGAATATGACCTTCCAGATAGTGATGTAAGTATAGAGCCGTCCATAATTGTTAAAAAATTGATGTTTGTACCTACTTCAGTAGATCTTAATCTAAAGGGGTCTTTTCTTAATAATAAATTAACGGGAGGACTTACGTATACAATAGGTGCTGAGCAAAGGCTAGGCTTTTTAATAGGAACAGAGGTTAGAAACCTGAATATATACTATTCTTATAATGTATCTTCTCATGATTTTCAGCAATATAACAATGGCTCTCATGACCTAACACTAAGAATTAATCTTGCCAAAGAGGCTGCTCCTATTCCTGATATTCCTATGGGTAAATAAGGATAGTAGTAAGATAAATAGAAAAAGGGTCAGTATGTAAATGCTGACCCTTTTTTTATGGGTTAGCCCAAACATATTGAAAAAAAATATATAAGTCTTTTATGGATATAACGGATTAAATTGATAGTTTTGCGTACTGTTGAGAAAAGAGTATGTTTTACGACATATTAAATTTTTATTGTATGATTAAAATACCGTAAAAAGGTTAATTCGAAAAAAACCTCTTCTCGTATATTTGTTCTCGACGAAAACCTGGGGGTGTAATGACGATCTCACCTTCTGATAGAACCGAAAAATTGAAGATTGCTCTGTTAATAACCTGAACTTGATATAGACGCACTGCTCTCCTCACTTTTTTCAAACACATACTGGAATTTTTAAAATGATTGGCTGTCATCCAAAAGAGGATGTCTATAGTCAGTTATATACTTATGTATATTTTTTAACCGATTAATAAAATTTTATAACCAAAACTCAATCTCATGAAGATTAAATTTTTATTTGGTTTGATGTTCGTTTTAGCAGCCTTTACGGTCCAAGCACAATCATTTGTTGGAGCAGAGGAAGCTATTACTATTTTACAATCGACGGCAACGTCATTGGAAAATGGAACTGCGAATATTGATAACCTACCTAGTGCCGATGACAATACAGTTACTGGTACTGATGCAAACCTAGGAGGAATGTCTATAGAAGATGTTTCTACTCGTATTTATCCTCAATTGATGTACTTAACTAGTAAGAATATTGATGAAGCTAATAATACACAATTAGGTATTCAAGAAACGAGAGATCTTGTGACGGCACAGATGTCTACAGCTGTTGCTTCAAGACAGCAAGTAGTAGATGACGCTCTTGATTACATTGTGGATTTATTAAGTATTTAATTTAAAAAAGAAAAACTCAATCTGATGAAAAAATTTTTATTAACCTTTTCTTGTGCGTTCCTGTTTTTAGGATTGTCAAATGCACAAGTTTTTACTCTCACAGGAGCTGGAGGTAACTTTATGGATAGTGATACTATACCAAGTAGTGCTAGTACTTTAGGTGCATTCGGATCTTGTGCAGATGGAACTCCGCTTGATGCTTTAGGTGTTCCATTGACCATAGACCCAGCCGTTCCAATAGTTGTTACTATTAACGGATTAACTCATACATGGGGGTCTGATATTCATCTTACTTTAGATATTGGTGGCGTAACTTGTGACCTATCTTCTGATAATGGTGGTTGTTCTGACTGGACAGGTCAGAGTCCTGTATTTATGACAGGAGGTGTTACTCCAGTTGGTGGAGCAGGCTGTGGAGCATGTTTCGGAAATGGAAACATTGGACCGTTTGCTCCAGAAGGTTGTCCTATGATGGAAACTACTTTTGGTGGACTTGACGTTACTGCAGGTATATCTCTTTTATTCTATGATGATGCTGGCGGAGACTCTGGTTCATGGGCTGATTGGACGATTACCTTTGGTATACTTCCTGCTGATATCATGGCTGCTATGGCAGCATGTCCAGCTGCTGGAGGTCCTACTTGTGAGATTAACTGTCCTGCGGATATGACTATCGGTCTAGAAGCTGGAGAGTGTAACGAAGTAGTATTCTTTAATCCTACTTTAAATGATCTTTGTGGTACTTTAATGACTACAAATGTATTTGCAGGAGCTAGTGCTGGTACGGGTATTCAAACCTTTACTGATAACGGTACTGATGTTTTCATGCAAGGATTTAACGGTACGTTCTCTTATTCATGGGCTGTTCCAGCTTGTGCTTCAGGTACTACTGCTGTTAGCTTTGATTGGGAGTACGAAAATGGAGAAAGTCAATTCTGGGATCCATTTACAATTTCAGGTCCTCAAGGAAATATTGTACAGTTAAATGCATTCTTTGGTCCTAACACTGGAGCTGGTTCTGTATGTACTGCTGCAGCTGATGGAGACATGTTCACAGCAGAAATTGATGCGGATGGTATTTTAGCAGGAGGTGCTCCTAACTTTACGTTAAGTAATTTAGAAATGGTTTGTGCTTCTGATCCTTTAGTATGGGAGATAGCACAAACAAGTGGAATAGAGTCTGGAACTTTCCAAGAACCAGGTGAGTATTGTGTAGTTTATACAGCAACAGAGTTTATTGTAGATGCTGCTATTTGTAGTACGATAGCTACAGGAAATACACAAGAATGTGAGTTCTGTATTACTATAGAAGAGTATAATGGTCCTGTTGTTACAGCTTTAGCTTGTAATGATGCCATTAACGTATCTCTAGATGCAAATTGTGAAGCATTAATTACTGCAGATATGATTCTCGAGGGAGGACCATACGCATGTTTTGATGATTACCTAGTAGAGACTTCATTTGGAAGTAACTTAATAACTACTTGTGGAACATTTACAGTAACTGTAACTGATCCTGTAACAGGAAATACTTGTTGGGGAGAAATTACTACAGAAGATAAATTAGCTCCTGAAGTGGAGGTATTAGATTATAGTGTTAGTTGTATAGAGAAGTATCCATTGGGTGCTCTTCAGCTTGGATCTACAGATGTAATGACAGCTGGTGGAGTAACACTAGGAGCTGGTGTTTGTGAGATATTTACATTTGATAACTTCTCTGACTGTACAGTAGAAGATCTTGATGTTTATGTATTAGGTTCTTCTACTCAGATGAATGCTTTAGACATCGTAATAAGCTTTACTCCTGCTGGAGGAGGTGCTACTGTAACTGGTGACATATTCACATTCCCAGGATGTGGTGGTCAGGCATGGAATGGTATTGACGCAATCTTTGATGAAGAATGTGGAAATCCTATTGCTCTTTGTACTGATATTAACCAAGGAGGTGCTTGTATCGATCCTATCGGTAATGCTGGTGTACTATCTCAGTTTTACGGAATGCCTGCACAAGGTACTTGGTCTATTAAGATAGGCGAAGGTGGAATTGGAGTTATAGACGAGGTTACTGTTACCCTAAACGGTGGTGATGGATCTTGTAGCTCAGCTGATATTACTCCTGCAGATTTCATGACTTGTGATGAAGCGACACTATCATTTGTTGATTGGGTAGCTGCTGACATGTGTAATGGAGATGTAATTACTAGAACTTGGACAGTTACTGATAAAGCCGGAAATACTGGTCAGTCTGTACAAACTATAACTGTTAATCCAATAGGAATAGGTGACATTTCACTTCCTCCTGCTGTTTTAACTTTAAATACTTGTGGAGCGGATACAAGTCCTGCGGCAATAGCTGCATTATTTGATGATCCTACTACTATGGATGATACTACAAATGGTACTTCTGCTTGTCCACCTGCTGGGGCTGATGAGTGTATAGAGTATAATGAAGGTATCCAATTTGCGTACCCATTCTATACTATTCAGACTGGATGTGGAGTTGATTTCCATGATCAGCCAGTAGATAATAGCGTTTGTAATATTTTTGCTTCTTTCTCTGATTTAGCTATTCCAGCTTGTAACCCAGGTTGTAATGGAGCTCAGAAAGTGATTAGAACTTGGACTTTATTAGATTGGTGTGCTGCTCAGAACGGAGGTGAAGCTTCTGTTGAGTTCCAGCAAATAATTAAAGTTGTTGATTCTGAAGCACCTTCTATCTCAGCTACAGGATTTACAGTGAGTACAGATCCTTGGGGATGTCAAGCTACTTTCACATTACCTGTGCCAGGATTACATGACAATTGTGATGGAGACATTACTTATACTGCTCATGGACCTCCAGGAGTATTAGTATATTTTGATGGAGCTGACTGGCAAGTAAGTGGAGCACCTAAATCTCAAATGGATCCTGTTACAGGAGACTTAATTCCTTGGATATTTACATTCTCTGCAACTGATTGTTGTAAGAACGTAGGTACTTTGGATATTGAGGTATTAGTTGTTGATCAAGCACCTCCAGTAGCAATAGCTACTCAGAACATAGTAATTAGTTTAACTGGATCTTCTACTAATGGAGATGGATTTGCTAAACTATTTGTTCAAAGTGTAGATAATGGATCTTTTGATGGTTGTACTGGTGTTAAACTAGAGATTAGAAGAGATGAGGATCCATCTTGTGATGTAAGAGGAAATACTACATTTAACGATGATTTCCCATTCCATAGTAATGATGGTGTGAGTAATCCTAACAGTGCTCTTTTTGATCCAGATAATGGTGAGTTCGTTTCATTCTGTTGTGCAGATGCTGGAACTACTCAGAAAGTATGGTTAAGAGTATGGGATGATGGAAATATGGATGGAGTAGTAGGAGGAATTGGAGATAACTTCAATGAAACTTGGGTTAACGTATTGGTAGAAGAAAAACTTCCTCCAGTAATCCAGTGTCCTGCTGATTTCGAAATAGAATGTGGATGGGATTGGCAAGCAATGTCAGGTCCAGCTACAGCATTTGATATCTGTGGTCCTGTAGAAGTTGAGCAAACTGTTCAAGACCAAACAGATAACTGTGGACTAGGTAGAATTAGAGTAACATACTGTACTGTACCTGTGGGTAATGAGTCTCCAGTTTGTTGTACTCAGACAATTACAGTTGTAGATGGAGGTTCTGCTTGGGATCCTAATGCAGTTTCTTTCGAGAGAGATAGAACTTTGGCTTGTACAGTTTCTATACCAGATCCGGTGCAACCACAATGGGGTGAAGGACTTTGTGATTTGATTGGTTGGACTTCTGAAGATCAAGTTTTCTTTTTTGAAGATGGAGCTTGTAGAAAGATTGTAAGAACATACAGTGTTGTTAACTGGTGTACTGATGAAACTGTAACTGGCGTAGTTAATATTGCTGTTTTAGATGATACTGCTCCAGATTTATCTGGAGGAATTGCAATGTATGCGGTTGATAACGCAACTGATCCAGATGAGGATTGTGACGCAACAGTAATTCTAGAGCAAACTGCTTTAGATCCAGTACAACTAGATACTGTAAGAGTATTAGATACTCAGTTGGCTAATTTTACAGCAAACTTCTCTAATCAATTTGGAGAATTAGCAACATTTAGCCTTATACCTGGGTTAAGTACAACACCTGGGTCAGAGTTATATGAAATTAACTTTGGATGTGCTAGTGAGTGGATAGAGTGGAAAGTAGAGATTGACATTTGGGGAGATGGAACCATTGACAAAGTGTTTAGCTTTGCTGAAGGTGCTGATGAGAATTTCCGTGAAGATAGAGATGCTGATATGGATGGTATTTGCTACTTGCCAAAAACAGCAAATGGTGAACTACTACAATTAAACATTGGAGAGATTGCTCATAGTTGTAACAATCATGTTGTTACATGGACTGCAAATGATGGTTGTAATAACATCGTAAGCAGAACTCAAACATTCATGGTAACGGATAAAAAAGCTCCAACACCATATTGTTTAAGTGTTAGTTCTGCAGTTATGCCTGCTAAAGGATTTGTGGAATTATGGGCTACTGATTTTGATTTAGGATCTAGTGACCTATGTGGTGACGTTCTTATCTCATTCAGTAATACTTCTTTCCAACCTAATAAGAACTTTACATGTGCGGATGACACAGATGGTGACGGTGTAGTAAATGTTCCTATTTATGTTTGGGATAGCTCTTGTACTCCTAATATTGCAGTTTGTAATGTTGAACTTACATTAGCAAACTGTGGAAATGGTGGAGTTCCTAGAATGATTGCAGGTGCTGTAGCTACAGAAACTGGTGATAACGTAACTGATGTTGAAATGAATATCAACTCTGATAACGTAATTAACTATCCTGCTTCAGATATGACTGACGCTAATGGACATTACGCATTCCCTAACAATGTTGAGAATTTTGACTACCAACTTCAAGGTCAAAAAGACATTGATTACATGAATGGTGTTAGTACACTTGATTTAGTATTAATTCAGAAGCACATCTTAGGTACTCAGACTTTAAACTCTGCTTACAAAATGATTGCAGCTGATATTAATGATTCTCAAGACATTACTGCTATTGACTTAGTAGAATTGAGAAAGCTAATCTTAGGTATTTACAATGAGCTGCCAAATAATGATTCTTGGAGAATGGTTGATGCGACTCAGTCGTTGACAACTGCTAATCCTTGGATATTTACAGAGGTAATTAACATTGCTAATCTTGCAACTGACATGTCAAATGAAGATTTTGTAGGTGTTAAAATAGGAGATGTAAATAACTCTGTAATTGCAAGTGCAACTGGAGTAAGTAGTGAGAATAGAAGTAACGGAGCATTGACACTAGAAGTAGTGGACAGAGATGTACAAGCAGGTGAAACTGTAAGTGTTGACTTCTTAAGTAGTGATTATGCAAATGTGTATGGTTACCAGTTTACTATGAACTTAGATGGAGCTACTGTTAACGGTATAACTGCTGGAAACAATGAAGTAACTTCAGGAAATATCTCTGTTACAGGAAAGACGATGACTATGAGTTATCATAATTCTGTAGCTGGAAACATTTCTGCAGATGATGTATTATTTACATTAGAAATGACTGCTACTCAGTCTGGCAACTTAAGTGAGTTGATTTCTATAGGAAGTTCAGTTACTAGAGCAGAAGCTTATGTAGGTGAGAACTTAGAAGTAATCAATGTTGACCTAGGTGTTAGAACTGATGGAGATGTATCTATAGTAGAAGGGTATGATTTATACCAAAATGAGCCAAATCCATTTAATGGAATAACTCAGATTGGATTTACTCTACCTCAAGCAGCTACTGCAACAGTAACTGTATACGATGTAACAGGAAAAGTAGTTAAGAATATAACTACAGATGCTGTTAAAGGATACAATACAATACAATTAACAAGAAATGATCTAGGAGCAAGTGCTGGAGTACTTTACTACCAATTGGAAAGTGGAGACTTCACAGCTACTAAGAAAATGATTGTGATTGAGTAATTGATCATTAAAGATAAGCGAGTCACCCTTCGGGGTGATTTGCTACTTTAAAATCGGTTTTTGGGATGGCCTCTCTTTGATTTTTCAAAGGGGGGCTTTTTTTATTTTTTTTATTTGATTATTAGCACACATATTAGAATTATTTATATATTTGTGTACGCAAGCAGTTCTTTCTGCTTTGAACCTATCGTAAAAATTAGAAATCTCTAATTTTTAAATTAACCTTTTTAGATAATAGAATTAAGAATAAGCACACGATGGTGTGCCTTTATTTATTAATGTTTTTAACGGTCTTTAAAGTTGTCTAACTGAAACTTTAATTCCGAAACAGTAAAATTTTATAACTAAAAAAGGATCTCATGAGTAAATTAAAATTTACTTCAGTATTACGACTAAGCTCTGTGATAAGTGCTTTTTTCTTTTTTTCTTTCTTATCCATTCAAGCAAATGCCCAATGTTCTCTTGCTTGTAATGGTACAACTCAAGTTTCTTTAGACTTAGATTGTGAGGCAGAAATAACACCTCAAATGATTTTAAATGACGCAATGACTTCTTGCCCTGCAGGAAATTTTTTCGTTGTTATAGAAGATCAGATGGGAAATCAACTTTTACCTACTCCAGGAACAGAGGGTCCAGGTGTTGCAGTAATAGTAACAGACTCTCACAAGAATCAAACCTTGTATGTAAGGGTCACAGACGCAGTGTCTGGAAATTCTTGTTGGGGTAATATTATCGTAGAAGATAAGATAGCTCCTGTAATGGATTGTACTCAACCAGTTGGACCGTTCTTCTGCTTTGATTTAGTAACATTTACGCCTGCTACGACTAGTAATAATTGTGACATAGCTCCGGTATTTACTATCATTTCAGATTTAGTTACTGTAAATGATTGTTCTACATCGTTTATAGATGATTTGAACAATTGTGGATTTTTTCCAGATGTAAATGGTACAACTTATGCAATGGCTCTAGCTAATACTGGACTTGTTTCATATGTTCTAAAAATACAAACACGTACTTATATTGCAACGGATGACTGTGGAAATGAATCACTACCATGTACTTATAAGTTAGTAATAGAAGCTCCACAAGATTTGGAGAATAACATAGTATGTCCATCAAGTGCGTTATTTTCAAATGGTACTCACCTGATGTGTGATAGTGGTTTTGAGACTATAGCAACAGGACCTTTCGCTGGTAATCCAACTCCTAGAGGCGGATTTCAAAGTTTATTTCCATTAGATGGTTCTATTACATTAACAGATATACCTAATGCTGCGGGAACGCAGTTGACAGATACATATATGTTTGAATATCAACCAGCTATGGGTACTTGTGAAACAGCAACATTTACAACTACTGGTCCTGGTACTATGAGGTTGTACGATGCAAATGGTGTTTTAATAGCCTCAGGATCATCATTAACTAATGTTACACTTTGTGCAGATCAGAGATATACGCTAGTGCGACAAATGTTAGCAACTAGTCCAGCAATTCCATTTGATTATACGATTTCAATAGATGCACCAGGCGTTGCGGGTAATTACTTACTTGATGTACCATATCTACAAACTGGTATGGCATTAATAGAACTATACCCAGACCCAGAAATAAACTGTAATCTACTTACCACATTCTCAGACGTAAATCTTGGAATGATAGGATGTGTAGAAAAAATATTAAGAACATGGAGTATCATACAATGGTCTTGTGGAGCATCTACCGCACCTATTACCTGTGTTCAAATAATAGAAATAGCAGATGGTGCAGGACCGATGGTAACTTGCCCTATGGATGTAACTGTTTCAACTAATTCATCTGGAGTAGGAAATTGTTTTGCTTCTTATGTACCACCAGTACCAGCCGCAGTTGATAATTGTTGTAGCGAGACTACACTAGATGTAAGTTGGGCTCAGAACGGTGTAAACCAAGGCGTAGTTACAGGATATACAGGAGGAACAGCAATAGATCTACCTGTAGGTGTAAGTGTTGTTACTTATATAGCTTATGATTGTTGTTTAAATTCTACTACATGTAGTTTTGAGGTAACAGTAGAGGATAATACACCACCGGTTGCTATTTGTGATCAGTTTACGGTAGTATCCTTATCTACGGATGGAACAGCTCATTTATTAGCTTCAGTATTCGATGATGGATCTTATGATGACTGTCAGGTAGTAGGAATGCTCGTAAAAAGAATGGATAATGGTTCTAATTGTGGAATTATGGCCAACACATTTGAAGAGTCTATAACAGTATGTTGTGAGGACCTAGGAACAAATGTTATGGTTCAGTTTAGAGTTTATGATTCTTATAATGCAGATGGCTCTATCGACCTTACCAGATTTAACGAGTGTATGGTTGAGGTAGAAGTGCAAGATAAAATAGCACCGACTATTACGTGTGCTCCTAATATGACTATGGATTGTGATGAAAGCTTTGATCTTGATGGTGATTTAGTCGCACAATTTGGAATGTTTACTATTACAGATAACTGTTCTAATCCTGATTTTACAGATGTAGCTGTTGCCAATGTAGATCAGTGTAACCAAGGTAGAATAACAAGAACTATAAGAGTACTTAATGTAGATGGTAGTGTTGCGGCACAGTGTCGTCAAATAATAACACTTACTAATCCAGAACCATTCTTTGTAAATCCAAACGATGTTTGTGATGCTACAGATGATGACGTTCAATTCCCTGCTGACTTTGATTTTGAGGGTTGTGGGGATCCTGAGAGCACAGATTTTGCTCCGGAAGTAACCGGCTTCCCTCTGATATCAGAGGACCAATGTGATTTAGTAGGAGTAAACTTTTCTGATCAAATATTCCCATTCAATACAAGTGGAAGTGGAATTGATGAGAATGTATGCTTTAAAATAATTAGAACATGGACAATACTAGATTGGTGTCAAGCAGACCATCCTAATAATCAGGATGCAGACCCAACAAATGATGTCGTATTTGAATGGGTTTGTACTCAAGTAATTAAAGTAAACAACGCAGTTGCTCCAGTAATAACTAGCAGCTGTGCCCCTAAATCTACCTGTTCTTTTGACCAGGCATGTTCTAATGGATTTATTGAATTGACCGCCACTGCTACAGATGACTGTACTGCAGAACTGGATTGGTGGGCAGATATAGATCTTAATAACACTGGCTCTTTCGACGAAGACTACGCTACAAGTGGAACTGGAAATTTTGCAAATGCAAGTGGAGAATATCCTATAGGTACACATACTATATTCTGGTCATTTAAAGACCAATGTGGAAACGTTGCTACTTGCTCACAAGAATTTAGCATTGTTTCATGTAAAGCACCTACTTGTTACTTAATCAATGGTTTAGCCACTGATTTAATGCCGACATCGGATACAACAGGTATGATAGAAATTTGGGCAAATGATTTTGACAACGGTAGTTTCCACTCTTGTGGTTATGATATTGCACTTTCATTCTCACCAGATGTTACGGATATAAATTTCACTTTCACATGCTTAGATGAAGGGTTAAATACGGTAAGTATATATGTTACGGCGGTAAGCCCTAATGGTACACCACTGACTATGCCTGATGGCACACCTATTCAAGCTTTCTGTAATACCACTATAGATATTCAGGATAATATGAATACTTGTAATATCGGAGACGATGGTATTCTTAACAGAATATCTGGAAATATTTCTACAGAAGACGATCGTAATCTAGTAAATGTACAGGTACACCTAGGTGACGGACAGAATGTTGTAGCAACAGATGCAGATGGTTTATACGCTTTTGCAAATATGCCTAATGGAGGTGACTACGAAGTTGACCCTACAAAGAACGTAGATGCTCTCAACGGTGTCTCTACCTTAGACTTAGTACTGATACAGAAGCATATAATTCAACTAGAGGCGTTAAATACTCCTTATAAGTTAATAGCTGCAGATATCAATCATGACGAAAATATTTCTGCTATCGACCTTATCGAATTAAGAAAATTGATTCTAGGAGTAACTGTAGATTTCCAAGACAATGACAGCTGGAGATTTGTAGACAGAGATTATCAGTTTATTAATCCTAATGCTCCTCTAGATGAAGCATTCCCTGAATCATATGCTATCGATAACCTAATTACTGATATGGAAATTGATTGGGTAGCAGTAAAAGTAGGAGATGTAAATAACTCAGTAGTACTTTCTGCGACAGGTGAGACTACAGAAAATAGATCCGACAAATCACTTTCATTATTTACAGACAATGTAACATTTAGCAAAGGAGAATTAGTTTCTGTTCCTTTCAAGGCAACGAATAGCACATCCTTAATAGGATATCAATTCACCCTAGATTTTGATTCTGAAACACTAGAATACCAAGGATTCGATTCTAATTCAATAGAATTAGCTAACTCTAACTTTGGAACGCATAGTGTGGATTTCGGACAGTTGACTACAAGTTGGGGCAATACTTCTGCTACTTCTATAGAAGAAAACGATGTATTGTTTACACTTAATTTCATCGCAAAAGAAAGTGGAAGCCTAGAAAATATCATAAGCACTAGCTCTGATATTACTAATGCAGAAGCATATGATGAGTACAACGAGCTAATGGATATTAATCTAAATGTAAGATCAGCGAGTAATGGATATGCATTATATCAAAATACTCCTAATCCATTTAGTGTAACTACTGATATAGCTTTTGAGATACCAAGCTCTCAAAATATAAAGATTACGATTTATGATGTAACTGGAAAAGTAATTACTACTGTAGAAAAGCAATTTTCTAAAGGGTATAATACTGTTACAATTGATCAAGATATGTTAAACACTTCAGGTGTACTATACTACTCTTTAGAAGCAGGACAATTTACTGCAACTAAGAAGATGGTACTCTTGAAATAAGAAAACTCGAGCTCCAAAACAGCTCAACAGAATTACTGTTTTTGGGATGGGACCCCTCTCCATAATGATGGAGGGGGTCTTTTTTTTATTTGAAGTATTTTTGCAGCCTTATGGGCAGAATACTGGCAATAGATTATGGTAAAAAAAGAACAGGCATAGCGGCCACTGATGTTTTGCAGCTATCCATTAACGGTCTTCCTACCATAGAGACTCCTCAGTTACTTTCTTTTTTAAAGGAATATCTAAGTAGCGAGGAGGTAGAAAAAATAACCATAGGATGGCCTACTCATAAGGACGGAAATCCTACCTATTTGGCAACAGCCATAGAAGGATTAGAAAAGCAATTAAGAACTTTATTTCCTGAGATTGAACTCTTAAGAATCGACGAGAGTTATAGTTCTTCAGAAGCATCTAAAATTATTTTAGAACAAGGAATAAAAAAAAGCAAAAGAAGAGACAAAGCATTAACAGATAAAGTCAGTGCAATGATAATTTTGCAACGATATTTAAAAAGTATTTAATGATATTACCTATTATCGCTTATGGACATCCAGTCCTAAAAAAAGAAGCCATAGAATTACCTTCTGATTATGCAAATTTGGAATCTCTCCTAGAGAATATGTGGGAAACCATGTATAATGCAAATGGGGTAGGACTTGCTGCTCCACAAGTAGGATTGTCTGTTAGATTGTTTTTAATAGATACAGTGCAGATTTTTGAAGAAAATCCAGAGAAGGGAATAAAGAAGGCTTTTATAAATCCAGAAATTATAAGTGAAGATGGTAAACCATGGGCTTACGAAGAAGGCTGCCTAAGTATCCCACACATAAGGGCTGACGTCAGTCGTCTCGCCAATATTAAAATCAGTTACTACGACGAAAACTTCAAGCAGCATACTGAAGAGTACGATGATATAAATGCTAGAGTTATACAACATGAGTATGATCACATAGAAGGTAAGTTATTTACAGAGAAGCTAAAACCTCTCAAGAAAAGAATGCTTAAGAGAAAGCTAGAAGCCATTAAAGAAGGCAATGTAAAAACTGATTATCGCATGAAATTTTACCGTAGGTAAAACATTACTTCCTACCAAAATCGGCAGGAATCTCACCCCATCTTTCAGTATTCCATTTTAATACAGGAGTAGAAACTTTATTATTTAACATCCAGTGTGTGGCTCTATCTAATAGTTCTCGGAGCTCAGGATTTTTATGCTTTATAAAAAAAGTAGTCTTCACTTTTTTCTTTCTAAACCAGCTCATCGCAGTACGGCTATCACTATAGACAGGAAGGTCCTTAATGCCATGCTTTTCTAGAAGAGCAAGTGCATGTATAAGAGCTAAGAATTCTCCTATATTATTAGTTCCTTTTTTGAAAGGGCCCATTTTAAAAATCACTTTTTTGGAGATGGTCTCTACACCCTGATATTCTACGATTCCAGGATTTCCGCTACAGGCAGCATCTACACTCCAGCTCGGTGTTTTTATCTCATCTAAGAATAGGAGATAGTCAGCCTTGGTTCTAGGTCCAGTATTAAATATCGACGCCTCGGGTCCGTTTTCATAAGCTTCTTTGGCTGCAGCCAATGTCTTATAAGACTTATACTTTGCACCTTGAAAACCGTCAATCTGTTTTTTGCACTCATTCCAGCTATCATAGATTCCTGGTTTCAAACCATTCCATACTACATAAAATTTAGTTTTCTTTGCCATCGCTAAATAATACACTAAAATTATCAAATGTTTATAGATACTCATGCTCATATCTACACTTCTGAATTTGCAGAAGATTTAGATAAGGTAATTATGGCTGCAAAAGAAGCAAAAATCTCCCGTATCTATATGCCCAATATAGACCAAGAGTCTATTAGTGAAGTTAAGAAACTGGCAGAGTTGTATCCAGATATTTGTAAACCACTTATGGGCCTACATCCATGTTATGTAAAGGAGGATTATAAAACACAACTAAAAGTAATAAAGCAAGAGCTTTTCAACAATGATTATCTCGGAGTAGGAGAAATCGGACTTGATTTTTACTGGGATAAAAGTTTTACAGAGCAGCAAATCGAGGCTTTTAGATTACAAATAAATTGGGCTTCAGAACTAAAACTTCCTATAATAATACATAGTCGAGAGTCTTTGGATATGACCATTTCCATAGTTACAGAATTACAAAAAGGTAATCTAACGGGTATCTTTCATTGCTTCACAGGCACTTTGGCTCAAGCCAAAAAAATCCAAGATTTAGGGTTTAAAATGGGAATCGGTGGAGTTTTAACATTTAAGAACTCTGGATTAGATAAAATCGTAAAAAATATAGAATTAGAGCATTTAGTCTTAGAAACAGATGCTCCGTATCTATCTCCGACACCATTTAGAGGTAAGAGAAATGAGAGCAGCTATATTACTCTCATCGCTCAGAAGCTTGCTGACATAACAGTTAAATCCATCGAAGAAATCGGAAAAATTACCACTCAAAATGCAGATTCCATATATCAGCATACACCATTATAGTCTAGTAATGAATCTATAATATATATGAAAAAAGCATATCTCTTATTTATTGATTGAGATTTTGAAATAGTCGACAATTTTACAAAATTTACATGCTCGGAGAATTGCTCGAGTGGCTTAAGAGGTACGCTTGGAAAGCGTATGTACCCCTAAAAGGTACCGGGGGTTCGAATCCCTCATTCTCCGCTATGGAGTCTGAAGGACTAAAAAGGAATAAAATTCTGCAAAAATCTGTAAAGACAGTTAATAGGTTGGATATATATTTCTATTTTAGACTTTTCAAATCATATTTTATACAATTCGAAAACAGAAAATAAAACAAATCATGCGAAAGATTTTAGTATTAATGAGTGTCTTTTTCCTTGCTGCCTACTTTGGAGCAATCGACGTAATGGCACAAGAGGCAGAAGTGGCCGAAAGCACAGGAATGTTCCAAATATTAAAGGAAAAATTTATTGAGGGAGATTGGAAATTTATGAGTCTCGTACTTATCTGTCTAATCTTAGGATTGGCATTTTGTATAGAGCGTATCATTACTCTAAATCTTGCTACCACTAATACAGATAAATTACTTTCTAGAATCGACGAGAGATTAGCAGATGGTGATATCGAAGGAGCTAAGGAAGTATGTAAAGCCACTCCAGGTCCTACTGCAAGCGTATTGTATGAAGGTCTTAGAAATGCTGGTTCAGGTCCTGAAGCGGTAGAAAAAGCAATCGTATCATACGGTTCTGTACAGATGGGACTTTTAGAGAAAGGTCTAGTATGGATATCACTATTTATCGCCATTGCACCGATGCTCGGGTTTATGGGAACCGTAATCGGTATGATTCAGGCCTTTGATACTATCGAGATTGTAGGAGATATCTCTCCATCAGTTGTAGCAGGTGGTATTAAGGTAGCACTATTGACTACTGTATTTGGTCTTATCGTAGCGATTATACTTCAGATCTTTTACAATTACATCGTTTCTAAGATAGATGGAATAGTAAATAAAATGGAAGATTCTTCCATAGCTCTAGTTGACGTAATGTCAAGAAATAACGTATTTAGATAAGATCACCGATAAACTAATAATATAATGAAGTCATTATTTACTTTTTTAATGTCTAAAGGGCAAGGAGGAGCCCTTATATTAGGACTTATCGTGATTGCAGTTTTCCTATTTTCTGTTTCTTCAGGATTAGGAAACTCTGGATATGATATGTCTACTGACCTAAACAAATTGCCAGACGAGGCTAAAGCAGCTATAAACTTCTTTAACCCTGGTCTAGCACTTACTATAGGTCTAGGACTGATTGCAGCTATATCAGCTGTATTTTTTGGAATAGTGGGAATTTTTAAATTCCCTAAATCCTCTATGAAGGCTATAATTACAATAGCAGTTTTACTAGTAATTTTCTTTGTCTTCTATTCTATGAGTGGAACTGAGTTTGGATTAGAATCCAAAATGTCTAAACTTATTCAGAAAAATGAATTGTCTGATGGAGTTGTTAAGTTCATAGGTGGTGGTATAAATGTTACTATTCTACTTGCATGTTTATCTCTGGCTTTAATGGTGATTTTTGAAATCAAAAACGCTTTTAACTAGTAGCTATGGGTAAGAAAAGTGCAAAAGATCGTCTTAAGAATGAGGTAAATGCAGGTTCGATGGCAGATATTGCCTTCTTACTTCTTATTTTCTTCTTAGTGACGACGACTATTGTCGAAGATAAAGGTGTACTCGTACAGCTACCACCATGGTCAGAAGATGAGCCCGATATTACTAAGCTTAAAACTCGTAATGTATTTTCAGTACTGGTAAATGCAAACAATGAGTTACTCGTAAGAGGAGAGCCTACAGATATAAAAGATCTCCGAGAAGACTGTAAAGAGTTTATTATGAACCCGCAGAAGCTGGATAACCTTGCTGAGAATCCTAAAAAAGCTATCGTCTCTATGAAGAACGATAGAGGAACTAAGTATAAAGCCTATCTGGAAGTTTATAATGAAGTTAAAGCAGCCTACAGTGAGTTAAGAAACGAAGCAGCACAGAGCAGATTCCGTAAGGATTACGAATTCTGCACTAAGTCAGAAAGAAAGGAAATTAGATCCGATATACCATTAATTATATCAGAATCTGAACCTTCTAATTTTGGAGAAGAAAATTAAAATTGACAATTAAAATATAATTATGTCAAAATTTCAAAAGAAACGAGGAAAGTCGTCACCGGCGATATCTACTGCCTCTCTTCCGGATATCATCTTTATGTTACTATTCTTTTTTATGGTAGTAACAGTGATTAGAGATTCTGAGTTGAAGGTAGAAGTGACTACTCCTCAAGCAACAGAATTATCTAAGTTGGAGAAGAAGTCTTTAGTAAACTACATATATATAGGTAGACCTGCAGAGAAGTATAAAGCTACTTATGGTACTAAAGCAAGAATCCAACTGGGAGATAAATTTGCTACAGAAAGAGATATCCCATTATTTTTAGAGAGACATAGAAGTAAAGTACCTGAGGTACAGAGAGGAGCGATAAAGACCTCTCTAAGAGTTGATCAAGATGTTACTATGGGAATAGTGGCAGATGTAAAAACAGCCCTGAGAAAGGCAGGACAGTTGTTATTAAACTATTCTGCTAAACCTAGACCAGAATAATTTCCAGTATTGAATTGGTATGAAAAGACGAAAGGACACAAATTAATTTTTGTGTCCTTTTTTAGTTTTATTCTTTAATTAAAAATATCTGGGATGACTTATCGCAGTCTGTCCATAGACTTTACCAGCTTTTCATCATTCTTTATTCCTCTGTTACCCAAAGTAGCTAGAATCAATGCAACGATAGGCAATGCAATACCTGCACTGAAGCTAAAAGCATTATTGCCGAGCATCTCATGATTACTAAAATAAAACATTGCTAGCATACCCATAAAAACCCCGATAAAGAAAAGACCACCAGTAACCACAAGTTTTTGAAGCTTTCGATTCTTAAAAAAGAATATCGAGGCTAGTAAAACAACAACGGCAGCAATGACTGCTCCCAATAACATTTTATCATCCTCAAGAGTAAAAAGGGAATCAGCGAGTACTCCAGAGGCCATTTTATTTCCTTTGCCCATAGGCAAGAAAAACAATCCTCCCATACTGAGGCTACTGAGAAATAAATAAACACTTTGAATTCTTTGTATCATCTGTATTAAATTAACAGAAGCAAAATTAATTATAATGCCTCATAATTGGAGTTTTTGGGAACGAGACTTATACTTTGATGATATAGATTATCTAGTAATCGGGGCTGGTATAGTAGGAATTACCACTGCCATATTCTTAAAACGCCGAAAACCGGATTCTAAGATTGTGGTAATCGACAAAAAATTCCCTGGATTAGGAGCTTCTACTAAGAATGCAGGCTTTGCATGTTTTGGGAGTATATCAGAAATCTTATCGGATATAGAGGAAAGTGGAGAAGAGACGGCGTTGCATTTATTGGAAAACAGATGGGTGGGATTAGACATGCTTAAACAGTTAGTTCCGGAGCAGAACATGGACTTACAGTATAAAGGCTCTCATGAAATGTTTTTTAAGGACAGCACTATGGAGGATAAAGTGCTGCAAGCCTTCCCTAAGGTAAACCAGATGGCCTCTGAAGCTCTAAAAGAAAAGAACGTCTTCTCGATGGTAAATAATGACAAACTAGCTTCATTATCTGATAAAGCCATCTACAGTCGATTAGAAGGACAACTAAATCCAGTCTCTATGATGACCCATCTACATAGGGTAGCTTCTGACATAGGCGTCATCCTTGCCTTTGGAATCGAAGTATCAGACATTCAAAATCAGAAAATTATAAGCTCTACTGGACAAGAGATTTTCGCCGAAAGGCTAGTCCTTTGTAACAATGGTTTTGCAAGTAAATTACTAGAGTTAGAGGATCTCAAAATGGTCAGAAACCAAGTGATGATTACTAAACCTATAAAGGATAATCCACTCGTAGGAACCTATCACATGGACCAGGGATATATTTATTTCCGAGAGTATATGAATAGAATTCTGATTGGTGGGGCTCGTAATCTCAGAAGTAAGGAGGAGACAACAGGCAGTTTTGGAGATAATCCTGATATTTTAAATTACCTAGAGGAATTTTTAAAGACTCACTTAGTCCCAATTCAAAAAGTAGAAATAGACCATCACTGGAGTGGAATCCTAGGTGTAGGAAGTATTAAGCAACCGATAATCCGTAAAATCAACCCCTATTTATATGCTGGAATACGTTTAGGAGGCATGGGAGTTGCCATAGGCACGTTTGTTGGTCATAAACTCAGTAATATTATAGACTAACTTATAAGGTCTATTAACCGTTTCTATATAGTGCAGAGAATCTTGATTTTATTTTGCTTTTTGTTTCTGGGTCAACTTGTTGTTGCTCAGCAGGATACTGTATTGGCCAGCAAGATTTTTATTGAAAATGCTAATAGACAAATTACGGATGTTTCAGGATCTGAAAGTATTCAATATTTCTATGGTGATGTTAAAGTTTACAAAGACAGTGTATTTATGTTTTGTGATTCTGCTCGTCTTGTAGGATCCGATTTATTTACTGCTTTGGGCAATGTAGTTTTTGTACAATCAGATACGATTAAGATATTTTGTGATTCGCTAGTTTATAATAGCAATACTGATGTCGTAGATCTTTATGAGAATGTAAGTCTAGAAAATGGAGAGCAGCAACTCTTTACAGATAAACTAAAATATAATACCGGAATAAAATTGGCTACTTATCAGGACACTGCTCTGCTATTAGTGGACAAAACCCAGCTCCAGAGTATACAAGGAATCTATGATGTAGATAATAAAATAGCCACCTTCTATAATGAGGTCATAGTCCAGAATGATGAGATCGTCCTGAGAACTGACTCGCTAGAATATCTTTCTGAGCTTAAGAGAACCCTCTTTTTAGGACCGACTAGGATAATAGATGATGGCAGTAAAATATATTGTGAGTCAGGATACTATGATCTATCAAGTAAAAATGCAGAGTTTGCAGGCAGTCCTCAATTTATAGATGACTTAGACACTGCTACAGCAGAGGTAATAACCTACAATGCCCTAGACTCTATTCTTACCCTGAAAGATAATGCGATTTATAAACGACCCGATCAGATAGCAATCGGAGAAGAAATCGTTCAAGACCAAAAAACTGGCCTCACTACTATTTCCGGCCAAGCTAGCTTCAAAGACAAAGAAAATATAATGGATGGTGACACCCTCATCTATAATAAAAACACAAAAGCTGTTTCTGTAAAAGGCAAGGCAAACTATGTAGATGGAGCATCAACTTTAGATGCTACTAACCTTGATTACAATTCTAGTACAGGTAATGGCCTTGCTCAAGGCAATGTCACTTATACCGATACCAGCTCTAATTTCTCTCTCAAGGCAGAACAGCTCTTTATAAAAGACAGCACACAGATGAAGGCCATAGGAGGAGATACCAGGCCCTATCTTATAAACAAACTGGAAGAGGACACCATGTACCTAGCAGCCGATACACTCTATCGTTCTCAGCTGGTGGAGCGAGATACACTGGGTGCTGTGGATAGTATAAATTTCTTTTCTGGTAAGGGAAAGGTAAAGATTCTAGAAAAGTCCTTTACAGCGATCTGTGATTCGATTTCTTTTAATGATCAGGATTCTATTTTCAGACTTTTCAATCAACCGGTCGTATGGTCAGATTCTACGCAGTTTAGTGGAGATTCCATTTTAATTTATTTAAAGGATGATACAGTAGATAAAATCGAAATTATAGAAAGTGGTTTTATCATAAATGAGCTAGAACCAGAAGTTTATAATCAGATAACAGGCAAGCTGATAAACGTCTACTTCAGAGAATCAGAGCTAGATTCCATGGAAGTAAATGGTAGTGCAGAGTCTCTTTACTTCTTCCAAGACGAGGAGGATGCTTACATCGGAGTAAATAGAACCCTCTGCGGACATATGACTTTCTATTTTAAAGAGAAAGATCTAGACGATATTAAGTTCTACCAAAAACCAGAATCTGTCCTTACGCCTATGGAGGATGTCGATCTTTCTTCTCAAAGAATAAAAGGATTTAATTGGCAAATTAAAAAGTCCCCTCTAAATTTGGCCTCTATTATTAGAAAGGACTAGAATGAGATTTATATTTCTTTGTTTTTTTATCATCACTTGCTCGACAGTAGGGTATACTCAGACTCCAGAGGACGTATTGGCTACAGCCAAAAATAGTTATGACAAAAAAGATTACAGCTCTACTATAAGTTCTTACAAGTCGCTTGTAGAGAACGGCTATCGGTCAGAAGATTTATATTTTAATCTAGCTACAGCCTATTTCCAAAATAGTGAGCTGGCAGAGAGTGTGCTCTATTATGAAAAGACACTAAAACTAAATTCATACAATAAAGAGGCTAGCAATAATCTAAGTATTGTAAATGATCAGAGAGCCTCAGAGCTATCTATGATTCCTGATTTTTTCTTAAATACCTGGTGGAGAAACTTTTCTGGATTCCTAAGTTCTGGATGGTGGAGTATACTTGGCTTTCTTTTACTACTAGCTTCTATCTGGTTGTTTTACGGAAAACTGATGCAGGGTAAAGGAAGTAGATCCATGGCTTTAAGTATTCTGCTATTCATCGTGGCATTTGTTTTTTTTCTTGCCGCTAGGACCAGTTATAAAATGAGTAATGAGCTCAGTCATCTAGTAAATCTCAAGGAGAAGAAACTCTATACAACCCGAGACGATACTAGTACCGTCTTAAATGAAATAATCCCCGGAGAAAAAATAAGGATCGTAGATAGAGTAGGAGAGTGGTATGAGGTCATGCTTATAAATAAAGAAAGAGGATGGATGACTAAGCAAGATCTAGAAGAAATCTAAAAGCAGAATAGGAGTTCTCCTCAATTATCAGAAATAAAAAACCCCACTTAAGCAAGAGCCTAAGCGGGGTTTTATTTATTTAGAACGATGGCTTACTTCATAAAAGTAACCTCGATTCTTCTATTCTCTGCTCTTCCTTCTGGAGTATCATTACTCGCTGTAGGATTAGCATCACCGAAACCTTCAGTAGATAATCTAGCAGCATCTACACCAGAAGCTATAAGTCTAGCTTTTACTGATTCAGCTCTTGCTTTTGATAATTCCACATTCTTCATAGCATCACCTGTGTTATCAGTGTATCCTTCGATGTTTAATTTTGCACCTGGGTAAGCAGCTAATATCTTAGCTAAGTTATCTACCTCTACACCAGAGTCTCCTGATATAGCAGCTGATCCTGAAGCAAAAGTTAGATTATTAAATCTAAATCTTCCGTCTCCTTTAAATCCTCCTTTAACAAAATCCATCATCTGAGATCCTACAGATCCAGCAGCCCATTCTACACCGTCTAGTGCTTTAAGAGCTACATCATTTACAGCACCGAATGCACCTTTTGCAAGGTCCATAGCTCCACCTGCAACATCACCTGCTACATCTACAGCTCCTTCAGCTACATCTCCTACAGCATTAACACCTGAGGTAGCAGTGTCACTAACCTTAGTAGCTGCATTATCTAATGCATCTATTCCAGTAGAACCTCCACACTGTGTTATATAAAATCCAGTTGCTCCTAAGAGTAATAATACTGGTAACAACCATCTTAGTATACTACCTCCAGATTTTACAGCTCCTCCTGCAACATCACCTACAGCATCTACACCTTTGCCCGCTAGATTAGCTGCACCGCCTACTACTTTCTTACCTGCATCCATAGCTCCTCCTGCAACATCTCCTACTTTATCAGCAGCACCGCCTACAAGATTCTTTCCTGCACCTACTACATCACCAGCAGCTCCAGTTACCGCTCCAGCAGCACCTGTAACTAGTCCAGCAGCAGCACCTAGTGGATTCCATCCAGATGGAGCAGCAGCTTGTACATGTTCTTTTTGACCAGATAGCATGTCCATAAGACCGCTTACACCTAATCCATTTTTTCTAACGTAACGACCTACCATACCCATAAGCATAGGAGCAGCCATTTTTAGTAGAGAAGAAGAAGTAGATCCTTTAAGGCCAGCTAGTTTAGCTACCATATCTACGATTCCACCTACTTTGTTACCCATTAACATAGAAAGGATTCCTGATCCTCCGTTCATTAATCCTGCAACAGAATCAGACCCACCTCCGAAAAGGCCTCCGATATTATCTAATACACCACCATCGTGATCTTTTAGAGCATTTAATAATCCAGTAGCTCCTTGCTCAGAACCACCTTTCTCGATAATACTTCCTAGTATTGCAGGAAATATTCCTTCTCCGAGAGCTTTAGTAATCCCAGATTCAGATTCACCAAGAAAACCAGCAGCACCCTTTGCAAGAGAGCCAGTAACTTGGTCTTTTAACATATCAAGTAAATTAATAGACATGATTGTACAATTTTTTAGATTTAATAATAAAGTGTTTAATAAAAAGTCGGTTCAGGAATAGTCGTTTTGTATTGGTTTTTAAAGGTGCAAAAGTACGTCATAATACAGAATGCTCTTATGTATTACCTGTTAATATTTAACGATTTACATGATTATATGCATTATAACTACTATATAACACCCTTCTGATTCGTATCGTTCCATAATCATTCCAAATAAATTACATATTCGTTTTTATCATGATATATCTAAAAATCCTTCCTATTAGGGTATAAAATGACGGCTAGTAATCATATTTTACATTTCATACATGTACTTTTTGGCTTTAAGCCAAATTTGTAGAACAAGCTAATAATGGATAAACAGGTAGATATCGGAGGTCTTTTTCTAGAGCGGCTAGAGAGTTTTAAGATTCTGCCTACACTAGAAGTAAAAAACAAGAATCTCTTTTACCTCTATAATATAGTTTTTGAAGAATGTACTACTGAGGAAAAGATGGACTTCGGGACCTTATTTTCCAGGATGGCCTTTGCTGGAATAAAATACAGCCTTCCTTCTCATATATTAAGAGAGCTACATGTTTATAGAAGAGTAAACGAAAAGAAACAGAAGCTAGACCAGTCTACACTAGATCGAGGAATGCAAGCCTTGGCAGAAGCAATCAGAATTGTTTTTACTACCGAGAGCAAGGGCTTTATAGATGTCATAAAACTGAGTCCTATAAAAAGGAATAAATCAACTCAGACCTTTAAAAAATATTTTAAGGGCATGATTACACAGGTAGATCAGTACGCCAGTCGATTTACTTTTCTATCAGAAGAAGATGATAGTGATGAGTATCAGGTAAAATATAATGTGCCTGATAAAAACGAAATTTTCAGCTCGGCCATAAACAAATTAGAAAAATACTACACCCTTCCAGTATACGTAAGTCTTATCGATGTAGAATTTGAGTCGGAGCGATTACTAGAACCACGAGCCATTATCATACAACCCAACTATCTGATCGATGTAACAGCCATAGCAGAAATCCATAAATCTCCCAAAGCAGAACAGGCCTTATTATATCTGCTTAAAAAGTTTATGCCCATGACTATGAGCAAGGGCTTACTCATGGGTAATATTTCTAACTATCTACTCGATGAGATTATTACAGATCCTGATTTTGAGATCAGTCAGAGACTTCCAGATATATTTAAATTATTCCCGATTGCACTAGCAGGTAAGGATGATGACTTTGTACAAGATGTGCTGCAATCGACCAAGTTGCATTTTAAGAATCTAAAGAAAGTAGTAGAAGAGGAGTTTGTAAATCTCGACATAGACAGAGAAAAAATAAATATCGAACCCAGTTTTTACGACATAAATCATGGAATACAAGGAAGGCTAGATATTCTACAACAAGATGATGCAGCTAAGAGAATGGATATCATCGAGCTCAAAAGCGGTAAAATATTCAGGCCCAATGTGTATGGTCTTAACAATAACCATTATACTCAGACCTTATTATACGACCTTATTATAAAATCAATATTCGGTAGGAAGTACACCACTTCTAATTATATACTTTATTCACAACAGGAAGAGAAAACCTTAAGATTTGCACCAGCTGCGAGATCACAGCAGATAGAAAGCCTTGCTACACGTAATCGTTTACTACTTATGGAAAAGGCATTAGCGATATCCGATAATAAGGATACGGATATCTTTAAGCTGATCAGACCAGACTATTTCCCTAAGTCTAGCGGTTTCGAAAAAACAAATATTCAAACCTTCTATGATGTTTATAGCAAGGCCAGTACCCTAAGTAAAAATTACTTCAAGAGCCAAGTGGCTTTTATCTCTAAAGAAAAACAATTGTCCAAGGTCGGGAAGCATGGCCTCAATGTGGACAATGGTCTTGCAACTCTGTGGTTAGATAACATAGATCAGAAGGAACAACGATTTGCCATTCTGAGAAATCTAAAAATAAAGGAAAACAAGAGTCACGAGTCAGAACCACTCTTATTTCTATCTCGTTCTAAGTCGACAAATAGACTTGCAAATTTTAGAAAAGGAGACATCGGAATTCTGTATCCATCTCAAGATGGAATTCTAGATGATCAGGTATTTAAGTGTACCATCGTAGGCATTACTGCTGAGATTATAGAAGTAAAGCTCCGAAGTAAACAGTCTAATCAGCGGATTTTTGAAAAAAACACAAATTGGAATATAGAACCAGATCATCTTGATAGTAGCTATAATAATATGTATCGCAGCCTTTTTGCCTTTTTATCCTCAGATCAGAAATGGCAAGACCTATGGTTATGTACCCAGGCTCCTCAAAAAACAGAGTCAGAGATTACTTATAATATACCTTCTCTTACTGATCAGCAGAATCAGGTGCTCGGAGAGATGATGTCTTGCAAGGACTACTACTTGCTCTGGGGTCCACCTGGAACTGGAAAGACCAGTGTAGTGCTTAAAAACTATGTAAAAGAATATCTGAGCACTTCCGATAAGCCCTTACTCATAATGGCCTATACTAATCGGGCAGTAGATGAGATCTGTCAGGCCATTGAATCACTAGGAGAGCACTTTGCTGATAATTATATACGTATAGGATCTCGCTATGCAACAGGAGATCCCTATAAGGATAAGCTACTCCATTTGGCTTTAAGCCAAAAGAAATCTCGTAAAGAGCTAAAAGACTTTATCCAGTCCAAGGCCATAATAGTAGGGACACTATCATCTTTAGTAGGAAAGTCTTCATTCTTAGATTTGATACAAATAGAAACTGTAGTAATCGATGAGGCTTCTCAGATTCTCGACCCTATGCTCTGCGGATTCCTAAATCGATTTAAGAAATTTATACTCATCGGAGACCATAAGCAACTACCAGCGGTAGTAAAACAAACAAATGAGGAAAGCATAATTACAGATGATGACCTTATTAAGCAGGGTATAGTAGATCATCGTGATTCTTTATTTGAGCGATTGTATAAAAAATGTGTTGCAGAAAAATGGGACTGGGCAGTCGGTAAGATTACCTTCCAGGGTCGTATGCATAAAGAACTGATGCAGTTTCCCAATAGTCATTTTTATAATGGTGAGCTGCAGCCCATAGATAAGATAGAGCGTTTATCTGCAGATCTATCGGTAGACTCAGAAGAACTAGGTTCCCATCGTAAGATATTTATTACTGCACCAGCTGACGATGATCTTAATCTCAAGACCAATATCCATGAGGCTAGAATAGTAGCGAGTACCTTAGAAAAGGTAATTTCTAGGTATAAAGCTAATAATCAGGAAATCGTACCATCATCGATAGGTATTATAACACCTTATAGAGCTCAGATCGCTCAGATAAAAAATGTCCTAGATGATATGGAGATCTCTTATAGTAATATAAGTATCGATACTGTAGAAAGATATCAGGGAGGAGCAAGGGATATTATTATACTATCCTTTTGTGTAAACAAGACCCATCAACTGAGATCTCTAGTCTCATTATCAGCAGAAGGTATAGATCGTAAACTCAATGTAGCCCTTACCAGAGCCAAGGAGCAAATCATTCTTGTAGGGAATAAGGATCTTTTATCTACTAATAAGGTCTATAAAGAGCTATTGGAAAGTTATAATCACCTCGATTAGGTCATTTTTGTAAACTAGAAGTCATAGTTCTGAGCCTTGTAGGGCTTATGTCATCCTATGTAGTAATTACTGTAGTAGGGGAAGCTTATAGGAGCATTCTGATAATGCTGTCTTATATATGTACTTGATAATAAGTACTTAAAAAAAAGAAACTATGAAAAATTTAATATTAACAATCGCTTTTTTCTCTTTCACTTTAG
>CAZDWO010000022.1:0-37286 GCA_964509175.1 uncultured Saprospiraceae bacterium
TAAAGTATTGAGAATAATTTCTAAATTCCATAAATATTTTAGAACATGAGCTCTAATAAAATCATCGGTTTCTTAAGTTTCCTAATTCTATTATTCTCCTGTAATCAGAGAGAAGAGCTTACTTATGAGGGACCAGAAATCCATTTTGGGGTTATCGGAGATTATGGAGATTCTGGTGGAGCGGTTGCTGAGGTAGCTGCAATGGTAAGGTCATGGAGTCCAGAATTTATAGTAACGACTGGTGACAACAATTATCCCTATGGAGAGTACGATACTTTCAAAGAAAACATCTCGAATCACTATTGTGATTATATCTATAATCCCGATGCTCCAGACAGTTTGCGATGTGATGGGTTAGCAGCTCTGGACAGGAAGAATCGTTTCTTTACCACTCTGGGTAATCATGACTATGATGGTCCACTTCTTAACCAGCCTTATTTAGATTATTTTACTTTGCCTGGCGATGAGATTACTTATGATTTTATAGAAGGACCCATTCACTTTTTTATGCTCAATAGTTGTACAGATAGTATCGGACAAGAATATACTGCTGGTCAGGAAAAATGGTTAGAAGATCGACTTACAGAATCCACTTCTCCTTTTAAGATTTGTATTTTTCATCATCCTCCTTTTTCTTATTCTAAGCATGGATCTCATCCTTACATGCAATATAATTTTAGTGACCTAGGCATAGATCTCGTAATTGCTGGACACAATCATATATATGAGCGTCTTACTCCAGTAGGTGTAGATAACTTTTACTACATCACCAATGGTCTAGGAGGTCGCAGATCAATAGATGTTTGTGATGTTTTTGATGTGCCAGAAACCTTTAATCGTATCTGCTATAATGCGGAGCATGGTGCCATGCGAGGAGTAGCAAATGGGGATTCTTTAGTCCTAGAATTTCTAACACTTACTAATCAGGAAATAATCGACCAGTTGGTTATTTATAAGTAATCATTCTAAGACTTTCTATCTTTGAAACTAAAGCCTTAGTACACCTATGACCCTTCTCAAAGATTTAGAAATCCGATCAGAAAACAAATGCGAGCTCTGTGGAAATACTACAGATCTTAAAACCTATCTAGTTCCTCCCAAAGTAGAAGAAATAGTAGACCACCAAGTGGCACTCTGCACTACGTGCCATCCACAAGTAACTGATGATAAAGAAATCGATGCTAATCATATGAGATGTCTAAACGAGAGTATATGGAGTGAGGCCGATGCTGTAAAAGTCGTTTCATATAGACTGCTAAAAAGACTCTCTGTTCAAGACTGGGCAGGAGACCTGCTAGGTATGATGTATCTAGATGAGTCTGCACAAGAATGGGCGGATGCTGCCAGCGGACAGAAAGTAATCCATAAGGACAGTAATGGCAACATCCTTTCTGATGGTGATGCGGTCACTCTTATCCAAGATCTCAATGTAAAAGGAGCAGGTTTTACTGCCAAACGAGGAGTAGCTGTAAAAAGAATACGACTAGTCAGAGATAACCCAGAACATATAGAAGGTAAGATCGACGGTCAGCAGATTGTCATACTTACTAAGTATGTCAAGAAGTCTAATTAGGCCAGAATTAGGAATGAACCCTTTCCACCTAAAATTATTCTATCTTTAGTCCTATGAATTTGACGAAAGTCATACATACTCTTTTCTTTATCTGCTCGATGGGAATCTTGCAGGCTCAGAATATTGCCGAATATAGCTTTCCAGTAGAAGGGCTCTGCGGTATGTGTAAAGAAACCATAGAAAAAACGGCTCTAGGACCAGGAGGTGCAGATGCCGCTAGCTATGACCTCGCATCCAATATCCTTACCGTCAGTATAGACCATGATAAGGTACAAGTGAGTGGAGTAAGATGGGAATTGGCCCAAGCCGGATATGACAATGGTGATTTTACAGCTCCGGAAGAAGCATATTCTAATCTTCCAGGCTGCTGTCAGTATCGGATGGAAACCAGCCATGTACTGGATGAAGTAGGACTTAGTGAGGAACAGCTCGTAAATATGAGTTATGTTCCAGAAATCGATGGGTATCTCTATGAGCTAGATGATAATGGAAATAAAGTCCCTTTAATAGGAGCCACTGTAACATTGAGCTCGACTCCAGAAACAGGAACTACCAGTGATGAAAATGGTTATTTTATAATCGATAATAGCACTGCCCATGCGGCAAGTATAGACATCCAGTACGTAGGCTACGAGACTCAGACTGTTTACATAGATCAGCATAAGGTCTATGATATCGTACTCAGCGATGGACATCAGCTCGATGCGGTAGAAATCACTTATCGTAAAAGAACTACAGAAATCTCATTTGTAAATACACTCAACACAGAAAAAATAACCAGAGAAGAACTCTGCAAAGCAGCCTGCTGTAATCTGTCAGAAAGTTTTGAGACCAATCCATCGGTGGATGTTTCTTACTCAGATGCAGTAACGGGAGCTCGTCAGATACAGATGCTCGGACTCGCTGGACCATATGTGCAGATCGGAAGAGAACTGATTCCAGATGTACGAGGACTCTCTAGTATCTATGGACTTTCTATGACCCCAGGGCCATGGATAGAAGGCATCCAGCTTATAAAAGGAGTCGGCTCTGTCGTAAATGGATATGAGAGTATTACAGGACAGATAAATGTCGAGCTTAAAAAACCAGAAGCAGGAGAACTACTATTTATAAACGGTTATGTAAGTAACGGTGGAAGAATCGAGCTAAATGCAAATGGACGTCGCCAAGTGACTAAAAACATAAGCTCCTCTCTTCTACTCCATGGAAAAACGATGCAAAACGCTCATGATCGCAATGGAGACCTATTTACGGACATGCCTTTTGAAAAGGATTTTGTAATCGCTAATCGGTGGAAGTATCTAAATCCCGAATCAAATTTTGTCGCTCAGCTAGGACTAAAAATGAGCTCTCTTAATCATAAGGGTGGATTCCATGATCACTTCTCAGGTGAGGATGTCGATCACGAGAATCACTGGCGTATGAACAATAATACAAATCGATATGAGGCTTGGGCCAAAATCGGATACGTGGATCAAGACAACCCTGCAATAAGCATCGCCTTACAGATGAGTGCGGTACGCCATGATCAAGAGTCTTCTTTTGGATTTGATGATTTTGATGCCATCGGAAATTACTTTGTAAGTAATCTGATATTTCAGTACATCCCTGAAGAGAGTCACACTCTACGTGCTGGTCTCAGTTATCAGCTCGATGATGTCTATGAGTTTGTACAGAAAATAAATGTTTTTGAACGGTTCGAATCAGTACCTGGTGCTTATGCAGAGTACACTTTTAAAAAAGAAAATAAGTTCTCTGTCATTCCAGGAATAAGAGCAGACTACCATAATAATTATGGACTCATAGTTACTCCTCGACTACACGCCAAGTATAACTTTTCTGATAATTCAGTGGTACGACTGGTCGGTGGTAAGGGATGGAGGACTGCTAGCATCTTTGCAGAAAATCTGGCACTCTTTAGTACAAACAGAGTCGTAAGTATCCAAGCAGAAAACGACAAAGAAGAAACACCATATGGCTTAGAAGCAGAGGTCGCATGGAACTATGGTATAAATTATACCCAAGGCATAGACATAGGAGGTAGAGACTGGATACTCAGCATGGATTTCTATCGGACAGATTTCCAAAACCAAATCGTCACAGATTATGAGACTCCTACAGAAGTATCATTCTATAATCTAGACGGACAGTCCTACTCTAATAGCTTCCAGGCAAAAATAGAAGTACCTGTCAGCAAGCGGTTTGATGTAAGAGCTGCTTATAGAATCTTTGATGTAAAGACAGAGTTTCAGGATGTGGGCTTACGCCAAAAACCACTCGTAGCCAAACATAGAGCTTTTATAAATGGAGCTTATAAAACAGACAACGATTGGTTCTTCGATGCAACGGTAAACTGGAATGGTGCTAAACGATTACCGAGTACTGCTTCTAATCCACTAGAATTTAGAAGACCTGATGTGTCTCCAGATTTTGTGCTAGTAAATGCTCAGATTATGAAAAGATGGGGAGATAAATGGGATGTGTATCTGGGGGCAGAAAATTTATTAAACTACAAGCAGAGAGATGCTATTATCGGAGCAGAGGACCCTTTTGGGCAATACTTTGATGCTTCGCTGGTTTGGGCTCCGTTGTTTGGGGCTAATGTCTATCTGGGCTTCAGGATGACTATTGTTGAGTAGATTAGTTCTTCCTCTAGTCTAGTGGAGCTTCTTTTTCGGCTTAAGCCAAAAATCTTCTTTCATTATTATTCTTAGATCTTTTGATAGTTTTTGGAGTCTGAGAATTCCTTCGACTACTGAAGATCTCTCCCTATGGTCGAGATGGAAAAGAATAGTGGATTTAAAGAACATTATACTTTATAAAACAAGCCATTTTTTCATTCCAAATGAATGAAATGAAGAGGAATCTTGAGCATTTATAGAAAATACTAAAGCACACAACAGTCTTTGATTTAAAGAACATTATAAAATCAGAAAAAAGAAGAGGATTTAATAAAGGAGAGAAAAAAGTAGGACTGAAACAGTTGATTTAGATAGTATAGTTTTTTCATACATCATATCATTTTGGAAGTAGATACGATAAGAAATATTTCAGTCCTACTGGAAATTTAGTTTTCTTCAAAACTACTATGCTGAACTAAAACGCATCAACTATTGATATGCTGCCAGTATTTTAAGAAAATCTTAAGATTTAGGGTTTTGACACTTCATAAATAGTTCGTGACCAGCTCTAGGGCCAATAGAATTGTAGGCTTCAGCCATTTTGACAGAATTAAAATATTTTTCAAATAAAGGGACATATTCCTCTCTAGACCCTCCAAAAGGTGGTCCTCCATCAAAATTTCTGTTAAAAAGCAGACCTACTAGCTTGCCTTCTGGTTTGAGCAATTGGCTCATTTTAACAACATAGGCTTCCCTTCTGGTAGGAGATATGGCACAGAAAAAAGTCTGTTCTATAATCAGATTATATGAATCACTGTGCTTAAAGAAATCTCCATGTATCACTTGAGCGGATGGAAAATCTGGACAACGGCGTTTAAAATTGGCCACAGCCAGCTCTGCTATATCTATCACATGTGTATTTACAAATCCTGCTTTAGATAAGTACTCAGCCTCATGTGCATTTCCCGCTCCAGGGATCAATATTTTCAAAGTCTTATCCTCTAGCTGATCTATGTATTCTACGAGTGGTGTCGACGGCTGACCTAGATCCCAACCCGTATTACCGTCCATATATCGCTGATTCCAATCCGTCATATCTTTCTTATTATTTAATCATTAGATTTAAACCATACCTTATCCTTAATGGACTCATCGATATATTTAAGGCAAATCTCCTCTCCTGCCTTGATGGGTTTTAGGCATTCTATGATGATCATTTTATTTTCTAGGTCGTTTATAAACTGTGCATTGGGAGTGGAAGAATGATTATAAAGAGAACCATATCCAAGAGCGATTGCGGCTTCCTTATCTTCTTTACCCCAAACAAAATAGTAATCATGGAGTCCAGTCTTATGTATCGTCTGCCGATCTTCCTCGCTTATTACTACCACCGGACATAGTTCGATTATGTCTCCTCTAGAGAATTCTACTGCTGCAAATACACCTCTTCCTTTGTTTTCTGTGGGCAGTATGTAGAGTTTGGTAGACATTAACAATTTTGGGCATTTGGTATTTAGAATCAATCTAAGAACTTTTGTACATATTTTGCCATTGATAATAAAAAAGAAACATGGATAAGCCAAAAGTAGCGGGAACCTCCCCGATAAGAGTAGAACTAGAAGAAGGAAAAACATATGCATGGTGTACCTGTGGACTATCTGCTAAGCAGCCATTCTGCGACGGATCTCATAGAGGAACCTCGTTTACTCCACATAAATTTACAGCAGAAGAAACTAAGACTAGATCTATATGCACCTGTAAAGCAGCTGCACAGCCAGTTTTCTGTGATGGGTCTCATAAATCTCTAAAGGAGGAGTAAGTTTCTAGGAAATTTAGATTCTTATAGTGTTTTCAAGATGTGGTTCACTTGTATTTTACTGATCCGTCTTACGACTAAGAGATAAGACATAGCCTATGCTAGGAAGAAATCTTTTAGGTTTGGCTTCATTAAAAGTACCGTAGGTAGTATTAAATTCTTCTACAAATTCTTCATGAGCACTATTAATAATTAAAAAATCGAAGCCTATTTTTAAATAGCTGCTATTGCTATTAAAGGCGTCTACCTTGATGCCTGTAGAAATAGTGCCTCCGATAAACTCTCTTCGTTCGTCTAAAAATGCGAAAGGTCCACCGGGAAGAGTAGTAATGGGAACAAAAGCTTCTAGCCGCTCAAAAGAATTAGGGCCTACGAGGAGATTCAGATATGGAGATACTCTTTTAGAGTATTCTTCAGGAATTCTAAATTCTATGCCAGCATTCCATAGTAGACTACTATTGTAATAACCAGAACTAGCTACTAATCCTACATAGTCAGAGAAAAAATACTTTCCCTGTAATCCTAGAAAAGAATATTGAACTCCTACTCCTAGTCCCAGACTTAGTTTTTCCTCACTAAAATTAGTTGTGTATTGTGCAACACAGGTAGAAACACTTACGGTCAAACAGAATAAAACACAACACAATAAAGATCGATGACTCATAGGTTTAAGCTATTTCTCTTCTTCGTAATTGAAAGTATAAACATATCCGATTGCTGGTAAAAATCTAGGCCAACTTCTAGAAAAGCTAGTCATATTTCTACTATTGAATTCATCTATGGTTTTTGAATGATTAGGGTTTACAATAAGGAAATCAAAGCCCAATTTTAAATACCCTCTATTATTGTCAAAGTCATCAAATTTTATCCCTGCACCTATAATGCCACCTATAAATTTTACTTTTTCCTCAAAAAACATAGGAAAACCATTTGATGAAATGGTAAAACCATCTAGCGTTCTAAAAGTATTAGTCCCTACCAGAATATTGAGATAAGGGGAGACTCTTTTAGACCGTATCTCCTGCAGCCTGAGTTCTATCCCAGCATTCCACAATAGTCCATTCAGAGGAACTACGCCTGCACCACCGATTGCTGCTACGTGGTCAGAAAAGAAATACTTACCCTGTAGCCCAAAATAATTATACTGTACCCCTAAGCCAAGTGCAAGACTCAGTTTTTCTTCATTAAAGACAGTAGTACGTTGTGCAGTAAGGGACTGAGTATATATTACCAGACTAAAAAAAAGAATAATGACATAATATCGTTGAACCATATAATGGAAATTAGTGAAACATATCGGAATAGTCAAATGCTATAGGAGAACGATTTCAACCGGTCTTTTATTTCTGCGGTGGCATGCTAGGTCTTACTTCTACCTTGCTAGGAAGAGTACGAGCTGGCATCTTTAATAAATCTACGACTAACTGACCGATGTCTTCTGGCTGGATTTTCCATGCATCTTTCTCAGCAGGTACATTTCCATTAAAATAGGTAGAAACAGATCCAGGCATAATCGTAGTTGCCTTTACTCCGTGCTGTCTCAGATCCATCATCACTGCCTGTGTAAAGCCTACCAGTCCAAATTTACTGGCATTGTATGCTGCTCCTTTGGCAAAGAAGTTGGTCCCAGCAAGACTGGCTATAGAAAAGAAATAACCCTTAGATCTCTTAAGAGCATCCACTGAGGCCTTTACAGAATTAAAAACTCCTGTAAGATTTATATCGATAACCTCTTTCCATTGCAACTCTGTCATCTCATCTATCGAAGCGAAGTGGCCGATTCCTGCATTGGCGATGAGGATGTCTAACTGTCCCCATTTATTTATTACTGATTGTACCGCACCCTGCTCAGCAGTGAGACTTCTTACATCTGAGATGATTCCTAGTACGTTTCCTGGATACCTGTTGTTTAGTTCGTTAGCTATGTTTTGTACACTAGATGAGCGACCGGTGATGGCTACTTTATATCCTTCTGATAATAGGCTTTCTGCTGTTTTGAGTCCGATTCCTTTGGTTCCTCCTGTGATGTAGGCTACTTTGATGTTTGTCATGTGGTTTGTAATCTTTTGATAAATTAAATATCCCGCTACTCTTCCTCATCGTCAGCATCTAGTCGATCTACCAGACTAAGTACCCAATTTATAACCTTTGGACTTAGATATTTTGCTATACCTGCCTTCCGCATGGCGGTGTTTAGAATCTTTATGTTCTTATATCCTATATTACGCTGCTCTGCTAGCTCGATGTATTCCTCCCAGTCTTCTGCGGTGTACATGTTGAACTGACCTCGCATGATGTCTAGGTCGGTCGGATCGTTTAGGTCGTATTTACTCACTGGGAAATATTCTCCTCTTTATCAGTTCAGTCTACTAAACCGTAAGTCTTAGCTCTCTGCTTCCATTTAGAGCGAGCGAGTTTCTGTAGGTCTTCTATAGAATCTGACTCGTCGGTAATTTCCATACCCAAGATGGTTTCTAGTAAATCCTCCATGGAAACGATACCTACTAGACTACCATACTCATCTAATACTGCTGCCATATGAACCTTTCCTCCGATCATTTTATCGAAGAGTTCTTGTAACCCAAGATTACTTTTGACTGTAGTCAAAGGCCTGGCAATTTTACTCAGTGTAGTGTCGTCCTTGTCCTCAGCAAGCTGTTGAAGAATCTCATCTTTGAGAGCCAATCCAGTAAGATTATCTTCTTTTCCTTTATGTATAGGAATCCTAGAGAATCTAATAGGATTATTTGCATCATAGAATTCTCTCACGGTCATACTCTCATCAGAAGAGATGATTACAGTACGAGGGGTCATGATGTCATGCACTGTTAATTTATTAAGCGTCAATAGATTAGAGATAATCGTAGATTCTGATTTTTGTATCGCTCCACTCTTCTCTCCTACTGCAGCCATTGCTGTAAGGTCTGCTCTATTAAAAACAGACTTGCTTTTATCTTTCTTAAATCTCTTAGTTATCAACTGACTGATCCAAACGAAAGGAGCAAGAAGAAATAAAAGTGCTTTTAAAGATTTTACCGTAAATGGTGCTAGAGATTGCCACTTATTAGCTCCTATGGTTTTAGGGATGATCTCCGAGAGGATTAATATAGCAAGTGTCATCACTACCGCAATGATAGATTCATAACTCAAGATTCCGCCTAAGCTTCCATTTCCAAAAACTTTTCCTGCCTGAGCTCCTACTCCTATGGCTCCGACTGTGTGAGCGATGGTATTTAAAGTAAGTATGGCAGATAGTGGTTTATCGATGTCTTCTTTAAAGGCATTTAAATCTTTACCGATCTGGGTGCCTTCTTGCACCTTTCTAGTTACATAAGATGGTGTGATACTCAGAAGTACTGCCTCCCAGATGGAACATAGAAAAGAAAATACAATCGATAATGCAAAGAATAATATTAGTAAAGTCATACTGCAAAGATGCGGATTATTCCTTGATTATCTGAGAATTATAGATAGAGAAAAAACATATTCTGGAACCTAAGTTTTAAGATCCTTCGCCTTCGCTCAGGATTAATTCGGCTAATGATTTTGATGTCAAAATCAAAGTCTCATTGAACTACCCCATATTATGATATACATTCTGTACATCATCATCATCCTCTATTTTTTCTAGGAGCTTTTCCATATCGGCTACTTGATCTTCTGTTAGGGTTTTGGTCTGTTGTGGGATACGTTCAAAACCACTGGAAACGATCTCAAAAGATTTTTCCTCTAGAGCACCTTGGATAGATCCAAAATTTTCAAAACTGCCGTAGATAATTATCACATCTTCTTCTGTAAATACTTCCTCGGCTCCGAAGTCGATTAGTTCTAGCTCTAATTCCTCTACATCTAGTTCGCCAGCTTTTATCTTAAAATGACACTGATGATCAAACATAAAGGATACACTACCTGTCGTACCCATGTTACCATTGCACTTATTGAAGTAGGATCTAACGTTTGCTACTGTTCTCTGATTATTATCAGTGGCTGCTTCCACAATTACTGCGACTCCATGAGGACCATATCCTTCAAAGGAAACCTGCTTATAATCTGAGGTATCTTTACTAGATGCATTTTTTATGGCCTTTTCGTAGTTTGCCTTAGGCATATTTGCAGCTCTACAGTTTTGGATAACTGCTCTGAGTGCTGAGTTACTTTCTGGATCAGGACCTCCAGACTTCACAGCTATTACGATGTCTTTTCCTAAACGGCTAAAGGTTTTAGCCATCTTATCCCATCTTTTAAACTTCCTTGCTTTTCTAAATTCGAATGCTCTTCCCATACTGCAAAAATAGGGTTCTTATTAAAAAAGAAAAAGCCTTAGAAAGCACCAATTAATTAGAGGGTAAGATTTAGTATTTAGATAGGGAAAAATGACTTTATAATACCCATCCCTTTCTTCGCTTAGCAGCGTAATCCATTCCCTTCCCTTGGCCCAAAGGAAGGGCTAGTGTTAGGTATCAAAATAGCCCCAGTATACACGATAGTATACCAGGGCTAAAGCCAACAATTAAAATTTAAAAACTGTGAAAAAAACTATTTACTTCTTCTGGTTGGTTTATCCAGCTAGTAAAAGCGGACGTAAGAGTATTTTACTCGGTTTACGAGGACTGAAGTGTATAAGGTTGTCTTTTTTAAGCTCTCCTAATACTCTTGCGACAGTCTGTCGAGATGTATCTGTTAGGAAGGCTATTTCCTTATGCGACATTCCGTGATTTATAAGAATCTCATCGATTCCTATCTTTATCCCCTTGAGAGATGCTGTCTTTTTAATAAAGTCCACGATTCTAGTTTTGGCATTTTTAAATACAAAGGACTGGAGTCGTTCTTCTAAATTTTGGAGTCGTTCTATAATGATTTTGGTGATATTCTGAGCGAAAATACAGTTGGAAGCTGCCAGTTCTTTAAAGGTTTTTTTAGGGATTCTTAGTACCTGAGCATCTCTTAGGACCTCTGCATATTCTGTTCTATGAGCCCTAGAAGTAAAGATGTTTTCTCCGAAGAGCTCTCCCTTATATACTAGGTTTTTTATCAGTACTCGACCGTTTACTGCATTCATCCCCAGTTTTATGGAACCGTCCATTACGATAAACACAGATTGTATCTCAGCCTGATTATTATAAACTCGCTCATCTTTTTTATAAGAGCTGATAATTCCTGATCGAAGAAGCTTCTCTTTTTGAAGTTGAGAAAGACATTCAAATAATTGAATTTGGTCGAGGTCTGTAGTTGTAAATTGCTTTTTCATATCGTAAAAACTTGATTCATTGGTAATACGACTAGATTATGAGCTACCCCTAATAGACCAAGTTTTATTTTTAAAAAACAGCAAATAGAAAGAATAAAATACTGCCTTACTACAATGAAGAACCTAGTAATACTGAGACCTCACGGGTCTTTCCGTCACGACTTACAGAAACAGAAACATTTTCTCCTGGTTTGTATTTTTCTAGAGCCAGAATCAGATCATAGTTGTTTTTTATAAGCTTACCTTCTAGACCAGTTATAATATCTCCTAATCTTACATTGCCCTGTCGACTCTGCATGGTAGGCATGAGCCCAGCCTCTTCTGCTCCACCACCTGGAACCAGATCTAGAATCATCGCACCTTCCAAACCCCATCGTTGCATATTCTGCTCTGAGACTAACTCTACTCCGAGGACTGGTCGCTGCACCTTTCCATACAGGACTAAATCAGGAATCACCCAGTTTACAATATCCACAGGCACCGAAAATCCGATTCCTGCACTGGCTCCTGATGGACTATAGATGGCCGTATTTACTCCTATAAGTCTTCCTGAACTATCTAGTAAAGGACCACCGGAATTTCCTGGATTTATGGCTGCATCTGTCTGGATTACATCTCTAATGGGTATTCTCGCTATGGATTCTATTTCCCGACCGAGAGCACTTACGATACCTGTAGTCAGACTTTGGTCTAAGCCAAAAGGATTACCGATTGCATACACAGACTGACCTACTCGTAAATCATGAGAACTCCCAACTAAAATGGGCTTTAGCTTTTCTAGTGGTGCATTAATTTTTAAAACTGCTAGATCTTTTCTCGATTCAAAACCTACAAGCTCTGCATCCCAGATCGACTGATCAGAGAGGGTTACTTCCCACTTTTGTCCCTCTTTTATAACATGAAAATTAGTTACGATATGGCCGAGTGTATCCCATATAAACCCTGATCCCGTTCCTGCAGGAACTTCTAATATCTGATTAGTATATCGATCCTGTTGCAATCCCTTAGTAGTAATAAAGGCTACAGACGGTGCGGAATCTTCAAACAACTGTATAGTGGCTCTCTCCTGTGTAGTCTCTACTGTAACGGGAGCGATGTCTCGACTCATAGACTGCGGCTTACGCTGCTCAGTTTTAGCTTCTAGCTCATCATTTTCTATAGACTCATTCCATGATGAGAAGGACGAACCTAGATAAAATCCTACTATAAAAACTACTATCCAGCTCGCTATATGACCGATCTTCATTTATCTATTCTTATTCTATTTTGGGTTTAACCCAAAATCTAAGTATTCATAAAACCTATCGGAGCGTCTGTGCTCATGGTATTATAAAAGTTACCAATGTTAGGTAAAATAATAGGTAAATCTGTATTAGAGACTCCATACCATCTAGATAATTCTGCAAAGTAAGCATCTGTCGACGTGGTAGGTATAAGCACTCCGCCACCGATTTCTAATTCAGAATTTATCTCTAAAGATGGATAGGTACCATAAATGTCTTTTCCTTTTACTGCTCCTCCCATCACAAAAACGTTTCCTCCCCAGGCATGGTCGGTCCCATTACCATTAGAAGTCAATGTTCTACCAAACTCTGATACTCCAAAGGTCGTCACACAATCATGCATATTTATCTCTTGCATCGCAGCAGTAAATTCTCCTAGTGCTGCATCTACAATTCCAAACATTTCGTTCTGACTCTGTAGAACCTCATCATGATGATCCCAACCATGCATATCTACAAAGAAAATCTGACGCTTCATACCTAGAGCCTCTCTAGACTTTATCGTCTTAGCAATCATATGCATGCTCTGAGAAATATCATTATCAGAGAAGCTAGTTGCAAACGGAACTACATTATCTACAGCTGCAGAAAACTCCTCACTACCTTTTTTTGCATTTCTCAGTATGTCTATATATGACTTCTTAAAAATATCCTCATGATGCTGATCTAGCATATTATCTATGGCTCTGCTTCTAAACTGAGCGGTCTGCCAGGGCTGATCATATCCAAATAATCCAGAACTCCCATCATAAGGGTCGATGGTAAACTCTGCAAATGAATTTCCTATCTGAAAAACATTACTTCCAGATAGGGAGATATTCATGGAGATGTTCTGATTAGTATTAGACTCATGCATGAGGTCTGCAATTTTTCCACCCCAGCCTAGTGATGACCTATCGTTAGGGATAGCAGTCTGCCACTGCTGCTGTTGATCAGAATGAGAAAATAATCCTAAAGGCATACCAGCAGTTCCTAGCTCGTACTGTTCTCTACTCAGTGGCTCTACCAGCGTACCGATATTGGAAATAAAGGCTAGATCTCCGGACTCAAAAAGTGCCTGAAGATTTCCTAGTGCTGGGTGTAATCCATACGACTTCCCATCTGAGGTATTGGGATTTATGGCTAATAGATCGTTTTGGTCTAGAGCCTGATTAGTCCGAGTGGTAGCGTATTCCTGATATTCTGCACTTCCTCTAGGAATGAGCATATTAAATGAATCATTACCTCCAGACATCATAAAGCATACAAGTGCCTTGTATTCTCCTCCCATCATAACCATGGAGTTAGAGATGGCAGCTGCATTGGCAGCTTTGAGGCTATTTAGGGTAGATAGAAAGGTGGCAGATCCCAAGGCTGCACAACTGAGTTGCTTTATAAATCCTCTTCTTCCCTTATAGCGATTATGATGATGGTAGTGTTTATGTTTGTGACCCATGGTCTTTATTTTTAAGTGGTGCTGGAAATTATTTTAAAATGGTATAATCTGGAGATACAAGTAATAAGTATAAGGCAGACCGTACATTCTGAGGGTCATCCCAGGTTATGGGTTCTATGGCTCCTATTATTTCTTCTCTCTGGAAATCTGTAAGCTGACCATAGGTATATAGGATGTCCATATAGTTTAGCATCTCCTCTTTATCACCGATTAGTTCTTGTAACTGATTCAAGTTTAGACCTACTTCCTCTACTCCATAATCCCCATGCCACGAATACCATAGAATATTCCATATAGTAGATGCATAGGTTTCATTTAGATAATTTATACTTGTGGAGGAATCATGAATTTTGAATTCTGGAGCTACCAGTCCCTGAGCAGATATATCCCCTACAGGACTGAAATCTGGCGTATAAAAATTAAAAACAGAAGGAGAAAACATAGGAAACTGCCTCAAATTTCTTGCATAGTCATAACCATTATTCCAATACCTTCCATTTTCAACAAAATCTACATCTAAAGACTTAGCCATTTGCGTAAGCCTGATTACTGGCTCTCTAAGCATACCGCTTTCTGGACTAGATAGAGCCTCACAAGTTCGAGCCTCATCATCTAATAAAATGGCTTTTACCACAGATCCCATATCTCCTCTTACCCCACTACCATTATTATTAAAAGTAGAAGCGACTCTAGATATATAACCTGGAGTAGGATTAGATTTAACCAATCGCTGAATCAATCTTCTCGCTAAAAAAGGGCCTACATTATCATGATTAAACAGGTGGTTTACTGTTTGTTCGATATCCAGCATTCCGTCCTGGTTTGCAGGTATAGTAAATCCATTGAGCAATCTTTTAGGACCAGACTCATGGAAAAAATTAAACATCCTCATCGGAACTGTAACATCAGCTCCATAAAGGTCTAGCCCAAAGTAAGGGTCATTTGTCCAATCTACATTATCATTTACTGCTCCCGGTCCTAGTCCTGTAAATACCTTGGCAAATTCTCTAATGTCGGTATTATCATAGGTAGGAATAGGTTTTCCTTGTACATCTAATTTTCTAGATCCATCCAGATTCAGTTCATAAAGCCCGATACTAAACAGTTGCATGATTTCTCTTGCGTAGTTTTCGTCTGGGTGGACATTATTTACGGGGTCTGCTTTGGGATTATTAAGATGACTGAGATAGAATCCCATGGCTGGATGAAGGGTTACATCCAGAAGTAAGTCTTCATAGTTTCCGAAGGCATGCTCATTTAGTAAATCGTAATAATCAGCCGTTCCATCTACATGATCCCCTAAATCTGATCTCATAGAAATGACTAATATCTGACTCAGTGCATAACTCACTCTTTGTCTCAGAAGGTCTTCTTGAGTCATGAAATTTTGCCACCAGGCATAGTTAAAATGCAAGAAGTATGGACCAAAGACTTCCTCCTCATCCTCTCCAGCATCTAAATGTAACTGTAGAGCATCTTCCCAAACCTCGTTTAACATTCTAAGCATTCCATAAGACGGAATAGCCATCTGCTCGTCTATCCACGACTCGTAATCTAGATTTTCCTTCAGGCCATCAATCATCTCCATATTATGACCTAAGGTACTCTGAGCTAGGAAGCGGCTGGCTTCCATCGCTCTGGCATCCATTCCATCTCCGTTGAGAGAGTTAATATCTTGAGAATCACCGTTAGAATTACTACTCGTTACCGTTATTCCAGCACTATGTCCAGCTCCTATATAATCTTCATAAACTTGTGCATAGCTTAAGTGTGATACAAGTAGAAAGCAGAGAAGACTGATATATATTCTATTTTTTTTCATGTTATCTGGGATTAGCGGATTATCGAAAAGGGTTTAGAAATATTACCTGTCTCGGTTCGTAACTCTAGTAGATACATACCTGCTGGAAGAGCTCTCACATTTATTCTTTTTTCTAATTTCTGACCAGACACATTTAGTCGCTCTGTAGAAAATATCTTTCCATCTAAATTTATTAGAGAATATGAGAATTCTTTTATGTCAGATAAATCGTCGATACTTAAGGTTAGATAATCTGAAGTAGGATTAGGAGAAAGGCTTAATTCAATATCTACGGTAGGATTATCAGTAGATGACACTACTTCTAATACGTCTATTTTGATTTCGCTTAAAGCGAAACAATTTGCATCTCCATAATTACTAACGGCAGTAATCAAAATGTCTTTAGCTACGAGGCCTCCCAGGTCTGGACCCTGATCTCCCTCATAAAAGGCACTGCCTGCTGCCTGATCCAGCGTAAAAGTTCCCCATTCTATCCACTCGATACCATCTACGGAGTAATCTATGATAATCTCCTGTAGTCCTCTGTCTAAATCTTCAGGGTGATTATAGTTCCAAAAAGTAATCGGACCTAGGCTGTAGGTAGTATTCAAATTATATCTGATCCAATGAGAATCGCCTCTCTGGACATTAGGATTAGGTGAGGTATCGCAAGAAATCCATGCTGAGGATTGTGAGGTATTATGTCTATCTGGAAAACACTGTGCATCTAGCATTAGTGCAAAAAGCATAAATACCATGATAAGAAAATGGTCTTTCATGATTATATACGTTATAGTATGATGGAATTGACTGCCTTAAGATATTATAAAATCGGTAGTTTCACAACGAGAAAACCGACTATATTCGTATAAAGTATAGTTGAAATCATAGTATGAAGTATATTCTATATCTAATTTTTGCTGGTCTTCTAATTTTTGCTGGAAAGGAAGCCTACTCCTTATATCATCTCCAGAAAAAGCAAACTGTATTAAAAGAAGACTATGCTCAGCTCCATCTTATAAATTATGGCCTCTTCAATGTAGAAATGTGGAAGGGCAAAGTGGTCCATATTTTTGATGATAAGATTAAGGGCTTCAAGGTAGATCCTAAGATGTATCGAGATGTAAATAAACAGCTCCGTACTTATCTAAATCAGGTCTATGATCAATACTTTGCCTCAGGTAAAATAGTCGATGATTTTGTAGCAGAAGCAGAGAAAAAGGGAACGATGAATAAATTGTTTCTAAATCTAATTAAGGGAAGTGCAAAGGATCTGCTTAAGGGATTTGACCTAAAGGATAAGTTACCTGAAATCGCTGACCAACTCACTAATGAAATCAGATCCAACGAGCACGTAATAAAAGGCTACCTGACCAAGGAACTAGACGCTATGCTCTTTGACGAAAACAAGGACAGTTATGTAGATCCAAGAAGTGGACTGCTCCTAAAGTATAACGCTACAGAAATAGATGCTCTATCTGCAAGATTTAAAGAAGATATACCTGCTGGAGAATTTGCAATATCTGAAAAAATAAAACTCATATATATATTACTCATACTGGCTGTGCTTCTAATGGCTGTGACCTATAAGTGGATAGATTTCAATGCACTCATCTTGTCTTTTACGGCAGTCAGCCTGGTCTTTTTAGTGCTAGGTATAACTCTACCGATGATAGATATCGATGCGAGACTGGAGTCGTTTAACATTAATCTTCTGGGTAATGACATGAGCTTCGATGAGCAGGTGCTTTATTTTCAGAGTAAGTCGATTACGGATGTCACTCAGACACTGATACAGAGTAGAGGCATCGATATTAAGGTGGTCGGTATTCTAGTTTTTTTATTTAGTATTGTATTTCCGGCGATTAAACTATGCTTATCTGCCTTGTTTCTGTTTATCGGAAGAGTTAGAGAGAGCAAGTGGGCAAAAAACATCATTTTCTATCTCGGTAAGTGGAGTATGGCTGATGTTTTTGTGGTAGCAATATTTATGGCCTACATCGGATTTTATGGAATCCTCTCCTCTCAACTCAATGAAATAGGTGCCGGAGACAATTATAGCGTGGATACTGTAAATTATTCTAGGCTCTCACCGGGTGCTCTGTTTTTTACCAGTTATTGCATCCTATCCATAATAACTAGCATAATCCTAGATCGAGTACAGGCAAAAAAAATGTGACACTTCAATAGAAGCATCACATTTTCTCAACTTAAAACTTAATTCTTTTGATTAGTTGATTACTACGAATTCAACTCTTCTATTTAATTCTCTTCCCTGCGGAGTACTATTATCTGCTATAGGTTTCTCTATACCATGACCGATTGTCTTTAGTCTATTCTCAGCTATACCTCTGCTCATTAGAAACTTCTTTACAGAATTGGCTCTAGCCAAAGAAAGACTTTTGTTTTTAACAGGATCTCCTGTAGAATCAGTATGTCCATTTATAGAAACGTTTAGATCTTTATTTATGGATAGTATTCTTACTACTTTATTAAGTGTGGCATAAGAAGACTTTTTTAATGTCGCCTTAGAAGAATTAAATTTAATTCCCGTAAGTGCCTCATCAAAAACACCTCTTACCTCACTAGATACTGAAGAAGATGAAGACGAACTCGTTCTGGTACCTGTAGATACTGAACTTGTACTTCTTTGTCCATTACTGGTACTACTAGTAGTCGTAGTACTTCTTCTAATGGTAGAGGAAGACTGCTGAGTAGAAGGTGCTTGTGTTGTAGTAGTTGTCGTAGTAGTTTTTCTAACTATTTTCTCGTTTGCATCTTTATACACTTGCTTCTCAGGTACTACGATTTTATACTTTTCTCTATTTTCTGGATCTAAAGAAGGATAACCTTCTTTACAACCGTGATATGCTTCTTCTCCAGGAACTTCAGGACATGCATCTCTATGATCTGGGACTAAATCACCGTCATAATCAGGACAACCATCTAGCTCTTTAGGACCTGCATAGTTAGGACATACGTCATTCTCATCCACGATACCATCATTATCAGAATCTGGACATCCTTTTGTTTCTACAGTACCTTTCTGATCTGGACATAAATCCAATAGATCTTGTACTCCATCATTATCAGAATCTGGACATCCTGCAAACAATCTTAATCCTTTTACATCCGGACAAGCATCTGTACTATCAGATATTCCATCATTATCTCTATCTGGACAACCATCCAGTGCAATAACTCCATAGATATCTGGGCATACATCTTTATTGTCGGCTACTCCGTCTCCATCTCTATCTTCGTTTATACCCATTCTATAACCTAGTCTCACCAGTGCAAACTGGTAAGCATCATCATTATTACGAAAATCTTCAAACTGTGTAGTATTCTTTATCCCATCTAACAAATCCGTTCTTTGGTAAACTCCTCTTAGTTCTCCATCGATAAACAGTTTTTCCGAAATATTCCATCTCAGACCTGCAGATATAGGAAAATGAGCATAAATGTTTTTTTGCTCAGCCTCGTCAGCTGCTATGTCAGCCAGATCAGGAAACTCATCATTATCTGGATAGAATACATCCGGGTTTACGTAAGTAAGAGCCGCTCCTACTGCTATATAAGGACTTAGAGATTTTTTATACTTTTTTTGCTCTCCAAAATTTATTACATCTCCATCTTCATCGTAATAAGTAGCATATGCAAGGTTTACTGTAGATCTGTCCAGTTTATTTCCTTCTTTATCATAGAACTCTCTTACTTGTTTACGACGCTTTCCTAAAATGTCCCACTCAAAATTAAGTGATAACTCATGTATAGGTGAGGTAAATTGCCATGCTCTTTCTCTGTGACATCCTATCTCAGTATCCAGATCCTGCTCGTCACTACATGGACCATCAGTTTCTCTATCATCTCCTGAGATAGTAGAACCTATATAATCCGCTCTTAGAGCAAAATTGTGATTAATAGCATACTTAGCTTGTAAACCATAAGCAAGATGACTCTGATTAAAAATGCTCTCTGCATGTCTTCCCCAACTGTGAGTATCCGTTCCGTTTTGTGATAATCCAGCATGTAATCCTAATGACCATCGACTAAACTCTTCTCCTAAGTTGGTGTATTCTTTTGCTTCAACAGTTTCTGTTGATGTGGTGGTGGTTGTTATTACTGATAAAGTTTCCTCTTCTTGTCCATATGCCATAAGGTGTAAGGCAACAAAAAAGAAGGTTAATTTAATATGTCTCATAAAAAAGTGATTCTTGAAATTAATAAGTTGACAAGTAGAAGACATATTTAATTTGGCTCACCCCTACGGATAATTCTCTTTAAAATCCAATAAAGCGTTAAAGTCCTCGCTAAGACGAAAAACACCTACGAATACTCGTTGGTCGAGAATACTGGATCTATTAGGTCAGATATTGCAATTGTAATTCATTATTAATCACTTAAAACAAATTAAAATGAGAAATCTAATAATTGCAATAGTTCTACTTCTAGGAAGTATAGATGCACAGGCACACTTCGAACCAGGTCAAAAACTCAATGTACTGGCTCAGTCAGGTCTAAAACTCAGAACAGCACCAGTAAACGGTCATACCATACAGGTTATTCCATATGGTGCAGAACTTACGGTAGTAGACTCTGAAGAGTACAACTGCAGTGCAGAAACCATAGAATGGATAAGTGGTAAATGGATCCAGGTAAGCTATAATGGTGAGACAGGATATGTGTTTGATGGATTTCTGTCCGACTTTCCGATTCCAGAATATGATTTTGAGTTAAATCAGATAGATATGGGACTTATTTACCCTCTCGAATCATGGGTAGAATACAGACTGGTCGAAACTGGACAAAAAATGGACACTCTAGTAAACGACCTAGGAGGCCTTAAAACAATCCAGCACTTTACAGATGGTAAATGGATGAAAGAAGACATCAATAACATCCATAAGGTAGAACTGCACTTAGTAAATGTAAGAATCATGGATGCGTACCAATTACTGCAAGCCATGTACGATGACCCGTTTAAACAAAGATCTTTTAGAAGCAAATCGATTTTTATCGAAAACGGAGAAGGGGAAGTAGAATTTATAAAAATACCACTCGATGAGTATGTGACCATTCGTCAGATATCGGAAGATCACATCAGAGTAAGAATAATCTCGTCCGAAAGCGGATGTGAGTAATGCAGCTTAAGATCTTTCAAACTTAAGCTGTGAATCGCAGAAAATGATCTTTAGTTTCTGTAGAACAACTGGAAATGATTTTATAACCCTGTGCTTCGGCATGGGGTTTTTTATTTGATTTTAGCTACCGCCTTCATAACCATCGGTTTTTTACGGACGCTTACAGGTACGTGCTCATCGTTATGGAGGAGGAGATAGCCTCCTTCTGTTTTTATATAAGCTTTTATAAAAGAAGTATTTACCAGATGCGACTGATGCACTCTGAGAAAACCTTTCTCTTGTAATAGCTTGTCAAATTCTTTTAATGTTCTAGTCACTAGGAGCTTAGTATTATCATTAAATACAAAATGGGTGTAATTTCCATCTGCCTTACATCTAACTATATCCTCTATAGATACCACTCTTAGTTCATCAGATGTGCTTAGGACTAGGTTATTGCGATTATCTTCTTTTAGAGTTTCTTGGTTTTCTTTGCTGAAACTGGGAAGTGTTTTTACTTTGGCCACAGCTTTAACAAGAAGATCTGGAGAAATGGGCTTCAATAAATAATCGATAGCTGCATACTGAAAAGCCTTAATCGCATGCTCATCAGAGGCAGTCGTAAAAATAACTCGAGCATTATGCTCTGGTAGTATATCTAATAAATCAAAACCTTCTCCATCACCCATATGAATGTCTAGAAAAATCAGATCTGTTTCTAGGTTTTTTAAAAGCTTAGCTGCTTCGACTACTCCGCTGGCCTCTCCTACTATTTCTATTTCTGGACAGTGGTCTTGCAGATCTGCTCTTAAGCTGGCTCTCGCCAAATCCATATCGTCTATAATTACTGCTCTCATTATGCTATTAAATTAAGTAAAGAGGATTCCATAAAAACTCAATAGGATAAAATTAAAAAACAAAAAGGTTGGCCCTCCAAAAATTCTACTCAGCTTAGCCTCTTAAAGGCATATTTATGCTTATTACTGTACCACTCGGATTATTATCATCATCATATAAATCCACTACTTCATAGGCATATGGTGCTCTTAATCTTTCCAGTACCACCTTCATCGCAACAGAATTGTGCTCGCTAGTCTTAGCCTTACTCGATGCCACTCTTCCTACTCCATTATCCCTAATGGTAACTCTGAGATGATCTCCTCCACTCGTTAAATCTATGTATATATAAGCCTCACGATTCATATTTTTAAATCCATGTATAATGGCATTTTCTATAAACGGCTGCATAATCATCGGGAAAGTTTCCATCTCTGGATCTAGCTGCTCATCCACATCTATGATATAATCAAAGGAATCATTACGTATAATCTGCTCTAGACTTAGATATTCTCTGAGATACTTTAGCTCTTTTTCTAGGGTGATAAACTCTGATCTAGATTGCTCCAAAACGGATCTCATAAGTTGCGAAAACTGGTTTATCGTAAAACGAGCGTCACTACTTGCTCCTGTGGCTATCATGCCATTTATAGAATTGAGTACATTGAAAATAAAATGAGGATTCATCTGTAGACGGAGGGCTTGTTGCTCGGCTTTAAGGGCCTTGTTTTCTAGGAGCAGTTTGTCACGTTGAGATTCTAAATCCTTAGTCGCTTGTTGATTTCTAAAATTACCGAGTAAGGACATCGCAAGCAGTAAACCTACCGCTCCGAAAATAAGCCACCAGTAATTAAAGGTTTTATTCTTCACTTCTACTTTAAACTCTTGGCTAAATTGACTTTCCTTGGCATTTTTGAGCTTACTCAAAAAGTATAATGAATGTTTGCCTTCTGATAGTCCACTGAGTGTGTAATGGCCATCTTCTATAATCCTTCTCTCATCATCTAACATAGCATATAATTCTATCTCCTCGCCGAGATATGGATGTATGCCTCTAAGATTAAAATGCAGCTCATCGGCAGAAGTAATTTTTATCTCTTGATCTATTTCTAAATCATGCTTACCGTCCAATTCTACTTTAAGCTTAGGTAGCGTTTTAAGCAACAACGGAGAGAGCGGATAGTTAAAAAGGCCCTTATCAGAGGCTAGCCATAGTACTCCATAATTATCTATCTGCACGTCATGGAAACTGCCATAAGAATTTTCTATGCAGCTCACCTCTTCTGTGGTTCTGTCCCAGAAACATAGGGATGTAGAATTACTGAGAATTAAATATGAGTGTTCCACAAATACCCGATCGATGCTTCCCATTAGATTTATTTCTGGGTAATCGACCTTTTGAGCGATGACATCCATCGGTATACGAGAATAGAAAAGTCCTATATCAGTGGTAAAATAAATCGAGCTATCTCCAGCCATCTCTGCAGAAAGTATGGAAGCGGGAGCAATAAGTTTTTGGTCCTTGTATCTAAGGACATTTGCATCTATTTCTATGGAGCTGAAATCCTCTGGTATCTCATGATCGTCATTATGAATCCGTTGACCATCATAGACATAGGTGTTTTTATCAGATCTAAAATAGATCTCTGCAGAGCTATGATCGACCTCGATTTTATGTACTGAGGATTTATCCCAGACACTGTTGAGCTCTGTTTTTTGGCTTAAAGCCGAAAAAAAAGACAGACATAATATGATGAGTGTAATTAATCTCATATAATAGTCACTAAATTTAGGTTATACAATCTGTCTTATGGAATTGCGGTTAAGAATATTTAGAAATATTTTTTCAAGATTAAGACAAAAAACGGAGGCTTAGCCATAGCTAAGGCGAGCATTTTTAACGAAAATATTGGAAATAGATTTTGGATATTTCAGCAAGTTTATGAGACAAATTGTATTTACAATAGTGAGAATATGAATAATACCAAGACGAAATTTTTCTTTTTACTGGGAGCCATGCTTTTTATTATTGCATGTAGCAGACCGAGTGCAGAAGTAATCACAGCTCCTCCTCTGCCACTGAGTGGTTTTAAAAATATAAAAATAGATTCCTCAACGACCTTTATCGGACCATGTGAGCCATCGATTTGTATAAATCCTACTAATCCTGATAATATAGTCGCTGGGAGTGTCTTACATTGGGTTTACGTTTCTAATGATGGCGGAAAAACCTGGTCTAAGGACATTCTAAAATCCAGTTCTGGAGTATATGGCGATCCTGTAATAAGATCTGACTTTAAGGGCAATATTTATTATTCTCACCTCTCTAATCCGACCGGTAAGGCATGGCAAGATGAGGAGTTTCTCGATCGAATAGTCATCCAAAAATCAGAAAATGGAGGAAAGACGTGGAACGATGGTAGCTTTACCAGACCTAATAATCCAAAAGATCAGGACAAGCAGTGGATGGCGGTAGACCCGAATGACAACACACTGTATATGACCTGGACTGAGTTCGACAAGTATGATTCTAAGGATCCAAAAGATAAGTCTCGGATTCTATTTACTAAGTCGACTGATCGAGGAGAGAGCTGGACAGATCCTCTTCCTATAAGCCAAAAAGAAGGGAACTGCCTAGATGGAGATCAGACTACAGAAGGTGCTGTGCCTGCCGTCTCTCATGACGGAAACCTGTATGTGGCCTGGTGCTATGATGAAAAAATATATTTTGACAAGTCGCTAGATCAGGGAGAAACATGGCTATCTGAAGATGTCGTAGTAAGTGATCAGCCAGGAGGATGGGATTATAAAATTCCAGGCATCACGAGATGTAACGGCATGACCATAACCGAAGTAGATCAGAGTAACGGACCACACCAAGGAACGATATACATAAACTGGTCAGATCAAAGAAATGGAGAAAACGATACGGACATATGGCTCGCTAAATCTACCAACCAAGGAAAAAGCTGGTCAGCTCCCAAAAGAGTAAATGATGATCCTGCTGGCAAGCATCAATTTTTTACATGGATGGATGTAGATCCGATCACTGGTTATATCTACATCGTTTTCTATGATCGCAGAGATGATTTAGAAGATACTAACTCGACTGAGGTTTATCTCGCCTACTCTACAGACGGTGGAGAATCTTTTACAAATACAAAAATCAGCGAGTCGCCATTTACTCCTAATCCTGCAGTTTTCTTCGGGGATTACAATGACATCTCTGCTTATAATGGAGTGGTCAGACCGATATGGACTAGACAGGAAGGCATGGTGCTGAGTGTGTGGACTGCTCTTGTCAATGTGAAAATATGATGATGCCTTGCGGCAAATGTGAAAATTTAGAAATTGGCTAAGTAGGAGGAGAACAATTTGGAAATTTGATAATTTGGAAATGGGCTAAGTAGGACTTGTGCATTTTTGTTGATTTGTTGATTTGTTGATTTGTTGATTTGTGAACTTGTATGTGACCTTTTCACCCTTGAAACCATGACACCCTAAAACCTTAATACCGTTCTCAACTATGAAAAACACCGAAGAATATATAGAATACGTAAAAGAACTCTGCGAGCCTTACGGCGGCTGCGAGTTTAAAAAGATGTTTGGCTCGATAGGAATATTTAAGGATGGAGTGAGCTTTGGAGGAGTGATGGAAAATGTATTCCGGCTAAAGGTAGATGATACTAATCGTGCAGATTATGAAGCCTATAATATGGCTGGCTGGCAGGTACCTGGTAAGAAGATGGTGATGCAATACTATCAGGTGCCTATAGAAATTATGGAAGACAAAGAGGCACTGATGTCATGGATGGATAAGTCTTATACGCTTGCTGTTAAGAAGAAGAGGAAATGATGCTCGATTAAAAAGAAAAGTAAATTATCGTTTTAACCGATAGAATACCTAGTAATGATTATCATTTTACAGGATTCCGATAACAAAGATTAAGTCTATTCTCTATCTATGAATTGAAAAAATATAGTGCCAAATCGAGTAAATAAAGAAATGAAGAAACCACGTATAAATATAAACTGGAGATATGCAATCGGGGAAATAGTCATAGTCTCAATAGGAATATTAATTGCCTACGGAATCAATAAAATATCTTCTAATATTTCTCGTAATCATGAGGTAGATGAATATCGGAAAAGTCTAAATACAGATCTAGAAGAAAATTTAAAAAGTATAGATAGAATCATATTGGCTCAAGCCAAAAAAGTAAGCGAGCTAAACTTACTGATCGAAAACATAGAGTCTGATAACTATAATCTAGATTCTATCGGAGCGATATTATTTAGACAACGTAAGAGTCCTACCTTTTTTCCTATCAGTGGAACATTTAAGTCTCTAGTATCTCAAGGAAAAATCGAAATCTTTAATACTGCCATAAAACGAGAACTCTTCAATCTATACGACACTAGTTATGAGCGAACTGAATACAACGGAATCCTATACGACGAAATATACGTGGATGTCTACGATAAGGAAATCCAGAATGTCATGAATCTAAGAACTAGAAAATTTGAACACGAGTCGAGATTAAAATCTCTAGACTTTTTAAAAAACAATAATTCTCATAGTCGATGAAGCAGAATCTTATCTGAAGCTATTGTCAAAGAGTAAGATTGAGAGTCAGAAGATGCTAGATTTAATTAATAAGGGGTAGTTATAAAGCACAAAAAATCAACATCAATTAAAGTCCGTTGACAGTTCAGAATGTATAATCTACATAAGAACAAATGGTAAATAACCTATCTAGAAATAGGAAAAACGCAGTCATTTTATCTCTAAAAACCGAATTTACTCCGTTATCATGAGATATTGAGTGCTAGACCTACTAATTGTAGTATCTTTGCTTTTTAAAATTACATAAAAATAAAAATGAGTAACGGTATAGTTAAATTTTTCAACGAGAGTAAAGGATTTGGATTCATCACACCAGATGATGGTGGAAAAGATGTGTTTGTCCATGCTAATGGATTAAACGGAACAATAATTAATGAGGGAGACAAAGTATCTTATGATGTAGAAGAAGGAAAAAAAGGACTAAATGCTGTAAATGTCAACTTGACATAAACAAGAACATTTAGATTCTAAAATCTATAATGGCTCTTCATTTTATGAAGGGCCATTTTTATTTTACGTTAGTTTTATTCATTAAGTAGGAGCTGAATATTGGTGATTTTCATAAGGAAATGAATTGAACCAAACTTACATAGAAATATACTAGGATGAAATGTTAATCCTTAAAAACTCCAATATGATTGAAAATAATTTGGCTTAAGCCTACCTTACAGAAATCGCTCCGACCATATTATCTGCAAGCTCGTTTATCTGGTCTAGGGTATTGGTCTGGTGGATTTGTGGAACAGCGATTACATCGTAGATTCCATTGGGTCCATCGAAGAGCTCGTATAGATCGATTACGATGTCTTTAGAAACTGTATCTCCGTCAGTATCTATGCTCGTGGTTAATTCTACAGTACGGAAGGCATCATTAAGACCTAGATGTAGAGCTACATTCATTTCTTTAGATCCGTCTCCGTCTGCATCGATTTTTGCCTCAGTCTTAGAAAAGATATAACTGCTCCATGGAGACCAGTATTCTTCTAGTATGGAAAGATCATTGGAGGAATTATAATCTGCAGGTGCAGTCGCATTTACATCAGTAGGGACTCCTATGTTAAAAGATATGGTGGTATTTCCACCTTCTAGTTCGACATCTTCTATCATATAAGTAGTACCCTGCATAGCTCTTTCTAGAGAGGTGTGATCAGCGGTAAGATTCATCAGTTTTACCTCATCTACAGTATGGCTACCGATGGTCAGCTCACTCATATAAAAGCTAAATCTGTTAAAAAACATGCTTTTGCCATCTGGATACTCTACATCTTCAAACATTACCAATGGCTCACCGTTATACTCTAGCTTAAAATTCAACGCAACATCACCAGTTTTATCTCCACAAGAGCTAAAAACAACTGCAATTACTAGTAAAAATCCGAACGTACTTTTTCTCATGTTTACAAAACGACTTAATGACTGAATTGTTGGCTTAGGAAAGCAATAAATATGTCGCCCATACCAGAATTATTGATGAGACGACAATTTTAATCATTTTATGCTCTATTAGCCTACTTAATAGAAAGGAAATACAGAGCACGAGAAGTACAATAATCAGCTGACCTAGCTCTACTCCTAAATTAAAAGCCAGCAAAGGCTGCACAATGATCTCCTCTTTTCCAATAATGGCTTTGAAAAAATTAGAGAAACCTAAACCATGTATAAGTCCGAAGCCTGCGGCCAGTCCATAATTGGCCTGGATGCTGGAGGTGGAGCTTTTATTACTGGACCATATATTAAATATGGCAGTGAGCATAATGGTAACTGGTATCAGCATTTCTATCAGATCTGCATTTATACTTACGAGATCTAGAGCGGATAAAGCAAGGGTTAAAGAATGACCTAGGGTAAAAGCAGTAACCAAAATCGCTACTTTTTTCCAATCTCGGATATTATAAACTATAGCCAGTGCTACCACAAATAGAATGTGATCATAGCCCTGAGGATCTAGAATGTGTTCAAAACCCAACTTGACGTAATCTCCAAACATGGTGGTAAAATTAGTAAAGATAGAGGAGTTGGTTGTTTAGTTGTTTAGTTGTTTAGTTGTTTAGTTGTTTAGTTAGAACAAAAACTACTAGTCCTCACAAAAGCAAGGTTCTCTTAAAATTTTATGAATTATAATTAGGTAGAGAATTTAAGCTTTGGCCAAAGCCTGATGAGTAAGTCTGTAATTATAGAAATGAGCAGCGGCTAGTAATAAACCCCCGACGGTCGGAAGTATAAGCTGATTATGATTATGACTTATTAAGATATAACCGATGATGATAAAACCGACAACTGCAAATAAAAGCGGAAGAACATTATTATGCTCTTTACCATAAGACCTTACTAAGGAATTAAAGGCAAAATATAGACTGGCTACAAGGAAAATAATGTCTAAAAACATATGATCCATCCAGGAAGCACTAGCCATAAAACCACTGCTAAAAATCAATGGAAACACTGCACAGTGTACCGCACAGGCGATACCTACACCCATTCCATAAGAATCCAATTTTGAAGAATTTACATTATTCATCGGGTGCAAAGATAGGATAAATAACAGTTAATGCAACGATGTTGCAAAAAGAATTTTGACTTATTGGCATCGCTCACAGGTTCCGTTCATAACTATAGAAGTGCGGTCAACTTTGAGCTTAGAAGGGGTTTTTATATACGGAACCTCAATCTCTTCCACACAGAAGGTATCTCCGCAATCGTTGCAGTGGAAATGGACGTGATCATCATGATGATGGTCTTCATCACACTTATCTATGCATAGAGCATACTTAGCTACGCCCGTGCCATCGTCTATTTTATGCACTACCCCTTTCTCCTCAAAGGCTTTGAGGGTTCTATAGAGGGTGATGCGATCTACCTGCTTTAGTTCTTTTTCGATATCCTTAGTAGAAACGGCTCTGTCATTACTTAAAAGTAGAGTGAGAATATTCTCTCTTACTGAGGTAACCCTTAGTTTTTTGGACTGTAATATATCTGTGCTGGATCTAGCCATGTGGTATGGACAAAGTTAAGTTTTATTGGGAATTGATTAGGGATTGCTTATTAGCTAATTAGTGATTAGGACAAGAGTTATTAGTTACCTGTTATCAGGCAGAAAGAGCAAGGCATTTCTAATAACTATTCAACTTATAACTTATCGCACTTATAAAATGAAAGTCCTTTTAGGTTATTATAAGCAAGACTTCAAATTAGATCGAACTGGAAAACAAAAAAAACCCAACGTTCTTTTACAAAACGCTGGGCCTAATTCAAAATTGGGGTTATGCTACTTTATAAGAATCATGCTGTTAGTAATAACTTCATCATCCTTTTTTACTTCGTAGGTGTAGATTCCAGGGGTGCTTCCTATGTCGTTAGCCTCTATCACAAAAATAAACGAACTATCATGTTTATCACTATAGCTGTATACTAATCTACCGAGAGCATCATAAACATTGACCTCTATGTCGGATGGACTAGGAATGCTAATCTCAAAACTCGTATTGTCAGAGAATGGATTAGGAACGTTTTGTGCTACTGCAAAATCCATTTTTTCTGATTCTAGTTCTAAGCTCATCGCTGATGATTCTAGATTTTCATCTATTACCAAGGCGTCGAGAGACTTAGCATTAAATCTTAGTGCTTCACTAATCATTATATCTTCTAGAACTTCTACCTCTAGTACAAAGAGTATCTTATCCTCCTCATAAACTTTGGCCGCAGCCTCATACCATAGAACAGAGAGGTTTCTATCTCTATTACTATATGCTACATCAGCTCCACCTATCTGCAATAGCTCTGCGTCGATATTTACAAATCTGAGCTCATCACTGATTGCTTCCATAGAAAACTGAACTGCTGTCAGATCCATATCTCGGGATAAACTGAATTCTATTCTTTCTGTGTTTCCTTTACGTAGTAATCTATCTTTCGCTTTAAGCGAAATTTCTGACCTCAGTGTACTTACTGGAGTATCTGTCATAGACGGATTTACTGTACCATTTACGTCTCCGATTTTTACTCCCACAAAGTCTTCTTGCATCTCATTAAAGAGTAAGGTATCGATGTATCTGTCTTCTGCATATGGCCATGGATCTGTAGGATCTACAAAGACAAAGTCCTTACTTACAAATCTCCATGAGGTGTTGTTAGGGAATTCGTCATAGACACCTAGTAAGAGTTTCTGTAGCTCGATAAGATCTATAGAACTGATATGCTCTGAACTATTAATATCCGCTGCAATCAACTTATACGGAGAATCTAAAGTATCCATACCGAGTAAGTGTCGTTGAATCGTAATTAAATCAAGAGCCGATAATCCGTTGTCATGATCTGTATTCTTTTCTGGAATAATCGAATACTGATTTTCTGTAGGCATAGGATCTGGGAACACATAAGTTCCTATCGTATCGGTCATCATATTATATGGTTCTCCAGTATCCATGTTTTGAACATTGATTAGAACCTCATTTACTCCTTCCTCTTCTTCTGTAGTTACTTTACCTGCTATCTCAGCATTGAGCAAAATAACGTCCTCACACTCATCATGTAAATCTTGCAACAATAAGTTGGTCGTACAGAAAGACTGATTACCGAACTCATCTGTCACCCACATCTCCACTGTAATGGTCTCTTGGATTCCATTAGGCAGATCTGCACAGCTGAAGGTCATGGACGTATTATTTACATCACTACTAAAGGAGATTTGTAAATCTTCCTGAGCCGTACAGTTATCCTCCGAACCATTGTCAAACATAGTAGCCAATATGGTTACCGTTGCTTTTCCAGCTCCTATAGTTGTTGACAATCCGTTTAGACAATAAGCAGTCGGTAGTTTACAATCATTTACCTGAATCATCTGAGTACAGGTCGTTATGTTTCCACAGCCATCTTCGACAGACCACAGTATACGATGTGTTCCTATATCTAGCGTTTCTGAAACTGTGTTTCCTACTCCACTCTCATTAAATGTTCCATCATTACCTATATCTAACTGGTAAGTATAACTTAACTCCGCCACTGCTGTACAATCATCTCCACCAGTTATAGTCGCAACGACATCAGCATTACATGCATCATTTACTGTACAGACTTCTAGCAGATCACAGTTGCTAATAGTCGGAGGCATAGAGTTTATGATTTTTATCACTTGCTGATATTCCCAGAAACCTTCTCCTGTATTAGGATCATAGGTACACCAGTCGATCACTTGCCAAGTTCTTACTATTTTGAAACAAGCATCATCTTCAAAGGTGAATACCTGATCTTCAAAATCTATTCCTGTAAGTGAGCAGTTATCATCAAAGATCTGCACCTCTCCTGTTACATTAGGATCTTGCATCTGTGAGCAGCTTTCTATTTCTACATCACATGGCCAGATTACTCCATCATTAGGATCCTCATTTTCACAGGTCGTATCTGTTATAAAGAATGGTTGAGGATCTACAAGATCGATACGTTGCACACAGCTCGCTGTACCTACTGACCAGGTACGTAACACATGTCCATTTCCACACTGATCTATAAATTCTTGATCCACAAAATCTGCCATTCCTAGATTACCCGTACAGTTATCCGTGAATGTTGCCATTCCCGTAAAGTTGAGGTCTTGATAGTCAGCAGTACCACAATCAACTATGATGTCTGGTGGACAAGTAATCTCCGCATCTTGCTTATCATCTATCGTGGCTTCTACCATACACTCATTAAAGTTTCCTACAGCATCGTATACTCTCATCTGAACCATAACTACATTGCCCACATCTGCACAACAAAAGGTCACTGATTCTCCAAATTCTAAATCCGCATCTATTCCACAGTCAGTGGTCATACGTCTTACGAGTATCTGATCTATCGCACAGTTGTCTGAACTTCCTTGATCGAAGGCCTCTCCTGGCACCTCTGCCACTCCTGCCGAATTAAGACTTACTATCACATCTGGATTACAGACGGCTACTGGTTGTATCTCATCCATCACAGAAACATTCATGCTACACTCTGACTGATTTCCACAACCATCTGTAGCTATATATCTCACAGCAAAGTCACCTATAGCTATGTCCGTAATCATTCCACCATTGGTATTTAAAGAACCGAATGGAGAGATGATTTGTACATCTACAGAACCACAAGCTTCTGTTATGCTCGCAGGCAAAAATTGTATATCCGCTCTACAAGAATTAGAATTTACGCTCACGACCATATCATCAGGACAGGTAATTACTGGAGCAGTATTGTCTCTTACTTTTATTACTTGTATACAATGTACAGGGTTTCTATCCGGACCTTCTTTTACGACGGGTCTACATGGATCGTATATTCTCCATGTACGTAGTATGTCATAACTACCCTCGCATAGATCAAAGAGCTCATCACTCATATTTACACTCAGTGGACAGTACTCGGCCTCCGTTACTCCCGCTCCGTTTATGGTAGGTCTTCCAGTATTGTCTGGATGTATTAGTAGCGGATTAGCAGCTACTGCATCACAGTCCATAGAAGGATTATCTACATCATCGAAGTTTAATGGACATTCTACTGCCGTATTATCTAAACCTTCGACTGTAATCGTCTGCGTACATGACGAGCTATTTCCAGCCTCATCAGTCACTATCCATGTACGGGTATGTATCGCTCGAGGAGTTCCACATAATCCATTGTCGATAATCTCATCTGTAAAGATCATATCTATTGATACCTCACAACTTGTTAATACTGGCATTCCAGCAGTAGCAGGCTCTACACCTTCAGCACATGAAACCGTAATATCAGCTAAGCACTCTATTTCCGGAACCAATTTATCTTCTATCAGAACAGTACCCCAACAAGAGTTACCTGTAAGAGGATTAAAGATGGTAACCACTAAGGACATGTTTATATGATCACTATTTACCATCGGCGAGGTCGGTATAGGATCTCCACCATGCGTTTCTGATAAGCTTATTTCTAAGTCATCTAAACAACCGTACTCTCCAGCTACGAGAATCATCTCTGGTGTTATGGTCGCTTCACAATCTGCATTAAGAGAAACATTTACTGTTCCCTGACAAGCCATCTCTGTACTCGATGGTACAAACTCTGCGACTGTAATCATAAAGGAACAGTTACGTTCATTACCAGCAGCATCTGACACTACTATATTCACTACATTTTCTCCCTCACTAAACTGTCCATCCATATCTGGAGTAGAAGTCATGGTCATGTCTCCACAGTTATCTGTCTCGAATAGATTTATCTGATTAAATACATTTACAAAACACTCTCCTGCTCCTAACTGTATGAATAAATCAGAAGGACAAGTAAAGGCAGGATCTTCATCATCGAGTACAGTTACGGTAAACGTACATGTCGATCTGTTTCCTGCTTCATCTTCTACTGCATATTCTATGTGAGTATCTCCAGTTTCAAATTCGTCAGTGAAAAGTACACCTGGTATGATTGTACAATTTTCTATGACCATACTATCAGGCGTAGTAATCGTCATACAGTATCGAGATGTCCCACAGTTATCATCTATATCAGGATGTCTCCATGAGGTAGAACTCATACAGTCTCCCGTACCGTTATCACTTGTATTTATCGTAAGATCATCAGGACATACTATAGAAGGCGGTTCTGTATCTACGATCTCGACTACAAAAGAGCAGCAGATCTTATTTCCACATTTAGACTGTAGAGAAGAGGTCAGACCACTATCTGGATATACATCGAATCCAGGATTTACCTTAGCGATACTTCCAGGATTAGCGTCATCTATCACTGCCCAATCTATACTGTTATTTCCATCAAAACTGAATGGCCTGTACACACCAGCAGTTCCAGAGTCAGAAGCTATTACTCCTGACCAGTCTGCTGAACCAATCGTTACTAGCTCTCCAGCTCCGTTTGCATTGAATCCGTTAAGAGCAACTACATCGAGTGCACACTCTCCATACATCAGTGCATATCCTGCAAAGTCTCCTGCGTTAGAACCTCCGACATCCATATTATAATATAGATCGGCAGGACTATCTGTACCTGGACCTACGTGTACTACCATTACATCACCAGGTGCCATAAAGGTGTTAAATGGAACCGTAAAGCTTCCGAAGCCACCTGATGAACCTATCAGTTTTTCTACTACTAGACAACTTACATCTACTGTAGAAGGTCCGACATTTGTGATTTCTATATAATCTTCCTCCAGACCTTGATCGAAGTAAGATGGAATACTATTGGCTCCGATGGCAGCTCCTATTTCATGAGTTACCTCAGATATTACAATCGTAGGTCTGTCCTCTAGACAATAGGTTACTACGTTATTTCCTACTTGGAAATATTCACCAGAAGCTTCTATGACTCCTCCATTATCTCTAATCCCTTCATGGTCTACTGCAAAAGTCACCGTCAGCTCATCCATACAGTTATCCATAATATTTTCTGGGTCGATGTCTTTTACAATCGCTCCACAGAATCCAGGATCGTTTACCTGTAGCACATCTCCAGGACAATTGAATTCTGGTGGTTGTAAATCGTTTACGATTACTTTTATATGACAGGTATCGGCATTTCCTGAGCCATCTACTATCTCATAGGACAGTATGGTAGTTCCTATCGGGAACCAGTCTCCAGAATCTAGACCTGTATCATCTAGTCTATTTATAGTCGGATTACCACAGTTGTCTGTACCTGTAGGTATAGAGAAGTTTACTGCCGCTGCACAGAGATCTGTTTCTGCTGCTGCTGTAACTGGTGGCCTTGGACAATTAGTAAACTGAGGAATCTCATTATCCTCTATTACTAGTTTTACCTCACAACTATCCATGTTTCCAGCCTCGTCTTCTACGATAACAGTTACAAACATAGAATCTCCTACTTCTGATCCAAATAACAATCCTGGTAATGGCTCTTGTCTAACATTAGCAATACCCATACAGTTATCCGTTGTATCTATCGGCGGTATAACATTAGGCACCATTGCAAAACATACTCCTGGTTCTGTCGGCACAATTATATCATCCTGACAGATTACCATCGGATTTATCTCATCTATGATAAATACTGTAGATTGACAGATGGACTCATTTCCAAAGTTATCTACTACCATAAGCGTAACATTTACAAATGGACTCGTTAAATCTGAAGAAACAAAGTTCAGTTCATCAAAGAAGTTTATTCCATCCGTACTTATCAGCAAGGTATCTATTCCACAATTATCCGTACTTCCAGCATCTATGTCTTCTGGAGTAATAGAAGCCATACAATTAAAGTCGACACCTATTTCTATGTCTTGACATACAGCCACTGGATCCATATTATCTACTACTACGATATCGAACTCACATACCTCAGAAACATTTCCAAACTGATCATTAGCTCTATAACTTACTGTAGTCGTTCCTACTGGATACGTAATTCCAGAAGCTTGACCTAGCGTCCATGGTAGTGTAATCTCTCCAGCAAGCATGTATTCTACTGTCGATAATCCACCACAGTTGTCCTCTGCTGCAATATTTGAGAAGTTTACTATGGCCTCACAAGAACCGCTATCAGCATCTTGAACTATCGGATTTGCAGGACAATTAGTAATCATCGGTGCAGAAGTATCTTCAGTAGTAACGGTATGCGTACAAGTACTGCTATTTCCAAAGTCATCTACTACCGTCCATATAATTTCTGTTTGTCCTAGTTCAAATTTGGCTCCAGCCAAAGTTCCTGAGTTAGGAGCAAAAATGTAATCGTGGTATGATAAGTCTATATTACAGTTGTCACTGAATGTAGGATCTAAGGCATCATCTAGAACAACATACTGACAGTTCTCATCTACAGATTCTAAGACATCAGCTACACATTCTATCATCGGCACTTCATCATCTTCCACAGTTACTGTAAACTGACAGGTAGATGCATTTCCGTTTTCATCTTCTATGTCGTAAACTATGGTAGATGTTCCTAGAGGGAAATCAAAAATCATATTATCTCCTGCCGCCACATCTAGTGGACCAGTGATTATTCCATCTGCATCAGTTACTGTTACGAAAACTAGAGCAATGCCACAGTTATCTGTAGGTATTGGATGATTCCATTCGTAGTTTGCTAGACAGTCTCCTGTTCCTCCAGCACTAGTATTTATTGTTATATCATCCTGACAAGTTACCAATGGACTCTCGTTATCCTCAACGATTACATTAAAGCAACACTGGTCAGACATCAGTCCATTATTATCAGGATCATCTTGCTCGATTACATCGTAACAAACTACTGAAGTTCCTAACTCAAAAATATAACCACTAACATCTTCATCACCCGTGTCTGTAAAACCATCTGGATTAGTGACTGTCCATGTTAAATCAAAAGGACAGTTAGTCAAAGCCGTTGTAGCAGCTAAGGAACCAGCTGGACTAGTCCATGTACAAGTTCCTAGATCTGTATCGACTACTACGTCATTTGATGGACAGAGTACAATCGGCATCTGAGTATCCTGAACATGAATTACAAACTCACAAATAGTAGTATTTCCATTATTATCTGTAGCGACATAGGTTATCGTATAAAATCCTGGTGCCAGCTCGTCTCCAGAATTAGGTCCTGCGGTCTGAGCAACGACGACTCCACACTCATCCATTGCAATCGGATCACTCCAGTTTACAAAGGCAGAACATTGGTCAACATCGTTTCCGACTACAAGAGTATCCTGAGGACAGTTTACAAATTCGGGAACTTCGTTATCTTCTACTGTAATGTTAAAATCGCAGCTGCTACTATTTCCTGATTCGTCGAATACGACATAGGTTACTGTTGTAGTTCCAATGTCGAAACTTGCACCTGCAAGAGTGTTGCTGGAAGGAGCAAAAATATAATCATGAGCTAGTAGGTCTAATCCACAATTGTCAGAGGTAACTGGATCTAACTGATCTGTAGTTTCTGTATACTGACAATCATCATTAATTTCAAAGGTCATATCT
>CAZDWO010000022.1:37386-57027 GCA_964509175.1 uncultured Saprospiraceae bacterium
AGGATGTGTCCAATCATAGTCTGATAAACAATCTCCAAATATTACATCGCTAGTCGATATCGTTACGTCGGCTGGACAGGTCATCATCGGCATCTCATCATCAGTGACCAAGACATCGAAGCAACACATCGATGCATTTCCAGCTGCGTCCGTCAGGGTATAACATACTGTACTAAGTCCTAGTTCGAAAATTTCGCCTTCAGCGTTATCTAAACCACTCGCCGTTGTAGCTCCGGTTATATCATAGATTAGTGTCTGATCAGGACAATTCTCAACAGAGAATGCTGTCGACACCTGACCATCAGAAACCCAAGTACATGTACTAGGATCTGTAGAAACTTCTATGGTATTAGATGGACAGAGTACTATCGGCACATCACTATCTTCTACTGTAATGTCAAAACTACAGACTGCTGTATTTCCACAAATATCTGTCGCAACAAAAACAACCTCAGTAGTTCCTATCGGGAATGAGGTTCCACTTGCTAGTAGAGTTCCATCTGCATTGGCCACTTGAGCCACTGTTACAGAGCAATTATCATCTGCAATAGGTGTTGAGAAAATCGGATTAGAAGAACACTGATCTACGTCAACGTTTATAGTCATATCAGCTGGACAGTTTACAAAAACTGGATCTTCGTTATCCTCTACTATTATTAATGCCTGACAGGTAGAAGTATTTCCACACTCATCAGTAGCAGTCCATGTAATGGTCGATCCTCCCGATCCACTACAATCAAGTGCTGGCATCGCACCAGGATCTGTAAAGTCTAGATCTACAGAGCTACATCCATTTACATCTGTAGCAGTTGCACTTTCTAACCATTGTAAAATAATGAGATCATTATTAGGGTTTCCACAATTGAGTATCAAATCTTCTGGGCAGGTTATTTCTGGAGAGGTCGTATCCTCTAGACTATATTCTGCAGTGCCAGTAGTCTGATTGCCACAAGCATCTGTCGCTGTAAAAATATATACCTCCATGTATGTGCCACCACAAGCACTTATTGTATTGTTTAAGAAGGAACTTGTTTCTACATCTCCACAATCATCAGTTGCAGATACTGTTGCAAGCCATACTGCCAAAGTAGGCATCTCATCATTGCATTCTACTACAACATCTAAAGGAACTGTAAGTTCTGGTGCTGTCGTATCCTCCACTATTACGCTGGCAGTAGTGATGCTTGTGTTTCCACAATTATCTGTAAGCTGGAAGGTATAAAGTGTACTCTGTGTATCTCCACAATTCCCAAAAGGAAGCATATTCAATATTGACCATACTAAGTCTTCATCAGAACAGCTATCTGTTCCTTCTGCTCCTCCAAAGTCAGCTTCCCATGCTTCAATCAGAGCAGCATTATCTGCACCCGAGCATTCTAATTCTAGATTTGTCGGCTCGACAGTGATTTCAGGAGCGGTGTTATCTTCTAAGGTAAGGGTTCTGGTATCTGTCGTACTGTTATCACAATCGTCAGTTACCGTAAATGTAATCGTAGTTACCCCCGTCAGTCCACATAGATCTGTAGAAGGAGCTGTTGCAAAATCATTGACTATAGTCAAAGTTCCAGAACAGTCGTCTTCGGCAGTAGCCGAATTTAACCAGTTGTTTATTACTGCAGTATTTAATCCATCTGCACATTCTAAAGTAAGGTCTACTGGAAGTGATATTTCTGGGCTAGTGGTATCTTCTATGGTAAAGATGGCTGAGGTCGTACTCGTATTTCCACAATCATCTGTAGCTGTAAAGATTACTTCAACATTTCCGTTAGTTCCACAGGTGGTAGTTAAATCACCGAGGAAGTCGTTGGACCAAGTTATGGGCTCGCTACATGCATCTGAAGCTTGAGCTCCACCATTATTATTTAACCAAGCTTGTAGAGCTGTAGACTGATTGCCTCCATTACATTCTAAGGTTAAATCAGCTGCAGGAACATCTATAACTGGAGCTACCTCGTCATCTGTCTCGTAAGAGGCAGTGCAGGTAGAAGTATTTCCAGCCTCATCTGTTACTGTAAAGAGATAGACTCTCTCAAAAGTATTTCCACAAGAACTAAAGTCGGTAAGCAATAAAGTATCTACAGACATATCTGCAACAGCACTACAGTTATCCGTAATAGTTGCTGCAATTGCATCAAACCAAGCCGATAAATCTTCAGAACCACAGGCAACATCTAAGACATCGCTGCAGGTAATGGTCGGATCTTCACAATCTTCTACGATTACGTCGAAACAACAAGAAGAACTATTTGCAGAAGCGTCTGTAATCGTATAGCATACTGTAGAACTTCCCAAATTAAATATTACTCCATCGTCTTCTACTGTATTTACATCAGTAGTTCCGGAAGTAGCTGTAGTCGCACCTGTAATCTCATAGGTTACTATGAGTCCATCACAGTTGTCATTAAATATCGGATTTGTTTTATCATCAGAAGTCCAAGCACAAGTTCCATCATCAGCACATACTACTACCTCGTTAGAAGGACAGGCAATACTAGGCACATCACTATCTATAACTGTTATGTCAAAACTACACTCGCTAGAGTTTCCACAATCATCTTCTACCACGAAGGTTACAGTACTAGTTCCTATCGGGAAGGCAGTTCCACTTAATGGACCAGCAGTTTGAGTAATCGTAAGATCATCATCACAATTGTCAAAAGCAGTAGGTGTGCTGTAAACAACGTTGTTTTCACAAAGGTCTACATCTACGTTTACCGTCATGTCTCCTGGGCAGGTTTGGAAAACTGGAATAGTAGTATCATTGAGAATAATCATGGCTGTACAAGAACTTGTATTTCCACAATCGTCCGTCGCAATAAAGGTTACCGTAATACCAGCAGTCCCTGTACAATCCAAATCAGGCAAACTACCTGGATAAGAATAGGTGATTTCTACCTCATTACAATCTGGAGCATCCATTTCCATGGCACTCTCTAACCAGAAATTTATTCTTTGATCATTATTTAGATCTCCACATTCTAAGATTAGATCTGCAGGACAGGTAATCAGAGGAGCAGAAGTATCGACAATCTGATAAGAAGCAATTCCTGTTGTGGAATTTCCACACTCATCAGTAGCAGTAAATAAATATTCTTCTAATTCTGTAGCTCCACAATCACTTATGCTATTCCACAGTACTGAAGTTATTTCTACTGTACCACAGTCATCTGTGGCTGTTGCTTCCCCTAACCAGGTATCTAAGTCTACCATAACAGCAGCACACTCTTCCACTTGATTTTCGGGAAGGGTCAATACTGGCATCGTAGTATCTTCAATAATTATACTTGCAGATGTTGTACTTGTGTTTCCACAATTATCACTTACTTGGAAAACATATTCCGTCGTAGTACTTGTACCACAAGTTTCTAAAACATCTTGAGAGAGAATGCTCCATATTAAATCTTCATCACTACACTCATCACTTGCAACAGCTCCACCGAAACTTGCCTCAAAGGCAGCTATCGCAGCAGCATTTCCAGCATCTGCACATTCTAGGATTAGGTCACTTGCTTCTACATCTATAGTCGGGGAAGTATTGTCCTCAATGGTTATAGTCCTTGTATCTACAGTAACATTATCACAATCATCAGTTGCTGTAAAAGTAACCGTAGTAACTCCAGTCAGACCACATAAATCTATTGCTACTGCTGTTTCAAAATCATGAGTCACTTGTATGGTTCCTTGACAGTCATCTTCGGCTGTAGCCGAAAGCAACCAATTTTCTATCAGAACATCATTTAGCGAATTACTACATTCTAGCACAATGTCAACCGGCAGCTCTAATGTTGGAGCTGTAGTATCTTGTATTGTGAAAGTAGCTTCTGTTGTACTTGTATTCCCGCAATCATCGGTTGCAGTAAATACTACTAGTAAACTTCCATTAGCCCCGCAGGTAGTTGCTAGGTCATCAGTAAAACTATTTGTCCATGTCACTGGACCGCTACAAACATCAGAGGCACTTGCTCCTGCATTATTATTTAACCAGGCTTGAAGAGCAGTACTTTGGTTTCCACCGTTACACTCTAGGGTTAGGTCTTCTGCTTCTACATCTATAATCGGAGCAACCTCATCATCTGTCTCATAAGTAGCAACACAGGTAGAAGTGTTTCCAGCCTGATCTGTTACTGTAAATAAATATGTTCTTTCAAAAGTAGAACCACAAGAACTAACCTGTTCTATCAATAAGGTATCCACTGATAAATCATCTAATGCATCACAATTATCAAAGGCAGTAGCTGCTATGGTTTCAAACCATCCACTTATATCTTCTTCGCCACAAGCGATGTCAAAATCATCACTACAAGTAAGACTCGGATCTTCGCAGTCTTCTATCAATACATCGAACGAACAAGTACTTGTATTTCCAGAACCATCGGTAAGCGTATAAGTTACAGTAGATAATCCCAATTCGAAAACGACCATGTCTCCAGAAACAGTATTGGTACCCGTTGCTGAGGAAGTCTCTGTAGTTGCTCCAGAAATACTATATGTTAAAGTAAGGTCTGTACAGTTATCATTAAATAATGGATCCACGTCATCATCTGCTGCCCAAGTACATGAACCTGTATCGGCACATTTTACGACATCGTTAGATGGACAGTCTATACTCGGTGTATCGCTGTCTACTACTGTAATTTGGAAAGAGCATGATGAGGTGTTTCCGCATATATCTGTTGCTACAAAGGTAACCTGCGATGCTCCTAGAGGAAACGCAGTTCCACTTGCAGGACCTGCAGTTTGAACCACTGACACCATATCATCACAATCATCTAATGCAATCGGCGAACTGAATACTACATTAGACGCACATAGATCTACATCTACATTTACCATAAGATTAGAAGGACAATCCACAAAATATGGATCGACTGTGTCGTTCATTAAAATACTTGCCATACAAGTAGAAGTATTTCCACAATCGTCTGTAGCGGTAAAAACTACTACTGTTCCTGTACCACCATTACAGGTCAGCGGATCTGGTAAGCCATTTGGATAATCAAAACTTAGAACTACATCGCTACATCCATTTGCATCAATTGCAAAAGCAGAATTTAACCAAGCATTTATCAGCTGGTCATTATTATCGTCTCCACATTCTAGAATGAGATTAGCAGGACAGGTAATAATCGGAACTGCTGTATCTTCTAGGGTATACCTCGCTAATCCTGTAGAAGTGTTTCCACACTCATCTGTAGCAGTAAATAAATACACCTCTGTATCCGTAGCTCCACATCCAGATTGTGTATCCCATAAAGCAGAAGTAATGTCTGCTGTACCACAGTCATCTGTGGCTGTTGCTTCATTGAGCCAGTCTGTTATAGATACGACCTCTGCTCCACACTCTTCTATCTGATCTACAGGCAAGGTCAAAACTGGATCTGTATTGTCCATAATAATTACACTTGCAGAAGTAGTGCTTGTGTTTCCACAATTATCTTCTACTACAAATACATAAAGAATAGTCTCTCCATCTCCACAAGTCCCTTGAGATATTTCATCTTGGATACTCCACTCTAATGCCTCATCACTACAGTCATCTGTTGCCTGAGCTCCACCGAAACTATCTTCCCATGCATCTATTAAATCATCATTTGTAGCTCCTGCACATTCTAATTCTAGATCAGATGCTTCTACTGTTATTTCTGGAGCTTGTGTATCTACCATAATAATCTGGGCAGATGCCTCTTCTGAATTTCCACAAGCATCTGTTGCTGTGAAAGTATAAATCGTCGTATTTGTATTTCCGCACTGAGCGATAACACTCGTTGTATTTGTAATTTCTAGAGCTGCATCACAAACATCATCTGCTTGCACATCTGCCAACCAAGAATTTATCAATGCCTCATTAAGCGGATCCCCACATTCTAACATTAGATCAGCTGGAACCTCTATAATAGGTTCAGAAGTATCTTCTATTATAAATCTTTTTGCAATTATGTTACTCGCATTATCACACTCATCCTCTACCCAGAACTGTACTTCATAATATCCTAAACATGGATCTGTTGAAGTAAAGCTTACTTGACCAAAATTATTCTGCCAGTTAAAATCACTACAGAATTCTGAAACATTGGCATCTGGTATATTTCCATTATTAGAAACCCAAGCGATGAGTTGGTCAGTATTGCCTAGTCCATCACACTCCACAGTCATATCTGGAACTGTAGTATTAATTACAGGAGCAGTATTGTCTTGAATCTCAAAAGATACAATACAGCTTGTTTGGTTTCCAGCTAAGTCAGTAGCAGTAATTAAATACTCTTCTGTACTTGCTCCACCACAACCACTTATGGTGTTAAAGAGTGTAAATTCTATATTCGCTGCAGCGTCACAGTTGTCAGAAGAAACTGCACTATTTAGCCAGCTATTTAAATCTAGCTCATTACTTACAGCACATTCTACTATTAAGTCATTAGGACAGACTAAAGATGGTGCTTCACAATCTTCTAATAGCACATCAAAACAACAGGTAGAAGAATTATCACTCACATCCGTAATCGTATAACATACAGTGGAAACTCCTAACTCAAATACTTCACCTGCAGCACTATTAGATCCTGCAGCGGAAGTAGCACCGGTAATGGTGTATGTGATGGTATAATCATCACAATTTTCAAAACTGGTAGATGGAGCTACTGAAGCATCACTATTCCATGTACACAATCCAGAATCTGTACATTGTGTAACCGTTGTAGATGGACAGAAAATCTGTGGCACGTCAGAATCGATTACTATTATATTGAATTGGCAGATAGCCGTATTTCCACATCCATCAGTTGCTGTAAACTCTATTGCCGTAGTACCTACAGGGAAAGTAGTTCCTGAAGCAGGACCTGCAGTCTGAGCTACCGTTACTGTACAATTATCATCAGCAATCGGAGTAGAGAATATCGGATTAGATCCACATGCATCTACATCTACGTTTATCATTAAATCTTCTGGACAATTTTCAAAGGTAGGATCTGTTGTATCATCCATGGTAATCACCGCCACACAACTGGTAGTATTTCCACAAGCATCGGTAGAAGTAAAAGTTACATTTACTGATCCATCACAATCCGCTGGCAACTGTCCGCTAAAGTCATTAGTGATACTGACATCTCCACATACATCTGTTCCCTCAGCAGATAATAACCAAGCATTTATCAACTGGTCATTGCCGATGGCTCCACATTCCAAACTCAAATTGGATGGACAGGTAATCATCGGAGCTGTTGTGTCCTCTATAGTGAAGTTTCCTACTCCTGTTGTTTCATTACCACAATCATCCGTTACTGTAAATATGAATGTTTGTCTATCAGAAGTTCCACAACCAGAGGTAGTATTATTTAAGATGACATCTGTAGTGATATCACCACACTCATCCGTTCCAGAAACAGTCGCCAACCATGTATCCAGTGCTGCAGTGTTTCCAGCTCCGTCGCATTCTACCGTTGTATCTGCAGGAGTACTTATTTCTGGTGCTGTCGTATCTTCTAAGACAACTGAAGAAATGGCTGTAGAAATATTTCCACAATCATCAGTAATCGTCCATAGATGTGGAGTACTTGTTGCCTCTCCACAAATTACTATTGCATCTAACTCCTCTACTGTCCAACTAACGTCGCCACAGTCATCTAGTGCTACACCGTTTCCGTTAAGGCTCAACCAATTATTATAAAGCACTGCATTATTAGCATCTGCACATTCTAGATTTAGATCTTGCGGTTCCTGACTAAAGGTCGGAAGTAAATTATCTGTAATTGTAATGCTTCTCTCACAAGTAGAACTATTGCCACAATCATCAGTCGCAGTAAAAGTAACTGTATATATACCCGTTCCTCCACATGCTTCAATAAAACTGGTTTCAAAGTCATTTGTAAAACTAACATCAGAACAATCGTCAGAAGCCGTTGCAGTAGCAAGCCAGTTGGTAATAACTGCATCGTTTACTGGATCTCCACACTCTAACTCTATATCGTTAGGACAAGATATTACTGGAGCTGTTGTATCCTCTATAGTAAATACTGCATCTGTAGTCGCAGTATTTCCACAATCATCAGTCGCAGTAAATATTACCGTTATGCTTCCTGTCTCTGCACACTCGTCAGATAAGCTTCCGCTAAAATCATGACTAAAGCTTACAGCTCCACACCCATCTGTTGCTTCTGCTCCTCCAAAAGAATTTAACCAGGATTGGATGTCGTTAGAATTATTGGCTCCATCACATTCTACCGTTAGGTCCTCTGCCTCTGACATTATCATCGGGCTAGTATTATCTTCTATTGTAAACTCAGCATAACATACTGCTGTATTTCCCGCAGCATCTGTTGCTGTAAATTCGTATATGGTTGAACTAGTATCTCCACATCCACTTATTGTATTAAACTGGACATTTTCAAATGTAATAGGTGAACTACATGCATCACTGGCAGAGGCAGTTGCTAACCAGTTATCTAGTTTATCTTGAACTGTTCCAGCCAAACATTCTTCTATGGTTAATTCTAAGTCATCAAAAGCGACTGTATTATCAGGCAGAGGAATTCCATTACTTAATGAAGCATTATTTTGTTCATCATACAAATAGAATCGAACGGTATATGCTTGACCAGCTAAGAGCACAAAATTCGTAGGTTCGTTATAAAGAACATAACCACCTGCTGCATTAGGGTCTCCTATAAATGCTCCTTGATACAATAATGATGATGTTGCAAAACCATCATTACTAATCTCTGCTGCTACTTGAAAACTACCAGCAGCAGAACCTCCCCATGCGGTGGGTATAATTCCTTCCTGGATACCTTTCAAAATAGACTTATTGGATACCACAAAACCGATCTCTACATAATCATCATTTGCCAATGCTCCAGCGAATGTATTAGTTGCTACATCCGTAAGAACATGTTCATAATTTGTTCCATTAGGAATAGTTGTAGGATTGGCATTACCATTTAGTAGAGTTAGCCCTGGACCAAAACTGATATCTGTAACAGAACTAATTAATCCCATTGCATTATTATTTCCAGCATAGCTTGTTCCTCCTGCGTCATTATGGTTCCAAATTAGTTTGCCCTCAGCTGGTGTTCCAGAAACCTCATCTTCACACTGAACAGTTAAATCCTCTGGACAAATAATTTCCGGTGCCGTACAATCAATTACCTGTATGTCAAAACAACACATAGATTCATTTCCAGCAGCATCCGTTAGTAAATAACATACTGTACTTACTCCTAGATTAAACTCTGTTCCAGAAGCGTCATCATTTCCTGAGGCTGTAGTCGCACCAGTTATATTATAGGTGATCGTAAATCCAGGACAATTTTCCTGACCTAAGACTGGAGCTATTCCATCAACTTCTAGAGAGCAGGTACCGTCTGTAATACATCTATCTCCCAATGTAGGAGGACATAAAACTAAAGGCTCTGCAGAATCAATGACTGTTATATCAAACTCACAGGTCTGTGTATTTCCACACTCATCCGTAGCTGTAAATTCGACAGTAGTCGTCCCAACTGGGAATGGTGAACCAGAAGCAGGACCAGCTGTCTGAGCTACTGATACTCCACAATTATCTATTGCGGTCGGTGTAGAGAAAATAGGATTAGATCCACAGTTACTTACATCTACATTTATAGTGAGATCTTCTGGACAATTTTCAAAGTCAGGCGTTGCTACATCTGTCATTATGATGTCAGCTGTACAAGAAGAGGTATTTCCACAGGCATCTGTTGCGATGAAGGTGACCGTAAGTGCTCCTCCACAATTTGCTGGGAAGAGACCGGTATAATTATTTTCTATAGTTACATCACTACATATGTCTGTTGCACTGGCTTCTTCTAACCATGTAATTACTAAGGCTGAATTATTAAGTGCTCCACAACTAAGAGTCAAGTCTGCTGGGCAAGTTATAACTGGTGCAGTTGCATCTTCAATTATTACACTGGCAATATCTGTACTTACATTTCCACATTCGTCAGTAGCCGTAAATAGATAACTCTGATTTTCAAAATTTCCGCAGGCATCAGTAGAATTAAATAAAACCGATTCTACAGTTGCCGTTCCACACATATCAGTAGTCGTAGCTGTTGCCAGCCAAGCATCTATATCTGTTGTATTTCCACTTCCATCACAGGTGAAGGTAGCATCAGCAGGAATGGATAAAACTGGAGGAGTAGTATCCTCTATATTTATGGACCAAGTGGCTACCGTTTCATTATCGCATTCATCGGTTAGGGTTACCTCATATTCTAATATCCCTGCTAAACCACAGGTAGGAGTATCTCCAACTTGCTCAACGTTTATGCTCAAGTCCGATGTACACTGATCTGAGAAAACTGCATTACTTATACTCCTTGTATTCTGAGCCATGGCTGCTGAGTTTCCAGGATCGCCACACTCTAGTGTTATATCTTCTGGAAGGACTGTAAAGGCCGGTGGAGTTACATCTTCCATCGTAATGGTCGCCTCACATTCTGTATCGTTACCACAGGCATCTGTAGCTGTAAAGGTCACTGTTATCATTCCATCACAGTCCAACATCGGATCTGCAGGAAAATCATTGGTTATAGTTACATCAGAACAATTATCATCTCCACTTGCTAGACCCAACCATAATTCTATTACACTATCATTTAGGACATCGCCACATTCTAAGGTTATATCTGAAGGACATGATATGGTCGGAGCTACAGTATCATCTACATTAAAAGCAGCTGCCGTAGTAGCAGTGTTTCCACATTCATCAGTAGCTGTAAAAGTCACATTTACTGAGGGTGCTCCAGAGCAGCCCGTTGTTGCTCCACCTACAAACTCGTAGGACCAGGTAACAGAACCACAGGCATCATTGGCTTCAGCCCCTCCATTATTATTTAACCAATCTAGTAAATCTATATCTGCAGAATCACAATCAGATGCTCCTGCAGTAGCTGGAGTCGTAATTACCGGAACTACATTATCTACAGTTGTAAAGTTTGCAAAACACTGAGAGGTGTTTCCTGCCTCATCCGTAGCCGTAAATTGATATACTTGTGTTTCTGTGCCTCCACAATCACTAATGGTATTAAATAACATGGAGGTGATTACGATGTCTGCATTTGCTGTACAATTATCTCTTGCTGTCGCTGTAAAAGATGCTGGAGGTGTAGCACCACAAACTGCATTAGTTATATCTGCTGGACAGATAATATCTGGATCCTGACAATCACTTACAATTACATCAAAACAACATTCTGTTTCGTTTCCAGCACCATCTGTTAGAAAATAACAAACCGTACTTGTTCCTACTTGGAAATTTCTATTGGAAGCATTTCCAGTACGTCTTGTTAAAACTGTAGCTCCTGTTATTTCTACCTGAATAGTTAGGGTTGGACAGTTTTCATTTGTAATAGGCAGAACTGAAGCATCCGATCTCCATAAACATGTGTTCTCTGCCACACATACCTCTACGTTAGAAGGACATGAAACACTTGGCTCGTCAGTATCTTCTACTGTAATATTAAAAGCACACAAATCTCTACGATTACATCCATCTCTTAGTTCAAATCTTACAAAAGTAGTCCCTACCGGAAAAGACGACCCACTCGCTGGACCGTTTATCTGAGTAATTGTTAATTCGTTTTGAGGTGTACATTGATCAAATGCTACTGGAGTGGGAAAAGTAACATTAGACCCACACTCATCTACATCTACGTTTACCGTAAAATCAACTGGACATGAAATAAACTCTGGATCTGCTGTATCACGTACGGCTATAGTTCTGTTAAAAGTTCTAGTATTTCCACAACCATCAGTAGTGGAAAAAGCAATTACAGTATTTTGGTTACAGCCTTCAGAAAGGTTTCCATCCCAGTTGTTCTCGAAAGTAAGTGGACTGTCATCACAGGTATCAAACATTGCATCTTCAATATTATCAATCCATTGTGCGATAATAGAAGGATTTTCTATATCCCCGCATTCTAAAACAAGAGTTCCTGGCAAGCCTGCAAAAGTAGGTATGGTTACATCTCTAACCTCAAAAGTAAAAAGATCTGTACTCGTATTTCCACATTCGTCAGTAGCAGTATATAGATATGTTTCTCTGTATGTTCCTCCACAAAGTTGCTCGAAAGAATTTTGGATAAACGTGACATCCACATTCGCATTTGGAGAACAGGCATCAGAGGCAGAATAAGCTCCTAAAAAAGCTTCTAATGATGCCTCATTTGTAGCAGGCACACAGTTTAACAATCGATCTACTGGTGCATTCATTATAGGAGGAGTGATATCCTCTACAGTTGCAGTAACGGTTGCCGAATTAGAATTTCCACAGTCATCCGTTATGGTAAAAGTATATTCCTGAGTAAAAGTGTCTCCACATAAATCAGTACGAGTACCCGTTGTTCTTGACCAGGTAATATTAGTATCACACTCGTCAGAGGCGATTCCGCCTGCATTACTCGCTAGCCATGCGTTTATTTCTGGCGTATTTCCATTTACATTTATACAATCGACGGTTATATCAGTCGGAGGAATTAAAAAGACGGGTGCCGTTGTATCATCTCTTGTTATAGATGCCTGACAGGTAGCTCTGTTTCCGTCACAATCTGTGGCTGTAAAAGTTACCACTCGAGTTCCAGTCGGTACATTACATCCTCCTGCGAAACTCGCATCTGCGTAATTATTAGTAACAACTACTCCTAGGTCACAGGCATCATTTGCGGTTGCTGTACCTAGCCAAGTGGCAATAGTTGCATCACTATTAGGATCTCCACACTCTACAGTTAGATCTGAAGGGCAAGTTATTACTGGATCTTCTGTATCTACAATATTTATGGTAGCCGTACAGGTAGAAGTGTTTCCACAATTATCTGTCGCAGTAAAGGTTACAATCTGAGAACCCGTTGCTGAATCTCCGACCAGCATCGTAGATGATGTTACTGAGGATAAATCTAGATAAAAATCCTCTGGTGCAGTTTGTACAGATAATTTACTCGGACTCTGATACGCTATATCCGACGACGATCCTAGCAAGTCTATGAAAGAAAAACCATCTGGATCAAAATCGTTAGAAATAACAACATCATCAGCATCTGTCGAAGAAACTGTTTCTAACCAATCGCTAATGGTCGCTCCTTTACCACTTAGATTACATTCTATGTTTAGATCATTTGGACAAGAAAGTTGAGGACCATCATTCTGCAAGGTTACCATTACTACGCACTCATCTGTGTTTCCTAAAACATCTGTCACTGTAAATGTTACTGGAAATGGAGAATTAGCATCTGCACATCCATAGCTATCACATCCATCGCAGGTAACCGTTACATTATCTGGACAATCATAGTCCACAGTATAAAAAACGTTAGTTCCAGCTATAACATCTATAGAGTCACTTTCCATAATTATGGTTTGATCAGCAGTACATACTAGCTGAGGAAGCTCCTCAGATTCTATGGTAACCTCTATGATCTGTTCACAATTATCTACATCGGTTACTGTCACCTCATAATCTCCTGGAAGCAGATTACTTACATCTTGGGTCGTAGCACCTGTAGACCATGCATAAGTATATGGTGCACCGCTGGCATCTACTACTAAGTCTATGGAGCCATCAGCAGTAGTAGGACAACTAGCATCTATTGTATTAACTGTATTGGCATTTGGACAACATTCTGGCTGACCTGTTCCACACTGGATTCTTACCGGATCCGTAAAATTATTAAAAGTGGTATACACTGGGCTAGCTAAAGTTCCACTTACCCATTTCATCGAATTTATACCTGACGTAAATGCTGGAAAAAAATCGAAAGTTGAATTACAGCCTACGTTTCCTATCAGAGCTCCATCTGTACAACAGTTTGCCCATCTCCAGTTAGCCGTAACAGTAGGAAAAATTCCAGAAATCTCTCCATTATCATCAGAAAGATCTAGCGTAGCTGATGATGGTAGACAGAAAAAATCTATAGAACCTGCTCCACCATTTCCTCCACCGACTCCATCGATGATAATAAATAAACTGATCTCACCTGTTAATGTGTTTTCATATAAAAACAAAACGACCGCATCATTCATCTCTAATCCAGTATTGGCAGATGCTCCATTGGGCGTCCCGAAGGAATAAAAACTTACGGCATCTTCAGCATTCTGAAGAGCATTAACCGGAAATGACTGAGCACCTTGAGAAGCTGTACAATTACAATCCATCATAGGAGTAGCTGCAGTGGCATTTTCCTCTGCCTTCTTCTCTTTTAAAAACATTGTGTTAGAGATTCCTTTTCCGAGAATAAAGGGCTTTACTTTCTCGTCAGATAATTCTGATAGGGTGTGATCTGTTCCGAAAACATCTTCTTTAGTAAATTCTACCCCTTTACATACTCCATAATTAATGGCATAAGCACTCTTTGTATATTTTTGAAGTTCGGGGATTTTTACCCAGACGTCAGCATATTTTTCTGTTTCCTTTTCTACCCAATGTGGCATCAGCCTATTCTGAGCATCTGTAAATATCGAAGCTTCAATATTTACAAAATCACTGGAAGATTTATCCAATCTTATTTTAACCGGATAGTCGTATTTATTCTCCCCTTTCATCTCTTGGATACTGAAATCTATGGAAGTGGAACAGTTAAACAGAGCATCCATTAATACAGAGCTATTTATATTGGCTAAAGCCAAAGAACCATATGCTGCTCTAGGATCAGAAGCAGTGTAGTTATTTTTCTTTATTTCTTGTTGGTAAGCAAAGCCATCAGGATCGAAGTCGTTTGTTATACTAGAGATGCCACAATCATCTGTAGCTGTCACTGTATTTAGCCAGTTGCTTATTGCAACTCCTTTTGCACTTGCGTTACACTCGATAGTTAGATTAGAAGGACAGCTAATTGCAGGAGGTGTATTGTCTACTATCGTAATGGTAAAACTACAGGTAGCCGTCGATGGCACCTCATCAGTTGCAGAGTAGGTAACTGTGGATGTTCCCTTATTAAAAAAGATATTTGCATTTCCTGTTCCAGAAGCAGTGGTCGCTCCCGTAACTGTGTAATCTAGAATTATATCTGCAACAGCAGTACAATCATCAAAAAGAATAGTCGGTGCTGTAGTAGTTACATTTGCTCCGCATCCACCTGCATTTACTTCTATTGTTTGGTTTGCAGGACAGGTTATCGATGGAGGAACACAATCAATAAAGCTATCTGTAAAAGAAACTGGATACAACTGTGCACATGGCTCATCAAAATAAAAAGACTGAGAACCGATAACTTCTACTATAGTTACAGTTAAGTTTACAAAACAAGCAGGAGGCACAAATTCCCAATACACCCAATCATTATATACGTTTGCCCGACCTGGACAGGTAGACAATATATTCATCGGTCCTTTACAATCGGGTAGATTATCCACTGTTGTATCAAATACGACACCATCTGGAATCTGTTGAAAATTAGTTGTCATTCCTGTAGATGTGTCTGTAACATCTATGGATACTAGAGCATTGGTTACTTGAGCAGGAGTAATATTTCCATGCCAGTGCTCTATCCAGACTCTAATTCTTCCCTGATCTGTAATGCAATAGGCAGTCTGAGTTCCATGAGAATAAGCAGCAGTACAGGTAATTATAATTATAAATGTGCATAGCCATACCCGTATCAATGCAGAGACCTTGGAAATCTTCCAGTTTTGTGTAAAGAACATAGTCACTAAATCGTAAAGACCCTACCAAACTAGTAGTGCCCAACGGTTCTATGCCATTTTAAAACTGGTTTTAAATTAAGGGTGGGTGTGTAAGTAACAACAAATATATATAAATTTCTTTAATATGTATTGGTCGTATATGTTAAATGCTAGACAATATGGTGTTTATATCAGTTTCTAAGCGATCTATATCTTTTAGAATGGTACCGTTATAAATGCCTCTTATTCTACCCTTTGTGTCGATAAGTATAAGATTCTCAGAATGTAGAAACTGATCAGGATCTGTCTCTAGTCCAATTTCCTTTTCTACAAAGTAGGAAGTCCTAGCCAGATTGTAAATTTCGTTTTTATCACCAGTTACGAGGTGATACTTATCATCGAGTACACCCATGTCGATGGCATACTTTTTAAGCTGCTCGACCGTATCTATCCATGGGGTTACAGTATGAGATAGAAGCAGAACTCGATCCTCGTTCTTAAACTGATTTTGGAGTACGACCATATTTTCTGTCATCACTGGACAGATTCCAGGGCAGATGGTAAAAAAATAGTTGGCAACATAGATTTTTCCTGCAAAGGTGGCATTGGAAATTTCTTTACCATTTTGGTTCGTAAATCGAAAATCCGCAATTCTATGGATGTCCTTAAATTTAGAATCATTCTCTGCAATCCATTCTGGAGTAAAGTCTGCAGAGTTATAAAAGGGAAGTCCTTTAATATTTTCTTTCTTCGGGCTGCAAGCCAAAAAACAAATCGCAATTAAACATGAAGCTACTAGATATCTCATTTCCTTTAATTAATTGCTAGTAAAGGAATCATCTCTATAAACGGATATGCATTGGCTCGAGCCAAGAAGTCCATAATAATGTCCATCTCTTATGACATAGTTTACAAGCACCTTATCGTTTATGTCTATTATCTTCTCTGCCACTAGTGTATCCATCTCATAGGTTCTCATAATCTGTAACTTGCCAGAAGGGTAATATTCTTTATAATCACCATGCTTCTTATTATCGACATGGAAATAATGTGTAGCTAGATTATCATTACTGTGATAGGTCTTTATTTCTGAGGCAGTATTTTTTTGGCTACAGCCAAATAAGGTAATTACTAAAAGAAAAAATACGTTTCTAAGCATTCTCACTTTTTGGCTCGGGTAATTTTATCAATCTTATCTGCTCTATTCGTTTGTCTGAAACTTTCTCAAAAATCAATCGCATACCATCTATCGTTATCTCACTATTCTGGTCAGGTATCGAACCTGAGGTCATCACGACGTATCCAGAAAGAGTATGGTATTCTCCCTCGGGGATATTTAGATTCTCAAATTTTTCATTTATCATATCTAGCTCTACCCTTCCAGAAAATCTAAATTCGTTTTCTGATAACTGGGTGTACTCAAATTCTTCTGTGTCATGCTCATCTTCTATCTCCCCAAATATCTCTTCTAGGATATCTTCAAGAGTAATCAATCCTGCCGTTCCTCCAAACTCATCTACTACACAGGCCATGCTGGTCTTGTTAGCAATAAACTTATTGAGCAGTAGCAGTATGTTCATGGCTTCTGGAACGTAAGGCAACATCAGAACGAGCTTTTTTAAGTTCTTAGGATTAGAAATAAGTTGCTGGTGATGTATATAACCTACTACATTTTCTACATCTCCATCTGCTACTATTACTCTAGAATGATTGGAGCTTTTAAACTCTTCTATGAGTTCTGGGATCGTAGAATTTAAATCTATGTAAGAAATCTCGTTACGTGGAATCATGCAATCTCTGACTTTTAGCTGTCCGAGGTTCATTGCATTTGTAAGAATTTCTTTATCTATATTTTCGTCCCCTTCTGATATCTCTTCTAGGTAGTGCTGGAGGTCTACCATGCTGAGATTGGGATCTGCTTTATCGATCGGTCCTTTAAAAATGTATTTTATAATCATCCCTGACAGCAGAGTCATAGACCAGGTCGGGAAGGTAAGCAGCCATTGAAAAAACCTCAATGGATAAGCCGCTATATGTAAGAATCCAATAGAGTACACTCTAGAAAACGTCTTAGGTAGAAACTCTCCTAGTATCAATACCACTATCGTAATGAGTAAAGTATTACCGATAAGCACTAAGGCAGAATCAGGATTTAAATCTCCGAATAGCGGAGATAAAAACTTAGTCATCAGAGCCGTAAATACTACCAAGGCGATATTATTTCCTACTAAAGTGGTTCCTAGAAATTTTTTGGGCTTCTCGTAAAAGGAAGAAATTAGTCTAGCTCTTCTGGTTCCTTTTTCCTTGAGCACCTCAATCCCCAGCTTATTGGACGAGACATATGCAATCTCAGAAGCTGAGAAGAATGCTGAAAGCAGCAAGAAAATTATTATGCCTACTACTAACATTATTCTTGGGGTTTATTTTGTGTCTTTTTCTTTTCTCCTAAAGCTGCAGATATATCTGAGGCACTCATTTTAGAAGAGAATTTATTCTTTATTTCAAATCGGGTAAAATCTGCATTGGATTCAAATCCCCAACCATAGCTAGTATCTCCTTTTTCTGGCTGAGTAATTCTTACAAACTTATTGGTACTGAGGATTTCTTCTTTCTCGTCCCAGATGAGTTCTGAGGTTTCTAGTTTTTCTTTTCGTTTATTATAGAGGACTACAGAGTCCCGAACAGTAATATTATTTTTCCGTTCATTTCTTATAGCGTACTTAGATTCTAGCCAGCAGTTGACTCGTTTATCGGGACCATAAAAGTTTGCTACAAGTCCCTGGTCAAACTCCTCTATGGAATTTCTACCATCTGGTTTTCTCTTGAGTATCGGAGCTATGATTTTTAATTTTACCTGTGCAGAATCTGAGTAAAGGAGTTCTATGTTTACTGCTGTTTCTGTTTTTATTTCTTCTTTTTGCAACAAAGCATTTACCTCTTCTAAATCATTGCTACAGGAACATAGCACGATGAAAACACTTACATAAAATAGCGATCTAATCATCTATCCTCCTGCTAGAGTAAATTCTCCAGAATAATTTCTAGTATCTGTTGGGCCAGTGGCATCACAGAATTCTATTCTTGCAAACCATACTAAAACCTGACTCTGTAACATATCATCCTTAAAGAAACCATCCCAGCCTACCATAGGATCATTTAATGGCATATCCTCATTAAAGAAGATAAGACTACCCCATCGATCATAGATGTAGAACTCTCTTATAATCACTGCTTCTTTACCTCCATAAATCGTAAAACGCTCATGTATTCCGTCTCCATTAGGGGTGAAAATATTGGGTCCATAAATCGGATATTCTGCAATCACAGATATGGTCAACTCATCACTAGCAGAACAGCCGACCTGATCCTCAACGGTAAGTATATATGTCGTCTGTCCAGGAGCAATCGCTATCGGGTCTAAACAGTTAAGACACGAAAGAGAAAAATTATCTGAGGTGTCAGCCGCATTCCACATAATCATGTCCGATGGGTTCATCGGAGTATAGGTGCCATTTAGCTGAGTTTCTGAACAGAGGTCCACAGTAACATCAGGACCTGCATCGACCATAAGTTCTGGTGGAGAGGTAATTACTACATCGATAGAATCAGTACAACCCTTTATATCTTGAACATTTATCTGAAAGGTGCCAGCATCTAGATTACCGAAAAAATTATTTTGGTTAAACGTGCCTCCATCTATAGAGTACTCATATTCTGGACTTCCATTTATTCCCTCTACTTCTATAGATCCATTAGGTATAGTTGCACACACTAGGTCCACGACGTTTACCGGATCTATCCCTATATCGGTCACGTCATCACAGCATGGCTCTGCAAATAGTTCAAGTATTTCTGTAACGATACATCCTCTGTCAGACTCGACAGTAAGGCTGATAAACTTATCTCCGAAGCTCTCATAGTTTACCTGAAAAGGTCCTTCTCCAGTTCCTGTAGGTGGTATGGCTCTCTCTCCAAAATTCCAATCGTAGCTTACTATCTCTCCATTCATAGGAT
>CAZDWO010000023.1:0-56015 GCA_964509175.1 uncultured Saprospiraceae bacterium
AAAGAAACTATGAAAAATTTAATATTAACAATCGCTTTTTTCTCTTTCACTTTAGGATCGGCTTTCGCCAATAATGACCCTTCAGATTTTATAATCGATGCAATCTCTTTTGAGATGGATAAAGCAGAAATGAGCCAGTACGATATTAATGTTTCATACGACTTGCAGCAGGGGTCTTTAAATATAGCAACAGGTGCAACTATAGAGTTTGTACAAGTATTAGATGCAGAAGGAAATCTAGAGTATCAGCTGCCATTGTTTTCTGACAACTTAGTTCTTGACCTTGATGATTTTAATCAAGGAGATTATCAAGTAAACTTCTTGTTTGAAAACGACCAAATAGTGAGTTCAACATTCTCTAAATAAATTCGATTAAAGAGTAGTTCTTTTAAAAAGCCTTGTCTTGCAAAGACGAAGGCTTTTTTTATGCCCTTTACCCACCTTATAATATTGTATTACTTAATGCCTAGAATCTTATGAGTCTGAAGACTCATTTTCCATTTTGGATGCAAGAGGCAATATTCTTGAGCCTTAAAAACATTAGATTCCTGTTCTAAAGAATCCATAGGCTGCAGATAATAGTTTTCATAATCGTAATCTTCAAAATCTTTAGGATCTATTCCTTTTTGCGGAAATACAATTTTGATTTCATGTCCTTTTTTGATTATGATATCCGTATTTGCCTTGGGTGACATACAGATCCAGTCTATTCTTTCTGGAAGTGGTTTAGTGCCATTTGTTTCTATGGCTATTTCTATCTTATGCTTATGTAGATAATCTACTAGTTTCTGATCCAGCTGCAGTGCTGGTTCGCCACCAGTACAGACTATAAATATGTGCTTATCTTCTGGCCATAGTTCTTTAATTTTCTCGGCAAGAGACTCTTTAGTATACTTACCACCTTCTATTCCGTCAGTACCTATAAAGTCCGTATCACAGAACTGACATACGGCCTTATGTCGATCTTCTTCTCTACCACTCCATAGATTACATCCCGTAAAACGCACAAAGATGGCAGGTCTTCCAGTGTGGAATCCTTCACCTTGCAGAGTGTAATATATTTCTTTAATGGAGTACATCGGGGTGCAAAAATAGTTCTTATCCGATAATCGCAGTTGCTTCTATTTCTACTAGCATTTTAGGATCCACCAGTGCGGCAACTCCTACCAGTGTGCAGGCAGGTTTTATGCCTTTAAAAAACTTTCCGTGAGCTTTGCCGACCTCTTCCCAGTGATGCATATGAGTTACACATATTCTGGTTCTCACTACATCTTCTAGAGAGCTTCCGAGCTCTTTTAACTTGTTAGAGAAGAGTTCTAAAATGAATTCCGTTTGTTTATAGGGATCATTTACAAAAAGGACCTCACCATCTAGGACTGCTGTGGTACCTGCTATTTCTATAGTATTTCCTACCTGTACTGCCCTTGAGTAACCGACGATGTCCTCCCACTTAGCTCCACTTCCTATTTTTCTTCTCATTTTCCTTCTTGCGATAATTGTGTAAGCAGTGTTTCCATGACTCTATAAGTATCCATTCCATTGTCAAAAGACTCTTGGGCAAAGACCCATCTTATAATCCCGAAGTCGTCCACAATAAATATTCTAGGATATCCTAGGTCTCCACCATAAGGGCCATCAGCCAGTAACTTAGCATTCGGAATAATTGGAAAATCAATGGGTGATGTTTGTCGGTAATCAAAGATTTCTTTTTTAGTATCATCGGCAAGAGATACGATGTCTAGCTTGGTAGAGAAATTTTGTTTAAGAAGATTTAGAGCATCTATCTGCTTTTTACATGACTCACTGCCTAGATTCCAGAAGTAGATAATGGTGGTTTTATCACCACTTAGATTTGCAAAGTTTTGCTCGTTACCATCCAGATCATTTGCGATAAATGGAATAACTGGAAATCCCTCATAAGATCTTACTAAGTCTTGTACATCTGGAGATCTTTTTTCTAGTTCGACCTTAAAAAAATCTTGACTAAATAGAAAGGTAGAGGAAAGGATAAAGAAAAGGATTAGGGAAGGAGCTTTCATTTTTAATAATTTTTTAGGCCATTAGGTACTGTGCTATTTCATTTAAGCTTGCCATTTCTGCATGAGTGGAATCATCAACGGCTGCATTTCCAAGATACGACGGAGAATTGACTAATATAGTATACATATCTAGTTGCTGGCCAAAAAGTATGTCAGACATCATGTCTCCGACCATGAGTGATTTTTTAAATACTATATCTGGAAAATCCTCGGCAGCTTGTATGGCCATTCCAGGATTTGGTTTACGGCAGGTAGGATTCTCTATTTCTAGATGTGGACAATGGTATATCTGATCTATGTAACCACCACTGGACATGATTTGACCATTCATATAATCATGGATGGTAGTGAGCTGTTCAGTAGTCATCAGTTCTTTTCCGATGCCTTGCTGGTTAGTAACGATTATGATATGTTTAAAAATTTGAGAAAACACCTTTATGCTATCTAGGACCCCTGGAAGAAATTCAAACTGCTCTATAGAATTTACATAAGCCTTAGGCAGTCTTTTATTTATGGTTCCATCCCTATCTAGAAATAGAGTCCAGGTTCCTTCTTCTCTGATTTTTGTAAAGGGAATCATAATTCTTAGGGCTTAAGCAAATAGTTTTTCTTCTACTTCCTTACATAGTATATGACCTATGAGCATATGAGCTTCTTGAATTCTAGGTGTATCTTCAGAGGGTATGGCTAAAAGGATATCTGCTGAATCTTTCAATCTTCCTCCAGATTTTCCAGTCATGGCGATGGTCTGTATGGATAATTCTTTAGCCATGTTTACAGCTTGTACCACATTTTCACTATTTCCAGAAGTGGATAAAGCGATAAGTAAATCACCCTTCTTTCCTTTTGCCTTTAAGGCTCTAGAATACACCTTATCGAATCCCATATCATTTGCGACAGCTGAAATGTATGAAGAGTTTACATGCAAGGCCTCTGCATCTATCGGATCTCTTTGTTTATAAAATCTGCCAGAAAGTTCTGCAGCAATGTGCTGAGCATCAGCCGCACTGCCTCCATTTCCACACAGCATTATTTTACCACCACTCTGTAAAGTTGAGACCATCAGCTCGATACATTTTAGAATCTCCTCTTCCTGAGCATATAACTCTCTTATTACCTTAATATGATCATCTAAAATGCTCTTCATACCTTCAAAGTTACTCTATATTTGCAGTAGATTTAATAACTCATATGGCTTTTCATCTAGTTTCTGGCGGTTGCGGTTTTGTTGGAAAAAATATGGTTCGTAGATTATACAATACGACTTCCGACACCATACTCTTTGTAGATAATCTTATAGTAGGAAAACATCCTACAGAGTGGCTAGATCAGCCCAAAGTCGCTCAGTATAAAGACCTAGAAATCTACGGTGAGGATAGACGATTACTTTTTCTAAAGGATGATTTCAGATTCCTAGTCAGAAAGATGACCGAAAACCCCAATTTTCTAAATCAACAATATGGTTTAGAGATAGATAAATTCCATGATGTTTATCACTTTGCAGCTATTGTAGGAGGTAGAGCCATGATAGATGGTGATCCGATGGTTGTTGCTTTAGATTTATCTATAGATGCAGAATTTTTCTATTGGGTCTGTCAGCATAAACCAGTACGTACTCTGTATCCTAGTTCGTCAGCTGCGTATCCTATAAATCTTCAGACGGAGTCAGGAGCCATTGCACTCAAGGAAACCGATATAGATTTCAACAACATGGGACAGCCAGACATGACCTATGGTTGGTCCAAGTTGACCGGTGAGTTTCTAGCCAAGATAGCAGCTAAACACTATGGCGTATCAGTCAGTTGCATCAGACCCTTTTCGGGTTATGGAGAGGAGCAAGATCTGACCTATCCGATTCCAGCCATTGCATTGAGAGTAGCTCGTAGAGAAAATCCTATGGAAGTCTGGGGTACAGGAAAGCAGGGTAGAGATTTTGTGCATATAGATGATGTCATCGATTGTATCCATGTAGGTATGGATAAGATTACTGATGGAACTGCCTTTAACATAGGTATGGGAAGGTTGACCTCCTTTATAGAAATTATAGAAGTACTTACGGGTATAGCGGGATATAATCCACCTATAAAACAGCTCTTAGATAAACCAGTCGGAGTGCATTCTAGATACTGCGACATGACCTGGGTAAAAGAAAATCTAGGCTGGGAAGCTAAGATTTCTATGGAGCAGGGTATGGAAAGAATGTATAAGGCTGCACTGAAGAGAATAGAAAAGGAAGCATAATTTAGAGCAATGAAAATCGTTTGCTTCGGTCCTGGTCCTAAGTTTAAGGGAGGAATCTCAGATTACAATACTGCACTTGCAAAATCTTTAAACCAGCAACCAGGTGTCGATGTTTCTATCGTTTCATGGTCGAGTCAGTACCCGGCTATCATTCCTAGGGAGTTTGTGGATAAAGAAAGTAAACTAGATTTTCTAGCAGGTACAGAGATAAAAGTCCATTATCTGATGGACTATAATAAACCATGGACCTGGAGAGAAACCTATAAATATATCCTCTCTCTAAAACCCGACAAGGTTATCATACAGTGGGCGATAGCGATACAGGGATTACCGCTGGGTTCTCTATGTAGAAATCTATCTAAGCATAAAAACATTGAAGTCATTTACGACCTACATTTTGTAATTCAGAAGGAAGGCAGTTCCTTAGATAATTATTGGACTCGACGAGGGATAAGATATGCAGACACATATATTACACATGCCTATAAAACGGTTGAAGAACTCAAGACCTTATTGCCCAATCGTAATTTTCATATAACCGAAGATGGTCAGAGAGGAGCCTCTGGAGAAAGTGTGATAAAACTTTTCCATCCGATTTACAGCCTATACCAGGAGGATCCGGCATTGGACATCGAAGCTTTCAAAAAAGAAAATAATCTTAAGAAACACGTGTTTTTGTTTTTCGGATTTATCCGAAAGTATAAAGGACTACATAATGCGATAGCGGCTTTCGCCAAAGTTGCAGAGCAGCGAGACGATGTGAGTCTCATGATTTGTGGAGAGTCATTTTGGAAAACTTTAGACTCCAGTAAGCTTTCTACAAAGATTAAAAAAGCCCTTTTCGGAATAGCCAAAAAGATATTTCTAAATCAGAAAGAAGGAGAGGGAGAGTATCGTCCACTCAAATTGGTTGAGAAATTAGGCATTGAGCATTTGACCTTTATCGACAATAAATTTGTCGCCAAGGAAGATGTCCCTAAATATTTTCAGACTGCTGATGCCGTTTTACTTTTTTATGAATACGCGACTCCCTCAGGAATCGAGTCACTGAGTTATAATTTTAAAAAACCACTGATAGCTACTAAGGTGGGTCATTTTCCAGAAACTATAGAAGATGGATTTAATGGATATTTGGCGGAAGCCGAAAACATAGATTCCATGGCAGCTCAAATGATAAGATACTTAGATCATCCACTACCTGCAGAAAATGTAGAAACAAAAACCAAAGACCTCAGCTGGGAAAACTACTGTAAAGCTATTTTAAAAGCCTAGCAATTAAGAGTTCTGCAGATATCAGCAGACTCATTATATTTAGGGAAATATCACTAATCATTTGCAGATTACTTTTTTAGGAACAGGAACTTCTCAAGGAATACCTATAATCGGGTGTAAATGCGAGGTATGTACTTCTTCAGATTCCAGAGATAATCGTCTAAGATGCTCCTTACTTATCAGTCATAATGATAAGAATTATGTAATCGATGTAGGACCTGATTTTAGGATGCAGATGCTCAGAGCAGAGGTAGAGGATATAGAATGTGTCTTTCTGACCCATGAGCATAATGACCATATAATAGGATTAGATGATCTCCGTCCTTTTATTTTTAGACACAAAAAGGCGATAGAACTATATGGATTACCGCGGGTACTTGAGGAGATAGAAGATAGATTTAAGTATGCTTTTATAAATCATCCCTATCCAGGAGCACCTAGTTTTAAGCTAAAGCCTCTGTTACCAAAAGAAAAATGGACAGATGGAAACATAGAGGTAGAGGCCTTGCAAGTCTATCATGGAAGTTTAGAAATTCTAGGCTATCGAATAGGAGACGTGGCCTATCTGACAGATGTCAAATCCTTAACAGAAGAAACTTTTGCAACCCTCCAAGGCATTCCACATCTTATAATCAGTGCACTTAGAAAAGAAAGGCCTCATCATTCTCACCTAATTCTCGATGAAGCTCTCGAAATTATCCAACAAATAAACCCTGATAAAGCGTATCTCATACACCTCAGTCATCTCATGGGAACTCATAAATCTACAGAAGCACTATTAGATAAAAATGTGCAGATTGCCTATGATGGTCTAGTTGTTGAAACTTAAGACAGACGAGCCTGTGTATATAAACTAATAATTAAGTATTTTTAGAAACGAAGCACGATTTCATTGAATAAATATTCTTTTCTTTTCTTTCTATTTCTGTCGAGTACACTCATTGGTCAGCAAGGGGTGCAGTTAAGCCAGTATATGATAGATAAGTATCGGATAAATCCGGCATATGCTGGATTAGATTATTCTCTAAGTGCATCAGCAGGACTCCGAGGTCAATATAATTCTCTAACTGGAAACCCCAATACGCAATGGATAAATGTCCATCTACCATATTATTTATGGAATGGAGCCATCGGTATGCAGATTTCTAATGATAGGGTAGGATTGTTTAGAGAATCTGATATTCAGCTTTCTTATAATTATATCATGGATTTGCCCAGTGGATTATATTCTGCGGGTCTACAACTAGGAGGTGTTTTTTCTAGTCTAGCTGGAGATGACATTATTACTCCTGGTGGAAATTATGAAGGCGGAATTATAAATCATAATGATCCTACCTTAGGTACACGGGTGGCAAGTACCTTTTCTCCAGATATAAGCCTAGGATTTTATGCAAGAACCCAGTTTTTTGAAGGCGGGCTGACAATTAATAACTTTTTTCCAAATAACATCAATTTAGAACAAACGACAATAAAGCAGCTACCAGAAATTATTTTATTTGCCCAATCACGATTTAGAATCACGGATAGTTGGTTATTAGTACCATCTGTGCTTCTCAAGACAGATAATCGAGAGTTGCAGTCTGATTTAAATTTGGTTGCTTACTATAATGGCAATATTTTTGGAGGATTAGGACTACGAGGCTATGGTGCTAGATCACTAGATGCCGCTGTGTTTATCATCGGATTACAACTAAACAAGCATTATAGACTATCATACAGTTTAGATTTGGGGACATCTGACCTTCGTAATGCACATGAAGGCAGTCACGAAATCATATTGAACTATAACTTACATAAGCTAATTGGGGTCGGAAGAGATCCCAAAATAATATACAATCCGAGGCATTTATAAAAATGTCAGGTATTTTGCGAAAAATAATACTCCTTGTAAAATAATCTAAGAGTCAGTTCGTTTTGATAGAGCTAAAGATTACAAAACAATAAGTGTTGTTAAAAGCAATAATTTAATTTTTGTTTGTTATCGAAACAAAATTATCTTTACGATTCTTTGGAATCAGAGAGGATTACTGAATTCGACAAATTGCGGTTTAAAATGAAGAAATTAACAACGTCTTTCGTAGCATTATTTGCTATAATTATTCTGTCCTCATGTGGAGGCGGAGGAGAAAATGGTCAACTCATCGGAGTTCTGGAAAGACCAGCATGGAATGGAATCAATCCTTACGGAATGGTTTACGTACCCTCAGGAACACTACACATCGGTCAGTCCGACCAAGATGTATTCCAAACACATTTACAAAGACCTAAGTCTATATCTATCCACGGTTTCTATATGGATGATACAGAGATTACTAATAATGAGTACCGACAGTTTACTCATTACGTAAGGGATTCTATCGCTCATGGTTTGATGGGAGACTTTAAACCAAATTATAATGATACAGAGGAGATATTGGACTGGGAGTATGAGCTTGACTATACAGATGAGACACTCGATGATATGTACTATCAGGGAGATGAAGCATTTAGTGGAAAGAGAGAGTTTGACGTAAGTGGATATAACTATAAGTACCAGTTTGTAGACTGGAGAAAAGCAGCTTCTCAGAGAGGTAATGGTGGAGAACCATACGGAAGAGCAAGCCTTATCGTAGAAAAAGAAGTAAACATCTTTCCAGACACTCTAGTTTGGATTAGAGACTTCTCTTATTCATATAATGAGCCTATGGCTAGAAACTATTTCTGGCACCCAGCATATGATGACTATCCTATAGTAGGAGTTAGTTGGAAACAAGCTCAAGCGTTCAATCACTGGAGAACTAAGAGTTGGGATGATTTTAAAGCTGAAGATGAGCCAAACACTGAGAAGTTTAGACTTCCGTTTGAAGCAGAGTGGGAATATGCAGCTAGAGGTGGAAGAGCACATGCACCATACCCATGGGGTGGATACTATGTGAGAAATGCAAAAGGATGTCTCCTAGCTAACTTTAAACCTGGAAGAGGAAATTACCCTGAAGATGGGGGATATTATACAGTTAAAGCAGATGCTTATTTCCCTAACGATTACGGTTTATACTGTATGTCAGGAAATGTTGCTGAATGGACAGAAAACTCATATGTAGATAATGCCTATTCTTTTGAGCATGACTTAAACTCTGCTATTGTATATGATGCTAAAGATGATGACCCTGATGTGTATAAGCGTAAAGTAATCAGAGGTGGTTCTTGGAAAGATATTTCGTACTTTTTACAGACTGGTACGAGACATTGGGAATTCCAGGATACTACTAAGTCATATATCGGATTTAGATCTGCATTGACATTCTTAGGAAGATCAATTAACGATTTCAACTAACAAATAGTAAGCAATTTTTATTAAAATATTCTATTGAACCTTTTTGGCTTAAAGCCAAATAAGCAATGGATGGATAGTTCAACTAAATAAGCTTTTAAATTAAACAACCAAAAATTCAAAAATTAGAAAAAATGAGTTTCTTAAAATCAAAAGGATTCAAATACTTTAAAAATTTAATCATTGGACTAGGAGCATCTGCAGTAATGCTTGGAGCTTTATATAAAATTCAGTCATGGGAGATGCCAGTTCTAGGAGGTCAGAAAATTGACTTATTAACCTTAGGACTAGTAATCGAGGCTGTGATATTTGCCTTTCTAGGTATTATCGGTCCTGACAAAGATTACTACTGGGATAAATTATATCCAGGATTAGATGATTATGGTGCGGCTATTAATCCTTTATCTGCTGGACCATCTGCTGCAGCTTCTAGAGGTTTAGATGCAGACATCGTTGAAAACAAATTAGGTGGAATGCTTAATGAGTTACAAGGAATGTCAGCCAGTTTAGGTTCTCTTAAGGCTCTACAAGAAGTAGATTTTTCTCAAACTGGAGAGCAATTAAAATCAATGAATAACTTCTACACTCAGATGAACTCAGCAATGGAGAGTCTAAGTAACACGGTAGAAGACACAAAATTATATGCAGATCAGATGCAGTCTTTAAATAAGAATCTTTCTTCTTTAAATGGTGTATATGGTAATGTATTAGGTGCATTTAGACAACCTACTAGCTAAGTATTGACATAATTTATAATAACCAATAAAAAGATAAAAAATGTCTATACCTAAGGAACCCCGTCAACTCATGATTACCATTATGTATCTGGTACTGACGGCACTACTAGCACTTAACGTATCTGCAGAGATTTTTAATGCCTTTAAAATGGTAGATAAGGGTCTTGTAAAATCTAACACTGCACTAGATGATAAAAACAACGCAGTACCAGAATTGATTAGAGAAGCTGCTAAAAAGCAGAAATCTCTCGGTGTTTATGCTGAGAAAATTGACCCTATCAGAGAAAAGTCTGCTGAAATTGTAGATTTCATAGAGGGTATGAAAAAAAGTATGATCGATGTGCAGGGTTATAAAACTGATCCTCAGACAGGTCTTCAAGAGCTTGTGGGTAAAAAGGATAAGGAAATTACTACTCGTATGTTAGTTTATGATGGTAAAGGAGAGCAACTTAAAGCTAAGTTGGAACAGTACAGAACTGATATATTGGAATTGATTGATGAGGAGGACAGAGAAGCTTTTACTAAAGAAATTGCTGTTCAAATCGATGAAGACACATGGAAGGCTAAGGGCAAGAAATCTTGGGCGGAAATGAACTTCAAGCAAATGCCATTACAGGCAGTACTTCCTATTTTTACAAAGTTTATAAACGATGTAAAATCTACGGAGGCTGCAGCTTTAAATAACCTTGCAACTAAAGTAGGAGCAGGAGATACTAAGGTGGTATTGGATAAATATACTGTTGTATCTGCAGCGGATAAGTCTTATATCATTAAGGGAGAGAAATATCGTACTGAGGTATTCTTAAGTGCAGCTGCTTCTGCAGATTCACAAACAGGAATATCTGTATCGGTAGATGGTAGAAAATTACCTTTAAATAGTGAAGGAGTAGGAGTATATGAAACAACACCTAGTTCTCTAGGTAAGAAATCTTATACTGCCTCAGCTTCTATTAAAAATCCTGTTACAGGAGAGGTGAAGTCTTATGACAAGAAGTTTTCTTACGAAGTAGGAGAGCGTTCTGTAACTGTATCTCCGCTTAAGATGAATGTATTCTATATAGGTGTTGAAAATCCAGTAGCAGTAACTGCTGCCGGTGTTGCATCTAATGATATCAAAGTATCTATGGGTGGTGCTGGAGGAGGTTCTATCAACAAGAGTGGTGGAAACTACGTAGTTAAAGTAACTAAGCCTACTAGAAAAGGAGAGTTTGCAAAGATAAATGTAAAAGCTCCAGGACTTACTGAGTCTAGAGACTTTAGAGTAAAAAGAATTCCAGATCCAATACCGAAACTAGGTAAGGATAGAGGTGGTGCGATGCCTTCAGGTCAGTTTAAAGCTCAGCCTGGTGTATTCCCAGTTCTTGAAGGATTTGACTTTGATGCAAAATGTAACATTACAGAGTTCGTAGTAGTACGTGCTCCTAAGAGACAAGATGTAGAAATAAAAAGAAATAAAGCTGGTAAGTATACTGGTGAGGTAGCTGGACTTATTAAGAAAGCTAAGGCAGGTGACCGTTATTTCTTTGAGAATATTAAATGTAAATGTCCTGGTGATGCTGCATCCAGAAACATCGGACAGATGGTATTTAATATCAAGTAACATATTTATATTATTAGCTTAAAAAGCATATTATGAAATCGATTAAATTTCTATTTTTCCTTACGCTGACAGCATTTTTTGCGATCGACCTTAATGGTCAAGCAGAGATGACTGAATCTAGCGAACCTACTGAAGACATCTATATAGATGGAATCGTAAAGAAAAGACTCATTGAAGAAAAGAGAATCTTAGATTACGAGCACGTAAGAGAAGCTGATTTAGCTTGGGAAAGAAGAGTATGGAGAATCGTTGACGTTAGGGAAAAAATGAATCTTGGATTCGCTTATCCTGAGAAACCATTATTTGATGTATTCAGAGAAATGGCAGAAAACGGAGACATTAATGTATTTAGTGATGAGACCTTTAAAGAGCCACTGGCTATGGAAGATCTTACTGCTAAGCTTAATCGAATCGATACTTTTACCACTTTTGATTATGATACGTATGAAGAAACTATTCAGATTGCAGAATCTCCTGTAAATGCAGAGGATATCAAAAGATACAGAGTAAAAGAAATCTGGTATTTTGATGAGGAAACTTCTACTATGAAGAGTCGTATCCTAGGTATCTCTCCGATTAGAGATGTTTATGATGATGAGACTGGAGAGTTTAAGTATCCTGAGCCATTATTCTGGATTTACTACCCTGAGGCTAGAAAAGGATTGGCTAAACACAGAGTATACAATGAGTATAACGAAATCGCTCCAATGACTTGGTTTGATTTATTCGAGACTCGTATGTTCTCTAGTTATATAATTAAAGCGAGTAACGTACTCGATCTCAGGCTGACTGATATCTTTCAGGGATATGAGACAGCAGGTGTAGATATGCTATTAGAGGGAGATAAGATAAAAGCAGAGTTGTTTAATTTTGAACATGATTTATGGACTTACTAAGGTAGAATTCATAATCTAATTATATAAAAGAGGAATGATTCGTAAGAGTTGTTCCTCTTTTTTATTTCCCGGTTTAAAGGTTTAAAGGTTTCGGGATCTCAAGGTCTCAAGGTTTGAAGATTGGGAAAAGTTACTGTTAATCTGAGTAGAAGAATTTTATCGAAGTCATCAAACTTTCTTACAAACAATCATCTCTGCAATAGACATTAGGTAGATAAAGATATGTAATCATCATTATGTACAAGTAACGCTAAATTGACCTTTGGGCCTCAAAGCCTTAATTCCTTTGAACCTTAATTCCTTGAAGCCTTCTTTAATTCATACCCTAACAAAGCAAACACCCCAACATATTCCACCCACTGCACCGCAAACACCTCAGTATACTCAGCATAATTATAATTGATATAACTCAACATTATAAGACCTGTCCATAGCATCACATAGCGATAGTGAGTAAACAGACTCAATACCAGAGGTAAAGCCAGATACCAGGGATGTACAGTCGTAGAAAGGAAGTAGTAAGTGGTAATACTGTAAAAAGATACTTTTATGAGCCCTTCTAGATCAGTGGGCTTTAAATTTCTGAACCATCTAAACATTAGGCCTAAAGTAATAAGAGCCATTCCAGGTCCTAGATATCTGATTAGATTATACCCAGATATCCACTTACCCACACTTCTTAGTAATAGATAGATACTTCCATTAAACTCAAATTTGCCGAAATACAAGTCCAGACTCTGTCCAAAATTGGATAGCTCCAGTCCAAATAGGATAGGCACAAATAGTAGAATTACACACACAGCTGATATCCATATAAATCGAAACTTCAATCCATGATACTTCCAAAAAAAAGGAAAAAACATCAATGGCAGCATCTTAGAAGCTACACCTAGCGATAGTAAAAAGGTGCTTGTTGCCATCCTCTCTTTTAGTATAACCAGTAGACAGAGTGATAAGAGCACAAAAAAGACTGTCAGTGCCTCAAAATGCAGATTACCCATCAGCTCTATGATAACTAGAGGATTCAGAGCATAGATAGCTACTTTCTGAACAGACTGATTTAAATAGCGTAAAAGCCAAACGATACAGAACAGAGAACCTATCTCAGCGGCACATAGAAAGAGTTTCATGATAATACTAGAGCCATGCCAGCTTATATCTCCTAAGGTCCCACAATAGTAAATAAACTGTGCTAAGGGTGGATATACCGTATAATACTCTTGTGAGTTGAGCTCATCAAAGAGAGCCTGAGTATTTCCCTCTATCGACATAGAAAGCACCTCAGTAGGTAGATAACCATAGGGATTATAACCAGCATGTATCATATTGCCATCCCAGATAAAACGATATAGATCATCAGACATATTGGGAAAAGTCCAGACGAGTATCACCCTTAGGATAATAGCAACTGTAAGTATACTTTTTAAACTTAAAGAGTCGGATTTATAGACGAGATAGGCATAACACAGAAAAGCCAGCCCATAAGCAGCTATAAAAGGCTCAAAATCAGACTGCTCTGGAATCACTGCAGCATAAGTAACCGCTAGTCCCAGAACTAATAAGGACAAATGTTTATCCCATGATGGAGCCTGCTCTTTATTATAGATTTCTAATGATTTTAAACCTTTACTAGTTCTATTTATCGCCTCTTATTTATATCTCAGATGCTTTACAGAATAGAAAAATATCGTTCCATATCCTATCATGAGGAAAATATGGAATAACAAGAAACTGCCATCCTTTATCACAAAGCTTGCTACTACTGCAAATAAGAAGTAAAGCGTCAGTAGACCTTCCATGATAATTCCCTTATTTAGTTTTATATCGAGGTACTTTTTATTTAAATATGAGTCAGACTTATCTTCTAGTTTATACTTAGGAGTACGTATAAAAGCTGTCTGTTTCCCTAGAAACCCTTGGATAACTGCTAGTGAATTATGGAAAGCTAGCCCCATGGATATCGCTAGAAATAATGGAAAAATTGTAAAGAATTTTATGACTTTGACTAGACGATTTTCTCCTTCCCAGTTTGTGAGCACATTTGCCTGTAGGTACACAAAAATCAAGGCTACTAGACTTATCAGGAATATCATTAGATTATCCATATTAATCCCTACAGGTTTTATCAGAAACAGCAATGGCACACTGAATACTCCGATTATAAATACACACAGAAAAACCGAACTCGCTAGTAAATGTGCCGAACCATGTAGTTTCATAGTCAGCGGTAAATCAGACTTCCATATAGTCGGAAGCATTTTCTTAGCGGTTTCTGCACCACCTTTCATCCATCTATGCTGCTGAGATTTGAGTCCATGCATTTCCGCAGGTAGCTCAGCAGGTGCTCCGATATTTTCTAAAAACGCAATCTTCCAGCCCTTTATCTGAGCTCTATAACTCAGGTCTAGATCCTCAGTAAGCGTATCTGCTTCCCATCCTCCTGCATCTTCTATACATTCTTTTCTCCATACACCTGCCGTTCCATTAAACTGTAATAGATAGTTACCAGACTCACGTCCTTGTTGCTCTATCGTAAAGTGGACATTTAGCTGAAAAGCTTGTAATCTAGTGAGCAGCGAGTAATCTCTATTTATATGCTCCCATCGAGTCTGTACTACTCCTATTTCTGAATTTGAGAAATAAGGAATTGTCTTTTTTAGAAAGTCTTTATAAGGTAAAAAGTCTGCATCGAATATCGCTATGAGATCTCCAGTGGCCTTAGGAGTTGCTACTTTTAGAGCACCAGCCTTATAACCACTTCTATCGTCACGAGTAAGTAGGTCTATATTGAATCCCTTGGCCTTATATTCATTTACCTTTTTACGGCTGATTTCTAGCGTCTCATCTGTAGAATCGTCCAGTACGTGTATTTCTAGCTTATCCTTTGGGTAATCGAGAGAGGTAATATTATCTATAAGTCTCTCTACCACATACTGCTCGTTAAATATAGGCAGTTGTACAGTTACCATAGGATACTCACCGTCCATCTCTGGTGTAGGCTCTGGTTCGCTATTACGCCAGTGATGCATCTTATAATGTACGAGTAAGTTAAACTGTATGAGACAGTACAGCGTAACATACACTAGTGCTACTAAGTAAATCCCAAAAATTATATTTCCGATAATTATCATATCAATTTGAAGATAGTCCAGAGTATTTTATGTCCAGCTAGAAAAGTCCCTCTTATCGTTCCAGAAACCTTAGAGGTTCCTATTCTCTTTCTATACTTAACCGGTACTTCGATACACTTTAATTTATATTTAGCGGCTTTTACCTGCATCTCTACAGTCCAGCCAAAATTTTTGTCAATCATGTTTATTTCCATCAGACGACTATATTTAATCGCTCTAAATGGTCCTAGATCAGAAAACTCATAATTATAGATCATTTTTATCAGAGTCGTAGCCAGCCAATTTCCAAAAATCTGCTGTGGCATCATCGACCCTTTTTCTAGCTTCCCCTTAGTCCTAGATCCGATTACGAGATCATAATCCGCCTCTATTATCGGTTTAGTTATTTCAGGCAACTCTTCTGGATAGTCAGAGTAGTCTCCATCTAAGAATACTACAATATCTGGCTTATCCTCCAGTTCCTTAATATACTCTATCCCTTTTAGACAAGCATTTCCATAACCTGGCAATGGTTGATCTACTACAGTTGCTCCTGCTTTTCTAGCATTTTCGGCCGTAGAATCCGTACTTCCATTGTTACATACTAGTATATGTCGTACAGCTTCCTTAGGGATATCATTTACTACACTTTCTATCGAACTTTCTTCGTTAAATGCAGGTATGATAACATCTATAACCGTTTTAGAAATTGCCAATGAGAGATTTACTGATCAAGCTCAAAAGTAGTACTTTAGCTATTATTCAGAAGGTATTAATGCGGACAACATTAAAAAAATCAAATTATTTATTTCCACTCGCTCAGGGTGCATTTTTATTGGCCTTAGTGCTGATTCTATTGCAAACCGCCTGTAGAGATGATTCGTTTTTTGATGGCACTACAGAATTGTCATTTTCGACTGATACACTGCGTTTCGATACGGTATTTACAGAGCTGGGATCTGCTACTAGATTTGTCAGAATCTTTAATGAAGAGTCTAAACAGTTACTCATAGAAAACATCACTCTAGAAGGAGGATCAGAGAGCTTTTTCAGAATGAATGTTGATGGTGTTCCGGGAAATGCATTTACAGATGTAGTGATACCTCCCCGAGATAGTCTATACATTTTTGTAGAAGTAACCATCGATCCTGATAATCCATTGACGTCCAGTCCATTTATCATAGAAGATAAGATTCTGATGAATCTCGGAGGTCAGGAACAATTTGTCCAGCTAGAAGCCTGGGGGCAAAATGCAAACTATATTCCTGCTATAAATGAGGCCGGAGCCATTACTCAGCTACCTTGTCAAGGTGGTCAGACCGTATGGGACGATCCTAAACCTTACGTGGTTTACGGGATACTATTCATAGATGATTGTACGCTGACGATAGCACCAGGTACGCAGATATATGTACATGGTGGAGTAGTAAGTGATGAAGAATTAGGAGTTTATAATGACGGTCTGCTTCTCGTCGGGCCCAATGGAAGCATACATGCTCAGGGTACTGTAGAGGATACCATTGTTTTTCAGGGAGATAGGCTAGAAGAGTCATTTCAGGACGATAGCGGTCAGTGGCAAGGGCTACGATTCCTAGAGGAGAGCGAGGATAATATATTTGATTATACGACTATAAAGAATTCTATATTCGGTATGTGGTTAGATTCTTTGGCTGAGGCCAAAGTAGACCATTCTAGAATTATGAATACCAGTAATGCTGGACTGATAAACATCCATTCCAAAATGGAAATGAATAACTCACTCATACATAGTAATGGAGGACCTGCTGTACAGTGTATCTATGGCGGTGAATATGAGTTTAACTACTGCACCTTTGCGTCCTATGGAAATGATGTGGAAGCCTTTTGGCTAAATAATTTTTTATGCAGGGATCCTCTGCAGCTTTGTTTTGAGTTTTCTGTAAATCCACTAAATGCAGAAATAACCAATAGCATCATAGTCGGATCTCAAGATGATGAGCTCATACTCGATGACATCACCTTCGGAGCACCAGGAAACTTCAATTATCAATTTACGAACAGTATCGTCCGGGTAGATGAGTTACTAGACTCGATACCTAATTTCTTCGATAACTGTATAGATTGCATAAACATTAATAGCTCTGACAACGATACACTGTTTGTAGATCTAGACATCCAGGACTATCACTTAGATACCATGTCAGTAGCAGAAAATCGAGCCATACCGCTCAGTAATCTTACAGATGACCTAGATGCTAAGCCTAGAGACGCAGTAAGTCCAGACATAGGTTGCTATGAGTTCCAGCAGTAAATGCATGTTATGAACAACTTTCTAATATATCTCTTTCTTTTCCTTTCAGCAATATCTACGGTGACTTTAAATGCACAAGTGTACTTTAATGAGGTGATTGAATACGAGGATGCTAATTTAAACCCACTTGAAATGATAAGAGTATCAGAAGATACTTTTGTTGTGAATACACTTACTAGAATATTTCCAACAGACACTACCTCGTTTAGATCAAGTTCTATATTACAATATAATGCCAGCACTGAGGAGGTAGAGCGATATGATTTAGTCGCTTATGAACCCAATTTAAGTTCATTATTATTAATTGAGGATAATTATTATTTGTATTGTACAAATTGGAATGCGGATACAATTTCCGTTGCTATGCTAAAGCTTAACAAAGATTTTGATGTGCTTAATGTTTTTAATTATAGTTCTCCTGCAGAATTTCTATTTCAAAGTAGAGTCTTTAATATTGGAAAAAAGATTTATGGCACGAGCACAGTTGCTTTTGATTCAGGTCTCACTAATGATCAAAAAACCAATGTAAAAAAAATAACAACTGATGGAGAGGTAGAGTGGAGTAAGATATACTTTGAAGATCTTAAGACTAAGGGAGATTCTGATTATACCGTAAGTCAGGATACCTTTATTTATAATTCCAATGGTATTCGACCAAATATTTTCAATGAGCATACTCAGTTAGTGAAGATGGATACCTTAGGTCAAGTAATTTGGAAATTTGAAACGGAAGAAGAGACTGTTCTTGAGAGTCCTTCCAATGTAGTAGTGTTGAGTAATGGTGAGATTGTTTTGACCTATAGCATCGAAGCCAATCAATTTGGGGATACCAAGATGTTGTGGTTCGATCCAGATGGCAATATGCTAAAAGAGCGACAACTTGTTTCTCCTGGAATAGATCAATTTGGTTTTCAAAATTTACTAGAAGGTAAGGGAGATTATTTTTTTGCACATGGCTCATACGCCGAAGATGAGCCAGACTCTACGTTTAATATCAGCTATGGTTTAATAACTAAGTATGATAATAATGGAGATACGATCTGGACAAGGAGATATCGCCATCCAGATTTTATATCGCAAACAGATGAGTACCAGATCAGAAACCTTATAGAAGAGGAAAATGGAGATATCGTCTGTTTAGCTAGAATATTTAAATGGACTGACGATATTCCCATAAAAGTTTGGCTATTTAAAATAGATGAAAATGGGTGTATCCCTGAGCAACCCTGTGGAGAATATATAAATTTTAGTTCTACTTCAGATACTCCGATAGAGTTTAAAGACTTAAAAATTTATCCTAACCCAGCTCGGGAGCTCGTCCACATAGAAATTCCATCAGTTAGTAAAGCTCATTTAGAGATTATAGATGCTATAGGTCGAGTAATGACTAGAAGGAAGACTATAAGAAATCGAGAAATTTTAGATATAGATGTCTCTGATTTTCCACAAGGAACTTACTATGTAAAGTTTTTTGATCCAAAAGAAGCTGTAATTTATCGGTCTAGTTTTATGGTTTTGAATTAAAGAAAACTAGTAATTTTCCTTACCCAACCTTAATCCTTCCCTTGGCCAAGGAAATGAATTTGCGATAGCGAAGGAAAGGATGGGTAAAATAAATACTTATTAACTCTGCAAGCAGACCACAGCAGATCAAATTTCTAAAAACATTTTATATGTGTCTGTATATAATTGAATGAAGGTTCTCTGTTCGCCTTACTTTGTTCAAATAAAATGCTGGGTAAGAATTTTATGTCGCTCCGCTGGAGCTAGGTGTATTGTCTAATTCTAGGTAGTATAGATATATGGCTCCGCTAGAGCCTTCTATTTTAAATCATGGTTTCGTGTGTAAATCAGAATTCTTTGGTAAACACCTGGCCACAGAGTGGTCAAATATCTATAGAACAAGTATGATAACGACTTAAAGAGCTCCAGAGGAGTGAAATGAACTCGTGTTATGTTTCCCCCTATACCTTAGCCTTCTTTAAATCCGCAAATAGCATAAATACTAATCCTACTAGAAAGAATGCCGCCGTAGAAAGTATAGAATATCGCAAACTACCAGTCAGCTGATCCACAAAACCGAACACAAATAATCCAGATACGATTGCTATATTCCTTATGACATCATATAAAGAAAAGAAAGAATTAAGTTCGTCAGGATTGTCTCCGATCATTTTGGCGTAAGCCGATCTCGAGATGGACTGTATACCTCCTACTACGAGGCCTACTGCTGCAGAGAGAGCATAAAATCCATTTACACTATTTATAAAATATCCGATACCGCAGATACACATCCAGATCGTAACCATTATAATTATGGATTTTTTGTTTCCTATATTCTTACTTACCCATGCAAATAAGAAGGCTCCGATAAGACCTAGCAGTTGGATAATGAGAATGGTAATGATTAGTTTGTCTTGAGTAATATTCAGCACCTTATCAGCAAATATAGCTGCAACGTATACCACTACATTTAGCCCAGCGATATAGAAAAAGAAAGAACCCATAAAGAGTAAGAAGTTCTTGTTTTTACTTGCCTTAGACCAGGCATTTTTTATTTCAGCCCAGGCCTTACTGATGGGATTGTCGAGTTTTATCCCTTTTTTATCTGCAGGTAATCTTCTTATGGAGTACTGAGCAAAACCTAACCACCACAAACCTACTAACAGGAATCCTAAGCGAGCCTGCATATCCGATGCTTCCATCCCGAACCACTCAGGCTTCTGAATCATTATCAGAATGAAAATTAGAAGCAATACACTCCCTACATATCCGTAAGCAAATCCTAGGGCACTTACCTTATCATATTTATCCTCTGTTACGATCTCAGGTAGATAGGCATTATAGAAAACTGTTCCCGCTGTAAAACCTACGGTAGCAAGTACAAAGGCAGTACTGGCCCACCATACATCACCAGCATCATTAAAGAATACCATGGCCATGCAAGAGATGGCTCCTATACTGGTAAACAGATTTAAAAAGAACTTACGTCGTCCACCACTATCTGCGATTCCTCCAGCAATCGGATTTATAAATACCAGTAAGAAAAAAGCAAACGACACTGCAAAGGAATAGAGAGCGGAATTATTGATTAATGTATCTCCGATTTTAATTTGCTCATCGGTCATAGCAATAAAAAATGGTGGAAATACGGCTGTAGAAATGACAAGGGCATATGCTGAGTTTGCCCAGTCAAACATTGCCCAGGCCCTTATTGTTTTCTTATCATTTAGTCTTATTGCCTCACTCATGGATTGTAATATATGGAAATTGTCTTAAGGATTTTTAGGTGTGTTATATATTATAATTGTTAAGTATATGTTTTGTACTTATTTTTGTAAATCCTCGTCACAATATGGAGCCCATTATTAAGCTATGAAAATCGTAATCCTTTCTAGAAATCCATCCCTGTACAGCACTAGAAGCCTAGTCGCTGCAGCCCAAAAAAGAAACCATCATGTAGAAGTCGTAGATCATATGCAATGCGATCTCGTCGTTCAGGATGGTGCATTAGAGATCTATTATCTCGGAGGCAAAATATCAGATGTAGATGCTATAATTCCTAGAATCGGTACCTCAGCCACCTCGCATGGTTCTTCTGTTATAAGACAGTTTGAATCCATGGGTGTTTATACTACTCTAGGATCAGCACCACTGCTTAAGGCTAGAGACAAGCTGATCTGTTTACAATTATTGGCTGCAGAAGGTGTGAGCATACCTCGTACTGTAATCCCTAAAAACTATTATACCATGCCTAGCATGATAGATAGGGTAGGTTCTGAGCCTTTTGTTATAAAACTTATTAAGGGTACACACGGTTTAGGTGTCATATTATCAGAATCACGTAAAAATGCCGAGGCCATATTAGAAACCTTCTTTAAAACAAACCAGAAAGCCATGCTTCAGGAGTTTATAGAAGAGGCAGGAGGAGCGGACATAAGAGTATTTATAGTAGATGAGGAGATAGTAGGTGTGATGAAAAGGCAAGCTGCAGAGGGAGAATTTCGTTCTAACTTACATAGAGGAGGATCATCTACCATCGATATTCTCACAGAGGAAGAAAAAAAGATTGCCATAAAGGCTGCAAGAGTTATGGGACTAAAGGTAGCAGGAGTCGATATGCTGAGATCGAGTAGAGGACCGCTTATATTAGAAGTAAATGCCTCTCCAGGATTAGAAGGAATAGAAACTACGACCAAGGTAGACATAGCAGGGAAGATTATAGATATGGTACAAAGAAACGTTTAGAAAAGAAAAATGAGTTTACTTAAAATAAAAAGCAAGCATAAGCATAAGAAGCCGATAGTAATCGATAAAACCTCGTTTGCTCCAGGAGAGTCAGGAACGATAAGTTTAAATGTAGGAAGGCTTCCCTCTGATACACGTATAAATATCATCGCACATGTCTATCGAAGTAAAAATCCAGGACCTGTAATCCTACTTCTGGGTGGAGTGCATGGAGATGAGATAAATGGGGTAGAGATTATAAGAAGATTGCTAGATCAGAATAGCTTGCAGAATGTAAATAAAGGAACCATCATTGCGATTCCACTGCTCAATGTTTTTGGGTTTATAAACTTCAGTAGAGATGTGCCTGATGGCAAAGATGTAAACAGAAGTTTTCCAGGGAGTTCTAACGGATCACTGGCTTCACGTGTAGCGAGAACCCTAACCAAGAAAATCTTACCCTATGTAGATCTAGCGATGGATTTCCATACAGGTGGAGCATCGAGATATAATTTCCCACAGGTCAGATATGAGAAGTCTAATAAGTTAGGGGCTCAGATGGCCAAAATTTTTCAAGCACCTTTTGTACTTCAAAAACCACTGATTCCTAAATCTTTTAGAAAGACCTGTAGCAGAATGGGAATACCAGCCATCGTGTATGAGGCGGGAGAATCTATAAGATTATGTGGCGTCTCTATAGAGAAAGGAATGGATGGAATCCTGAGAGTTCTGAATCATCTAGGCATGATAGACTCATCGGTTCCAGACGAGGAAAACGTAGTACATTTTGCTAAAAGCACTTGGCTCAGGGCACCTTATTCTGGAATGTTTATCTGGACTCGTCAGTCTGGAGCCAAAATAAAAAAAGGAGAACAGCTCGGTGTCATAAAGGATCCATTCGGAACTAAGAGTGTACAGGTATTTGCAAAAACCGATGGACACATCGTAGGTCATAATAATGCCTCTGTCGTAAACCAGGGAGATGCTCTATTTCATATCGGAATCGAAAGCGGAAAATTATAATGAGAGCTCTTTTACCCCTTTTTATTATAATGATAACTTCCTTCTTGTCTTTTGGCCAAAGCCAAAAATTACAAACTAGGATAAATGCTTCTGTAGCTTCTTCTACCTTTAAATATTCCAATATCGGAGTAGCTGTAGTAGACCTAGAAACAGGAAAAACTGTTGCAGGAGTAAATCAAAATAAAGTGCTGGTTCCAGCTTCTTCACAGAAGGTCATTACCACCTTTGCAGCTCTGGAATTGCTAGGAGAGGATTTTGTGTATGAGACTAAGATTGCTCACGATGGAGAAGTACTGCCAGATGGAAATCTCGTGGGTAATATTTACATAGTCGGTTCTGGAGATCCTACGCTGGGTAGTAGCCGATTTAAAGGAACGCTAAACTTTGAGGATTTACTAGAAAATCTCCTCGATCAGATAAAGGAGTATGGAATCACGTGTATCGATGGAGATATAATCGCAGATGAGTCTTTTTTACATTCCTTTCCAGTATGTCCATCCTGGCAGTGGAACGACCTCGGAAACTATTATGCCTCAGGAGCCTGGGGTTTAAATCTAAACGAAAATCAGTATCTCATTGCCTTCGATAAACGAGGAGCAGTAGGTAGAAGACCACGTATAAAATATTACTCACCCGAGATTCCAGGTCTACAGTTTTCTAATGAAATTGTAGTAGATAGTTCTAATACTAAGGACAATGCCTACATATTCGGTGGACCTAATAACTACTTTAAAAGAATCGTAGGAACCATCCCAGCAGGAGAAGGAAATTTCTACATCAAAGGATCTATTCCTGATCCACCTCTTTTTGCAGCCTATCAGCTGTATAAAAAACTGGCGGATGCAGACATTTACTCTAGCGGTTATCGATCTATCTATGATCCAGTAGAGTCTAAGAAAATAAAGAAAGAAGACATCGCCATCATCTACTCACCACCACTTAAGAAGATTCTAAAAACAGCCAATTATAAAAGTGTAAATCTATACTGTGAGAGTCTCTTAAAAACCATCGCAAAACACAAGGGACATACAGGAAGTGGAGGCCATGGTCTCTATGAGATAAATAAATTTTTGCATAAGCTTAAGGTAGATACCAAAGGCATACATCTAGAAGATGGAAGTGGATTATCCGCTCGTAATAACATAAGTCCTCATGGACTAGCCATCTTCCTACAAAGGATGACTAAGAAAAAAGAACTCCCAGAATTACTAGAGTTGCTCGCTGTAGGTGGTCGTAACGGAACCGTCGCAGGAATGTTTAAAGGCTCGAAGGCTGCCGGAAATGTATACGCCAAAAGTGGCTCTATGAATAGAGTACTGACTTATACCGGCTACATAAAATGCAAATCAGGCAGATGGGTTTCCTATGCAGTAATGAGCAATGGCTTCAGCATCGAATCCAAACAGATGCGTAGAAAACTAGAAAAAGTAATGACAAATATTTACCTGTACGGATAAAATTATTTCGTTTTATTTTCTTAGTTGGTGTATGGTCTAACTGATAGACTTTTAAAGGACCGACCTTTTTGTTTTTAGTGGATAAATTTTTAAAATCCGTTAAGACTAAATAGTGTCTGAGCAAACGAATTTATATAATTGAAGACGAATTTTGATTCTAAGATTAGCCTCTAATTTAAAAATCAGCTTTTTATGCGAGTTTCTATTTTGTTTAGGATTTTAAGAATTTAGGGAGCGTTAAGAAATCAAAACAGTCTTGAATTTTTCGTTCTTTTGTTTCAAGACAAAAGGACAAACCATTCCTGAAAATGATAATCTTGATACAACTCAACACACCAAAAGAAAGCAATATATAACTACGACCTCACAATCAAACTCTTCCGCTCAGGCCCAGTAGAAACATACTTAATATCCATTCCTAGCATATCTTCTAGCTTTTCGATATAGTCCTTAGCCAGTTGTGGTAGGACGTTATAATCATCTGCTCCAGCCATATCTGTATTCCAGCCTTTAAAAGGAACATACTTAGGAGTAATCTCCTTAGTCGTTAAATCATATGGCAGCTCGTCAGTTTCTTTATCATCTATAATATACTGAGCTCCTATTTTTACCTCTTCAAAATGGTCGAGTACATCCAGCTTAGTAACTACTATCTGAGTGACTCCATTTATCATCAGAGTATATTTCAGTTGAGGGATGTCTATCCATCCACATCTACGAGGTCTACCCGTCGTCGCTCCGAACTCCATTCCGATCTCTCCGAGCTTAGCTCCATCTTCATCAAAAAGTTCTGTCGGAAATGGTCCACCACCGACTCTTGTACAATAAGCTTTAGTAATACCGATTACATCTCTTATCTGCTGAGGTGCTATTCCTAGACCACTACAGACACCTGAGGTAATCGTGTTAGAAGAAGTTACAAATGGGTAAGTCCCAAAATCTATATCCAGCATACTTCCTTGAGCACCCTCTGCAAGGACTGCTTTACCTTCTTTGATGGCCTTGTTTATATAGTACTCACAGTTTATGGCTTTCAGACTCTTTATGAGTTCTAGACTCTTAAACCATTTTTCCTCCTCAGCCTCTAGGTCAAACTCTATCGGTGGATACTGACGAAGCAGAGCAAGATGCTTGTCACGGAGCGATTTATATTTTGCATTAAATCCTGGGCTGTGTACATCTCCTATTCTAAGACCATTACGACCAGTCTTGTCCATATAGGTCGGACCGATGCCTTTAAGAGTAGAGCCTATTTTCTGCTTTCCTTTAGAAGCTTCACTGGCTGCATCTAGGTACCTGTGTGTCGGTAAGATTAGATGAGCCTTGTTAGCTACAAAGAGTCTATCCAGAAAAGATATACCTGTCCCTTTGAGTTTCTCTATTTCTTTTTCCAGAGTAATCGGATCGATAACGACTCCATTACCTATAATATTTATGATATTTTCTCTGAATATACCGGAAGGAATGGTGTGTAGTACAAACTTCTTTCCTTCGATTTTTAAAGTATGTCCGGCGTTAGGACCGCCCTGAAAACGACATACGAGTTGATATTTATCTGCTAGGTAATCTACTATTTTTCCTTTCCCCTCGTCTCCCCATTGCAGACCTAAAATTACATCTACGGCCATTACGATTCTCTTTTTAATGGTTAAGCCCAAAGGTATTAAATAGACATATTAAAAAGCCATATATATAGAATATTTATATAAATGTTTTCCACATGTGAGATGTAGAAGAAGTACCAAAAAGCTCTAATGGGAAATCTTATTCACTTCCGATCACAAGCACCATCGCACTTGCCATAGAGATTAAGAGAGTGATGGGTTATTTTAAACTTTAGAATATCTCCCATCATGGTTTTTATCTGCTGGATACGTGGATCGCAGAATTCCATGACTTGACCACAGTCTACGCATATCAGATGGTCATGTTGTTTGAAGCCATAAGACTTTTCATACTGAGCTAGATTTTTACCGAACTGATGCTTAGTAACTAAATCACAGTTTACAAGGAGTTCGAGGGTATTATATACGGTAGCCCGACTTACTCTGTAGTTTTGGTTCTTCATATGGATGTATAGAGCCTCCGCATCGAAGTGGTCCGTACGTCTGTATATCTCTTCTAGTATGGCAAATCGTTCTGGAGTTTTACGATAACTATTCTTTTCTAGATGGGCAGAAAAAATGTTTTTCACCTCTTGTATGAGTTCTTCTTTTACTTTTTCGTTTAGCTCCATTATTTTGAATATTTATCGACTCTAGTTACGGTATGTACCTGTTCTAGCGATTTGATTTCTTTTATAACAACGTTTAGCTGGTCTTTGTTAATAACCACTAGACTTACTTTTGCCTCAAAGAACCCCTCGTCTCCTTCTATATTGAAGGCTCGGATGTTTATTCCCAGTTTGTCAGAGATGGCTCCTGTGATACCTTGTATTACACCGACTCCAGAATCTACTCCTATAATGAGCAGTTCTACAGTATAGTTGCTTTTTACCCTATCTGCCCAGTCAGCTTTTAAGATTCGATAGCCATAGTTGGCCATAAGGTGAGTAGCATTAGAGCAGTTCGTACGATGTATTTTAAGTCCCTTGGTCGCTGTGAGATATCCGAATATATTTTCTCCATGCACCGGATTACAGCATTGTGCCAGCATAAACTCATACTGATCTGCAGATTCTCCATTAACTAAAATCTTGGATTTATTGCTAACCTTAGATTTAGGGGCTGCCTTAGGAGCCTCATCTTTAGGAGCGATGTCTCCACTGGCTTCTTCCTCCTTGAGCACGAGTTTATTCCCTTCTACTTTAAAGACCTTTAAATCAGAGATTTTTATAGCCTCAGTAGATAAGGCAAAATATAAATCTGGCCTAGATATAAACCCGAAGTGCTTTACTAGCATATCCACATTTTCCTCAAAAGAAACCTTTAAGTTTTTAAGCTTTCTCATCAGAGCCTCTTTACCGAGTTCTCCTTTTTTACGTCGCTCTTCCTTCATAGAAGATCTAATCTTAGAACGAGCCTTTCCGGTAACCACCATCTTTAGCCAGTTCTCATTAGGTCGCTGGTTTTTCTGAGTCGTTACGGAGACCTGATCTCCGTTACTCAGTTTGTATCCCATCGGAACGAGCTTATTATTTACCTTGATGGCAGTAGCCTTATAACCGATGTCACTATGTATATCAAAAGCAAAGTCGAGAGCAGTTGCACCTTTCGGCAAAATTTTCATATCACCATTGGGTGTAAAGACATATATCTCTTCGCTAAATAGATTTGTTTTAAAGTCATTTAGAAACTCTAGAGCATCGCTATGATTAGCATCTAGTATTTCTCTGATATTGGCAAGCCATCTATCATAAACATTGTCATTGGACTTTACTTCCTTGTATTTCCAGTGAGCGGCAAAACCCTTTTCTGCAATCTCATTCATCCGTTGAGATCTGATTTGTACCTCTACAAAACGACCATTAGGTCCGATGACAGTGGTATGCAAGGACTCGTAACCATTTCCTTTGGGAGTAGTTACCCAGTCCTTTAGTCTTTCTGGAATCGGAGAGTAGGTATCCGTAATCAAAGAATAGACCTGCCAGCAGGAGCTTTTTTCCTTATCAGCTGGCACATCGACTATAATTCTTACTGCAAACAAATCATAGACCTCCTCAAAAGGTATTTTCTTCTTCCTGATCTTATTGGCAATAGAGGAGATGGCTTTTATTCTGGCTGTAGTTGTAAAAGGGATTTCTAGTTCCTTTATCTTTTTATTGAGTGGTGCTAGGAAGTTTTTAATGTATTTCTGACGATCTGACTCGGTCGCTTTAAGTTTTGCCGCTATATCAGTATACATTTCAGTATCTGTAATCTTCATACAGATGTCCTGAAACTCCGTTTTTACCTTATAGAGTCCGAGCCTATGAGCGAGTGGAGCATAGATGTAACTGGTCTCCGCAGCTATTTTTAGCTGTTTGTGCTTAGGCATAGAGTCTATGGTCCTCAGATTATGGATTCTATCTGCCATTTTTATAAGTACCACTCTTACATCATCGACTAGAGTCGAAAGCACCTTTTTAAAGTTCTCTGCCTGAGGACTCTCTACATTATATAATCCATCCAGTTTAGTAAGACCATCTACGATTCTAGTGATTTTGGGCCCAAAAAGAGCACTTATATCTTCGAGCGTTACCTCTGTATCTTCTACTACGTCATGCAATATGGCAGATATTACAGCAGTAGGACCCAGTCCGATTTCTTCAAAACAGATTCTAGCTACTTCGATAGGGTGCAGAACGTATGGTTCTCCCGATTTTCTACGCTGAGTATCATGAGCCTTTACTGCTAGCTGATAAGCCTTTAAAAGATGTTCCTCGTCCTGATCCTTCAGTTTAGGCTGAATCTTCGTCTTCAGGCTCTGATAAACCTTCTGGATTTCTGTTTTTTCTTTATCTGTTGTCGCTTGTCCTTTAGGCATTGAGCTTAATAAATTGGTAGTGTAGAATAACAAAACTAAGTAATACCATTTTAATATACTAATGGGTAATTTAAATGGTACAAGCTGATAGTAGGTCAATGCCATAAATGATTCCAGATGAGTATTTCTGTACTCATCGGCATAAAATTGGAATCTTGGTTTATCCTTAAAAAAATCTTCCATTTTAATGGAAAGAGTATATCTTTGCACTCCCTTGAAAAGAAGTTTTCTATATGCGGGTATGATGGAATTGGTAGACATGCTAGATTTAGGATCTAGTGCTTCACGGCGTGGGGGTTCGACTCCCTCTACCCGCACTCTTCTTTTTACACTTTTTTAAATTCATTTCTTATTTAATTCATTTACTATATCATTTGATGAAAATCCAAAAAAAAGATATTGACCAGCTCAATACTACTTTATCTATAGAAATAGAAAAGGAAGATTACCTCAAAAAATTTAACGACGAGCTCAAAAATTATAAAGGAAAAGCATCTTTAAAGGGTTTCCGTAAGGGAAAAACTCCGCTAGGGTTTATTAAAAAAATGTTCGGTAAAGGAATTTTGGCGGATGCCGTAAACGAATCCTTACAGAAAGGCCTTTTTGATTATATAAAAGACCAGGATCTCAATGTACTAGGCGATCCATTGCCTAGTGAGTCTCAAGAGATGATAGACTTCGATGTAAATAACCTCGGGTCGTTTACCTTTGATTTTGACCTTGGATTGTCTCCTGACATTACTGTGAAGGGAGCAGCTAGCACAGATAGCTATACTCATTATGACATTACGCTTACTGATGAGATTGTAAATGAGGAGATAGAGGTTGCTAGAAAGAGACAGGGTTCTCAAGAAGAGGTAGCTGAGGATATTAAAGAAAAAGACATCTTAAAGATTCAAGCCATAGAGCTAGAAAATGGTTTGCCCAAAGAAGGTGGTCATGAGACTGATTTTACCCTGATGACGGACCTTATCGCAGAAGAGTCTATGATGAAGAAAGTACTGACTATGAAAAAAGGCGGTTCTTTTGACTTCGATATATATAATCTAGAAAAGGACAAAGACGAGGTGCATGTAAAGAAGTACTTGCTTAATCTAGGAGATGATGAAGAGAAAGAAGTAGGCAAGGATTTCAGAGGCACGATAGAAAAAGTACTCCGTATGAAGCCTGCAGATATGGATCAGGCATTTTTTGATGGATATTTCGGTCCAGATAAGGTAAAGTCGGAGGATGAGGCTAGAACAATGATAAAAGAGGAGATAGGTAAATATTATGCTACTCAGGCAGATTCTTACATGTATAGAGATATTATGGAAGGTCTTATCGAGCATAATAAAATGGACCTTCCAGAACCCTTCTTAAAAAGATGGTTAAAAGCAACTAACGAAAAACTCACTGAGGAAGAATTAGAAAAAGAATTTCCTGATTTTGTAAAGAACCTTAAATGGACGCTCATAAGAGGAGAAATCGCAAAAACTGAGGAAATAGAAGTAAAACCTGAAGAGATTCAGCAAAATATAGCTACTCAGGTAAGACAGTACTTCGGGCAGTATGGAATGGGAGAGGAATATATAAACTCTACCGTGCAACGTATGATGCAGGATAGGAATCAGATAAACAAAGTCTACGAGGAGTTGTTAAGTGAGAAAGTTTTTAAGGTAGTAGGTGATAGAGTAAACAAGAAAGTGGACAAAATATCGTTAGATGACTTTAAAGACAAAGTAAAAGTCATGAACGAGAAGTTGAATAAATAAATCTAGCTTTTCGTTATTTTTATATTAGAAAAAAAAGAAATATGTTTCATAAAGATGAATTTAAGAAGTACGCTACTAAGCATTTAGGATTTTCCTCTATGCATTTAGAGAAGTACATGGAAACTGCAGCTCCTAATATTACAGGATTTACCCCTCAGGTTATCGAGGAAAGGCAGATGAACGTAGTAGGTATGGATGTATTTTCTAGACTTATGATGGACAGAATCATCTTTATGGGAGTGCCAGTTACAGATTATGTAGCCAATGTGATCCAGGCTCAGATGCTTTTTCTAGAGTCTACGGATCCTAAGAGAGATATACAGATGTTTATAAATAGTCCAGGAGGTTCTGTTATCGCTGGGCTCGGGATTTATGATACGATGCAATATGTAGCTCCAGACGTAAGTACGATATGTACAGGTCTGGCAGCATCTATGGGTGCAGTTTTACTCATGGCTGGAAATAAAGGAAAAAGAACTTGTCTACAGCATAGTAGAGTAATGATACATCAGCCATCAGGTGGAATGCAAGGTCAGTTTACAGATATGGAAATATCTTACAACCTTATAAAGGACCTCAGAAAGGAATTATATGAGATTATGGCTAGCCATTCAGGTAAGACCTTTAAAAAGATAGAAGCTGATTCTGAAAGAGATAATTGGATGACTGCTTATGATGCTAAAGAATATGGTATTGTAGATGAGGTTTTAGATAGTAAAAATCCACGTAAAGTATAAATACCTTTTTTTATGGCAGATAAAAAGAAAAGCTGTTCCTTCTGTGGCCGCGACGAAAAAGAAACTCTGATTCTTATCGCGGGGATAGAAGGTTATATCTGTGAGTCTTGTACAGATCAAGCGAGCAGTATAATACAGGAAGAGATTACTGCCAAAAACGATAATCCAGAAGACATATCGATTCCAGAAGGCATAAAGCCGATGGATATAAAGTCTTATCTAGATCAGTATGTAATCGGCCAAAACGATGCTAAGAAGTATCTGTCAGTAGCTGTTTACAATCACTACAAAAGATTACGTCAGCAGAAAAATGTAGATGTAGAAATAGAGAAATCTAATATCCTTTTTGTCGGACGTACGGGTACAGGGAAGACCTTACTGGCAAAGAGTATTGCTCGATTTTTACAGGTGCCATTTGCCATAGTAGATGCAACGGTATTTACAGAGGCAGGTTATGTAGGAGAGGATGTAGAGAGTATGCTGAGTAGGCTGCTACAGGCTTGTAACTTTAATGTAAATGCTGCTCAGAAGGGTATAGTATATATAGATGAGCTCGATAAGATAGCTCGTAAGACGGATAATCCTTCAATTACTAGAGATGTATCTGGAGAAGGAGTACAGCAGTCATTGCTTAAGATGTTAGAAGGAACTGAGGTCAATGTACCACCACACGGAGGTAGAAAGCATCCTGAGCAAAAGATGATTACTGTAGATACTAAGAACATTCTATTTATCTGTGGAGGTGCCTTTGATGGAATAGAAAAGGTTATCGCTCGTAGATTAAATACGCAGGTAATAGGCTACGGAAATGCAAAAAACAACGAACGTATCGAAGAGGAAAATCTTCTTCAATATATAAATCAGCAGGATCTTAAAGGATTCGGTCTTATACCGGAGCTTATCGGTAGACTACCAGTCCTTACCTACCTAAATCCGCTTACAGAAGAAGTACTGACTCGTATCCTTACGGAGCCTAAAAACTCACTGGTAAAGCAGTACAAAAAGATATTCGAACTAGAGGGTATAAATCTTGAGTTCGAGCCAGAGGCTTTAAACTATATCGCTCAGCAGGCACTAGAGTTTAAAATCGGAGCCAGAGGTTTGAGAAGTATCTGTGAGGCTATACTTACAGATGCGATGTATAGCCTTCCTTCAGAATCTGGAGTTACCTTCTTTAAGGTAACGAAAGAACTGGCAGAAGAAAAGCTTTCTAAATCCAATCTTAGGAAATTAAAGGCAGCATAGTCACTCATTAAGCATAGAAGTATTGATTATATTTAGTGTACTGATGTAAATCGGCACCTATATTTATAATCCAAACTGAACAATTATGTCTAGCTCACCATCTAGGTATTATGCAATGCTCATTGCGTTTATCTTTCTTAATTTATCCTTTTTTATTGGTTCTGTTAATGCTCAGTATACTATTGAGAATTGTGAAATTGTTGAAATAGAATTTTCCGATTCGTGCTCGCAATTTGTGAGTCTTGAGAATAGAATAATTCCTATAGATGGAATTTCTTCGGATAGTTTTGATGTGGATGTTCGTATAGATTTATGGGGAGATGGGACGATTGATGTAATGTTTGCTACAGATACCTTAAACGCAAATAATCTTGCTGCTTATATTGAGTTTTATCCCAGGATTTTAAGTAATGAGGACTTTTTACTGACTCTAACAGATGATCTTTACTTATCATGTAATGACCATATTATTTATTGGAGATTTGAGGATGAGGAGAACAATGTGATCGAGTGTACTCAAATAATGCAAACAAGAATTGAGAAACTAGAACCTATTAATGATACCATAGAGTATGAATTTGTTCAAGATCAATTTGGAGGTTTCAATATAAATATATGGGATATAGATTTTTCAGAAATCGATGTTTCATCTCCCTTTGATACTTGCCTTAGTGATGAAGTTTTTTCTTTTGAGAGAGAAGATTATAAACCTACTGTAAGTTTGCAAGATGGTCTACTAGATTATGAATGCACCTTGTTTTCGTCAGTTTACTATCATAGTATATATCTATTAAGAGGACTCGGATGTGATTATAATGTTGACACCTTGACTTTAAAAGTAAATTATGCTATGCCAGGGAGTGATTATTTGCCTCATCAAGCGGGTTCGATGCAGACAATAGAAGGAAACAATTTCAATACTATCGATTTTACTCATAATAGCTGTGACTATAGTTTTTGGTTTTTTTCATCATTTAATGAGCCCTGCAAATTATGGTATGCTCCTCGTGTAGATGACTTTTCAACAGGAAGAGATACATTTATTATTGAGAAAATAGATACAACTATTTTGGGCTTAACCACTAAAGACATTCTTTTGATGAGAGCGTATATTTTAAATGGAGATAGTATATCATCTGGCTTTGCTTTTTCTGGTGATTTTTCAAATAATGGGGGCATTTCTACCTTGGATCAGGTCCTGCTTACTAAAAGTATTTTAATGCTTGATAATTATGATTTTGATGAATCATGGTTGTTTGAGTTAGATACCTTCAATAGCCCCGGTTTTTCAGAAGGTGATATTAGTAATCAGTTCTTTGTAGACCCTGATTCTACAACAAGCCTAAACAGTTTTGATAATTTTTTATTTACGGGATATAAAAAGGGTGATTTAGATGGGAGCTTTAAGGAAGATAGCTGGATTTTTGGAGGTTCCTGCCCCTACATCACTTACGATACCATAGATGTCCAACTTATAAATCAACAAATAATTACAGGAGACCAATTCTCCATACCTATCATCCTAAACCAAGATGCCTCCATTGCAGGAATCCACTTCGGCCTATCCTCAGATTTAGTAGAAGATGTTACAGTTTCTTCAGGAGTACTGGACCTAAGCAGCGACATGCTATCTAATAGTGTAGATTCCAACTTTGTAGCAATCTGGATGGATAATAATCTAATAAGATACGATTATAGCAGGGGAGAAGTCCTATTCTGGATTAACCTGACCGCTAAGGCAGACTTCAACCTATACGATCTATTCCAGCACACTCCAGAGTTCCCTAGAGAGGTCTACGTAAATGGTGATTATGAAACTTTTACGATGGGTTTTGGAGAATTTGGTCTATCGAGTACTGCCGAGGTGGATAGAATAACGGACCTTAAAATCTATCCTAATCCACATCGAGGAGATATCGTTATCCAGAATGGTAAGGAAAATTTATCAGATGTAGTTATGGAGCTTTATGATTTAGGAGGGAGAGTGATTAAGACACAGGCTCTAGACGATTTATCAGCAGATCAATCAGTAAATTTGAATATGTCTTCTGTCCATGGAATACACTTCCTTAAACTAAGATCAGAGCAAGGAGTATTTACAAAAAAATTGATTACTCTAGAATAGAGGAATAAGCAAGGTGAGATACTTTATTAAACTAAACTATATAGGGACTGATTTTCACGGATGGCAATCGCAGACTGATACCATTACTGTGCAAGGACAACTGGAAAAAGCTCTTAGTCTGTACTTTAAAAAAGAGATAGCCATAACAGGTTGTGGTCGTACGGATACTGGAGTACATGCAGTAGATTATATTGCTCATTTAGATTTGGCTGCTAGCCCAAATGACGACTTCTTATTTACCATAAATAAGATAATCGATGGTGCAGTATCTATCACAGATATATATGCAGTTCCGGATGAGGCACATGCGAGATATCATGCAGTCGAGCGATCCTATATCTATCGATTGTCTTATGAAAAGAACCCTTTTTTATATCCGATATGCTATAGATATCCTTATGGACAGAAGTTAGATTTAGAATTACTAAATCAGGCTGCAGCTATAATTCTAGAAGGCAAGGACTTTACGGCTTTTGCCAAAGTAGGTACAGACGTAAAAACTAATCTATGCACCATAAAGGAGTGCAAATGGAAGAGTACGGAAAGTGGACTCACCTTCCACGTAACTGCAAATCGTTTTCTAAGAGGAATGGTAAGACTGATAGTAGGATCCAGTATTAATTATGCTCTAAATAAACTTTCTAAGAATGATTTGAGAGCTGCAGTAATCGAGCAAAAACCATTGCCTTTGATATGGAGTGTTCCAGGAGAAGGATTGTCACTGTGCAGGATTACTTATCCTTTAGAATTAGAAAAACCCATACCTGCCTAAGCCGGTATGGGTTTATTTTGTCTTAACTTTTATTAAGCCTAAGCTAGCTCAGGATATAACGGATAATTTACCATATACTTGTTTACCTCCGTTTTTACCTTGGCAGTAGCCGCATCATCAGAGATATTATTTACGATATAATCTATCCACTCAAACACCTGCTCAAATTCCTTCTTTCCGAAGCCACGAGAGGTCATTGCAGAAGTACCGATACGTATTCCAGAAGTTACAAATGGGCTTCTAGAATCAAAAGGAACCATGTTTTTATTAATGGTGATATCTGCTTTTACCAGAGCATTCTCTACATCCTTTCCAGTAATCTCACCCTTAGATCTCATATCGATAAGCATAAGGTGATTATCAGTTCCTCCAGATATAATTTTGTAGCCATTAGAAGTAAATGCAGAGGCTAGTACCTGAGCATTTTCAATAACCTTTTCTCCATAGGTTTTAAAGGAGTCTTCCAGTGCCTCTCCAAAAGAAACTGCTTTAGCAGCAATTACATGTTCCAGTGGTCCTCCTTGCATTCCTGGAAATACCCCACTATTAAGAATTGAAGACATCATAATAGGATTGCCTTTCTTAGTAGTACGACCCCATGGATTTTCAAAGTTCTTTCCCATCATTATAATACCTCCTCTCGGTCCTCTGAGTGTCTTGTGAGTTGTGGAGGTAACGATGTGACAGTGCTGCATAGGATCATTAAGTAAACCCTTTGCAATCATACCCGCTGGATGAGCGATATCTGCTAGTAGGATAGCACCTACCTGATCTGCGATACTTCTAAATCTAGCATAATCCCAGTCTCTAGAATATGCAGAGGCTCCACAGATGATAAGCTTAGGTTTATGTTCTAAGGCCTTGGCTTCTACCTTATCCATATCTATTACTCCGGAATCAGCTTCTACACCATAGAAAAATGGTTTGTATACCTTTCCAGAATAGTTTACTGGAGAGCCATGAGATAGATGACCTCCGTGAGATAAATCGAATCCCAATACATGATCACCTGGTTGTAGCAGAGCTAGAAAAACAGCTGCATTGGCCTGAGCACCAGAGTGGGGTTGTACATTGGCATATTCTGCACCGAACAATTCTTTTAGACGATCTATAGCGATCTGCTCTATCTGGTCTACGACCTGACAGCCTCCATAATATCTTTTGCCTGGATAGCCTTCTGCATATTTATTGGTCAGGCAGGTACCCATAGTAGTCATGACTTCATAGCTGGTAAAGTTCTCCGAAGCGATGAGTTCTATTCCTTCTCGCTGTCTATGTAATTCTAGGTTTATAAGGTCTTGTATTTTCTGGTCCATTATTAATCGATTCTAAGCCGCAAAAATACTAAGCTTTGATACTAATCGTGTTGTAAAAGGATATAAATGATAGCTTAGTTATGGGCATAAAAAAACCCCGACAGTTTTACCTGTCGGGGCTATATATTCAATTAGATATTTAATTATCTCTGAATTCCTAAAGCTCTTAGAGTTTCGTAATCCACTTGTCCAACAGGTAAACCGTTGTCTTTCTGGAATTGAACTAAAGCAGCTTTTGTTCTAGGTCCTAGTTGGTTATCTACAGCACCTACATCATATCCTCTTTCGATTAATGCTCTCTGAATTTGAGAGTTTAATTGAGGAGTGAAGTCTTTACCACAAACTACCTCTCTCCACTCAGTAAATCCACCAGCTTTAACTAACTGTCTCTTAGAAACAGTTCTGTATTCAGCAGGGATTTCAGTAGTACGAGTAGTAGGAGCAGAAGTCTTAGTATAGCTTCTGTTTTCATACTTAGCTTCTGTAGTAGAAGCTTCAGTAGTAGCAGGAGTAACTAATTTTCTGTAAGATCTAGTAGTGTATCTAGCGTCACCTGTAGAAACGTTAGCAGCAGCATCATTAGCTAGTTTTTGGTAGCTAATAGTTGTATACTTTGCTTCTCCGTTTTGAGACTCAGTAGTTGCATCGTTTACTAGTTTCTGGTAAGAAACAGTTCCGTAAGAAGCATCACCTGTAGTAACGTTAGCAGTTGCATCATTTACTAATTTCTGGTAAGAGATAGTAGTATAAGTTACATCTCCAGATCCAATGTTAACTGTTTGTCCAGTAGAAGTACCATTAGCTACAAGCTCTACTCTTCTGTTCTGAGCTCTACCAGCAGCAGAGTCATTAGAAGCGATAGGAGAGTTTTCTCCTTGTCCATCATAACTTAGTCTAGAAGAACTAACTCCAGCAGCAACTAGTGCATCATAAACAGCTTTTGCTCTATTTCTAGATAAAGCCATGTTAGAATCAGCACCTCCTTGAGAATCTGTGTGACCTACAATTCTTCCTGACATAGAAGGATCAGCAGCCATCATTCCAGCTACTCTAGAAATCTCACCAGCAGAACCTGTAAGTATTGCAGACCCAGACTGGAAGTTTACATTAAGAGCAGTAGTAGTAGAACCTCCAGTGCTATAAGATCCACCAGCAACTTCTTCTGAACTTGCGTCAGAAACTAATTTTTGGTATGATCTAGTAGTATAAGAAGCATCTCCAGTTCTTACATCAGCACTTGCATCGTTAGCAAGTTTCTGGTAGCTGTAAGATCCGTAAGTAGCATCACCTGTAGTAACATTTGCAGTAGCATCACCTACTAACTGTTGTCTAGAAATCGTAGTGTACTGAGCTCCACCATATATAGGTTGAGTCGTAGCATCTGCAGATAACTGCTGAAAAGATCTACTTCCGTAAGAAGCTTCTCCAGAAGAAACATTAGCAGCAGCATCATTAGCAAGTTTTTGGTAGCTAACAGTTGTATAACTAGCATCACCAGTAGTTACGTTTGCTGAAGCAGCATTAGCAACTTTTTTGTAAGATCTAGTTGTGTATTTAGCAGGTACTTCTACTACTTCAGTAGTCGCAGGAGTTACTAGCTTAGAATAAGTTCTAGTTTCATATCTAGCAGGAACAGTTACCGCTTCAGAAGAAGCAGGAGTAACTAGTTTTCTGTAAGATCTAGTTGTGTATTCAGCAGGAACAGTTACCGCTTCAGAAGAAGCAGGAGTAACTAGTTTTCTATAGCTTACTGTAGTATATACAGGATCTACAGTTACTGCCTCAGTGGTAGCTGGAGTAGTAAGTTTTCTGTAAGATCTAGTTGCATATTCAGCAGGTACTTGTACAGACTCAGAAGAAGCAGGAGTTACCAGTTTCTTCATAGATCTTGTAGTATAAACAGGATCTACAGTTACCGCTTCAGAAGAAGCAGGAGTAACTAGTTTCTTGTAGCTTATAGTAGTATAAGTAGCAGGAACAGTTACAGCCTCAGTAGTCGCAGGACTAGCAAGTTTTCTGTAAGATCTAGTTGTGTATTCAGCAGGAACAGTTACAGCTTCAGAAGAAGCAGGAGTAACTAGTTTCTTGTATGATCTAGTAGTGTATACTGGATCTACAGTTACAGACTCAGTAGTTGCAGGAGTAACTAGTTTTCTATAAGATCTAGTAGTGTACTCAGCAGGAACAGTAACAGACTCAGTAGTTGCAGGAGATACAAGTTTCTTGTAGCTTCTGTTTTCGTACTGTGCAGGAACTTCTACAGTTTCTGTAGTTGCATCACTTACAAGTTTTCTGTAAGTTCTAGTAGAGTATTGTGCAGGAACTTCAGTTTCTCTCACGTACTCATCTCCTACAGGAGTATAACCATCGTAACCATCAGTTACTTTTACTTTTCTAGTTACAGTCTTGTACTTAGCTGGCTCTTCAACTAGACACCATACTAGACAGTCATTAGGATCAGCAGATAGACAGTTTCTGTCTGCTTTTTTCTTAACCCACTTAGTAGAAGCAGGAGCAACTTCGATTTGCTCTGATACAGTTTCAAACTGTGCAGGCTTCTTATCCATTCTTGTAGTAGCTTCTCTAGTTAATACTTGCTCAGTTACAGTTTCGTACTGTGCAGGAATTACTCTTAGAGTAGTATAAGCATCTTGCTTAAGAACTTGCTCAGTTACAGTCTCATACTGTGCAGGAACAGATCTTAATGTAGTATATGCTTCTTTTTTAAGAACTTGCTCAGTTACAGTCTCATACTGTGCAGGAACAACTCTTAATGTAGTATATCCATCTTTAGATAGTACTTGCTCAGTTACAGTTTCGTAAGTAGCAGGTACAGGTCTTAGAGTAGTATAAGCATCTTTTTTTACTTACTGCTCAGTTACAGTTTCGTATTGTGCAGGAACAACTCTTAGAGTAGTATAACCAGCTTTAGATAGTACTTGCTCAGTTACAGTTTCGTAAGTAGCAGGTACAGGTCTTAGAGTAGTATAAGCATCTTTTTTAAGTACTTGCTCAGTTACAGTTTCGTACTGTGCAGGAACAGCTCTTAGTTGCTCGTAAGCATCTTGAACTAGTACTTGCTCAGTTACAGTTTCAAACTGTGCAGGAACAACTCTTAAAGTAGTATATGAATCTTTTACTAAAACTTGCTCAGTTACAGTTTCAAAAGTAGCAGGAGTAATGTTTACTCTAGACTCACCTTCTGAAGCAAGAACTTGCTCAGTTACAGTCTCAAAAGAAGCTGGAGTAATGTTTACTCTAGACTCTCCGTCAGACTTTAGATATTGCTCAGATACAGTTTCGAACTGTGCAGGGATGATTCTGATATCGATGATACTGTTAGGATCACCATCATTAACACCATCCACAGAACCTCCACCGATAGAACCATCTGATCCTCCAGTAGAAGTAATAAGTTCTACTCTTCTGTTTTGAGCTCTACCAGCAGCAGAAGCATTAGAAGCGATAGGGCTAGATTCTCCCATACCATCATATGTGATACAAGAAGAAGATACACCAGCAGCAACTAAAGCGTCATAAACAGCTTTTGCTCTGTTTCTAGATAATGCTTGGTTAGATGACTCAGATCCTTGAGAATCTGTGTGACCTACGATTCTTGCAACAGAACCAGAAGCACAATCAAGTGATCCAGCTATTCTAGAAATCTCTCCTGAAGAACCTCCAGTTAGGATCGCAGATCCTGATTGGAAATTTACATTTAGTAGAGAGCTACTTCCAGCTGATCTGTAAGAACCACCTGAACTACCTAGTGCAGCATGTGTGTTAGAAATTACTTGCTCAGTCACAGTCTCAAACTGTGCAGGAACGATGCTTACGCTAGACGCTCCATCAGAAGATAAAGCTTGCTCAGTAACTGTTTCAAACGTTGCCGCTGAAATAGAAACAGAAGACTCACCTTCAGATCTAAGAACTTGCTCTGTTACAGTTTCAAACTGTGCAGGGATAACTCTTAAATTAGAAGATCCTTCAGAAGCAATAACTTGTTCAGTTACTGTTTCAAAAGTTGCAGGACTTATGCTTACAGAAGAAGATCCTTCTGCAGTAAGAACTTGCTCAGTCACAGTTTCAAATTGAGCAGGAATGATTCTGATAGAAGATTCTCCTTCCGCAGCCAGCACTTGCTCAGTTACTGTTTCAAATGTTGCAGGTGTGATACTCACTGAAGATTCTCCTTCAGAAGCTAACACTTGCTCTGTTACTGTCTCAAATTGAGCAGGAACAGCTCGTAAAGTAGTAGACCCGTCTTGGGCAAGTACTTGCTCAGTTACTTGCTCAGTTCCTCCAGCAACTACTTCAACTCTTGATGATGCCTCCTTAACCAGAACCTGTTCAGTAACAGTTTCATATTGGTCTTGGATTAAACACTTTGCATAACATTTTCCTGGTTCATTTGGCATACCTGCCTCAGGTGCTCCATTTTGAGCGATTAGCGAAAGTGAAAAAAGTACCATCAGAGATGTGAACAATATGTTCATTTTTCTCATAGTATTATAAAGATTTAAGTTTGAAAAAATATGGTGTCAATAAAAAAGTATTAATTCTATATGTCTGTTGTAAAGACCCGCAAATGTATTAATATATTCTTGGATAACATAGAAAGTACTTGACCATTACATCGGTATTGATCAAGTTTTCAGAGAGCTCCGAAAATGGAATAATTTGACTGGTTTTCTTGAGAATAAGAATTTCGTTTACAGCAGTTGTATATGCTTGATTAGATTCGGTTCCAATTATCAAATACTTGGCTGCATCGTCCTCATCTTCTTTAAAATGAGTACTTATATCTTGACGAACTTTTTGCTCATAGTCACTCGTAAAGGGCAACTTTGAAAGTTCAATTTTAAACAATTGTCTTTCTAAGATTCTTTGGGCATAAGATGCTAAAAATCTATCCTTTGAATATACTAAATTTTTTAATGCATACCATATATCATGGTCATCTAGTGTGTTAAATCGCTGGATAATGCTAGTCATTTCCATCTTTTTGATCTCTTCCGGAGCTTTATCTAGAAAGAAGGACAGGTTTGTACCTATATTTTGGCTTGAAGCCAAATTTCTATATTCCTCAAATAACCTACCCATCATCTGCTCTGCAGCCAGAGCAGTTTTATGTAAATAAACCTGCCAGTACATAATACGACGAGCCATCAGAAATTTTTCTACACTATATAAAGCCTTCTCTTCTACCACTAATTTGTCATCAGACACATTAAGCATAGATATAATACGATCATATCCTACCTTCCCTTCGACGACTCCTGTAAAGAAACTATCTCTATTTAAGTAGTCCATTCTATCCATATCTAGCTGGCTAGAAACGAGCTGATGGAGGAATTTCTTAGAATAATTATTCTTAAAAATGGAAATTCCCAAAGATAGCTGATTGTCAAACTGGTCATTAAGCAGTTCCATATAGGCGATAGAAATCTCCTCATGATGGAAGGGGATAATCTTTTTTTCCAGCCCATGAGAGAAGGGGCCATGACCGATGTCATGTAGCAAGATGGCGATACAGACTCCGAGATATTCCTCATCCGTAATTTCCACTCTTTTATTTCTGAGCACATTAATGGCTCTAGTCATCAGATAAAGAGCTCCAAGTGCATGCTGGAATCTCGAGTGACAGGCTCCTGGATATACATAATTAGATAAGCCCATCTGATTTATCCTTCTCAGTCTCTGAAAGAAGGGATGATCGATGAGATCATATAATAATTCAAAAGGAAAAGATATGAGTCCGTAGATCGGGTCGTTGAATATTTTCTTTTTATTTCTCAATTCTGTACTAACTCTGTTTTTAAATCGTTAATTCCATTTACTGCTTGTCTCCATTATAAGGAAGCTTTCTACCTTGTGTAAAGATCGTAGTAAAAAGCTATATAGCAATTAAACTTCGATTAACAATAAATTAAATGGATAAGATTAAGATACTTTGGGCAGACGATGAGATAGATATGCTAAAACCTCAGCTGTTTTTTTTAGAGAAAAAAGGATACGACGTGCTCACTGTTTCTAATGGTCACGATGCCATCGACCTCTTCCAGGAGGAAAATATAGACATCGTTTTTCTGGATGAGTCTATGCCTGGAATTACTGGTCTAGAGACGCTGCATAAAATAAAAGAAATCAATGGCAACATCCCAGTAGTCATGATTACTAAAAATGAGGAGGAGGATATCATGGAGCAGGCCATCGGTTCTCAGATCGATGATTATCTTATAAAACCTGTAAACCCAAATCAGATCTTACTTACTCTAAAAAAGATAATAGATAATAAGCGGCTTGTCAGCGAAAAGAATATCTCGGACTACCAGCAAGAGTTCCGTAACCTTCTCATGGAAATAAATAGCGGACCTAACTATGAAGAGTGGGTTCAGGTCTATAAAAAGATTCTGTCCTGGGAATTAAAATTGGATGAGTCCAATAATGAAGACATGAGTGACATTCTACAAACTCAAAAAAATGAAGCCAACAGTGAGTTTTCTAAGTATATAAATAAGAACTATCCATCTTGGTTGGAAAATGAAGAAGGACCGACGATGTCTCATCAGATTATGATGAGTAAGATCTTACCTAATCTAGCTACTGATAAGCCCAATGTTATATTACTACTGGACAATCTGAGATTCGATCAGTGGAAGATGCTGGAAGATATATTTATCCAAAGCTTCAGAATTTTAAAAGAGGATTACTTCTACAGTATATTGCCTACAGCTACTCAGTATAGTCGTAATGCGATTTTTAGTGGATTACTGCCTTCTTATATACAGAAACGATTTCCTGATAAATGGCTAAATGATAATCAGCCTGGAGGCAAAAATAATCATGAGAAGTTTTTCTTAGATGATTTGCTCAAAAGGGTAGTCCGACGAGAAATGAAAATGGACTACATAAAAGTGACCAATGTCCAAAAAGCAAAACAGCTTGCCGATACTGCCAATAACTTTTATCAGAATGATTTATCAGTTATCGTATACAACTTTATAGACATGCTCTCTCATGCTCGTACGGAGATGGAAGTGCTTAAAGAGCTAGCAGGAGATGAGAAAGCTTATCGATCACTTACTAGATCATGGTTCTTAAATTCTGGCTTATGGACTACTCTACAAAAACTGGCAGAGAAACCTATAAAACTCTTTGTCACTACAGATCATGGAACGATAAGAGTAAAACAAGCCTCTAAGGTAATCGGTGATAAGGAAACCTCTACTAATCTAAGATATAAGGTAGGTCGTAATCTTAACTATAATAAGAAGGACGTATTAGAAATAAGAGATCCTAAGAAGGCAGGTCTACCGAGTCCCAATATGACCTCTAGTTTCATCTTTGCAAAGGAGGATAAGTTCTTTGTATATCCTAATAACTTTAATCACTACAATAATATGTTTAAAGACACATTTCAGCATGGAGGGATTTCTCTGGAAGAAATGCTCTGTCCGATTATTACTATGGAGTCTAAGTAGAGAATTTTCGTTTTAGCTCTGGATGATTGTCTAAGCATTCTTGCCAGTATAACTTATTATGTAAAACCCTAAAGCTTCTTCCTAGAGAGGTCTTATCCTTCATTTTTATCTTTAGGATTCTAGAAAAAATCAGTCTAGACTGAGATATCTGCTCGATATCATTAAAGGGATATCGGTAAGTCTTAAAGTAATTAGACATATATATGCCCTGCTTATCTACCTCCATCCTTAAGAAACGTACATATAGTCGATAGACTAAAACGGCAAAAAATAAAAAGAGGCCTGTAAAAATGGCTTTGGCTATTACTGTATTAAATAATGGAGTAGTCTCAGGATCGGAAAAAATAATGTAGCCCGTTAGCAATCCCATAAATACATACCAGAATGTAGGGAAGAATATTTTATATGCTATGGTAAGATTAGAGGATACTCGTTGCATGATTTAAACTTCTTCTGATTGATATTTCTTTTTAGTGCGTTTTGCAATTAGAATGCTGAGCTCGTATAGACCGAATACTGGAATCCCAATTAAAAACTGAGTAAGAATATCTGGTGGAGTAATAATCGCTGCCAAGAGTAATATTACAATTAAGGCATGCTTCCTATATTTCTTCATCATTTCTGGAGTTACTAGTCCTACTCTGGAAAGGAAATATACCACGATTGGTAGCTCAAAAATCAACCCTGTAGGTATGGTAAACATAGTAAGGTAGCTCACGTATGAAGAAAGCGTAGGACTATTTATTGCCTTGGGTCCAACACTATAATTTCCTAACCAAGTAATCCCGAAAGGAGTTATTACAAAATATCCAAATAACACACCGGCTATAAAAAGTGCCGAACAAACAAAAACAGTTCCTCTGGCAGCCTTACGCTCCTTGTCAAGAAGTCCAGGTTTTACAAATCTCCATATCTCATAAAATACATAGGGAAACGATACTATCAGTCCGAGCCATAAGGAGACCTTAATATGTACAAAAAATGACTCTCCGAACTCAACAGTTGTCAGCTCAAAGGCAGGAGGCTTAAAAGACGGAATGAAGTTTTGGAAAAGCTGATAGGTAGGAAAAGTCTCTTGTAAGGGAGCAAAAATAATCCCATTAAATACGAAACTTTTAAATCCAAATAATACCAATCCTATAATTACAATTGCAGAAATAGCTCTGATTAAATGCCATCGTAATTCCTCCAAATGATCAAAAAAAGACATCTCTGCCTCTTCCTTATTTTCCTTGTCTTTAGAGATTGATTTTATCATTTCTGTTGCAAATATAGTTATTAGAATCAGCTAAAATGGTGTGGTTTATTTGGTCACTTATTGGGTTAAGTACTTACGGATAGTTGAGATTTAAAAGCATTCTTATGGGCTATAAAGCATTAAAAAAATATAAATTTGTAAGTCTATAAATATCAATACTTTGCTAGTTCATATTTTGATTTTTGTTGTTGCTCTTGCGGTGCTTTTGATAGCATCAGACTGGTTTGTCGATTCGTCAGAAAAAATCGGACTTTCCCTCGGGATTAGCCCTTTTATCATCGGTGTAACGATAGTGGCCTTTGGTACTTCTCTACCAGAACTGGCTACTTCTATTATATCCGTTAATGAAGGGATGTCAGAAATTGTAATCGCGAATGTGGTAGGAAGTAATGTCACTAATATATTATTGGTTTTAGGGATGACCGCTGTTGTGGCTGGAGATATTAAGATGGACTTTGATGTAATGGATATTGATATGCCATTGCTCTTTGGATCTGCTTTTTTGCTCTATTTTGCCTTAGCTGATTTGCACTTTTCTAACTTCGAAGCTATTCTGTTTTTAGGTGGATTGATGGCATTTCTTCTCAACTCTGTAAGTGGAAAAAAAAATGAAGTATTAGATAGGCCTAAATCTAGTTATAAGGATTATCTAAAAATGATAATTGCAGCAGTTTTAGTTTATTTCGGGGCAGAATATGTAATCTACGCCGTCGAGCATTGCTCGAATGATTTAGGGATTAATAAAGACTTTATAGCCATAACAGTCATTGCCTTGGGTACTTCTTTACCTGAGCTAGTAGTATCTATTACTGCAGCGAAAAAAGGAAAAACAGGACTAGCTGTGGGTAATGTATTAGGGAGTAATATGTTTAATACCTTTGGAGTTATGGGGATTCCTGGACTGATGACTCATTTGGTTATTCCGGAGCATATGCTAACATTAAGTATACCTTTTATGATTGCAGTGACGATATTGTTTGGAATGATTTCATTGTCAAAACGAATTTCTTTCTGGGAGGGATCGATGATGGTGGCATTCTATGTGTTTTTTATAGGAACTACTCTAGAAACGATTATGTAAGTTGTTGATAATCAATTTTTTACACTTAATATTAGTGCATTTCATTATTTGCTTCCATTGCTATTTTTTTAAGCACTCATGGTATTTTATATTGTACCTTTGTGGAGATTTAAAAAATGGATATCTAATGTTTGGAGACCTTCTAGGAAATGTACAAAGTCAGCAAAAAGAACTATCAGAAAAGCTGAAGTCTGTGGTAATGGAAGAGTCTATTCAAGATGGAGCCATAAGAGTAAAGTTTAATGCTTCTAAGGAGATTATGAATGTAAGTATTGATAAGAATAAGATAGATCTGGAAGATACGGAGCAGATAGAAGATTTACTTACTATCGTTATGAATAAATGCATAACAATCGCTAGCCAGAAAGAAGCAGAAGAGTCGCAAAAACTCATGGAGCAACTCTTACCTGGTGGATTAAGTGGTTTATCTAATATTTTTGGGAAATGAGATTAGTTTTTAGTTGGTCTTTGATGTTAATTGTTAGCTCTCTGATGGCTCAGGATGGAATGGTGGCATATTATTCCTTCGATGCATGCGATTTGAGTGATATGGCTGGAATTGGCCCAGATGCATCAGCTAGCCAATCTCTCGTTTGTGAGTGCGGAGTGATAAGTTCTGGATTAGAGTTCGGGACCGGATTAGATAGCGTTATTTTCGACAACAGTCTGACCACGATATTTAGTTCTGATTTTACTTTGAGTTTCTATGTGCAACTTGATAATCCAGCGGATAGAGTAGATATCTTCTCGGCTCTACCGGAAAGTTGCATGATAGATTCCTCGTTTGCAATCAGATATAATAATCTTACTGAGCAATTTACGGCAGAGATAGGAGAGCGATTAGAAAACCTCATAGAATTAGAGGCAGATATCGATTTGTCGGTGTGCTGGCATCATATCATATTTTCTAAGCAAGAAGATGATTATTTTCTTTATTACAATGGTGCTCTTGCGGATGAGCAGCGAGCTACAAGGTCATTAACTATTGATCCAGCCTATAATTTAGCCATTTCCAGCAGTGCTTGTAGTGGAGTTATCGACAACCCGTTTACCGGAATAATAGACGAAATAAAAATATTTGATCGATTTCTGACTCCGATAGAGATATCTCAATTGTCAGAGTTTCCAGATCAGATTATAAATAGAGATACGACACTTTTTCTAGGAGATGGCATACAGATAGTTACTGGTGAGAGCTGTTCTCCTTCTCCATCATGGAGTCCTGTTTCTGGAGTAGATGATTCTTCTATTTTAGACCCATTTATTAGTCCTACTGAGTCTACAACTTATACATTGGATTTACCTGGAGCTGGCTGTTCTACCTCAGATACGATAAGAATAAACGTTATAGATCCTGATGAATTAGACTGTGAGAATCTTCTCTTGCCTAATGCATTTACCCCAAATGGAGATAATTTAAATGACAATTTTGGAATTGCTAATGAGTTTATTATTGAATCTCTAGACAAATTTGAAATCTACGATAGATGGGGAGAACGGGTATTTTCTACAACTGATAAGAACGAAAAATGGGATGCTACCTTTAAAGGAAGAGAAGTAAATCCAGCTATGTTTTTATACGTAGTTGCCTATACTTGTAGAGGAGAAAGTTTTGTGATAAGTGGAAATGTTTCGGTTTTGAGATAGTAAAATCATTATCTTACTAATATTTATAAAACGAATATGAATCATCCTATTAAATGTTCTGTTTATTTTCTTTTGTTTATATGCATAATTGCTTGTAAATCAGAGATAAAGGAGGTAAATACTCTTGGTGCAAATACTGAAGTATCTGGTACTCATACAACAGAAAGTAACACTGTAAATAACACTAGTGAGACAGCTAGTTCTACAAATACAGCTGCAGATGCAATGTCCGCTAAAACGAATGCGACTAGCTCAAATGTGGAAATAAACACCAATCCAGTAGCTTCTACAAATACAGACGCTGCTATGGAGGAAGCAGAAAAGCCAGCACGTAAAAAAACAAGCTTTAATCCTCCACACATAGCTGTTCTAGAGCAGGGTTACCAAGAAGAAATAAAAGCAAAGAAAAAGGCTTCCAAAGCGGAGAAGCTTATGCAAAAACCAGATAAGCAACCTCAGGTAGCTCATCAAATGGAGAAAGAATCAAAACTTTCAAAAAGTAATGCAACCAGAGTAAATAGCACTGTAAATACTGCACCTTCTAAGGCTATAAATGTTCCTGTAAGTAGTTCTGGTACTAGTGCAACTGCTACCGCAGCTAAAACAAGTCCAGTAAGTACACCTGCACCTAGCAGTAATAGTAATAAGCTCACTGAACTAGTATTCAAAAGAAACTTCTATTCTTTCGGAGATATCATGCAAGGCGATACCGTGAAATTTAGTTTTGACTTTACAAACATTGGCGAAAGCCCGCTAGTAATAGAATCTGCCAAAGGATCATGTAGTTGTACGCTCCCAGAATATCCTATAAATGCAATCGCTCCAGGAGAGTCTGGAAAGATTACAGGTATCTACGTGAGTGAAGGAAAGCAAGGACCGCAAAATGCAAGTGTAACGCTAACTTCTAATACCTCTCCATCTACGCATCAGTTGCTACTAGATGGTACGGTACTTATGCCCAAAGAAGGGGAAGATAAAGGAATGTAAAAAAGCTCTGATTAGAGTTTTAAGGTGGTTCCTAGCTTTAGTAAGTGTACGTTTCCTACGCCATACTCACCGAATATTGCCCATTTATTAGTGATGAAGTAACGAGCACCGACACTTCCATAGTAAACTACAGTCGGTATTTCTATATCTAGTCCTAGTTCCTCAGAGGCTGCATCCAATGCTTGCTCAGTGATGGTCTTTCTACGTTGGAAACTATACCCTAGATAAGTAGAGGCATAGGTGTCGAGTTCTGGTAGAAAGTTTCTCTGATATCTTAATCTACCTCCTAGTGTAATAACACTTACTCTTTCTGATACTGAGGTCGTTTCGTCAGCACAGGCTGCAGGATTCAGCAAACATTCTATAGAATTAAAAACACTACCGAGATCCTCTAAATCGATATCAGAAATCTGATCTGCTATATTGTTAATGTTTAGTGGAGCAGAGGCTTCTACTCTATAAAAGTCAGCAAAACCGGCGATACTGATCTGATCAGTGACTCCATACTCGTAGTTAAGATTAAGAGCAACAGAAGGCTCTCCAGAACCATTTGCTTCGAATAGGCCGAAGGTAAAGGCCTCTCCATTTAGGAAGCCTAAACTTAGATTTAAGGCTTGGTCTCCTTTAAAGAATCCTTTTGGTAAGTTGGATTGGTTTTGGTCCTGTGCAAAGATGCTAACACTTAGGAAGACCATTAACATTAGAAATAAAAAGAACTTTTTCATTTTCGTCGTGTAAGATTTCACAATCTTTAGACGGATAAAAAAGAGAAGGGTCTCATATAATTTTTAGGCTAGGTTTCTACTTGCTCGAGAGCTGCTCGGACACTTCCATGTTTAAGTAATAAAGCCTCAGCAGAATCGTAATCTAACGAGGTTTTATTCATAATCATTTTTGTGCCTCTATCTACCAGCTTATTATTACTCAGCTGCATATCGACCATCCGATTTCCTTTTACTCGACCTAGTTTTATCATTACAGCTGTGCTTATCATGTTTAGCACAAGTTTCTGAGCGGTTCCACTTTTCATACGAGTACTGCCTGTGACAAACTCTGGTCCGACCACCACTTCTATAGGAAAATCAGCGACCTCAGTAAGTGGACTTTTTGCATTGCAGGTGATGCATGCCGTTTTTATGCCATGGGACTGGCAGTCTTTTAGACCATGGATTACGTAAGGAGTTGTTCCAGAAGCTGCTATGCCGATTATGAAATCTTCAGGGCTTATCTGATATTCACTAAGATCTTTCCAGGCTTGATGTGGGTCGTCCTCAGCAAACTCGACCGCCTTACGCATCGCTCCATCACCACCAGCCATGAGACCGATGACCATTTCATGAGGTACTCCGAAAGTCGGAGGACACTCAGAAGCATCTACGATTCCGAGTCGACCACTAGTGCCAGCTCCGATATAGAATAATCGACCGCCGTTTTTAAGTTTATCAGCAACTGCGTCTACGACCAGTTTTATCTGTGGCAATGATTCATTTATAGCTTCAGGGACCTTTCTATCTTCTTGATTTATAGAGACTAGTAGCTCGTCCGTACTCATCTTATCTAGATCGTTATAGATGGATTCTTGCTCTGTAGTTTTTATAAAATCAGTCATTTTTTCTAGATATCAGCCAAAGTCCTATGAAGGTCAGAAGGCCATTTAAGATGAGAAGCTCAAAACCAAACTTATAACCCCAAAGCAGAACTTCAGAGTAACTGCTTATGATATATGTTAATAAGGGAGCTAGTATACACACCAGAGGAGCGTAGCCATCTGTTATTTTTTTCTTTGTAAAAAACCCAAAACTATAGAGGCCTAATAGCGGTCCATAGGTATAACCCGCTACCTTGAATATTGCAGAGATTACGGCATCATTGTTTACTGCATAGAAAATGAGTATCACTACAAACAGTAAGACAGAGAATCCGATGTGTACCATTTTACGAACTTCCTTAGCGTTATCCCTTTTTTCTTTTTCAAAGTTTAGAAAATCTACGCAGAAGGAAGTAGTCAGAGCAGTAAGAGCAGAGTCTGCACTAGAATAAGCAGCTGCTATGAGACCGAGGATAAAAATAATTCCGATCCATGGAGATAAATGTTCTAATGCGATAGTAGGATAGACCAGGTCAGTACGTTCTGGAAGAATGATATTGTTTTTTGCTGCATAGATAAAAAGTAGAGCTCCTAGAAATAAGAATAGAAACTTAGCGATTACGAGTACGATACTAAACCAAAACATATTTTTCTGAGCTTCTCCGATGTTCTTACAACTTAGATTTTTTTGCATCATATCTTGATCCAGTCCAGTCATTACGATGGCGATAGAAGCACCAGCCAGAAACTGTTTGAAAAAATTAAACGGATCACTCCAGCCTCCATCGAAGTAGAAGGCCTTACTGTAGGAGCTGTTTTTTACCTCGCTTATCAGTCCGCTTATGTTGAGATTTAGATTTTGGCTTATAGCTAAAATAGTCATAACGACTGCCAGTAACATACAGAAGGTCTGTAAGGTATCTGTGTACACAATGGTCTTTATACCTCCCTTAAAAGTATAAATCCAGATAAGCAGAATCGTAATCATTACGGTTACCCAAAATGGAACGCCATACTGACCGAGTACAAACTGCTGCAAGACGATCGCTACCAGATAGAGCCTAAAAGAAGCTCCTATAGTTCTTGAAAGAATAAAAAATGCTGCACCAGTCTTATATGAACTCACCCCAAATCTTCCTTCCAGATAGCTATAAATCGAGGTCAGATTTAGGCGATAATACATGGGCATGAGCACTGTTCCGATAATCAGATATCCGAGCAGATATCCCAAAACCATCTGCATATACGCAAAATTCTGGTCTAGAACCCAGCCTGGAACAGAAATAAAGGTTACTCCAGAAAGTGTCGCTCCGATCATTCCGAAGGCTACCAGATACCATGGAGACTGTCTTCTGGCATTGAAAAAGTCCTGATTATCAGCACCTTGTGAGGTAAATCTGGATATAAGAATCAGAATGAGGAAATAACCTACGATTACAGACAGTATGACACTAGGGGATAAAGACATAATCTCAAAAGTAACAATCTAAAATGAACCTATAAGACAAGCATTCTATTCTAGTATTTAGTAGCTTTATACATATGTTTTTTAGATCCCTGATAGATTTCAAAAATTACTGTCTGATATTACTTGTTTTGGCTTTTGCCAATGTAAGTACAGCTCAGAAAGTATTCCAACCCAAGCAGGTAAACGCTACTTCTAAAGGGATACTTTACAAAACAGAAAAGGCCTTCGACATCAGATTACATACTAATGGTTTTGCAGTGGCTATGAACTGGGGAGAAATTCTCAATTACTACACCACACGGTATTACCATCTAGAGATCGGTCACATGAAAGATCAGAGAGAAAGAAGAAGGAATAAAAACTTGAGTTTTAGAGGCTTAGGTACTTCTTCAGACTTTGTATTCGGTAAGCAAAATACCATGTTTGCCTTGAGAGGAGGAATCGGATTTAAAAAGTACTTATCAGAAAAAACACGTCGAAGAGGAATCGCAGTAGGATATAGCTGGGAGGTAGGTCCTTCTGTTGCACTATTGAGACCTTACTATCTAGATCTAATTTTTAATGTAGAAACAGAAACTGGATTGGCTTCAGAATTAAGATCTGAAAAGTTTTCTGAAGAAAATCGGGATAAATTTTTAGATGTAAACAATGACATCTATGGCTCCTCTGGTTTTTTTGAAAATCTGAATGAGTGGAGCTTTATACCTGGTATACAAGGGAAGTTTGCCTTACATCTGTCCAAGGGTGCCTTTGATAAAAGCGTCAGAGCTCTGGAAGTAGGAGTGATGGCAGACATCTATTCTAAACGAGTACCGATTATGATAGAAACTGATGCAGTCTCTAATAAACCATACTTCTTTAATTTTTACGCTAGTATTCAATTTGGCAAGCGAGCCAATTAAATAAAAAATAAAACCTTGCTGGAACTACCTGTTATATCTAAGGATAAGCCTAAACGAGAACGTAAACCGGATTGGTTAAGAGTAAAATTACCGATCGGAGAAGAGTACAAAAAAGTACGTAGACTAGTAGATGAGTATAAGCTCAATACTATATGTCAGTCTGGAAACTGTCCCAATATGGGAGAGTGCTGGGGTGCCGGTACAGCAACTTTTATGATACTCGGAAATGTATGTACTCGTGGCTGCTCATTCTGTGCAGTAAAAACTGGAAGACCGCCAGAGTATGACGAGGACGAGCCGAGAAGGGTAGCAGAGGCCATCAGACTGATGCAAGTAAAGCATGCTGTAATCACTTCCGTAAATCGTGATGAGCTAAAAGATAGAGGTGCAGAAATCTGGTATCAGACTGTCGTCGAAGTAAAAAAGGAATCTCCTACTACTACCATGGAAACACTCATCCCAGACACCAGAGCAAACTGGGAAGCCCTAGAACGTATGATCAGTGGAGGACAGGAAGTCGTTTCTCATAATATGGAAACCGTAGAGGAGCTATACCGTAAAGTAAGACCACAGGCAAAGTATAAAAGAAGCCTAGAGCAAATAAAAAGAATCAAAGACTTCGGAAAACGGACTAAGACTGGCTTTATGGTCGGACTAGGAGAAACCGATGAGCAGGTCTATAAAACCATGGATGATCTCATGGAAGCAGGCTGCGATGTAGTAACCATCGGTCAGTACCTCCAACCGACCAAAATGCATCTTGCCGTAGAGAGCTTTGTACATCCTGATAAATTTGCTGAGTATAAAGAGGTCGGTATGTCTAAGGGTTTTGACTTTGTAGAAAGTGGACCGCTAGTGAGAAGTAGCTATCATGCGGAGCGGCATCTGGAGGGGTATGTGGAAGCTTAATTTTATCACCTGACTAAAGAAAAAATAGGAAGCCCGCAAAGCAGACTTCCTCTATAGTATTTAGTATTTACGAATCGGAGGATGTTATCCTTTGTTCATCGCACTTTTTATGAAGCCTATAACGGCCATAACGATTCCACCTCCGGCTAGTCCAGAGCCGCCCATTCCGAGCATGGTGCCTATATCAGGCATTCCACTACCTCCTGCATCCATAGCAGAAGCTGCTCCTATACCGAGCATTCCCAGTACTGTAGATCCGATTCCGCCACCGGCTATACCGGCTACAGAATTCCATTATGTTCCCAGTGAAGATTTAGGCATAAGTTTTCTGGCTACATTGCCGCTTACTGCTCCTGATAATAGACCTATAAAAGTTCCTATCATTGTTTTGTTTTGTAAAGATTAGTAATTGTTTTCATTGAAAATATATAAAATTTATTTATATAATAAAATTCTATATAAACAATTAACAGTAGATATTTATTAGGAGTAAGCAATCAAATGCAGAATAAATCACCAGCCATAAGCCTCTAGCATCTTATTAAATATGGCTGTATTTTCATAGATTCCCCCAAATTTTTCCGCTCCAGGACCATAGGCAAAAACTGGTATCATGGTACCAGTATGGTAATCAGAAGTAAAGGCATAAGATAGACTATCCATCTTAGAATCTGGCTGTATTGCTAAGCCTCCTGTCTCATGGTCAGCGGTTACGATAACTAAAGTGTTACCATCTTTTCTGGCATACTCATAGGCCGCATCTATTATTTTATCGAACTCATGGAACTCTGAGGTTACATAATCTGGTTCGTTTGCATGTCCACCCCAGTCGATCTGTGAGCCTTCTATCATTAGGAAGAATCCATTTGGGTTGTTTTGAGTATCCATATATTTTATGGCCTCCTTAGATGCAGGTATAAGGTAGTCTCTTCCTTGGGCAACTGGAATAGGGTCTTTATTAGAAGATAAGTATCCAAACTTCTTAGTCGGATCTATAACCACCTGATCAAAATCTCTCTGGAAAAAATCAGAGATTACATAACCATTAGTGGTAAGCTCTGCGTAGAGGTTTCTCTCGTCCTCTCTACTCACAAAGAAGCTCTTGCCACCTCCTACAAAAAAGTCCACACCACTATCTACGATATCAGTAGCAATCTCTTCATAGTTTTTACGATACTTATTATGTGCAAAAAAGGAAGCTGGAGTAGCATGTACTATGGTCGAGCTGGTCACTAGACCTGTAGATAGCCCTTTCTTTTCCGCCATTTCTAGAATCGTTTCCTTTGCCACTGTATCAGCATCTACCCCGATGGCTCCATTATAAGTCTTCACTCCACAGGCAAATGCCGTAGCAGCAGCAGCAGAATCTGTAACCAGCTGATTACTCGCATGTGGCTTATGCAATCCTACTACTTTAAATTTCTCCAGAGCAGTTGTATTTCCTTGTGAGTACATACCTGCTGATATCTGCGTAAGACCCATTCCGTCTCCTATAAGTAAGATTATATTAAAAGGTGACTCATCAGATGCCTCTTCTCTGTTGTCCACACTCAGTTTTTTGGTCTGTGTAGTATCACAAGAATAGGAAAGAAGAAGCATCAGAGAATAAATAAAAATATGTTTCATAAGAGATTTTAATTCTTAGATCAAGGTAAATCTTTTACCAGGTAATGAGCGTATCATTCCCTTAAATTCTAAGTTAAGAGTTAGTGAAGCGATTTTGGAAATGTTCATCTCTGTTTTTATGGCCAGCTGATCTACATTGAGATCCGGATTGCCTCTTAGTGTGTCTATGATAATCCGTTCTTCTGGGCTGAGTTCTACAAACAGTTCTTTCTGCTGGCTGGTATTTTCTGATTTTTCCCAACCCATCACATAGGCGAGGTCTTTGGCAGAGTCTAAGAGATTTGCTCGATGAGATTTTATAAGCAGATTAGGACCTTCTGAGGTTTCATCGTTTATACGACCTGGTAGAGCAAATACATCTTTATGATAAGCATTGGCTAGATCCGCAGTTATCATCGAGCCACCTGTCCTACGAGATTCTGCAACGAGGACTGCATCAGAGAGTCCAGC